>LNEJ01000001.1 GCA_001464965.1 Gammaproteobacteria bacterium Ga0074134
AATGTCCGTCTGCTTTTTGCCATTTCGTCACCTGTTTTATATTGAGGGTGATGTTATCACCCATAATCAGGTGGCCAAATTAACTATGCCACTACAGTGACACAGTAGAACTAAAAGCACCCAACAATTCAATACTGATAATGGCACAAATTTTCACTATGAATCGAGCGCCTGCGGTTTTTTCAGCCTTTATGATATAAAGTAAACCATGAGGATAACAGGAGGAACACACAATGATAGAAAAACCAGCACATCACCCGGAAGGCCTCTTGAATTGCGAGGTCTGCATGAAAGAAATCCCTGCGTCGGTCGCCAAGAGCGTCGAAGCCGAGGACTACGTCCATTATTTTTGCGGCGCGGACTGCTTTGATAAATGGCTGAAGAAGGAGGGGAACTCCGTCAAAACCGGCAAGGATTAACGGTTAGCGATGGGGCGCGCAGCTCAATGCGGCGTTTCAGCGGCCTCTTTGTGACGCAATACTTCCTGGAGGGAACGGAACGCGGTCGCATCGAAATCACGGAACACGAGTCCCATTCCCTCTTTCGTTAAACGTGCGACCTTTGCCCGGATTTTATGCTTGATACGGTGCGCGCCTGAACCTAACATAAAAATCAGCTCAACCTGCGCCTCCTGTGGCAACAGCGGGTGGGCACACTCAAGAAACACTCCGCCCAAACCAATATCCCGTGTCTTGCACACCGATATCTCTTGGCCTTGAGAAAAAAGCCCGACATCAAGATATATGGGCGCCCGATCTGTCCAGCGGCGTTCCATAACATTACTCTCCGATTTTCGCCCATCTTGAAATAGCATAAAGCAAAGGCACACCCCAAAAAGGCCTTCTTGCCTCGCCTAACCAATCGCAACTGACGCCAAAATAACGCCGTTATTAAAACTCAGCAAAATCCGGGCCGCGCAACGAAAAAATACCTCAACAAATTGTTTTTTATAAAGTAATATAAAATAAAATTAATATGGACTTATTTAGGGCAATTAAAAGCAATGTGTAGTGTAAAGTTTACCGACACTTAACCGCTGGTAATTTACACTTTCTTCGACATATCACCCCTACGGGCAACAATTGACCGGCTGAAAATAGGCACCACGTTTTTTCGCAAGGTCAAACACGACAAACAGGAAACGCCAACACCTCGTCAATCGCTTGAGCTTTTGCCGCAATCATGAGTAGACGGTCCACTCCCAGCGCGACACCGCAACAATCCGGCAGACCGTGCTGCAGAGCCGCAAGCAGGCGTTCATCCGGGAGAATATCGGACAGACCTGCGACACGGCGTTTTGCCCGATCCACGTCGAAACGGCGCCGCTGCTCACTGGCATCTCCCAACTCGTGATAACCGTTGGCCAGCTCGATGCCGTTGATGTACAACTCAAAGCGTTCCGCGAGCGCCGGGTTGCCGGGCCGCACGCGCGCAAGAGCCGCCTGCGACGGGGGATAGTCAAAGATGAAGGTGGGGCGCTCAATACCAAGCTGGGGCTCGACCACATGGGTCAACAGCAGATCCAGCCAACCATCCCGATCACTATCATCAAGCCCCTGTGGCTCACTGATATTTTGGATCAAGGCGCAATGTTTAAGTTCCGCCACCGTTGCAGCGTGGGGGTTGATGCCGGCATGGCGCACAAAGGCATCGGCATAGCTGAGACGCTCCGCCCGAGGCGCGCCGATGAGGAGACTTACCAAAGCCTCGACCTCGCTCATCAACGCCGCAAGATCAAATCCCGGCAGGTACCACTCCAGGAGGGTAAATTCAGGATTATGCCTCCGCCCCGCCTCCTCGTTTCTGAAGACCTTGCCCAACTGGTAGATCGGCCCACTCCCGGCGGCGAGCAGGCGTTTCATGGCGAATTCCGGGGAGGTTTGCAGACACAGGGTGCGCCCTTGAGGGGCGCCGGGGCCGGTATAGCAGGTGGTGAAGCTGTGTAGATGGGGATCCGTCACCGTTGTGGAGGACAATATTGGCGTTTCCACCTCCAGTACGCCGCGTTCGGAGAAAAAACTGCGAATGGCGGCCAGCACGCGGGCACGCAGCCGCAGGTTTTCAAGGCCTGCGGCAGGCCGCCATTCAATGGAATAACTATCTTGCAAATCGCGCTTTAATACGATTTTCCGCCACCAAAATTAAGCCTTGGCCCGCGACAGATATTCTCCAGTGCGCGTATTCACCTTGAGCAGATCGCCGATCTCGACAAACAGCGGCACGCGCACCACCGCGCCCGTTTCAAGCGTAGCCGGCTTGGTGCCGCCTCCCGAGGTATCGCCACGCAGACCTGGATCGGTATCCACCACCTTGAGCGTAACCGTGTTCGGCGGCATCACGCTGAGCGGCACGCCATTCCACAGTGTAACTACACAGACATCCTGCTCCTTGAGCCATTTGATGGCGTCTTCCACGGCAGGGGCATCCGCAGCGATCTGCTCGAAGGTCTCCGGTACCATGAAATGCCAGTGCTGGCCATCGCTATACAGATACTGCATCTCGACATCGACAACATCCGCGGCCTCCACGGTGTCACCGGATTTAAAGGTACGCTCGATGACACGTCCGGTCTTGAGGTTGCGGAATTTAACGCGGCTAAACGCCTGCCCTTTACCGGGCTTGACGAACTCATTCTCCAGAATCGAGCAAGGATCATTATCCATCATGATTTTGAGACCCGACTTAAATTCGTTGGTGCTATATGTGGCCATGCCATCCTCGTTCAAAAATACAGCGGTTGCGTAAGAATGCAGGATTAACGATAGCAATCCCACACCCTGCCTTTAGACTCCGGTAAACTATGCCTATGTTACCGCGAATTTCGCCATCTTGGCAGACCAGTTCCTGGCAAAAATTGCTTGCCCAGGCCATTAGTGATCCGATTGAACTGCTGGCGATGCTCGATCTTGCGCCGGATGCGCTGCCTTTAGGACAGGCGGCCCGGCGCCAGTTCGCCCTGCGTGTGCCGCGTGGCTATGTGGCGCGGATGCGCAAGGGCGACCCTGACGATCCGTTGCTGCGCCAGGTATTTCCGCTCAGCGACGAAGAATCCCTTGCCGCGGGTTTTAACACCGACCCGGTAGGCGACCTGGCCGCCATGCCCGCCCCCGGTGTGTTGCATAAGTATGAAGGACGCGTGCTGCTAGTAACCACCGGCGCGTGTGCCATCCATTGCCGTTATTGTTTTCGCCGCCACTTTCCTTACAGCGATGCCAATCCCGCCGCCAATGGTTGGGATGCGGCACTGAACTATATCGCCGCCGACCCTACCGTGAGTGAGATTCTTTTAAGCGGCGGCGACCCTTTGATACTGACCGATCAACGCCTGGCGCCCCTGGCGCAGCGATTATCCGCCATTCCGCACCTCAAACGGCTGCGCATCCATACGCGCCTGCCGATCGTGCTGCCGGAACGAGTGGATGACGCCCTGCTTGCCTGGCTGGGCTCAATCCGTCTAAAGCCGGTAATAGTGATCCACGCCAATCATGCCAATGAGATTGATGGCCCGGTACGCGATGCGCTGTCGCGCCTTGCGCAGGCTGGGGTGGTGTTATTCAATCAGACCGTGCTACTGCGCGGGGTGAATGACTCCGCCACAGCGCTGACCGACCTTAGCGTAGCCCTGTTCGAAGCCGGGGTAACACCGTATTACCTGCACCTGCTGGACAAAGTGCAAGGCGCCGCCCACTTTGAAACCGAGATATCACACGCACGCCGCCTTATGGAAGATCTGCGCAACTGCCTGCCCGGCTATCTCGTCCCCCGGCTGGTACACGAGCAACCCGGCGCGCCGAGCAAACTGCCCCTGCTGTAAAGAATCCCCAAAAACTGCTTAACGATAGATATTCCTGCCCTCAAAAATCGTCTGGTCAAGCCGATACAGTGGCATGGACCCAACTGATTGCTGGAAATATCCCCATGGAAAACTGCGGCATCATATTGCACTTCCCAGAAAAAGACGAACCCCAGAATTTAGCCTGCCCGCCCCACCCCTTGAAAATAAAGGAGTGGCTGGAGCATCTGCCTCTGGACAATACCGGCGAAACAGCGCGACTGGTCTATCAGGAACTGACTGCACTAAATCGCACGTCAATTGCCCCCCAGCACCGTTTCCAGATTCTCGAATTTTTCAGACCATCCGTACAACATGTCGCGGGCGCGCTAAAAAAGCATTATCTTTGCTCAACCTTGCCGTTATCCAGCATCAGCATCAAAGCCGCACAACTCACGCGGGAGCTGTATCTGGAGATGGCGAACGGTTACAAGATCATCATCGACAACCTGCTGACCAATGAAGCCACCGCGAGCATGACACTGACGCACATGCACCGTGCCATGTGCTATCTGAGCGAAGCACTGCTTACCTCTTATCAGATGTATGCACCTTCCCCAGCCACGGTATGGCATGACATGCACCAGATGTACCGCTACGCGGAGCATAAAAAGCTGCATGAAAGCCCCGTGCTGGACAACCAGAACACGCTAAATCCGCAGCGCAGCATCAATGATCTCTACAAGCAGTCATTACTGCTGGCTTTGGCGAACCCCTATCAGTTATCACAGGATGGAATCACCGAGGTCTATGCAGCACTGGTCAAACTGGCGCCTTATGGGCTGTTGAATGCGGTATCGAATCCCGGCGACGCGACGGGATCGTTCATCATCAATTTAACGGGAGATGATCCGCCCACATCGCTGGCAGTGAACAAAAATTGTGGCGTCGGATCATGCCTGGCGTTAGACACTACGGATTTGATATATCACCTCTTTCAGTTGCTGGAAAACGAGGCCGGATCGCTAGAGCAAAATGCTGCACGCGAAGACAGCCCCTCATCGCCAGTACCTTCCGGCTTGGCACGATGGCTGATCTCGGCATGGGGTATCGTCTCCAGGCGCAGCTTTGCACGCCTAAGAAAAACCGGGCGGGTCAATATCACCATCGGACTCGACGCCATCCATCATTTCATCAGCAACACATCCGTGGTGGATGCTACGCTTTCTTTCATAAAAAAAGATATTCACCCTGCTCCTTCCTCGCCACCCAACCCGCCCAGAGGAAACAGCGATCCTATCGCCCTGTTCTCCCGTGGCCTGCAAAACACTGCGCATAGAAACGTGGACACCCCTCGCCCCCACGCAACACACACATGCACAATAATCAATGAAAGTGCGGGTGGCTCGGGCTTGCTATGGAAAGGAGACGGCAATTCAACCCCGTTCAAAACCGGAGAAGTAATTGGCATTCAAACCGCTAATGGGATGAGCAACAATGCATGGGGAATCGCCGTCATTCGCTGGGCAAAGAATGTAACCAGCTCGGAAGTGGAATTCGGCATTGAGATGCTAGCACCGGCCGCCGAGGCGGTGCTGATACGTACCCATGCCGCGGACCGGTCCGGCGATGCTCCGCTTAATGGCCTGCTGTTGCCTGAACTCAAAGCTACCAGCCAATCCGCTACTTTAATAACACCTGAAAACGCATTCCAGACCGGAAAGGAAATCATCCTCAACACAAACAGTGGGACACGCCATGTGCTGCTCACTGAATCTCTGGAGAACACCAGCAGCTTCATGCAATTTCTTTTCATGCCTGTTCAGGTTATGCCTTCTGAAATCCTGACTGCCGCCGTCCAGACACACGACAAGGATTTCGAGCTGCTTTGGGCGTATATATGACAAAGAGCCAGCCCCATGCACCGGAAATTTTTCCGTATTCCACTCCATACTCTAAATATTTGAAAATCCTGGCCGATAGCAATAATATCCTCTGGAATATGCTCAAGGAAAATAATCCGCCATGGAAAATACCACCATCAAGCTGGAAACACCGTGCCAGGACAAGGACCTTGGCATGGCGTTTGATCCACATCCTGTAAAAATCAAGGAGTGGATCGAGCATTTACCTCAGTTCAATGCAGGAGAAACCGCGCATTCGCTCTATTGCGCACTGACAAAACTGAACCGCACCACCCTTCCAGTACAGCACCGCTGCCAGATTCTGGATCTGTTCAGAGCCCCGGCCCGTCAAGGAATAGCTGCGTTAAAAAAACAATATCTCGGCGCTGCGTTTCCGTTGTCCGACCAAAATCTGAAAGACGCCCATCTGGCGCGCAACCTGTATGGCGAAATGGCGATTGGCTATAAGGTAGCCCTCAACAATCTGATCGCACACCAGTCCTCATTATTCACCGCTGGCAAGGCATTGCTGCTGCTGCATCATGCCATGCAATATTTATTTGATGCGCTGCTCACTTCTTATCAGATATATACGCCCTGCCCCAACTCAGTATGGCGGGATATTCATCAGTTGTATCATTACGCCGAAAAAAAGCATATCCACGAGAGTGCTATCCACAACACAGAAGGCGCACCAATCCCACACCACAGCATCAGCGATCTCTACAAACAGGCACTATTGCTCTCTCTCGCCAATCCCTATCATTTATCGCAAAATGAAATAGGCGCTGTGGTGGGCGTCCTTGGTCAATGCGCATCACTCAGTCAGCTGGTACCCGTTTCCGGGATCCCGGACCTGGAGGAAGCATTCCTGATCGATCCGGAAAAAGACGAACCAACCTCATCGGCAACAGCAGAAAAAAAATACTTTTCCAAGGCATGCCGGGTACTGGATACATCAGCCCTGATGCATCATCTGCGCAACACACTCAATCAACAAGAAGCCCAGGAACTCAAAAAACCATTTCTGCCCCATGATCTTTTTCTCAGATTAATGTCATCATGGGGAACCGTCCCGCAACGCAACTTCTCCCGCATCAATAAAAACTCCGTACTCGTTGTGACAGTGGGCCTGAGCGCCACTCACAACGCCATCAACGCAGCTTCAACATTCACCGCACACGAAGCGCGAAAAGGCAAAGCCAGCTTCACCAGCCGCCCTGTAAAGGGTCTGCATGACGAGGAAGAGGGCGGGGATGAGCAGAAAGTGGAGAAAGATCAACAGGACGTATGGAATGTTGTCAATCAAACTGCGTACCACATAAAACAGCAGGAGAAACAGCCAGCCTCACCCCCGCCTCCAGCACTTCCATTTGCAACGTATGAGTGCGCCGTTGTCAACGAAAGCGCCAACGGCGCATGCCTGGCGTGGGAGGGAAACAAAAAATCGGCGAAATTCAAGATTGGCGAGCTGATCGGCTTCCGCATCACAAACCAGGGAAACCTTCAGGAATGGAGCATAGCGGTCATCCGCTGGATGAAGCACGTCAAAAACGCACGGATGGAATTTGGTATTCAGATGATCGCCCCCATCGCCGAGCCGGTAACATTAAGCCGTTACGACGCAGGAAAGAGCGCCGCTGACCAGACGGCAGGTCTACTGTTACCAGAGATCAAGGCCATTAATCAACCCGCCACCTTAGTAGTGCCTGCGCATATCTTCAGCGCCGGAAACAAAGTAGCCATAAAGACACATAGCGGCAAAGGTGAAACCATGCAGGCCGCACTGCTCGCCGAACCCCTGCAAAACACCGGCCTCTTCGTGCAATTCCGTTTTACGCTTGAGCATGGCATCAACGATGGCACACTTGCATCTGGCGCGCAGATGGGAGAAAAAGAATTTGAATGGGCGTGAAATGTCGTCAAAAAGATGCTGAACCCACCAGCTTCGTAGCGGCTTCTTTTTTCCAGATTCTTACCCGGCTACTGTGCTGTTTGCCGGAAGAACGCCGTAAGCACCGCAGGATAACGAAGCGTTCCACCTCCGCTTAATGCACCTTTTGCCAGCTCTATAGCCTGCACGGATTCTTCGGGCACAGGCAAAAGACACCGGATGTCCCATTTAGAAGCCTTTTCAAGGCCGAATCTCGCATAAAACTCGGGATGCCCCACTACGATAATGGCCTTGTGCCCGAGACTCGCCGCCTTGGTGATCGCTGCCCGCATCAGGGCAGAGCCTATGCCACGATGCGACTGCGAGGGGACTACCGCCATCGGCGCCAGCGCCAATACCTCAATCTCACCTCCTGGCCGTCCAAGATAGGCACGCGACAGCAGGACATGTCCCACGATACGGTTATCTATTTCAGCAACGAGGGATAATTCGGGAATGAAATGCTCGGACTGTCGCAATGCGGTGACGAGAATCGCCTCCGCTTCACCTTCGAAGGCGCTAAGATTGACAACATCAATCGCGCGCACATCAGCCGCTGTTTCCTGCCGGACGGCAATATCTGTCATGGTCATTTTATTGTTCTCCTTACTTGGATACAGCCTACATCGGCGGCGAATCCATTTTCTTTATAGCAACACCTGCCCCAAATGACAGAGGCGCCCCTCAAGGACGCCTCTGTTAACTCATTAACTGCGCTGGGAACGCAGCGTGGCAATGCGCTCATCCAGCGGAGGATGGCTCATAAACAGGCGTTTCAGGCCGTGGCCGATCCCACCTGAAATGCCAAACGCAGCCATCTGGTCCGGAAGATGAGCCTGGTTAGCCCCCATTTTCAAACGCTCCAAGGCGGCAATCATCTTTTCCCGCCCGGCCAGGCTCGCACCACCGGCATCGGCGCGGAATTCGCGGCGGCGGCTGAACCACATGACAATAGCGCTCGCCAGTACACCCAGTACCAGCTCAGCAACCATGGAAGTTACCCAAAAGGCCGGGCCATGACCACGTTCAGTCTTGAACACCAACCGGTCCACCAGATGGCCAACCACCCGTGACAGCACAATCACAAAGGTATTCACCACGCCTTGAATCAGCGCCAGGGTTATCATGTCACCATTGGCGACGTGGCTGACCTCGTGCGCCAGCACCGCCTCGGCCTCGTCCTGACTCATGGAACGCAACAGACCGGTGCTCACCGCCACCAGGGCGTTGTTACGCCGCATGCCTGTGGCAAAGGCATTCACATCGGGCGAGTCATAAATCGCCACTTCCGGCATGCCGATACCGGCCTTCTGCGCCTGGCGCCGCACGGTATCCACCAGCCACGCCTCGGTGGCGTTCGCCGGGCGTTCGATCACGCGCGCCCCGGTCATATTCTTGGCACTCCATTTGGAGATCGCCAGCGAGATAAACGAACCGCTCATGCCTATGATTGCCGCATAGATGAGCAGCGAATTCATGTTCAGATCAACACCCTGCTGATCGAGAATACCTTCAATTCCTAACAGGCGCATCGAAACGCTGAGTACAACCAGCACAGCGATGTTGGTAAGCAGGAACAGAAAAATGCGTTTCATTCAAAACCTCGTAAGTTATAAACCCGAATCATTAGATAGGGTCAGTGCCTGATAAGTTCAAGTCCCACCCAAAGCCTGATCCGATCAAGGCATGATATATTTTGACATAATTACAATAAGTTATAAATACATCACCTATAACCCGCTATTGGCCCGCCAAGCCACCAGCTTACCATGCATGCGCCGCACATGGCTGCCCTCCCAATAGACCTTACCGCATTGTGGGCAATGATAGAGGTGGCGAACCATCACACGAGACCGATGCGGCACCTCGCACCACCGCTCGGGCGCGGCCTCGGTCAACGGCGTGTTGCACACCAGACAGCGCGTGAAGGGCCGGAACGTCCAGTCGATACCGAGTTGATCTGTCAGCTCCCGGATGCAATCCTGCACCGTGTTGGAACGCAGCAGGATCACCACGCCCGGCGCCTCCCGGAATTCGGTGAGCTTGCGGTCGCGCGTGATCAACAGCCGCCCTTCACGCACCGTCCGCTCGACGAGTTCCCGGTCGCGGGCGCCATCATCTTCGATGACTGTGTCATAACCCGCCGCGCGCAGCCAGCGCCCTAGACGCTTAAGCATCTCGTCGCACAAAAACTTCATGGCGTTTCGATGAACACCCGCACCACCGCCGTCCAGGCACGCGCCACGTTATCCAGATTATAGCCACCCCCGCCCAGAGCCACTATGCGCCCCTCACAGCACTCCTCGGCGATCTCGCACAACCGGGCCGCCGCATGGGCATGGGCGGCGGGCGAATACCTCAGATTTGCCAAAGGGTCACCGGCAAGACTATCGGCACCGCATTGCAGAATGATGAATTCAGGGCGGGCATGGCGCACAAACGCCTCGATGCGCGGCCAGACTTGTAAAAAGGACGTATCTCCGGCACCCGGCGGCAAGGGGATGTTAAGCTTGCTGCCCGCCGCCGCGCCACGCCCGGCCTCGTGCGCCGCGCCGGTGCCGGGGAAGAGATAACGGCCATCCTCATGGACATCGGCAATGAATAGCTGCGGATCGGCCTCATAGGCATAAAACACCCCATCACCATGATGGACATCGATATCCACATACGCGATGCGCCGCACACCGTAACCGCTACGCAAGATCTCAATCGCCACGCCTATGTCGTTGAAGATGCAAAAACCCGTCGCGGCATCGCGTGCCGCATGATGCAACCCGGCGACGGGGACGAAAGCGCGACGGCACCCTTTTTCCATTATGCACTTCACGGCATCAACGGTGGAGCCCACGACATAGGCCGCCGCTTCATAGACGCCGGAAAAGGCCGGGGTATCGCCATCATCAAACGTCCCCATGTCACGCGCCGACATCGCCTTGACGCGCGCCACATGCGCATGGGTATGGGAAGCGCTCGATCACCTCCTGCGCCGCCATCACCGGCGCGCGGACGGTTACGCTGCCATCCAGGCCGTTGCGCATCATCTCATCCCAAAAGGCCTCCATCCGCCCGCCCCCGAAGGGATGGCCGCCAGGAAAGGCGTAGCGGGCAAGGCCTTCGCCGAGGTAGACACATACCCGGCTATCGTTTGCAATTGACATCGGCTTATGGCCTCTCGCCGCCATGCAGGACGATCAGCGCCAATACAGCGAGCGCGACACCCACAACCAGGATCGCCGCCAATTGCCTATCGATCTGACTTACCGCATGTATCAGCTTTACTAAAGCATCCATCCTGCGCCCCCAAAACGATAACCATAAAAAGAGGTTACAGCCGACGCACCATCATCGTAAAGGACCAAATAATGCTGATTTTCAGCGTTTTTTCGTTCTTGACAAAACAAAAGGCCCGCAGCTGCGGGCCTTTTGTGCTCAATCAAGGAAAAGCATCACGGACGGGCGTCAACACCTTCTCCTTCCTTCTTCACCGGCATCAGATTACTCCTGTCAATGCCCAGCCACATCACAATCGGGCTGGCCACCAGTACCGAGGAATAGATGCCGAACACGATACCGATCGTGAGCGCCAATGCGAAATAAAACAGCGACTCGCCACCGAAAAACAGCATGGACAACACCACCAGCTCGGTCATGGTGTGCGTAATAACAGTACGGGACATGGTACGGGTGATGGCGTTGTCGATGACCTCGGGAACGGACGCTTTACGCATCTTGCGGAAGTTTTCGCGGATCCGATCGAACACCACCACCGATTCGTTTACCGAGTAGCCAAGAATGGCGAGCACGCCCGCCAGCACAGTGAGAGAAAATTCCCACTGAAAGAAAGCGAAGAAACCCAGAATGATCACGACATCGTGCATATTGGCAACGATCGCTGCAACCGAGAAACGCCACTCGAAGCGCATCGCGAGATAGGCCATGATACCGGCGCACACCAACAGAAGCGCCAGTCCGCCGCCCTCATACAATTCCTGACCGACCTGCGGGCCAACGAATTCAACTCGCCGCCGTTCCACGCTGGCATCCTGCGTCTTGAGCGCATGCATGATCTCATCGCTGAGCGTCGCCGAGGACATGTTCTGCTTTGCGGGCAGGCGAATGAGCACATCTTGAGTGGTGCCGAAGTTCTGCACTGTTACATCATGATACCCAGCCTTCTGAAGCCCGACACGAATATGCTCCACGTCTACTGCATGAGGATAATGAACCTCGACTACCGTGCCGCCAGTGAACTCGATACTCAGATTCAGCCCGCGCACGAAAAGCGCCCCGACCGCCAGCACAAACATCACGGCCGAAATCACCGTGGTAATGCGCGCATAGCGCATGAACGGAATATCATGCTTGATGCGGAAAAATTCCATGAAACTATCCTCTGAGGTTAAATCGGCAGTTTGGCGAGCTTGCGCTGGCCGTAAATCAGGTTGACCATGGCGCGCGATACCATCACCGCGCTGAACATGGACGTCAGGATGCCGATGCACAACACCACCGCGAAGCCGCGTACCGGCCCGGAACCGAGCAGGAACAGCGCGAAACCGGCGATCAAGGTTGTGATATTCGAATCCAGAATAGTGCCCCAGGCACGCTCAAAGCCGGCGTGAATCGATGCCTGAGGCGTATTACCGCCGCGCAGCTCCTCGCGGATACGCTCGAAGATCAGCACGTTGGCGTCGATGGCCATGCCGACGGTGAGCGCGATACCTGCGATCCCCGGCAACGTCAGCGTGGCCTGCAGCATGGACAAGACGGCCATCAGCAACACCATGTTCATGAACAACGACACACTGGCGATGACACCAAAGACCCGGTAATAGACGCTCATGAAAATGGCGATGGCGGCAAAACCGATGAGCGTCGAATTGAACCCTTTGGCGATGTTCTCCGCGCCCAGGCTCGGACCCACTGTACGCTCTTCCACGATATCCATCGGTGCGGCCAGGGCACCTGCGCGCAGCAGCAAGGCAAGGTCGCGCGATTCGTTGGAGCTGTCCAGCCCGGTGATCTGGAAGCGCTTACTGAGCGCCTCGCGGATGGTTGCGATGTTGATGACCTCTTCGACCGTTTTCTTGGTCTTGACGGCCCTGCCGTCGACCATGCGCGTCTCGGTCTTGCTCTCGATGAACACCACGGCCATCGGCTTGCCGACATTGTCCTTGGTGATGTTATACATCATTTTGGAGCCTTTGCCGTCCAGCGAGATAAACACCGCCGGGCTGCCATCACGCTGGTCAATACCCGATGAGGCATCGGTGATATCCTGCCCGGTAATGATCAAGCGTTTCTGGAGCAGCACGGGAGCGCCCTTGCGCTCTTTATAGAGTTTGGAACCGGGCGGCACACGTCCGGCCACCGCGTCCTCGACATTGTGCTCCGTATCGACCAGCCGAAATTCCAGGGTGGCGGTGGCGCCCAGAATGTCCTTGGCACGCGCGGTATCCTGCACACCAGGCAGTTGCACCACAATACGGTCAGAACCCTGCTGCTGGATCACCGGCTCGGACACGCCCAGTTCGTTGACGCGGTTGCGCAGCGCGGTGATATTCTGTTGCACGGCGAATTTACTTATCTCAAGCTGCTCTTTTTCGCTGATCGAGGCCAGCAAATAATACTCGCCGCCTCGCTCCTCGTCCTTGATGACCAGGCTCGGGTACTCCTTCTTGATTTTCTTGAGCGCCTCATCACGTTCCCCCACATCACGGAATTTGACTTCCAGGTTGCCAGTGCTTTGCCGCGCCACAGTCAGGTAGCGCAACTTTTCGTTGCGCAGCAAGGTGCGGATCTCGCCAACATAGCGCTCTTCCGCCTGGGCCAATGCCGCCACGGTGTCTACCTGCATCTGGAAATGCACACCGCCGCGCAAATCCAGCCCCAGATACATCGGTGCGGCGGCCAGGGAGGTCAGCCAGCCGGGGGTGGCGGGCGCAAGGTTTAGAGCCGTTATATAGTCATCGCCCAACGCCGCGGCAACCATATCCTTGGCTTTGAGCTGATCATCGGTGTTGGAAAAGCGCACCAGCAAGCTGCTCGCCACCGCCTCAATCGGCTGCGAGGCAATTCCGGCCTGCCTGAGGGTATCCTGTACTTTGGTGCGCGTGGACATATCGATGGGAGTGCCACGGCTCGATGAGATCTGCAGCGCAGGATCCTCGCCATAGAGATTGGGCAGCGCATACACCACGCCGACAGCGAGCACCGCCACAATCAGCAGGTATTTCCACAGGGGATACTGGTTAATCATGAATCATCCTTCCAGCCAGCAACACTCAAAATAACGGGATAACAAAAAAGCGGGCGGTTTCACACCTTATGATTTATAAGTTCCCTTGGGCATCAACGCCGTGATGGCACTGCGCTGCACCTTGATCTCGACACCCTCGGCGACTTCCAAGGTAACAAAGCTCTCATCAATACGGGCAATTTTTCCCAGCAGACCACCGCTAGTGACCACCTCGTCGTTCTTCGCCAGCGCCTCGGTCATTTTTTTATGTTCCTTGGCGCGCTTCATCTGGGGGCGGATCAGCAGGAAATAAAACACCACAAAAATCAATAGCAGCGGCACAAATTCCATAATGCCAGGGGCAGCGGCGGCAGGGGCAGCTTCGGCCCAGGCGTCAGAGATGAAAAAGCTCATACGGTTTCCTTCTTAATCTTAAAGTTTTGGAAGTTTTGATTTGGCGCTTCGGGTTGTTCACTATGACCCGGAACTCATAACTCGCTATTATGGCACAGCCGGTACGTTTTGCGCGCGTCTGGCATAAAACTCGACCACAAAGTCGTGCAACTTACCCCCGCTGATGGCTGCGCGCAGGCCGCGCATCAGTTCCTGGTAATAATACAGATTGTGAATGGTATTGAGCCGCGCTCCAAGGATTTCGCGGCACTTATCCAGATGGCTCAGATAGGCGCGGCTGTAATTGCGGCAGGTATAACAACCACACGCCTCGTCCAGCGGCCGGGTATCGTTGCGATAGGCGCTGTTACGGATGCGGATCTCGCCGCCATGCACGAACAAGTGGCCGTTCCGGGCATTGCGCGTGGGCATCACGCAGTCAAACATATCGATACCGCGTCGCACCGCCTCCACGATGTCCTCCGGCGTGCCCACCCCCATCAGATAGCGAGGCTGCGCCACCGGCAGACAGGGAATGGTGTGCTCAAGAACGCGCTCCCGATCATCCTTGGGCTCGCCCACCGACAGACCGCCAATCGCGTAACCATCAAAACCAATCTCCATCAGGCCCGTTGCCGAGGCCTCGCGCAAGGCAGGGTACATGCCGCCTTGCACTATGCCGAACAGCGCCGCAGGATTATCATCATGGGCCTCGCGGCTGCGCTTCGCCCAGCGCAGCGACATCTCCATGGAGTCACGCGCCTGCTTTTCGGTGGCAGGATAGGGTGTGCATTCATCGAACACCATCACGATGTCCGCCCCCAGCGCGCGCTGCACAGCCATGGAGCGCTCCGGATCGAGAAACACCTTGTCGCCGTTCACCGGCGAACGGAATTCCACACCTTTCTCTGTTATTTTTCTCATCTCGCCCAGGCTAAAGACCTGAAACCCGCCCGAATCGGTGAGGATCGGCCCATCCCAGTGCATGAAGCCGTGCAGATCACCGTGCATACCAATTATTTCAACGCCGGGACGCAGCATCAGATGAAAGGTATTGCCAAGAATGATTTCAGCACCAGTCTTGCGCAGCTCCTCGGGGGTCATGGCCTTGACGGTGCCATAGGTACCCACCGGCATAAAGGCGGGCGTTTCTACCGTGCCGCGCCCAAATATTAAGCGACCACGCCGCGCGGCGTGGTCGGTATGCAAAAGTTCAAATTTCATGGGCTGTGATTATAGCCGGATTTTTGATAGAGTTCGTTTTTTTAGCTTGTACCGAGACGCAAAGAGGCATTGCTTGAAAGTCGGCTCATGCTGCTTGCCGTTTAATCCCAATGGAGTTTTTCAGACTTGACCAAAAAAAAGACAGCGGCCCCGCCCGATTTTGAGTCAGCGCTCAAAGAATTGGAGACTCTGGTGGGCCGCATGGAACAAGGCGATATCTCCATCGAAGAGTCGCTCGCCTGTTTCGAGCGCGGCATCAACCTGACTCGCACTTGCCAGCAATCCCTCAAAGAAGCGGAGCAAAAAATTCAGGTGTTGATCGAAAAGGATGGGCAACCGGAACTGCGACCGTTCGCCAATGAAAAGTAACAGCTTCAATGACTGGCTTGCAGCCTGCCAGGAACGTGCCGAACAAAAACTCGAGCACTGGCTACCGGCGGCCACGATTCACCCCACGCATTTACACGAAGCGATGCGCTATGCCGTACTGGGCGGCGGCAAGCGCATTCGCCCGTTGCTGGTGTACGCCACCGGCGGCGCGCTGGGCGTGGAGAACACCGCGCTCGACGGACCAGCCTGTGCCGTGGAACTGATTCACGTCTACTCACTGGTGCATGATGACCTGCCCGCCATGGATGACGACGATCTGCGGCGCGGCAAGCCCACCTGCCACAGGGCGTTTGACGAACCCACCGCCATACTCGCCGGTGATGCCCTGCAAACCCTGGCCTTTTATGTCCTCGCTCACGACCCCGCTATCCAGGCGAACGCCACGGCACGGCTGAAGATGATTGAGACTCTGGCGCTGGCCTCCGGCTCACGCGGCATGGCGGGCGGACAGGCCATCGATCTGGCCGCCGTAGGACGCACGCTGACGCTCGGGGAGCTGGAAGACATGCACATCCACAAGACCGGCGCCCTGATCCGCGCCAGCGTGGCACTCGGCGCACTCAGTAAGCCGGACATTGACCCCGATGTGTTCAACCGCCTCGATCGCTACGCCAAGTGCATCGGCCTGGCGTTCCAGATCCGCGATGACATCCTCGACATCGAAAGCGACACCGCAACCCTCGGCAAAACCCAGGGTGCGGATATCGCCCGCGACAAACCCACCTATCCAGCCCTGCTCGGCATGGCGGATGCCAAGCAGCGCGCCAGAGACCTCCACCAGGAAGCGCTGGACTGCCTCGGCACACTCGACGAACGCGGCGCCGCCCCATTGCGGTGGATCGCGGGATATATAGTAGAACGAATCCGCTGACAAAACCCTGTATTTACGTCGTCCGGTGCCATGCTTCATCATCTTGTCATCGAATATTCTCATTTGTAGCAATATTGTCACAATATTGTCACAAAACCATCATAAAATCCCATCCGTTGTTAACCCGAATGTTTCATAAATTCGCACGATGATCGCGCAGAATTTATGAAACATTCGGGTTAACACTTATTCATAGAGGGGAAACCTGCCATGCAGCAAGGAAATACCCGTAACTAGAGGAAAGATAACGGTGAGTGCGATCAAGATATCCTACAGAAAAGAGCAGCGCAGCAATCCATCCAAGCGCCGTGCGGGCATGGTACTGTCAGTCGGCCTGCTGTGTGCCGCAATGCAGGCACCAGTGCACGCGAACGAGGCCGTTTCGGACTTAATAAAGACCTTAAAGGAAAAAGGGGTGCTGAGCAATGAAGAGTATAGTCAGATCAAGGACACCCTCAGGGATGTTAAGCAAAGCGAAGCCGAAGCCAAGCGCGGTGAATTGAAGCCAGTTTTCAAGGATGGCATTTCCATCGAATCCGCCAGCAAGGATTTCAGCATTTCCCTCACTGGCCGCGTGCACGCCGATTATCGCAATTTCCTGGGTAATGACGGCATGGTTGCCGACACCTTCGAGATGCGTCGCGCTCGTGTCGGCGCCAAGGCCAAATTCTATGACCGCTACGAAGTGCAGGTAATCGGCGAATTCGGGCAGGGTACCGCGGCGCTCGACATCGCGCATCTGGACGCCCTATGGTGGCCGAAACTAGGGTTGCGTTTTGGTCAGTTCAAAATGCCGATGGGACTCGAACAGCTTACCAGCTCCAATTTCATTGACTTCCAGGAGCGTTCCTTCGCCGATCAACTGGTGCCCGGTAAGGAAATCGGCGCCATGGCCTTCGGCGAGATCACCAAGGGGGTCAATTATGGCCTGGCGCTGTCGAACGGACGCGGCATCAATCGGGCGGAGCTTTCGAACATCGACGGCAGCACTGGCAATAACACTGGCCAGAACAACGCCAAGGCGGACAAGATGGATGTGATTGGCCGCGTCACCGCCAATTTCGCCGAAATTCTCAAACAGAAAGATGCCGTCTATCACGCAGGCCTAGCCTTCTCCAAGGGCGAACAAGCGCCCGGCGACGGTGTATTGAGCGCCCGCTCTCAGGCCAGAGGCGCCACTTTCTTCCAGACGGCGACGTTCGATGGAGAAAACTTCGATCGCACGCGCTATGGCGTCGAGGCCGCGATGGCGAAAGGTCCAGTCAAGTTCCAGGCGGAACACCTGACAGCCAATTATCAAGGCAATAGCAAGGCGGGCGTCAACTTTGACCGGGACATCAGTGCCTGGTATGCCTCGATCAATTGGCTGATCACGGGTGAGAAATATGCAGACAATTACAAAGCTGGCGCGTTTGGCCGCATCCGTCCCAACACCAACTTTCAGCCCGGATCGCTGGCCGAAGGCTGGGGCGCTTGGGAGGTGGGGGTACGCTTCACCGAGTACGATGCCTCTGACTTTGCGGCCGCCAACGCGGCGGGAACAGGGCGCTTGGCCTCTTCCTCCGCGACAAATGCCTACACCAACAAGGCAGGCGCATGGACCGCGGGCGTCAAGTGGATCGTCAACCCCAATACACGCTTTATGTTGAACTATGTTCAGACCGGCTTTGACACGCCGGTCACCGTCAATGGCGTCACCAGCAAGAGCGAAAAAGCCGCTACACTGCGCGCTCAGTTTGATTTTTAATGGAAATATACTCTAAACCATCGAGGCAACATGCATGTTAAATAAATCCATCAGGAAATCGCTAGTCATGACCGCCATTCTGGGCGGCCTATCGAGTATGTCAATGACGGCTGTCGCTGTGCCCACTATCAAGGCCGACGGTTCCAGCACCGTTTTCCCCATCACCGAAGCGGTTGCCGAGGAGTTTCAGAAAGCGAAGAAGGGCACGGTCCGCGTCACCGTAGGCATCTCCGGCACTGGTGGCGGATTCAAGAAATTCTGCCGCGGCGAAACCGATATCCAGGATGCTTCACGCCCGATATCGGCTGGCGAAATGGAATCGTGCAAAGCCGCCGGCATCCATTACATGGAACTGCCAGTAGCCTATGACGCGCTTACGGTAGTGGTCAACCCCGAAAATAGCTGGGTAAAGAGCATGACAGTGGCCCAGCTCAAGAAAATGTGGGAACCAAGCGCGCAAGGCAAGATCACCACATGGAACCAGATCGACCCCTCCTGGCCTGACGCACCCATCCGGTTGTTCGGCGCAGGCTCCGACTCCGGCACCTTCGATTACTTCACCGAAGCAGTCGTCGGCAAGGCCAAATCCAGCCGGGGCGATTACACCGCCAGCGAGGATGACAATGTGCTGGTACAGGGCGTCATACGCGACAAGAACGCGCTGGGTTACTTCGGCTACGCCTATTACGCCGAAAACTCTAAAAAGCTGAAAGCGGTACCCATCGCAGTGCGGCAAGGAAAACCCGCCGTCGCACCTAGCCCTGATGCGGTAATAAATGGCAGCTACCAACCGCTGTCACGCCCAATCTTCATTTATGTCAACGCGAAATCCATCCAAAAACCTGAAGTCAAGGAGTTCGTTGAGTTCTACCTGAAGAATGCCGCCAGCCTCGTCAAACAGGTGAGCTACATCCCGCTGTCCGACAGCGATTACAGTTTAGTGCTTGAAAATGTCAACAAGCGCAAGCTGGGCAGCCTTTTTGGCGGCGTACCCGAAATAGGCATAACCATTGATGAACTGATGCGGCGCGAAGGTAAGCTGTAACCAGTTTTATTTCTGATCGCCCGTTCACCCTCTCTCCGTACGGAGAGAGGGTTTTTTATTGCCTGAATTTGGACTTCTGAAGCCTGCCCAGAGATCCAACAATTTCCATGCAAGGATTGCCCCGACAACCCCTCACAGCCACACGGGACTACATGCAAATTCAGCCTGTCACGCCATAATATTCCACCCCTGCTCAAAGGCTTCATGGGGCACCAGCAGATAATGCCATTTAGCGCCTATTCTCTCCGCATTCTCATTGGAAAAACCCACCGGCGCACCCCGCCCCGGTCTGTTACCCACCCTCAATATCCGCTGTTATTACTCTTGGGTTTCCTTGGTCTTTTCCGCCTTCTGTTCCAGCCTCTTCAACACACGGTCTATCATGCTTCTCAAAATCTTGTCTGATGAAAAACCGGAGGCAATTGCAAGAATTGCATAAACATAGCCTACAGCTCCGGAATGAATATGCAGAGTGATTAGCTGGGGCGCCTGATCTGCCATACCATTAGTAACCGGCTCTATCGAAAAGACAAGCTTGGATAGCTCCAACACATAGATAAAAATAGCGGCAAAGGCACTGATGATGGGTTTTGAGATTACATAATGCAGCATGTATCGCCAGAAAGGACCTTTGACAAACAAAAAGTCCTCCTTGGTAATCAGATTGCTAAGGTATGCCCCCATTCCGCCAAGCATCGCCATGGGTATGGCCACGTCTTTTAAAGTATGCCACGCATGTGACTCATCCATTTGCGAGGAATAACCCAGAGACCAGAAAAGGAACATTATCAAGCCCAAAAAAATGGCACTTGTCAGGCTCACCATGCTGTTCAAAGAGAGTATCCAGAATGCATGATCCATCTGATCATTCACAATCCTCAATGCCTCCTTGAGGACATGCCTGACCTGGCCCATATTCTTCTTGGCATTCAGCTTTTTCAGCTCTGCCATGGTTTCCGTAAGCTTTTCTTGCAGATCTTCCGTTGGCTTAGCTTTTAGCCCTGCCACAATATCTGTCAGCCTTTTTTTTAGCTCCCCAAGCTTTTCTCTGGTTTCCAGCTCATCAATGACCGCCGTCAGCTTCCCCTTCCGGCCATCGCTTCCCAGCCACTCTTCCCTGATATGTTTTTCCTTGATGCTCAAACCGAAAAAGGTCTTAATGTCTATTGCCTTGCTCAACACCTCCTCATCCGGTATGAGCAGAATGATATCCTCATCAACGCGATGCACGAGGCTCCAGAAAATCTTGTGCTTTTTGCCAAACGGCAACTTTGGCTCAAGAGCAGCCTTGGCATTTTCCAAGCGCTCTCTACATTTCTCCAAGATTTCTTCCTGAACCCCATCCAGCCCGCCACGCTTTCCAATAACATCCAGCGTTTCCATGAGATCTATACGCTTTGCCCAGAGATCTTCTTCTGCCGGGTTTATCCACCAATTGAGTTTTTTATCATTATTACCCATCGAGACACCTCGCTTACATTATTGTGTTCGAATATCATTTGATATTTTCAATACCCAACTGCATCGCGCGTTTTGAAAAGGATTCTTCAGTAAGGCCGACATTCAACTTGATGTCGGCGATAGTCAACAGTGTCTTATTCCCCGTTTGAACATTCATCCCCACCACCTCTTCCCACACCCAGGCATCATTGATCTTTTTCCATTTAGTGAACTGCTGTTTTTGTAATTTATTGCGCTCATCGTAATAATCAATACGCATTGGCAAGAAATTATCCTTGGATATCCATCGCACAACTTTCCCATAAGGATAAAATTCCGCGCCGCCTTTCTTGGGAATGCTCTCTATGACATGACAAACAACGCCTTCCATTGTTTCGGATGTCAATAATTGATGCGTGTCGTCATCGGGACTTCTTGGGACAAGATCGAACTGCCTCAATTCCGATTTCGAGAATTCCTCTTCCTTGGCATGTTTCGGCCCCGTATGGCTCAGCCTTCTAACCATGCGCAGCTCGGGAAGATAGATCCACTCATCGTCATTTTTATTAAGTTCCGGCTTATAAAAAACCCCCAGATAAGAAACACCTTTGGCATCAGGAGGAAATTCACGGAACATCATGACCTTTGTGTCGACTTCGCCTGCCCCCTTGAATTTTTTCCACGCCATGGAGTAGATCAGTTTTTTTTCAGGCTCCCCTTTTTCCTGAAAAATAAAGGTAATTTTTGACAGGGAATCATCTCCGCCATAGACCTCGAAGGATTTCTTCATGATGGCGCCGGCAGTAAGCTCTTCCGCATGGGCAGTCACTGCGACAGACGCGATCAAAAAAATAATAATGCCCAGCCATCCAGTGAAAACAGTCCTGTTATTCATTGCGACATCCCTCTCTAATTCAAATTC
Organism: Gammaproteobacteria bacterium Ga0074134; assembly: GCA_001464965.1. Classification (GTDB taxonomy): domain Bacteria; phylum Pseudomonadota; class Gammaproteobacteria; family Ga007554; genus LNEJ01. The sequence goes on from LNEJ01000001.1 coordinate 21,880, forward strand.
ACCCCGATGAAACCACCAATAAGATACGTCACCATTCCCGCCCCGCCGCCGATGAGCATCATGCGCAGCCCGCTCAGCCAGCCGCGCTTCCCGGTAAACAGGCTCAATAATGCGCCCACCGCGAATAAAGCGGCGCCTGCCAATGCTGCCGCCACAAATAACGCATTCTTTCCTGCGCCAAAGAGAAATGGCAACAGCGGCACTATGCCGCCTGCCGCGAATGCCAGAAATGAGGACATAGCCGCGCCCCACGGAGAACCCAGGTCGTGCGGATTCAAGCCCAGCTCTTCGCGAGCCAGCGTGTTCAAGGCATGCTCCGGGTCACGCATCAAGTCTTGCGCGATACGGCGCGCCTCATCCAGCGGCAGGCCACGCGCGTTATAGATCAGCGCCAGTTCTTCCGCTTCTTCTTCCGGATACTCCTTCAGCTCTTCCCGCTCCAGCCCGATTTGATATTCAAACAGCTCGCGTTGCGAGCGCATGGAAATATATTCGCCTGCCGCCATGGAAAACGCGCCCGCCAAAAGACCGGCGACGCCCGATAACAAGATGATTCTGGAGTCGCCCGATGCACCAGCAATCCCCATAATCAGGCTGGTATTCGACACCAAGCCATCATTCACGCCAAATACCGCGGCACGCAAGTTACCGCCAGAGACACGGCTGTGCTTGCCCTCCATGTCCGCTGCTGAGACAGGCTTTGGATGGCCTGTAACGCCAGCGCTATACACGGATACACCACGTATTTTCATCGCTGCCAGCACCGGGCGTACCGCGCGCGGCCCTAATCGCTGGACAAGCTGCCTTACCAGACGCGCCCGCTGTGAGGGATGAAACGCAGGAACTGCATCGCCTTGCTCACGGGTACGCCGCTCCCACAGCAGCGCCTGCGATTCCGCGGCATCCGCCAACGTGTTAAACAGCTTTTTTTTGGATGCATCCTGCTCGGCGTCGGCCACCGCACGGTACAGCCAGGCTGATTGTTTTTCCTCAAACCAACTTTCGATGACGGACATCTTTTGGAGTCTCGATGTTTACGGTGGCGCCAGCACATCGAGCGGCCAGCGCGGCGTGGCGAAAAATGCCAGCGGCTCGGCCTGCCCTGCCTGGACACGCCGGCAACCGGCATAGGCAATCATCGCACCGTTGTCAGTGCAAAACTCCAGGCGCGGATAAAAAACCTGCGCGCCCTCCTCACCCGCAATTCTCCCTAATCGTTCACGCAACGCGGTGTTGGCACTCACGCCGCCGGAAACCACCAAACGCTCAAGGCCCGTCTGCTGGAGTGCGCGCCGGCATTTGATAGCCAATGTATCCACCACCGCATCTTGAAAGGCACGCGCAATGTCGGCGCGGGTCTGATCATCGCCACCCTGCATCTGCAGACTATTAACGGCAAAGGTCTTGAGGCCACTGAAGCTGAAATCCAAGCCAGGCCGGTTGGTCATCGGACGCGGAAAATGAAACCGTTTTGGATCGCCCCTCTGCGCCAGGCGCGCCAAAGCCGGACCACCCGGATACCCCAGCCCCAGCAACTTGGCGGTCTTATCGAAAGCCTCACCGGCGGCGTCGTCCAGCGATTCCCCGAGTATGGTGTAACGTCCCACGCCATCCACGCGCACCAGTTGGGTATGGCCACCCGACACCAGTAGCGCAACAAACGGAAACGCCGGGGGATCATCCTCCAGCATCGGAGCGAGCAAATGCCCCTCCATATGGTGTACGGCAACCGCGGGTACCCCCCACGCCCAGGCCAGGCTGCGGCCCACTGCCGCCCCCACCAGCAGCGCACCCGCCAGACCAGGACCTGCGGTATAGGCCACACCGCCGATATCATCCGGACGCGTGTCCGCCTGGTTCATTACCTGGCGCAGCAAGGGCAGCACCTTGCGCACATGATCGCGCGAGGCCAGCTCCGGCACTACCCCGCCGTATTCCGCGTGCAGCGCAACCTGGCTGTGCAGTGCGTGCGCCAGAAGGCCACGCGCTGAATCGTATATTGCAACACCAGTTTCGTCGCACGAGGTTTCAATACCAACAACACGCATCCGCTTTTCCTGTTTTACCTGTCCACCACATCCAGCGATCACGCAAATCTTTCGCAATCACCCATCAAGATCATATATAATTTTCAGGCTTAATGGCTTGAAAATACCAGGAAAACATCCTGACCACGCCTATCTCTCAAACATGAAGAACCTCTTATGATACAGGCAAGCGGTTTAACCAAGATATTCCCTTCCGGCAACAAGGCCGTGGACGGGCTGGATCTCCATGTAAAAGAAGGAGAGATCTTCGCCTTGCTCGGTCCGAATGGCGCGGGGAAAACCACCACCATCCGCATCTGCTCAACACTCTCCGGCTTTGACGCCGGAAACGTGCGGGTCGCAGGCTATGACGTTGACAAAGATCCTGAAAAGGTCCGCGAATCCATCGGCGTCGTCGCGCAGCAGACCGGCATCGATTATTTTCTTACCGGACGCGAGAACCTTGTCCTGCAAGGCCATCTCTACCGGATGAAAAAAGCCGACATCCACGCACGGGTCGCAGAGCTTGCCGCCTATTTCGATCTGAAGGACAGCTTGGACCAATTGGTCGCCACCTATTCCGGTGGCATGCGCAGAAAGCTGGATATCGCCACTGCACTGATCCATCGCCCCAAAATCGTATTTCTTGATGAGCCGACACTCGGGCTGGACATCAAGAGCCGCAAAAATCTGTGGGCCTATATTGAAAAACTAAACCGCGAACTGGGCCTCACCATTTTATTGACCACCCACTACCTGGAAGAGGCGGACAAACTTTCCCACCAGGTTGCCATTATCAATGCAGGCAAGATACGCATCACCGGCACGCCGGAAGAACTGAAAACCGGCATCCACGGCGATTCCGTACAGCTGACCTTCGAGCAGAATGACGCACAAGTGGGCGCCTTCGCCCACACCTTAAAAAGTCAGCCAGAAATCAAGGATACCGTGTGGCAAGGCAACAAACTGCACATTTATGTTGAAAACGGGGCATCAAGCGTGCCGCACATCGCCCTTATCGCGTCACAGCAGGGCGTTCATATCAAGACCCTGTCCCTCTCCCGCCCGACACTCGACGATGTATTCCTGAAATACACCGGCAGCAGCCTGGAAGAAACCAAGGAAGACACCGGGCAAGAATGGTGGATGCAGTGGGCCGGCAAAGGCGGGGGCGGCAACTGGCAGAAAAAATGGGGCGGCGGACAGGAAGACGCCAGCGGCGACAACCCCAACACTGAAACACCAGAAACAGCCTCCTCGTCTCCAGCACAAGCATGGACGCAGGAAGAAATGGCGGAATGGTGGAAAAATAAGGGGCAATCCAGCGCTACCTCCGATACCGTCACAGAGAACACCGGGCAAGGCACCGTGGAAGCCGCCGCTCCCCCTGTGCAATCCATGAATCCAGCACAAGCATGGACCAAAGAAGAAATGGAAGGATGGTGGAAAAATCAAGGGCAATCCAGCGGCACCCAGGGATCCCCTGACACATCTCCCTCCGCCGTCGAGGAAGCCACGCCACCTACTATCCAACCCGTGAATCCAGCGCAAACATGGACCAAAGAAGAAATGGAAGAATGGTGGCGCAACAAGGGACAATCGCCATGGCCTGCCGACAATAGCAGTCAGTGGGACGGCGCACCGCCGGATAAAACCGGGGAAACCCAAGACACAGGCAAAAAAGGCTAACGGCCTTTCTTGTCCATCAATCACTCATCAGGGTAAACATCGTGCTCGCGGATACATGGTACTTATTTGGCAAATACATGAAAATCACCATCAGGATGCCCTGGTGGTCACTCTTCACCCTTATTCAACCGCTGATCTGGCTGGTGATCTTCGGCCAGCTTTTCAAAAACATCTCTCAGCTCCCTGGCTTTCCAGCCAACAGCTACGTCGATTTTTTTGTCCCTGGCGTGCTCATCATGACCGTCCTGTTCGGATCGTCATGGTCTGGCGTCAGCCTATTAAGAGAAATCACGGCTGGCACCATCGACAAGATGCTTGTCGCGCCGGTATCGCGCACGGCCATCGTCCTTAGCCGGGTACTGCACTCGGCTGTCCAGGTGCTCGCCCAAACACTGATCATCCTCGCCATATCCCTGGCGCTAGGCGCAGCCACCAGCATCAACCCGCTATATATCAGCATGGCCATGCTCATCATCTTTCTCCTGGGGGTAGGGTTCGCCGCGCTGTCGAATGGTTTCGCCATCATGCTGCAACGCGAGGAACCACTGGTCATGATAGGCAATCTGATGACCCTGCCACTGATGTTTTTCTCCACAGCGCTCATGCCGGAAAACTTCATGCCCGACTGGATCGACTATGTTGCCGCCATCAACCCGATCCATTACGCCGTGGAAGCGGTGAGAGCGGTATTAATCGGAACACCCGATTTCGGCATCTATTCAAAGGGCCTGCTGGTACTGCTGGTGTTTGCGGGAGGCACGCTCGCCTGGGCAGTGAACGCGTTTAATTCTTTGCGGGAATAAGAGCCTGCTAAAAAAACAAGGTTATCCCGGCTGTAAGGAGAGATTTTGAGTAATCTCCCAAGGCCCTGCTTTGCACCCCGATAATATCCTGCGCTCTCAGGACAAGCCCTACAGGGAGATTCGAGTTGTTATTCTGGAATGAATAACTGGCGAAGGCCCTCAGCTTATCGTTGATTTCATAGCTCAAACCCAGGGAGAGGGAATTAAACACATTGGCTCGGCGTTGCTGGAAATTGGTAACTGAATCGGGATTGGTGTAGAAGTTAAAAGCGAGGTTGTACACCGCGTTAGCCGACAATTTTGCTGAAAATGACTTATCAAAACGCAGCATGGCGCTATGGCCATTGTAAGCATAGTCGTGCCCTTCGGGCTGCGTATTACGGTTATTGATATAGTCATAGCTCAGCAAAATAGACCGCCCAAGCCCTAATCCCTGATTGAGCGTCAATCCTGTCGAGTACGTCACAGAATCAAAAAAGCTACTCGTATTACTCGTAAAATCTCTATACGATAAATTGAATTTCATTGCTGTCGGCGCGCTTTTTCTTTCCTCGGGCGCTGCAAGCCTACCGAACAGAGAAGGCATCTCAAAGCGCCATATAGTGTCGGTATAGACATTATTCCCGACACTTACTCTTTGCTCATTGAGCAAGCCAGAGATGTCGGTGCGCGTCCCACCCAGCGTCACATTCCTGTTACTGGGACCCCAAGTAACAAATGGGCCAATATCTATTCTTGTAAAATCCGCCTGTGAAAAATGATATATCATGTAAGCAGGGCTTAACATCAAGCCACTTCTAACATTCCTGCTCAACTTATAGCGGTAGGTCATATTCAAAGAAAGATTTGATATATATTCGTAGAATGGGGCCGTTTTATTCAAATTACTATTATTGTCATAAGTCAACGAATAACCCATGTTATAGGTAAATCCGTTGATTTTGCGTTCGAGCCCCGGGATTTTCTTCTCAGCCGTCACCACCAGCGGGGTTACTCCCCCATTCTGTACTATAAACCTGTATTCCTTGAGTGCATCTTCTTCACGGTTCGAGTTTTCATAAAGCAAGGCAAGGTTGCCGCGCGCGCTAAGATTATCGGGGCTCAGGCCAATAATCTGTTGATAGGTCCGCTCCCCCTCGCCCAGTTCACCTTTTTTTGTCTGAATCAACGCCGTGTAAAACAAAGCAACTATATCGCTTGGATTTTTCTGCAGAATATCGTCAAAATGTTTTTTTGCAAGGTCCGTTTTATTTTTCGCGAACAAGTCCCTTGCCACGGCAAGCTCTAATTTATTTCTAATCCGCTCCGCCTCTGCAGGTTCTTTTTCCAGAGCAACAGCCTTGTTATAGGCGTCGACCGCTTTTTCGTACAATCCCTTGTCATCCTGAAGCAGCCCAATATAGAAATAGGCCTTGGCATGATCAGGATTGATGCGAATCACTTCTTCAAATTCACGCAGCGCGTCATCGCGCAACAATTGCCTTGCATAGAGCACTCCCAGGTTAAAATGCGCCGTCAAGTCATTGGGGTTAGCCGCCAAGGTCTTTTTATACCCCTCCCTTTCGTCCGCCAACTTGCGTGCCTCGGCCAGTTTCTCACCGAAAGTATCCTGCATATTGCGAAGAATGGCGGCAGCTTGCTGTCCAGGCGGAGTATTGGCACCCATGGAAATCACCGCCTCCAACTCTCTGGAACTCTCTACATATTTATTTGTCTCCATATACAGCACGCCCAGCCGGAATCGCGCTTCCAAATGGCGCGGCTCAATCTCCAGCAATTTCTTGAACGTAGCCACCGCCTCATCTGGTTGCTTTAATTCACGGTAAATCGTTCCTATATTAAAAAGGGCCATCAACTCATTAGGGTCAAGGGTCAAGACCCCTTGAAACTCTTTCAACCCTCCTTGGAGATCTTTCTTTTCGAGTAACTGAACCCCTTTTATAAGCCCAAGCCTGACAGTGGCCTTGAGCCCAATATCACTTCCCGGCTCAAGCGCAATAGCCCGCTTTAACTGTTCTACAGCAAGCGGAATTTTGCCACTTCTTTCATACACTCTGGCAAGATAGAAGTGGGGCGTTGCACTACCGGGCACAAGCAGCGCCACTTGCTTAAAAACACCCTCGGCATCATCCAGACGATTGAAGTTAAAAAACGCCAGTCCCACGGCGTGCAAAACACGCGGATCATCGGAATAGTCCCTACGCAGCACGGCCCCCAGAGCCAAAGCCTCATCGACATTGCCAGCCTCCGCATATTGCCGGATCTGGATCAGATAAAGGCTTTTCTCTGCACTTCTGGCCTCATCCGTTCCTGGCGATTTGGACATAATGAGCTTGTACTCCTTTGCTGCCTCACCCAGCTGGTTCAACTGCTCATAAGCAAGCGCAAGCGAGGCGCGCACTTTCAAGTTTCCGGGTACAAGCGTTGAGCTTTTCTTGATGTATTCCAAACCCTCATTCGGCTGGTTCTTACGCATGTATATAACACCGATGTAATAAATAGCCTCGGCATTTTCGGGCGCAATCTTGGCTGCAGAATTGAAACTAAGCAGCGCGCCATCCAGATCACCCTTCTCCATCTGTGCTTTACCACGCACTATAGCCTGTTCGAGCTCAAGTGATTCCGGAGGTGCTCTTGTAATGTCAGATCCCGATGGTTGCTCCGCTGCAAAGACGAACTCCACATCATGAAGCAATAAAAGATTCAACAAAAAAAACGGCAGCAGCCTTTTCTTCACGTAACGATCACTCTGACTGCGCGTTCTTTCTGAGACTATGGCATGACAAAATCATTAACTTCCCTCGATTATCCTAGAAACGGCAGTTGAACGGTGTGGAGTGTGCGGTTTTCAGGGTGCAGGGTAAGGCGCAACGACGCGGAATGGTTGTTCCATTCCAAGGAGTTGCAACGCTGCCATGCGCACTGAAAATCGTGCAATCCGCACCGTAGCGGCCTCACCAAACAGATGAGTCCGCAGGGTATGACAAACCCCGTCTAAAACATATTGCTAATCGTCCAAAGAAGCGGTCAACTGCCGTTTCTAGGATTATTATCCACCGTCAATAATAAATATTGATCTTGAGCAATGCCTTCCATCCGTTAAAAGAGAGCCTTAGCCGCTGATAACCCGAACCGTCTTCCGCCTGGTATTCAAGATTACCGGCTTCGGGATCGGAAACACCGCTTACTGCAGGCCTGGGCCGAACAGGGGTATTCATAAATACACCATCAGTGGGCAAAAAATCTCTTTCGATATTATTATTTCTAAACGTAAATTTGCTGAGGCCGTAGCTATAATTTGCCTCAAACCCAAGCGATAGCCATTTCTTAAAAAAAACTTCCCCACCAACCCCCGGCTGCAACATGAGGACCCCCGTAGCTTTCGAGTCAATAACGAAGATCTTCTTGAATGTTGCTGCAGGACCATCCAGATACAGGAATACCCAGTCTTCTCGATAGCCGATATCAAAAATTTCGTGCAGCGATAACCGGAAATACAGATTGTATTTATCAGGCACACTTATCGCGTTGTGTTTCCAGCCCAGGTAAAACTCATTATAGGAAAGCGTGGCCCTTCTGCTGTTTGTAACATTCGCCTCAAATCCCTGGACAGGAAACATTCCATTAATAGTCGATTCCGAAGCACCTTGCCAGGTACTTCCTCCAATCAGGAGCGCATTTTCCTTATCTAGCTTCCATTGAAACTCAACACCTGCCAGAGGCGCATAGTTAATGCTGGGCAGTGGGTTTCTAAAAAACTGGTTTGTAATTCTGGTGGGCGTATCTCCATTCAGTAAATCGGCCTCATACAGGAGCGGTGCCCTGAACACACCTGCGTTCAGCGCTGTAAGATTAGGCGCGTGAATTCCAAGGATGGGTGAAAAACTCCACTGATATTCATCCTGCTTGGCATAGGCAACATCACAGCGCGCTAAAATACCTGCCAGGTATGAAATGAACAGAAAAGAAGCTCTGCGCATCATGCCTCTACGCAACACCTTGAGATATTCCTTTAACAGGGCGCGGCTTGAAGTAGGAAAATACCACGGGTAACGCCATCAACGCCGCCAAACAACTCACCACCATGTATGCGGCGACAAAATACCCCAGCTTCTGGTTGGGAGGGAACTGGGAAAAGAACAACACCAAAAATCCCACTGTAACAATCATCGCATTAAACACGATAGTCTTGCCGACGCTGCGCAGCGTACCCAGCGTAGCAATCCGGTGATCATTTTCTTTTTGCCGCTCGCGGCGGTAGCGGAAAATATAATGTATCGCGTAGTCCACGCCCACACCGATTGCTACACCCGTTGCCAGCGTCGTCGAAACGTCGATGGGGATACCCATGAAACCTGCGCATCCCGCAATCAGCACTGTCGCGAGCGTTACGGGCACGATGGTTACCAGCCCCACGGAAAAAGACCGGAACAGCAGCGCCGCAAGCAGGAATATGCCCAGTTTTGACAGCACCAGCGCCAATCCCTGCCCCCTAATTAACAGCTCTGCCCAAATGAAAGAGTTATTGGCAGAACCCGCCAGATTGACTTTAACATCCAGGCCGGACATTTCCTTCTTCACAAAATCATTGACCCCATCGATGATCACTTTAAGATCACCGGTATGGTCCGTCTTGATAAAAAATGTCACGTTGGCCTGCCGGTAATCATAATCTATGACTTCATTCAGCAACTCGGGCTGCCCGGAGATGGAAAACAAAAAGAGATCTTCGGCAACTTCCGCTTGAGACGCCGGCAACACGTTGTACTGTGGTGCATCCGCATGCAGCGTTTTGTTCATGCTCTTCAAATAATCAACCACGGACAGTGAGTCGCCCACATAAGGCAGGCTTTCAACCTTGGTCTGGAGCGCCTCGATTTTCTTCAGTACCGCGAGCGACTTGAGCGCATCTTTTTGCTTGCCTTCGACAACCACATTCAGGAATATTGTTCCATCGAACTTCTTGTTCAGCATGTCGTTGGACAGCGCCACCTCGCTGTCCTTTTTGAAGTCGCTCATCCAGCTTGAATCTACATGCAGCAGCGTTATGCCATAGATACCCAACACGGTCATCACAACCAGCGCGAGGCTCACACTTTTTTTATTTTTGAGTACGACCTCTCCCCAGCTCACCAAAGTCCGGGTAATCCGGTCCTGCTCCGCATGAACGCGCATTGCGCGCCGCTTTGCCAGATAGTCACCGACCTTCGGCTTCAATTGACACAGCGCGGCGGGGAGAAAGGTCACGGACAGCAGCCAGCAGTATAGGATGCCGAGCACCGTGAATAAACCAAAGGTCTTGAATGGAGGCATTTCCGAAAACCACAGGGAAAGAAACCCTATCGCCGTCGTAAGCGACGTTGTAATCAGGGGAGGGCCGAGCTCCTCCAGCACCTGACTAACAATCACCTTTCCTTCCCTGTAAGGATCGCTTAAAACATTATCGTAATAATTGGTTAACAGATGAACGGCATTGCCTATCGCCACCGCCACCAGTATCACCGGCAACATGGTGGAAATGGTATATAACGGGACATTGAGGACCGCCATCGTCCCCATGGTCCAAATAATGCCAGCTGCCATTATGAATAAGGGCAGTACCACGCCACGCAATGTTTTGAACACAAAGAAGAGGGTAACCATAATCGCCACTATCAGCAGTGGTATCATGACCTTCATGTCCTGCATGGCATAGAATCCCGAGCTGACCTCGATGACCGGCCGGCCTGCCATGTAAAATACATCGGCGTCCTTGCCAGCGGCCGCACCGCTCTTTGCGGATGACTTGTCCTGCTGCGGCCAGTTCCCTTGCGGCCACTGACCCTGCCCACTGCCTTGCGGCCACTTGCCCTGTTGCCAACTGCCGCCACCGGCGGACTGACCACTCCACGAGCCACCCCCTTGTTCCGCGGCGAGTATCCCCTTGATCTGCCAATAAGTCTGATACCGGTTAGCTATCCCCTCTTTGAGTTTGGCGCGGATCATGGCCCCCGTGCCATCCTTGGAAACGATATTGCCTACAAACAAATCGCTATTGCCGTAAACAGCGCTCTTGAGCCGCTCGATACCCGCCTTATCGGTGGGCACGGTTTCCATGAGCCGCTGTGTGCTCAGCTCCGACTCCGTTCCAGTGAACACAGTGGCGGTCGACAGTGAAGCCACATCTATCGTCCGGTTGGCAATCACCCCCGGCAGCGCCGAAATTTTCTCCGTAATGCGCGCAATGCGCGCCAGCGTCTTGGGGTTAAAAATACCCTCTTTTTCATTGACAATACCGATAATGACCGCATCCTTGACGCCAAACACCTCATCGACCCTTTCATCATAGAGAATCGCGGCGTGGCCCTTGGGGAGATAAACACGGGCATCCGTCTCCCAGTGCAGCTTGGGCAATTGAAAAGCAAAAAATACCGTGATTGCGGCGATGACGAGCATCACGCTTTTGGGGAACATCGTAACTGCGGTGTATAACCTGTTCAGCATGGCTGTAACGGCATCCTTTATACAGTGACAGGCTGGCGGGAGTGAACCCGCCAGCCTGTGAATTTATTCTGCGTTGACTTTACATAGCGGAAAACCCGCTCTTTGGGTTTTCCGGTAAAACTTCCGTATTAAACCACACCGTCAGAATGAATATTTAAAATCCATGAAAATACGATCATTATCATGGAAATAACCAAGAAATTGTGGCCTTTGCTGCGTAGCGGCAACAATGGGCGAGATGCCCCCGCCGGGATCGCCAAAAAAGCCCTTTTTGCCCCAAAAGAGATCCATTCCAACCCCTACCTGAAACTTATCGGTCACCTGAAAGGTAACCTTCGGTTTCAGGTAGGATTCACGCATATTAATCAGATATATCCATAGAAATTGCGCCGTGGCGGAGTGCTGCGGAAACTCTTTTCTGCCAAAAAGGTTCAAAGAACTGTCGTTCCGCGCCTGAATCAATTCCGGATCATGATTCAATATTATCCATTGCGTAACGCCGGGCGACAAATCCAGACCGCCTATATTGAAATCCAGCCCCATCCCCCAGCGGATATGATCCCGCTGCAGCGTTCCATTATTATCAAGGTAGCCGTCGTTATTCCTATCCACTGTATTTTTCAATCCAAAATACTTGCCCGTCACATAAGCCGCCTCGCCTTTCAGAATAACCGGACCGAGCTGCTTGACCGCAGTTCCGCCGTACATCGCTATCCTGGTATAGGTTGGATACAAGACAGGATCTTCCTGCTTATCAAGCCTGATCGTTCGAAAAACGGTGGGGAAAAAATCCCATGTGTATAAATAGCTCAGCGACACCTCCGTATTGAAGATATTGGTGGTCGCCCTGAGCCCTACCTCGGAATTCTGTAGCTTGAACGACTGGGGTTTTTTGGTTAATAAATTTCCAAAATTATCTCGTATATCCTGAAGAAGCTCCCATTCAGAACCGCGCGGCGCCGCCTTGTGAAATTGAAGATCGGGGATCAACAAGAATTGATATGTGGTATCGCCGCGATAATGATCCATCTTCAGCGTCCACTGGGATATCCTATAATCCAGCAAATCAGGCAGGATCAACTCCCTGAAGTCGACCGGGTTGACTTCGTCCACGATCCTGACGCCTTCCAGCACACCCCACACGACATACTGCTTACCCAGCCGGATATCGAGGTTTTTCAGGAACACATCAAAATAAAGCTCCCGGGTTGCCGCCACCGGGGAATCTTTCTCATGCTCAAGATTTTCGACAAAAACCAGAGGCTGTTGGGCATCCCGCTGTGACCTTGCTGCAATCGTGCGGTAATCAAATAAATCATAGGCCAGATCATAATAAGCCCAGCCAGCATAGTTAAATTTAACATTCGAACTAAAAGGGTATTGCGCATTCACATAGAAAATATTCCGGACCTTGGTAATGGATCTTGGCTCACGGAACCGGAATGCGGTTTCATTCTTCAAATAACCGCTCACCCTCAGCTTGGACCAAATGGAAGATTTCTCCTTTTGAGCATCGCCCCCCCCCGCTGCCACCCCAAAACCGGCATCTTGCCCTTTGGTCTCATCGGCAAACGCGAATTGATGGCTGGCCATCACAACCGCAACCCACAGGACGGCGGCGTAGTGCACTATCTTTTTTCTATTCAAATCCGATCCTTACATTGATCACAAAGGATAATATGACCTTCGCCGGACACCCCCAAGCCAAACGTAACCAACATTCCCGGTGCAAGCCGCCGTCCACAGCCAGAACAATCCATTTGCCTGTTTAGCTTGATCTCTTCCCATCCCAAAACTGAAGGAAATCTGGGCGGTTGGGATACGGCATTTACAGCTGCTTGCGGATTCGGCACCACAAAATTGTGCCCTGCAGCCTGCCCCTCGGAAAATGCCTCTTCAAGAATCTTACGGATCAGAATCGAGACCGGCACACCCAGATCACTCGCTCTTTGTATCACCCGATCCCTCAGCGTCTTAGGCACCCTGGCACCCAAAAACTCTTCCTTACGCTTCATTGCGACAGACATTGCCTTGTCTCGCATGGCCTGCGCTTGTGTTATCGGCCTCTCACGCATAAACTTACCCTTAATGAATGTATAACAATGAAAAACATATGTTATACATTCATTAAGGGGACGTCAAGAATCTAAAAAAGACATACCACCAAGAATGGTAAAAGAAGAATAAATAGAAAAAACTATCCGGCGGGCTTCAAAACAAGATGCCGTCCCTGAATAAATACTGGAAACCACAAGGCCATCCATGGCTATCTTTGCCGTGAGCTAGGGCCAGTCTGCCATGGATGGGATAGAGCAGAATTCCCTGGCCTGCCCCCCGTAAGAACAGATTCTAAGGGAAGCTACGCGCTGCCCTTCAGGGTGAATGAGACCACCTGAATAGTTAACTCAATCTGCCTTCACTCCAGTCTACGCGGGGAGATTGGGAACATCCATTTATCAGAACACTCCCCGCCACACGCTACAAAACATCCAGCGGTGCGACCTATTTGCTATACCCTTTCTCCAACGTCCTTTCCACAAAAAGGTTATCCTGCAGACCAATATTAATCTCTACATTGCTAACTTCAAACAGAGATGCGTGCAGGGTTTGTACATTCTGAACAACCACCTTATCCCACACCCATGCCGGCCCCACTTTTTGCCAGCGCAAATTTTGCCTTTTCAGTAAATCGCCCCTTTTGTCATAATAATCGACCCTCGCCTTGACACAACCATCCCAGGCAGGCGTCTTCAGAAACCAGGATATACGCTTGCTGTACAGTGGGTTCTTTTCCTTCGGCGTACTTTCCACTACGTAAAACTCGTTATTGTTGGCGGGCTCGATGCGGATCAGTTTATGCTCATCCTCATCCCATGCCCTGCCGCTGATATCGGCATAGGTCAAATCCGACCCCAAAAAACTATCTCCTGGATCCCTGATTGAAACACGCCGTATCTTTCTCAACGCCGGCAAATAAATCCACTGATCGGCATTCTTGTCAGCCTCACGAGTAAATGCCCAACGCATAAAAGCCGCACCCTGGGCATCAGGAGGAAATTCCGTGAAGAGAATCATTTTATCGGCGACACCCTCGGCCCCCTTATAATCCTTCCACAACCGGAGGTAGACATTTTTCCTCTCGCTCCCCGAGCTGTCCTTGAGAATAATCGCCAGCTTTGAACGCTGATCATTACCCGGGTTTTTGTAATCGCAGTTCTTGACGACATCTTCTCCCGTCACAGCCGCTGCACCGTCCTGAGCCGCGTGAACCTGATGCGTAACAGTCACGCTGGACAACAACAATGAAAGTGCCATCAGATAACGATTAATACTGAAATCCATCAATGGACTCATGGTCGACTCCTGTTTTGTTTTATTACGGTTTCATCCCGGCGATCAAAGTGAACGGACTCGGCTCCGGCAGAGACCTGAAGCTCAGGTCACAAAATCCAACCTGTTCGAAATCTATAGGAAATTACCCCGATTGATCAAACCTTGTCAAACACTTTTGACCTTTTCTCAAGTAGCACAGGGGAAAAAGAGAAATGTGATAATCCTAGCTCGTTAAAGAAGCCCCTTGGTAGCGCGAAATCTCGCACATAAAAAAAGAGAGGGGGTTCTAAACCCCTCTCTTTTGGCTACACCACCCGAATTGCTCGGCTATTAGAATGTGGGCGCAGGAGTCCCGAACAGCGCTGCATTATAGGTGCTGGGATCAAACAAAGGCTTTTGCGTCAATGAGAATGTGCTAATCAGGCCAGCAGCGGGGGCCGGGCTAAGATTCTCGTAGGATTGGAAGCCGAAAAGCGTCTGACCCGTACCAATTGATACAGCCTGACCAATGCCGATAAGTTTCACATCATTACCAGCCGCATAGGCCAAGGTCTGATTAGTAGTCCCACCGGGAATGGGGGGTAACGTAAAGCTACCAGGAGCACTAACAATAGTACCCGCACGCTCACGCAGAATAAATTTTTGGCTATCCGTAGCGCCACCACCCACGGCAAGCGAAACATTCTGATCAAGATTCAAGTTCTTGCTTACAACGGCACCCAGCGGATCGGCAATCTGGGTCAGCGCAAAAGAAGTGTCAAACCTGTTAATTTGGTCATTGAGCAACTGGTTTAAAGTCACCTCTGACAGGCCGCTCGCCTGTGCCCAGCCAGTCTTCAGGTCGGTAGTGGCAGTGAAATCGGTCGTGCCCGCTGGAACTTGGGCAGAACCAGGCTGAAAGATCCTCTGGCTATCGATAATACCACCAACTGCCCCACCCCTCACCAAATTCGAATCGTAGAAAGGTAGCGTCGCAGGGGCACCACTGACTGTCTTGTCTGTCACGATGGTTTGAAAATACAAGGTACCGGTAGCCAACTCAGTCAATTGACGCTGGATAAAACCCTTATCAGTAACAAGGGTAACGCAACTCCAACCTGTAGCCGGACATACACTCGCCGCATCGATAGCAATATCACCGTTCGTTACACTCCAACCCGTTTTAGGATCATAGCCCGGCGGCTGTGCCATCGCCGCGCCCGCAAGAATCAGCGCAGCGGAACCTGCGGAAACCATAAATATTATCTTGTTACGCATATCATATCTCCCCAATCAAGACGCCCAATTTAGAGGCAGGCTCTCCGCCCCATCCAAAACACCTGAGTACACCTGTGGACATATTTTTAACATGGGTCGGCGCGATTGTCAAGATCATTAATATGTATCGACCTATTTATGGAAAATCTTTAGGCTGAATATGTGACCATCATCACAAAACACACATCTTACCCTTTATTAATGATGCCCGATGCTACAAAAACATGCAACCGCGAGCCTTGCATCAAGGCTTTTGACCGGACGCTGGTGATGCCCACTACACACAAAAAAACCGGGCATTGCCCGGTTTTTTAAAATAACAAAGGTTAACTAAGCCCACTATTCAGTACTAATAGGCTTGATCTCTGTCTCAGACTGGGGACGGTCAACAAGCTCAACAATTGCCATTGGTGCTTTATCCCCTGGACGAAAACCACATTTAAGAATTCGCAGGTAACCACCAGGACGCGCCTTATAACGAGGGCCAACTTCATTGAACAGCTTGCTTACCACGTCACGGTCACGTACGCGGGCAAACGCAAGCCGCCTTTTGGAAACATTATCGACCTTCGCCAAGGTAATAAGTGGCTCTGCCATGCGACGGAGCTCTTTAGCCTTGGGTAGAGTGGTTTTTATAATCTCATGACGAATCAAGGATGCCGTCATATTGCGGAGCATAGCCTTACGATGGCTGCTATCCCGGCTGAGTTGACGCCCAATATTGCGATGACGCATTTGTATACTTCCTTAACCTGTTTACCCGCTGCCTATTAAGGAGGGGACACTAAAATCGTTTTGAAACTTCAGCAAGAAACCGAGGGAAAGGATATCCCAGCGAAACAAAGACGGAGCGAACCCCTATTACTTTATCTGGTTCAGGCCGACGCCTTTTCTTTCCTCTGAAGTCCTGCCGGTGGCCAATTCTCCAGGCACATCCCCAAGGACAAGCCATGAGAAGCCAAAACATCCTTTATTTCAGTCAAAGACTTCTTGCCTAAATTAGGCGTCTTCAACAACTCGACTTCAGTACGCTGAATCAAATCACCAATATAATAGATGTTTTCAGCCTTCAAGCAATTAGCCGAACGTACCGTCAACTCAAGGTCATCGACAGGCCGCAGCAGAATTGGATCAATCTCCATTTCTTTGATCGCAGCCTGCGCTTCCTCTTTGCCCTTCAACTCCACGAAAACAGAAAGCTGTTCCTGTAATATAGTGGCCGCACGACGTATCGCCTCCTCGGGATCGATCGTGCCATTCGTTTCGATATCAATCACCAACTTATCCAAGTCAGTGCGTTGCTCAACACGCGCACTCTCTACCACATAGGAAACCCTACGCACGGGGCTATACGATGCGTCCAGCTGCAACCGGCCTATCGGATTACCGGCATCCTCTGTATTCAGACGGCTTAGAGCAGGCTGATATCCACGCCCCCGCGAGATACGCAGGGTCATGGCCAGCTCAGCGGGTTTAGTAAGAGTAGCAATCACATGATTAGGATTTACGATCTCGATATCATGAGGCAATTCAATATCTTTTGCCAGCACAACACCGGGGCCTTTTTTTCGCAAATTAACCCACGCCTCATCGCGGCCATGCATACGTATAGCCAAGCCTTTCAGGTTCAGCAAGATATCAATAACATCTTCTTGAACACCCTCAAGGCTGGTGTATTCATGCAACACGCCCTCGATCTCTGCCTCGACAACCGCGCAGCCAGGCATTGAGGACAACAAAATGCGGCGCAACGCATTACCCAAAGTATGGCCAAACCCGCGCTCAAGCGGCTCCAACGTAACTTTGGCGTGCATACCGCTGACCACATGCACATCAACCAGACGCGGCTTCAGAAATTCGAACACCGAACCCTGCATGAAAAATCCTCTCTTACGTTAAGCGTGACGTACTTTGCGTACCCACCAGCCATCCAAAAATCACAAGGCTCGATTACTTGGAATACAGCTCCACAACAAGGTTTTCATTTATATCAGAAGGCAGATCACTGCGCTCCGGAACCGCCTTGAAAACACCCTGCATTTTCTCCACGTCCACATCAATCCAGCCCGCGAAGCCACGCTGCTGGGCAAACGTCAAGGCAGCCTGGATGCGCAATTGTTTTTTAGAACCTTCGGTAACGGCTACCAAATCGCTCGGATTGATTAAATAGCTAGGTATGTTTACCTTCTTGCCATTAACCGTGATCCCATTGTGACGAACGAGCTGTCGCGCTTCGCTACGAGAAGCCGCAAAACCCATGCGGTACACGACGTTGTCCAGTCTTCTTTCGAGAAGTTGCAACAACAGTTCACCAGTGGACCCCTTCCGGCGGTCGGCCTGCTTGTAGCATCCCCGGAACTGCCCCTCAAGAACGCCATAAATACGGCGAAGCTTCTGCTTGGCACGAAGTTGTCCGGCATAATCGGTAAGACGAGGCTTTTTCTGGCCATGCTGACCGGGAGGAGAATTACGCTTCTCAATCGCGCACTTCGCGGTATAACACTTCTCGCCCTTTAGAAAGAGCTTCTCACCCTCACGACGGCACAAGCGGCATTTTGATCCTGTGTATTTAGCCACAGCTACTCTCCAATTTTAAACACGACGCTTCTTCGGCGGCCGGCAACCATTGTGCGGGATCGGAGTAACGTCTGTAATGCTGTTGATTTTAAAACCTGCAGCGTGCAGCGCTCGCACCGCAGACTCACGGCCAGGCCCGGGGCCTTTCACGAGAACGTCTAAGTTCTTCATCCCAAACTCTTGAACAATAGATCCCGCCTTCTCTGCGGCAACCTGAGCCGCAAAAGGTGTGCTTTTACGAGAGCCACGGAATCCCGAGCTGCCCGCAGTAGCCCAAGACAAGGCGTTTCCCTGGCGGTCGGTTATAGTTATGATTGTGTTATTAAAAGAAGCGTAGACATGCGCTACGCCGTCAACCACATTCTTTTTTACACGCTTACGCGTACGTGTGCTGGCTTTTGCCATATCCGGTTCCTAGCTCTATTGAATTATTTGCGTATCGCCTTGCGTGGCCCTTTCCGGGTCCTCGCATTGGTACGAGTACGCTGGCCACGGGCCGGCAGTCCACGGCGATGGCGCAACCCCCTATAACTACCGAGATCCATCAAGCGCTTGATGCTCATGGAGACTTCGCGGCGAAGGTCACCTTCAACTTTTAACTTGGAAACCTCGGAACGCAGCGCTTCGATCTCGGCTTCGGAAAGCTCCTTGACCTTGGCGTTCGGCTTCACTCCCGCTACCTCACAAATATAGCGGGCCCGAGTTGGACCAACACCATATATAGCTGTGAGCGCAATGACAGCATGCTTCTGCACAGGTATATTTACACCGGCAATACGGGCCATTCGTCCTCCTGCTAATACTACCCGGTAAAACTGACAATTATACTTATCTACTAAAAGGAAATCAAGAACAGACTTCCTTCTGAGATCTCAAAACGTTGCTATATATACTCAGCCTTGCCGCTGCTTGTGCCGCGTATCGGCACAGATGATACGCACAACACCCTTGCGACGCACCACTTTACAGTTACGGCACAACTTTTTTACGGAAGCACGAACCTTCATGACTATTCTCCACAAAACATACAAAAGTTACTGGGCCTGTAAACGGGGGCGTTTAAATTCTTTTAACGCAGGAGACCCGATCCACTGTACCCTTTCAGATTCGCTTTTTTTAACAAGCCCTCATACTGATGAGACATCAAGTGAGCTTGTAGCTGGGTCATGAAATCCATTACCACAACCACGATAATCAAAAGTGAGGTGCCCCCAAAGTAGAACGGAACGTTCAACGAGACAATCAAGAACTCCGGCAACAAACAAATGACAGTTAAATACAACGCTCCTGCAACCGCCAGCCGGGTCATGACCGTATCGATATAACGCGCGGTCTGCTCCCCAGGTCGCACACCTGGAATAAAAGCGCCAGATTTCTTTAAATTATCAGCCGTATCCTTGGGGTTGAAAACCAACGCGGTATAAAAGAAACAAAAGAAAATGATGGCGGCTGCATACAAAAATACGTAAACAGGTTGTCCCGGAGACAATACCGTCGACAAGTCACGCAACCAATCCATTCCTTCCCCTTGACCAACCATGCCTGCTATTGTGCCAGGGAAAAGGATGATGCTAGAGGCAAAAATTGGCGGTATAACACCCGCCATATTAACCTTCATCGGCAAATGGCTTGACTGAGCCGCATAAACCTTACGGCCCTGTTGACGCTTCGCGTAATTAACGGTTATCCGGCGTTGGCCGCGCTCAATAAAAATGACACCCGCGGTTACAACCAATGCCATAACAAAAAGAATCAACACTGTCAGCGCATGCATCTCACCGGTGCGCGCCAACTCCAGCGTACCGCCAATTGCCGCAGGCAATCCTGCCGCGATACCAGCAAAGATGATCATGGAAATACCATTACCGATCCCACGCTCCGTGATTTGCTCACCCAACCACATGAGGAAGAGCGTACCCGCGACCAGGCTCAAAACGGCAATGAAAATAAAACCATAGCCCGGCTCGATAACAACACTGATGCCACCGACCTGTTGCTTCTGCAATGCGATGGCGACGCCACCTGCCTGCCCAGCCGCCAAAACCGCTGTAAGATAGCGAGTGTATTGAGTGATCTTACGGCGCCCGGCCTCGCCTTCTTTTTTTAACTGTTCCAGCGTAGGCCACACCACAGCCAATAACTGCAGAATGATGGAGGCGGAGATATAAGGCATAATGCCCAGCGCGAACACCGTGAATCGCGAAAGCGCACCACCAGAGAACATGTTAAACATGTCGATTATGGTGCCGCGCTGTTGTTCAAACAATGTGGCAAGAGCATGCGGATCTATCCCCGGCACAGGGATATAAGCGCCGATCCGGAACACCACTAACGCACCTATCAAAAATAACAGGCGCTGTTTTAATTCAGAAAACTTGCCTGCGCCACCCATACCTGCGGGAGACGTCATACGAGGAACGGCCACTTAATCCTCGACCTTACCGCCAACCGCCTCGATCGCCGCACGCGCACCTTTGGTCACGGCAACGCCACGCAAGGTGACTGGTATCTCAATCGTCCCCGAGAGGATTACTTTGGCGCGCTCTGCCGATTGATGCACAATATTTGCACGTTTCAATGCTTCAAGATCAACCTCACCGCCAACTTTAACCAACTCAGACAAAGTAACTTCGGCTGACTTGCCGGCGCCCAAAGAGGCAAAACCGAATTTAGGCAAGCGGCGCTGCAGCGGCATCTGGCCACCTTCAAAACCGACCTTATGATAACCGCCGGCACGGGCGGATTGCCCTTTGTGACCCCGTCCGCAGGTCTTTCCCAGCCCTGAGCCAATGCCACGGCCAACGCGCTTCGCGTCCTTTTTCTCGCCGATAGCAGGCTTGATAGTGTTAAGCCGCATCACCCAATCTCCTCAGCCTTAACCATGTAGAACACCTTGTTGATCATACCGCGAACACACGGTGTATCTTCAAGTTCCACACTGTGCCGCATACGCCGCAGCCCGAGACCCAACAGGCAAGCTTTATGGCTAGGCAATTTACCGTTACTGCTACGCACCAATGTTACTCTCAGCTTTTTATTACCCGTAGACATGGCTTTATCCCGCTACCTCTTCAACCGTCTTGCCGCGTTTCGCGGCAACAGACTCAGCATCCGCCATCCCAGTGAGGCCGCGTATTGTGGCGCGAACAACATTAATGGGATTGCTTGATCCAATGCATTTGGCAAGCACATTCTGCACACCGAGCACTTCAAATACAGCACGCATGGCGCCACCAGCAATAATCCCAGTACCTTCAGACGCCGGCTGCATGTGCACCTTTGATGCACCAAAGCGAACGGTCACAGGATATTGCAAGGTATTTCCATTTAGGCGTATGGTGCGCATATTTCTACGGGCATCTTCCATCGCCTTCTGAATAGCGGCGGGCACTTCACGCGCCTTGCCTCGACCAAACCCCACCTTACCCTGACCATCGCCGACAACCGTCAATGCTGAAAAGCCAAACTGACGGCCACCTTTCACTACCTTGGCCACTCGTCTAACAGCGATCAGTTTTTCCTGAAAACCATCACCATTCTGAGGCACATCATAATTCGCCATGACCTGATTCCTTAAAATTCGAGACCTTGCTCACGAGCCGCATCAGCCAACGCCTTGACACGACCGTGGTATCTAAACCCGGAGCGATCAAAAGCGATCTTCGTGACACCCGCAGCCAATGCTCGGGCCGCCACGGTCTTGCCCACAATGCTCGCGGCTTCAATGTTGCCAGTGCTTTTAACTGCGCCACGAACCTGTTCATCCAAAGTAGAAGCGCAAGCCACGACTTCAGCCCCGGTAGGCGCGATCACCTGCGCGTATATGTGCCTAGGGGTACGATGAACGCATAGCCGGTGAACACCCAACTCTCTTATTTTCGCACGGGCTTTTTGAGCACGGCGCTGGCGTGATAACTTTTTATCCACGAAACTCACCTTTACTTCTTCTTGGCTTCTTTACGAACAATAACTTCGTCCGAATATTTAACACCTTTACCCTTGTAAGGCTCCGGTGGACGGTAAGCACGAATCTTGGCGGCAACCAAGCCAACCAAATTCTTGTCAATACCTTTAACCAGAACTTCAGTTTGGCTTGGGGTTTCAATCGTAATTCCAGCGGGAGCAGAAAAACTGATCGGATGCGAATACCCAAGCGTCAAATTAAGCGCGGAACCCTGCGCCTGCGCACGATAACCCACCCCTACCAGCTCCAGCTTCTTCTGAAAACCGGCGCTGACGCCGATCACCATGTTATTAATAAGCGCCCGTGCGGTGCCCGCCATGGCATTGGAGAATGTATTGGTGTCACGCGGGGCGAAATTGAGAACCTTACCCTCTTGACGAATCTCAACAACATCAGGCACATCAAACGACAGTGAGCCTTTGCTGCCTTTTACAGTGACGGATTGACCGCTAAGGGTCACCTCAACGCCACCAGGAATAGTAACGGGTTTTTTTGCAACTCTCGACATTACTGCATACCCACCTTATGAGATAACACAAAGGACTTCACCGCCATGCCCGGCAGCACGCGCTGCGCGATCCGTCATCACGCCCTTCGAAGTCGATACGATGCTAATACCTAAACCACCCATCACCTTGGGCAGCTCATCCTTACCACGATAGGCGCGCAATCCAGGCCTGCTAATACGCCGTATCTGCTCGATCACCGGCTTGCCTTGATAATATTTCAGATCAATCACAAGCAGCGGTTTGCCATCCTGATCCTGAACAGAAAAGCCGTTGATGTAACCTTCATCTTTTAGCACCTGGGCAATAGCCTGCTTCTGTTTCGACATGGGCATGCTTACTGCCGCCTTGGAGGCTCCCAACGCGTTACGAATACGGGTCAGCATATCTGCTATAGGATCAGTCAAGCTCATAATTCAATTCCACATTACAATTAAAATTCCGCATCAGCGAAATCCGGTCTTTTACCAACTGGCCTTAACCAACCCAGGAACATCGCCCCGCATTGCGGCCTCACGCAGCTTATTCCGCGCCAAACCGAACTTGCGGTAAAAACCGCGAGGACGGCCGCTAACCTGGCACCGGTTACGGATGCGGCAAGGGCTGGCATCACGCGGCAAGGCATGAAATTTGCGCTGAGCCTCATCACGTTCAGCAGGACTAAGGCTCAAATCAGTAATCTTCGCTTTTAATTCAAGCCGCTGTGCCGAGTATTTCTGGACCGTGCGCAGGCGCTTGACTTCGCGATTAATCATGGACAGTTTTGCCATAAGTCTTCCTTACTTCCTGAAGGGAAAGTTGAAGGCGGCCAACAAAGCGCGACCCTCATCATCGTTTTTGGCTGTCGTGGTGATAATCACATCCAACCCACGCAAAGCATCTATCTTGTCATACTCGATTTCAGGAAAGATGATCTGTTCGCGCACACCCATGCTGTAGTTCCCGCGTCCATCAAAAGCCTTTGGACTGATTCCGCGAAAATCACGGATACGCGGCATGGCAATATTGATCAACCGGTCAAGAAACTCATACATGCGATGACGGCGTAAAGTAACTTTGCAACCAACAGGCCAGCCTTCGCGCACTTTAAAGCCGGCAACGGACTTGCGCGCGAGCGTGACCACGGGCTTTTGCCCAGCAATTTTCATCATGTCAGCGACAGCATTTTCAATGACTTTTTTATCGCCAACAGCCTCACCTACCCCCATATTCAGGGTGATTTTGGTAATTTGAGGCACCTCCATGACGCTCTTATAGTTATACTGCTGCATGAGCTGTTTAACTACAGTGTCACGATAGTATTCTTGGAGTCTTGCCATTCTATTTTTCCGAACTTAGACGTCAACTATTTCATTATTGGACTTAAAGTAACGCACTTTACGCCCATCTTCCAGCACCCTAAAACCAATCCTGTCAGCCTTTTTTGTGACGGGGTTGAACAGCGCAACGTTAGAGACATGGATGGACATTTCTTTTTCAGAGATGCCTCCAGATAACCCACGCGCAGGATTGGGTTTAACGTGCCGCTTCACCATGTTGACGTTTTCCACGACAACGCGGTCATTGATTAAAACGCGCAACACACCGCCTCGTTTTCCTTTGTCTTTACCGGTGAGCACTATGACGTCATCACCTTTACGGATTTTTCGCATCTTTCAGTATTCCTAGCGTTTTACCGAATCACAACACTTCAGGAGCCAAAGAAACAATCTTCATAAACTGTTCCGTGCGTAGCTCACGCGTCACCGGCCCGAATATACGAGTCCCGATAGGTTGAAGCTGATTATTAAGTAGCACCGCGGCATTGCCGTCAAAGCGGATCAATGAACCATCGGGACGGCGCACCC
Organism: Gammaproteobacteria bacterium Ga0074134; assembly: GCA_001464965.1. GTDB lineage: Bacteria > Pseudomonadota > Gammaproteobacteria > Ga007554 > LNEJ01. Next base: position 46,366 of record LNEJ01000001.1, read on the forward strand.
CTTTACGGGTACGAACAACCACAGCGTTGTATACCTCACCCTTCTTAACCTTGCTACGGGGCATGGCATCTTTGACGCTTACTTTAATAACGTCACCGACATTCGCATAGCGGCGATGCGAACCGCCCAGCACCTTGATACACATCAACTCGCGCGCGCCACTATTATCCGCAGCCTCAAGCGCTGTCTGCATTTGGATCATTGATTATCTCCAATCAACCATTCGAGCCTGAATCAACCTGCTCGCTCAATAACTTTAACCAAGCGCCAAGACTTGGTTTTAGACAGCGGACGGCACTGCTGTATCACAACCAAATCACCTTCATTACATTCATTATTTTCATCATGAGCATGCAGCTTCGTAGAGCGCTTAATGTATTTTTGATACAAAGGATGCCGCACATTGCGCTCTATCAAAACCGTGATGGACTTGTTCATCTTATTACTGACAACACGTCCACTCATCGCATGAGATACTTTCGTTTCTTCGCTCATGACACCTTACCTGCTTTCTCATTCAGTATGGTTTTAATACGCGCAATATTCTTGCGAGCTGCATTCAATTGATGAGGCTTGGACAACTGTCCTGAACCTCTTTGCATGCGCAAATTAAATTGTTCACGCATCACATTCAGAAGCTCCTGCTTCAATTCAGCACTACTTTTGCTTCTTAGATCTTTTGCTTCCATCACATCACCGTCCGAACTGTAAAGGTTGTCTGCACGGGCAGCTTGGCAGCAGCCAGTTTAAATGCCTCGCGTGCCACCTCTTCAGTGACGCCTTCCATTTCATATAGCATCCGGCCCGGCTGAATTTGAGCGACCCAGTATTCAACATTACCCTTACCGCTACCCATACGAACTTCAAGCGGCTTTTTGGTAATAGGCTTATCCGGAAAAATGCGGATCCAAACTTTACCACCACGCTTAACATAACGAGTCATGGCGCGGCGTGCAGCCTCAATCTGGCGCGCCGTTATTTGGCCACGACCGACTGCTTTGAGTCCAAACTCACCAAAGCTGACTTTATTACCCGTCGTTGCCAAGCCACGATTGCGGCCCTTGTGTTGCTTGCGGTATTTGGTTTTTTTAGGCTGAAGCATAACCGTACATCCTCATTAGTTGGCGGCGGCCTTTTCAGGGGCGGCGGCATCGGTTTTTTCTCCCTTGCCAAAAACTTCGCCCTTGAAAATCCAAACCTTAATACCAATCACGCCCGACGGGGTATGCGCTTCAGCAACACCATAATCTATGTCGGCGCGCAATGTATGGAGTGGCACTCGTCCTTCACGATACCATTCGGTACGCGCTATTTCGGCTCCACCCAAACGCCCTGAAACTTTGATCTTGATACCAAGGCCACCCAGACGCATGGTATTTGTAACTGCCCGCTTCATGGCGCGGCGGAACATGATCCGGCGCTCCAGCTGCTGGGCAACGCTTTCCGCGACCAAAGTAGCGTCAAGCTCAGGCTTGCGGATCTCCTCGATGTTGATATGAACCATGTTCACATGAACCTTCATCATCGCGGCAACTTCCTTGCGCAAGGATTCGATATCCTCGCCCTTTTTGCCAATCACGATGCCGGGGCGCGCCGTGTGTATCGTAATACGTGCGTTACGCGCCGGACGCTCGATCTGAATTCTGCTCACGGAGGCCTGAGCAAGTTTCTTTTTCAGAAATGCGCGTACGCGCAAATCGGTGTTGAGATACTCGGGATAGTGCTTGGAATCGGCATACCATTTAGATGTCCAATCCTTAACTATGCCAAGACGAATCCCTGTGGGATGAACTTTTTGGCCCATGACTATCTCTCTCTATTTTGCTGCCACAGTCACTGTAATGTGACTGGTACGCTTAAGAATACGGTTGCCACGACCCTTGGCGCGTGCGTGCATCCGTTTTTGTGTCGGACCTTCATCCACACAAATCTTGCACACCTTAAGCTCGTCAACATCAGCGCCATCGTTATGCTCTGCGTTGGCAATCGCCGATTCTAACACCTTTTTGAGAATTGCGGCTGCTTTTTTTGGACTAAATGTCAGCAACTGCAAGGCGCGATCAACGGGCAGGCCGCGTATCTGATCAGCAACCAAGCGGCCCTTTTGGGCCGAAAGCCGCGCATATTTCAACTTTGCAACAGTTTCCATTCCTAACCCCGTCACTTCGTTTTCCGGTCACCGGAGTGACCTTTGAATGTACGCGTCGCAGCAAACTCCCCCAGCTTATGCCCTACCATGTTCTCGGACACGAGCACTGGGATGTGTTGCTTGCCATTATGCACGGCGATTGTCATACCCACCATATTGGGAATCACCATCGAACGTCGCGACCATGTCTTGATAGGGCGCTTGCTGTTGGTGGCAATTGCCGCCTCAACCTTATGAATAAGGTGGGAATCAATGTATGGACCCTTTTTAATTGAACGTGGCACGCTTCAATCCTCTTAACTTCACTTACGACGGCGTACAATCATGCCGACGGTACGCTTATTACTGCGCGTCTTATAACCCTTAGTCGGGGTACCCCAAGGCGAAACAGGATGACGACCACCTGATGTCCTACCCTCTCCACCACCATGCGGATGATCCACTGGATTCATGGCCACACCGCGAACGGTGGGACGTCTGCCGCGCCAGCGCGATGCGCCTGCCTTGCCCAGAGAGCGCAGGTTGTGTTCACCATTGCTCACTTCACCAATGGTGGCCTTGCAATCCACATGGATCTTACGTATCTCACCCGAACGCAAACGCAAAGTTGCATAGCCGCTTTCACGCGCAACCAACTGAACGCCCGTCCCTGCGCTACGCGCAACCTGTGCACCCTTGCCAGGCTTCAACTCGATGCAATGCACCGTGCTACCCACCGGAATGCTGCGCAATGGCAGGCAGTTACCAGCTTTGATGGGTGCGTCCGCACCGGAGACCAGCGTCTCTCCCGCCTGCACGCCTTTCGGGGCGATAATGTAACGGCGCTCACCGTCCGCGTACAACATCAAGGCGATATTCGCGCTGCGGTTTGGATCATACTCAATGCGTTCAATTTTTGCCGGGATGCCGTCTTTATTGCGCTTAAAATCAATGATGCGGTAATGCTGCTTATGACCGCCACCCTGATGGCGCACTGTAATACGCCCTTGGTTATTTCGCCCAGCGCTTTTGGATTGCTTCTCCAGCAATGGAGCATGTGGGGCACCCTTATACAAATCAGGGTTTACCATTTTAACAACAAAGCGGCGCCCTGCAGAGGTCGGCTTTTCTTTAATTAATGCCATTACTATGATCCTTTATACGCTGATCGCCCGTTTACTGCGGTCCCATGAAATCAATATCATGGCCGGGTTTTAAGGTGACATACGCCTTCTTCCAGTTGGAACGGCGGCCTTGCATGCGACCAGCGCGCTTCACTTTACCTTTTACGTTACACACATGCACTGCGGACACCTGCACGCTGAACATTAACTCAACAGCGCCCTTGATTTCAGGCTTGGTGGCGTCAGCGACAACTTTAAACACGAATTGCTTGTTGCTTTCCGCTGTGCGTGTGCTTTTTTCCGAGACATGGGGCGCCAAAAGCAAGCCCATTAAACGCTCCTGATTCATCCCAGTGCCTCCTCAAATTGCCTGACAGCACCTACCGTCATTAAAATACTCCCAAAGCCAACCAAGCTCACAGGATCGACACCCTTGGCTTCGACCACATCAACTCTGTAGACGTTGCGTGCCGCCAGAGAAAGATTTTGGTCGGCACTTTCTGTGACGATAAGCACGTCGTTCAAATCCATATCCTTCAACTTGAGCAGTAATTCGCTGGTCTTGGGGGCGGACACAGAAAAAGACTCGACGACAATGAGCCGACCCTGCCTGATCAACTCAGACAAAATGGCCTGTATCGCACCACGATACATCTTTTTGTTGACCTTTTGCGAATAGTCGGCAGGCACGGCAGCGAAAACCTTGCCACCTTTGCGCCACAGCGGACTGCGCGTGGTGCCGGCGCGGGCGCGGCCAGTACCTTTCTGGCGCCACGGCTTGGCTCCGCCACCACTGACTTCCGCGCGGGTTTTCTGCGCATGGGTGCCAGCGCGGGCACCGGCAAGATAGGCGGTGACCACCTGATGTACCAGCGCTTCACTGTACGGGCGATTAAAGGTGGCATCAGACACCTCTATCACTCCCGCAGGAACACCAGCTTTAAGACTTTGCAATTGTAATTCCATAATCTTTCCTTCACGCACGCGCTTTAACGGCGGGACGAACGATAACATCGCCACCCTTGGCGCCTGGCACGGCACCTTTCACTAATAACAAACCACGTTCGCTATCAACACGCACCACTTCCAGATTCTGAACGCAGCAACGCTCATTACCCATGTGCCCGGACATCTTTTTGCCCTTGAATACGCGGCCAGGTGTTTGACGCTGACCGATAGAACCAGGGGATCTATGAGAAAGCGAATTACCGTGAGTGGCATCACCCATGGTGAAGTTATGGCGCCGGATGGTGCCCGTAAAGCCTTTACCTATGCTGGTGCCGACCACATCAATTTTTTGCCCCGCCTGGAACACGTCCACCTTCAGCTCGGCACCAACATCAATGCCTTCGCCTTCGCTTCCTTCAAGGCGGAACTCCCACAGGCTACGCCCGGCGCCAACCCCGGCTTTGGCATAATGCCCCGCCATGGGCTTGGTGACGCGGGAGGCACGGCGCGTCCCCACAGCGACCTGCAGGCTGCGGTAGCCATCAGTCTCCAAGGTTTTCACCTGGGTCACGCGATTGGATTCAACTTCTATCACGGTGACAGGCACGGATACACCACTTTCAGTGAACACCCGGGTCATCCCGCACTTACGACCGATTAATCCGATTGCCATCTTTAAAACCCTATTCTTAAATAGCAAGCTCTCACCAACTCTTCCTGCGGAAGGTTGGCTGGAGAGACGCTTTTTATGTCAACTTGATCTGCACATCCACGCCGGCGGCCAAGTCCAGCTTCATCAGAGCATCGACCGTCTTATCCGTTGGATCCACGATATCCATTAAACGTTTGTGAGTACGAATCTCGTATTGGTCACGGGCATCCTTATCGACATGAGGAGAGATAAGAATGGTGAAACGCTCTTTCTTGGTCGGAAGAGGAATCGGACCTTTTACCTGGGCGCCCGTGCGCTTTGCAGTCTCGGCTATTTCGCGCGCCGACTGATCAATCAGCCGATGATCGAATGCCTTCAAACGGATGCGTATTCTCTGATTAGCCATTGATATTACTCGATCACCTTGCTTACAACACCGGCGCCGACAGTACGGCCGCCCTCACGAATCGCAAAACGCAACCCCTCGTCCATCGCAATCGGGGCGATCAGGCTGACCGTGACACG
>LNEJ01000002.1 GCA_001464965.1 Gammaproteobacteria bacterium Ga0074134
TGTCCGTCTGCTTTTTGCCATTTCGTCACCTGTTTTATATTGAGGGTGATGTTATCACCCATAATCAGGTGGCCAAATTAACTATGCCACTACAGTCGCAGGGTGTGCCATGCGCACCCTACATGCTTGTAGCCGCCGCTTCTTTCTGCAAGACGCCCCTGACGCGTGCATATTCCGCTGCAATAACTTCAACGCGTTGCGCCGTCCCATCGAGGATTCCGTTGCGGCCGGAATGCTCCAGTTCCTTGCATAAGCCCGACAACACCATCGCACCCAGATTAGCGCTGCTCCCCTTCAGGCCATGCGCCTCGCGCACCAATGCCGCTGCATCCCCCTCTGCCGCGGCAGTTCGCATCACCCCAAGCCGGGGCGGCACACTCTTCAGAAAGGTAGCAATCAATTCTGGAAATGCGGCCCCCATCAAGTCGCGCAGATTAGCCAGCGCCTTGTCGTCCACGGCAGGCAACCCTTGTGAGTCCATCACGCGCGGCACATCTTCGGCCGCCACATTAGCACCAGCTTCGGTGTGGCCATTTTGCCTCAGGCGCGCCGGCAGCCAGCGCTCCAGGGCTTTATGCAATTCATCGATCTTGACGGGCTTCGCCAGATAATCGTCCATGCCAGCATCGAGGCATTTTTCACTGTCGCCACTCATGGCATTGGCCGTCATGGCGACAATGGGAATATGCCGCTCATTGCTCTGTTGCGCGCGGATCATGGCCGTAGCCTGGAATCCATCCATCTCAGGCATCTGGATATCCATCAAAACAAGATCGTAATTCAGCCGGGATATCGCATCCACGGCCTCTTTACCGTTGCCCGCCACGTCCGCTTCATACCCCAGCTTGCGCAGCATCCCCAGCGCCACTTTCTGGTTCACGGCATTGTCTTCGGCCACCAGGATGCGTGCACGCGCAACAGGATTCAGCGTGAACGAACGGCCACTACTCTCCGTTTTTTCAGCACTCTGACCAATAGCCGGCGCTGCGGTGAGACAATCATAAAAATAGGAAGATCTGATGGGTTTGGACAACATGCCTGTAATACCCGCCTGGCGCATCGCTTCAATATCCGTGCGCCTGTTATAAGGCATCAACACTATCATTTGAACCGACGCAATGGCAGGATCAGCCTTAATCTCGCGGGGCAACATCCAGCCGGACATTTCCGGCATGAGCATATCCAGAATCACCCTATCGTAAGGCTCGCCCCGTGCCACCGCTGCGCGCAACAGAGGCAGCACCTCGCTGGCGCCTGCGGCAGAGGTGGCGCGACCTCCCCACGAATCGATCTCGCAACACAAAACTTCGCGGTATGCCGGATTTTCGTCAGTAACAAGCACCCGCATACCTTTTAAGTCATAGAGAGAGCGCACTTCCGGCTGGACGCTCTCCTGCTGTTTTTCGAATTGCGCGGTAAACCAAAAAATGCTTCCCGCGCCCGGCTCGCTATCAACACCGATTTCGCCACCCATCAATTCCGCCAACTGCTTCGATATGGCGAGTCCCAAACCGGTGCCTCCATACTTGCGTGTGATGGAACCATCCGCCTGTGTAAAAGGCTGGAACAAGCGGCGGCGCGCCTCGGACGTTATGCCGACCCCCGTATCGGAAACCTCAAAGCGCAATTGCACCGTATCGTCCTGCGAACCGGCAAGACTGACACGCACCATGATTTCGCCCCATTCTGTAAACTTGATGGCGTTTCCGATCAAATTCGAGAGGATTTGGCGCAGGCGAGTCGGGTCTCCGTGCAATGCGACAGGCACATCCACCGGAACAAGGGAAATCAGCTGCAAGCCTTTGCCATAGGCGCGCGCGGCGAACAGCTGCACTACCTCGTCGACCACCTGATCCAGATTGAATGCAGCACTCTCCATGCGCATTTTTCCTGCCTCAATCTTTGAAAAATCGAGAATATCGTTAATGATGGAGAGCAGCGACTCGGCAGAACTGTTTACAATCTCTGCGAAATCGCGTTGATCCGCCGTCAATTCAGTATCCAGCAGCATTTGGGTCATGCCCAGCACGCCGTTCATGGGCGTGCGGATCTCATGGCTCATATTGGCGAGAAACTCCGACTTGAGCCGCGTGGCCTCCAGGGCCATATCGCGCGCCTGTTTCAACTCCTGCTCTGTCTGCTTGCGCTCCGTAATGTCACGCACGATACCGACGAAAAACCGCTTATTGCCCAATCGCATCTCGCTGACGCCTATATCCATCGGAAAAACAACGCCATCCTTACGTTGACCATTAAGCTCGCGCCCGACACCGATGACCTTGGCGATTCCCGTCGTCAGATAAGTTTTAATATATTCCTGATGGCCCGCACGATAGGATGTCGGCACCAGCCGGGCGATATCTTCGCCGATGAGCTCCTGGCGCGCATAACCAAATATTTTTTCTATCGAAGGATTCACTAATTCAATCAGACCTGCTTCATTGATGATGATAATGCCGTCAATCACATTATTGATGATAGAGCGCAAACGTTCTTCACTCTCCGCCAGCGTCTGCCGCATCCGCTCACGCTCCTCCACTTCTTCTTCCAGCTTTCTTTTCTGTTGGCGAAGGGTTAGGTCGTTCTCTGTAAGCGCAGCCATCATGGTATTGAATGCGTGGGACATTTGCGTGATTTCGCGTGGCCCCTCCACTGCTGACCGCACCGTAGGCCCGCCCTCCTCCGCGTGCTCCATTAGATCCGCCAGATCCTTGAGCGGCTTGGTCATGCGCGTGATAATAAATTGCAGAAACAAAAGCAGAATGCCCGCCATCACCAGCGAAACAACGCTATTTCTCACCAGAATATTGGTTTGCAACGTATTCAAACTGTCTTTGCTCATCACCACATGCACATATCCCAGCAATTCGCGCATGGGTGCCTTTCTGACAAAAGGTGAATCGCCCTCAGCGGAAGCGGGATCCGTGTATACCGGCGCCAGGAAGTGCCATTGCTGCCCGGTCTCATAGGCCAACACAGTGGTATCGTCCTTCCCCGTCCACGGGGAAGGTGCAACCCAATCCGAGACCTTCCCCTTATTGAGAAGCGAAACACCGTTCTGTTCGTAAACCGACACATGAACGATATCGGGGAATGTCAGCGTTGCAGCAGCGGGAATTTGGGCGTTTTCTTCCGCGCCGTACAACAGCGCAAGCTCGCTTTGCCTTGCGAAATTGCCGGTGACCTGCATGCCCTGCTGGATCAGATTGTTGCGGATATCCCGGCTTGCCTGCCAGGAAGTCACCACTGAGGATACCAAGGCAAGGCCGACGACACCCACGGTAAACGCAATCGACAACTGGCGGCGAAAACCCATGGTGCGGGGAAACAGCCACGAGATTAATCGATTAATCCATTTTAGAAGCAGGGTCATAAAGCGCGTATCAATATTAAGATTATGTTATGTTATGTAGCGTCCACAAAAGGCGCGAAAAAATTTCACCCTAAAAAACTTAGTTATCCACGAAAAACACGAAAATATTAACTGGTGAATTTATGAAGTAATCCATCTTTGCTTTATTTCGTGAATTTCGTGGACGGTGGTGCGTAACATCAGCCAAGACTACGGAAACGTCAGGTCAAAGCCGCGTTGCTGCTGAATGCGCGTATCGAGGTTTAAATGCTCGGCAGTGCGCAGATTCACCGCAATCAGCAAATCCTGCAATGGACTCACCGTTGCGCTACGGCCTTTTGCCAGGTTCATGGCCAGGGTTACCAGGCTGCGTCCCATCAAATAATTATCGGGATACAAGGCAAACAGCGCGCCGCGTTTGACATGTGAGGCGCTGTTGGAAAACACAACCACATTGCGCTCCCATGCCTCTTGCAGAACCATCGGCAAAACTGTCCTTTCATCCAGGCCCTCACCATCCGGGGGTAGCCACAATGCATCCGCAACACCGCGCGTTGTGCCAAGCACATCGCGATAAAGACGCGCCAAGGCCCGGATATCGCGCGCCTCATACACCATCAACTCCAAACCCTGGCCTCGTGCAGCCTCCCGGGCAAGGCCGATCAACCAGGCGTTGGTATCCGGGTTCAAAACTATATGAACGCGCTTAACCTGCGGCGCCAACTGCCGCAACCGGACAAACAGGAGGGCGGGGTCGGGAATAAGGCTGATGCCGGAAAACCCATGGGGCGTGGATTCCGGCGTTATCATCAGCGCGCCGATGACAGTGGGCTTGTCCACCCTCAATGCCTTCACCGTCTCCATGCCGCGCCTGCCCAACCCGATAATCGCACCGCCGTCCTGCTTCACCAAACGCCGCCGCAAATCATCCACATCAAAGCTATCGGACACCGGATAACTGCTGGCGCGATTTCTGGCTTCATCGGTTACACCCGCGACCATCTGCTCCAGCACACCACGGTAAGGAGGCTGAACATCGGGGTAAAGAACGGTTACTGGCGGCATCTGTTCCGCCACGGCGGTGGCCATTAAACAGAAATTGAAAAACACCGCCCCCAGCCAGAACAGGCCGCGGGCAAGAGGGTATTTTTTTATTGTAATTTTTTCAGAAACCGTCATATTGAAAAGGGCTCACATTCTTACGATTCAAAGGCAACAACCGTACCAATAAAGAAGTGGACACCAGTTCACATGCTATAACGCACCTCAAGATAGAGAGTCCGCCCCGGCAACGGCAGATCGTAGAGAATACGCCCTGGCGCGGCGCTGGGCTCGCGCGCATCGGCGTTCAGCAGGTTGTGTGCCAGCAGGGCCACATCCCACGCGCGCGCGATCTCCTTGCGTCGCAGTGTCATGTTGACCACGGTGTAATCGGGTACGGAGGGGCGGTTATCGCCCACCGCGCGCACGCGATCCATGATGCGTTTGGCCTGCATATTCAATTGCCAGCCTGGCAAAAACCGCCAGTCCGCCTGGGCATAGATCTGCTGGCCCGGAGCGCCAGCGATGGCTTGATCCGTCTGCTGATCCGTGGAGCGCTGCCACGCATAGTTGGCCTTCACGTCCACACTGCGGCTTGCGGCCCAGCGCAGCTCCCACTCCAACCCGTGGCCGTCCTGGCCGCCGCTGTTTTGCGCCGTCTTGCTCCCGCCAGGTGGCGGATCGCCGACGAAACGGATAATGTCCTTCATCTTGTAACGGAACATATTAAAGCGCGTGCTGACATCGCCCGTGGGCTGATAATCGAAGGCCAGTTCCAGCGTGTCGATAGCCTCCGGCTTGAGGCTGGGATTGCCCAGCGCCACGGGATTGTTGATGTTATAGAGTTCGGCAAAGGCCGGGGCGCGGAATGCGCGGCCATAGAGCAGTTTTGTGGTCAGGTCGTAACGCGTCTGCCACACCAGCGCCAGGCGCGGGTTGGTGGTGGAGCCGAAATCGGAGTAATGGTCGTAGCGCAGCCCGGCGGTAAGATTCCAGTCCCGGGCAAAAGACCACTCGTCCTGCGCCAGCGCGTGCAACACTTGCCGGCTGTGAGGGCGGATAAACACCAGGCTGGGATCGTTGCTGACATCGATGACTGGCCCGATCGGATTGAAACCGGCGTCGTAATTCTTCGATTCGCTCACTTTGTGCAATTCGCCGTTGTTGAAGCCGCCGCCGAGGCGGATGCGGTGCCGGGCGATGCCTGTGTATACGCCCGCGACGGACAGGCGGGCATGACGTTCGTAGACATCGGGGTTGCCGATCATGCCGGTGGGGAAGCGATTGATACCTCCGTAATTGAAGGCGCCGGGCGGGAACAACGTCAGATCGGACTTTACATTAACATCGAAATAACTCAGTTGCGCGTTGACATCCCAGTTGTCGCTGAAGCCCTGCTTGTCATACGTCACATCGGCGTTGATGCGGTCGCTGTCTATCCGTCCCTGCGGATCCAGCGCCTGGGCGATGCCAGCCCCCGTGCCGATATCACGCCGCCCCTGGTAGCCCAGGCGCAACCGCCAATCGTTGCGCGCAAGGTCCAGCCGTGCCTCCACGGCATCGCGCCGGGCGTTGACCGGCCCGGGCGCGAGCGAGGCACGCGTGCCGAACTGTGTATCGTAAAAACTCTGCGCATCGGTATCGATGGTGCGCCGCTGGCCGTCGGTGGCGCGCCATTCCAGCGACACCGCCGCATCGAAGCCGCCCCAGCGCCCGCCGTGCAGCAGCCACGCCTCACGGGTATTGAAAGAACCGGCGCGAGCGCCGATCTGTGTGCCGCGGATATTCTCCGCGGTCTTGGTAACGATGTTGATGGTGCCGGCAAAGGCATCCGCGCCGTACAGCGCTGAGCCTGGACCACGGATCACCTCGATACGCGCGATATTATTCACCGGCATGCCGCCCCAGCCCTGGCCGCGGTCGCCGGCGAACAGGTTCGTCACCGGGATGCCATTGACCAACACCAACATCTGCGGATTGGTGTCCGAGACGACGCCGCGCATCACATATACCGGGTTGTACCCCACCGGCGAATAGGACACATGCAGCCCCGGCACCGCCGCCAGCGCCTGGTCCAGATCGATAGCGCCCATCGCCCGGATGTCATCGGCGGTAATCACCGAGGCGATGGAAGGCGCCCGGCTCAGCGCCTGGCGACTGCCGGTAGCCAGCGCAATCATTTCCTCGCCGCCATAGACGCGTGCCAACTCCTCTTCGTCCGTCGACGCCGCAGAGACGCCACTGCTGGCCACCGCCAGCACCAGGCACAGCCCGCCCACCGCAAAAATTGCCCGCCCGTTCATCCTGATCACCCCCATGCCCGCCGCGCTGCGCCCTCATAGGCGATGCGCCCGCAGCTCAACGGAAAAAATGCCCCTTCCGCTTGTTCATTCGCATCCCGGAAGCAGGGCGGCATTCCTGCCATAAAACAAGGCGTCATGAAAAGATGATGTTCTCGCGGCGTCAGCCCCAGATCGGCGGCCAGCGCCGCATCCAGCGCCGCGATGTTCATGTGCAGCCGCCAGCGCTCCGCCAGCAACAGCGCTTCCACCTCGAAGGCCAGGCGCGCGCAACGGCCTTGGTCGAAACCCAGCTCCCTGGCCAGCCGCACCATGTGCGGAATGCGCTCGTCCTCCCTGGTGATGGGCCGGCCATAGCCGTAGATGCCGCGGAATCGTTCCATCTCGCGCGCGACGATGCCGCTCAAGGCCTGGCCCTCGTCCAGCATTTTTTGCGCCCGCCAGAAAAAATCGACAGCCCGCGTGCTGGGACGGTGGCCATAAATACTCGCCTCGGAAACGGCAACCGCCGCCGCCAGCCCCAGCGTACCCGTGCTGCGCGCCGTGCCGGCCAGCGCCGCAACCCGGTTGTTCCAGATACGCGGCTCGGGATAACTGGTATTGGTCCAGATTGCATTGAGTATTTTCAGTTGCTTCTCGTCGAAACGCCGCCCGGTAATGCCATAGAGATACAGCGCCATCCAGTCCAGATCCGCTAGGTCCACATGCAGATCCTGCCCACGGTAAACCACCCGCTCGCCGGAAAACCACTTGCCCATCCGCGTCACCCAGCGGTCTTCACATTCCAGCAGTTTTTCAGGCCCGCGCATTGTGTGTGCTCCAGTTGTTTTTCATATTGGTTTTTTACCCCCTCACCCTGCTCTCTCTCCCTCATCCGGCCCTTCGGGCCACCTTCTCCTGGAGGGAGAAGGTAAATGGAGCAGGGAAATTAAGGAATTCGCCCCCTCTCCCTTTGGGAGAGGGGGGGGTGAGGGCGAAGGGACTTATGTTCATCACGCCGGCGCAACCCTCGGCCCCGGATCATCGAGCAATTCGATACCATCGTGAAAAAACGGAAAATTACGCCAGCCGTATTTTTCCTGCTCCAAGGCATGCACCGCCGCCCCCGGCAAGCGCAGCAACAAATAAAGCATCTCGCCCTGCTGCGGCGTCAATCCAAGATCGGTCAACGCCGCCGCGGCCACGCCCGTCATTGCCAGCGGACATTCCACCGCCTGTTCCAGCGCCGTTCGATTTTGCGCCAGCCATGCGAGCGCGCCGTCCGGATAGCACTGCACCAGATACTCCAGCGTCTGGCGCACCGGCGTGGCACAGCTCGCCCCGTGCGGGTCAAACCCCGGCGGGTGTTCCATCGGCAGCCAGATATCGGCGCGCTCCTCCTGGGGAGGATAAAGCAGCCGTTCACGCCACACAGCCAAGTCCTGCCCGCACGTCATCCAGCAATCCATGGCAATCGCCACTTCGTGCGCGCCGCCCAGTTGCCCCGCACCCACTCCCAGCGCCGCCATCAGGCAGGCGGCATAGGTAGAGCCGCCCACGCCACCGCACATCGCCGCATGAATGCTGTTATCGCGCGGACCGGGATTGGCCACGGCGATAGCGAGCTTTTCCAGTAATTTTGCTTGTGCGGGAGTGGGACGTTCCCGCTTGAACAGCAGATAAAGATATTCACTCCAGCTTGCCTTGGGCAGGATGTCGCCATACACATCGTAGCCGCTACAATAGCAGGCCTTGGCGGCGAAGGGGTTGTCCTCTTCGGGGGTTTCTTCCCATATTTTGCTGCGGATGGTTTCAGTTTTTTTGCCGGTCATGGTTGCTCCTGTTTCCCCTAGCCCTCTCCCGCTTGCGCGGCGAGAGGGGATTTTGATCACATGCCCTTACCCCACAAACCTTCCCTCTCTAACCACGCTTGGCGTGGAAAAGTGTTGCGCCACAAACATTGCCGCCGCTCTCCGCACCCATCCTCTCACCCCGTAAGCGAGGAGAGGATTTTGCGCACACTCTGCCCTGCCGAAAACTTTACCCCCTGTGTGAGTGTAGTGAGGAATCTCGCCAAATCAACCGGCTGGACGGTGCGCCCCCTCTCCCCGCAAGCGGGGAGAGCGAAGCGAGGGGTCGGGCTGGGGTGAGGGGGCCTTTATTTCATCAGTGCCGCCCGTATCTCATCCAGCACAGATTCAGTTTCGGCCAACACCTGATTATTCCAGAATCTCATGACCCTGAATCCTTCTCCCTCCAGAAACGCCGTCCTCCGCGCATCGTACCCTACCTGTTCCGCATGCTGCCCGCCATCGAGCTCTATAACCAGCTTTTGCTCCAGGCAGACAAAGTCGACGATGTAATACCCCACCACGTGCTGACGCCGGAACTTGCTGTTGAACATCCTCCGGTCACGTAAATATTTCCATAGCACTTTCTCGGCATCTGTCTGGTTTCTTCGTAATTGCCGTGCCTTTTCTTTCATTTCCCCTGACCCTGCCCTCCCCCCCCATCGGGGAGAGGGGGGAAATGCTCACCCGACATTTCACCCTGCCAAGGGGAAGCGGGTAGAGTGAGTACTGTCTCAGCAATAAAATACATCTGCTTTTCATCCCCCTCTATCTACCACTAGGAAAGCACCTCGGCCAGGCATACCCCCTCTCCCCGCGCGCGGGGAGAGCGAAGCGAGGGGTCGGGTTGGGGTGAGGGGGGGCGAGGGGATTGAGGGCCAGGCCAAAAAACTCAATCTTTCGCCATCCCCAGCGATTTCATCCGCATCCCCATCGGCGGGACCTCTTCCGGGTCGATATACACGTCAAGCAAGGTGGGCCCTTGGCGTTTGCACATGGCGGCGATATCCAGTGCTGCCAGATCGGCGGGCGAGTGGATGGAATAGGCGTCCGCCCCCATCGCGCGCGCCATGGCGGCGAAATCGACCCTCGGCAATTCAATGCCCACCTGCTCCGCGCCCGCCAAACGCTGGCCATGCTTGGCAGTGCCCAACGCCGCATCGTTGAGAATCACATAAATCACCGGCAATTTTTCGGCAACGGCCACAGTGATTTCCTGGCCGCTCATCAGAAAACTGCCATCGCCGGTGATGCACACCACGGCGCGGCGCCTGTCCCCCAAGGCGGTGCCAACCGCTGCGCCAATAGCCCAGCCCATCGAAGCAAAACCCATATTGACCCTGAACGCCCCGCCGCCGGGCAGGCGCTGTCCGGCGATGCGGCGATCAAAGGGATGCAGATAATGTATGGCCCACAAAAGGGTATTCCCGGTATCGGCAATGAAACGGGTATCGGGCGGAAACAGCCGGGCGAGCTCATGCATCAACCGCTGGGGTTTGATAGGCGTGGAATCGTCGCGGTATTTTTTCTCGTCCTGCAGCATGAAATGGCGCGCCGGCAGGTTTGCGCTGTCTGGCTTATGCTCTGCCACCAGGCGCAGCATCGGCTCCACCGCAGGATTACTCATTCTTTCCATGCCATGCCGTTCCGTTCCGTGCCCAGGCACCCTCTCCCCGCCTGGCGGGGAGAGCGAAGCGAGGGGCCGGGTTGGGGTGAGGGACGCCATCGGCTGCGCGCTGCTGCGGTAACGCTCGAGCAATGCCTCGAGCACCGTGCGTATCCTTCCGGCTACATGTGTACGCGCCATCGGTGAACGGGAAAGATTTCGCTCCAGGGAGTCGATATGAATCAGCCTGTCATTCAATAACGAATTGACATCCCAACCATTGGTAGAAAATTCATCCAGATTCACGCCTATCGCCAGCACCAGATCAACGCGCGGGTCTTGCAAGGCCTCTCCGGCGCTAGCATGGCCTGCGAAACCGAACACGCCTCTGAAGTTGGGATGATAAGGATTGACGAGCCCCTTGCCTTCAGGTGTGGTGACGATGCAGGCATTCTTCAGCATGGCGAATTCAAGAATATCGCCGACCGCCTCACGGCACCCTTCGCCCACCACCAGCACAATGTGCCTGGCCTGGTTGATAGCGGCACACAATTTTTCGAAGGCGGCGCGATCCATCATGTCTGCCGGGCGCAACAGCTCTTGCAGTGAATAAGCGGGCACAGCGCCCGGCAGTGGAGTACGCAATATATCCAGGGGAATGCTCAGATGGGCGGGGCCATGCGACGTGCGGCACGCCGTGACGATCGCGTCAACGAGCTTGGCCTCCAGTTGCGCGACGTGTGATACCAAGGATGAATAGCGTGTGCAATGCTGGAACATCGCCACGGTATTGACGCCGCTACACGATGAATCCTGGATTGGCCCTCTGCCGAAGGTGGTGATAGGTGCTTGCGCGGTAATCACCAGCATGGGAATGTTGCACTGATACGCCGACGCCACACCGGTGATCAGATTAGTCGCACCCGGACCAGTGGTGGCGCAACACACGCCCAGCCTGCCCGTTTCGCGCGCATAGCCTTCCGCCATGAAGGCTGCGCCAGTTTCATGGCGCGCCACAATAGGGCGCGGCCCGCCCCGCCGCGCGCTACGCGCCAAGGCATTGTATAAAGGCTCAATAGCGCCGCCCGGCACGCCAAAGACATATTCAACGCCGATCTGCGCCAGATAATTGACTAGCAAATCGCCGGCTTCTGGTGCGGGTATGGGTGCTGTGGATGTGCTCTTGAGATCGGCAGGCAGGACAGAAGACATGGCTTTCTCCTTAGGTGCATTGGCATGCGGTTTTTTTTGACGCCATGACTAACAACGTCAAAATAGCGTCACCCCGCAGCTCTATGCAAAGAATATGCCTTAATGCCTCCAGGAATAGACCGCCTCGGCAATATTGCCATTACCCGAAAATTGAATGCTGTCGCACAGCTCCCGCACCAACCCAATACCACGCCCGCTGGGGATGGTGCTTTCATCCGGAACGAATGATTTCTTCTGATGGTCAAAACCAGGGCCGCTGTCTTCAACCCTAATTACCAACTTGCCACCCGTATCGTATGGGGCATGGGCAAGATCAATCCTGATCCGGCCCTGCTGTAACGCCGCAAGCCCTCTCGCCCGCAATTGATAATATTCCGCGAAGCCATGCGGCGTTGCCTTAAGAACAGAATCCAGGCCCAGCAGTCCATGATCTAGCGCATTTGAAAAAAGCTCTGCGATTATCGTATACAGATGTTCGCGGTGTCCACGCAGCCCCTGAATCTCCATTAACATATGAATCAACAATGGCAGCGGGTCAAAATTGCGCAGGGTATCCGGTCCAAATTCCAGCGTCACGTTCCACTCCATAGCGGAAACGGATGGCTGCGTCACCGCCCCCTGTTCAGCAACGTCAAAATGATGCGAAGCCAGTCCATCGCAGGTAAGCTCAATCAAGGTAATGTCATCGGAATGACTCTGATCACCAATAAAGTCCAGCAATCCGTTACGAATTCCATCAAACCGGCTGGCGGCGCTCCCGTTACTCAGCAGGGATTGCTCAAGACGCGCCTGTCCGAACATCTCCCCGCGTGGATTCCATGCCTCAATCACCCCGTCCGTATACAAATAAATGAGGTCTCCCCTGTTGATCTCACTGTATTCCAGGCCTGTATCAAGCTTATCCTCACCCACCACGCCCAAAGGCAGGTGCCTTGAGATAAAACGCTGATGAAAATTCCCGTCATCCCCGAGCACCAGCACATCAGGAACACCACCATTCCAGACGGAAAGTTGATGCTCGCCAGGGTCTGCGTCAACAAGACAGGCCGCACAAAAAATACCGGGAGGAAGAATCGCCCTCAACTTACGATTCACCTCGATTACAATCTCGCCGATAGAAAAACCCTTGGCTGTCATACGGTAAAAAATATCGGCGACAGGAATGGCACCAATCGCAGCGGACAATCCATGCCCAGTAAAATCCCCCAGCATCACCCGCATCCCGCCCGAGGGCTTGCGTGCGGCAAGCAATAAATCGCCATTGAATAACGCCATGGGCGACAGCAGATATTTTATGCAAGGCTCGCTGAGGCTGCTGGAGTGCATAATATTGGCAAATACCTTACGAGCGACCTCCTGTTCCTTCAGGATCCTATCCTGGTGGTAAACCAGCTCATCCCGTTGCAGCTTCACAGTGGAATGCAGTTTACTGGTGCGGGCCAAAGCATCTATTTTTGCCTGAAGGATTACGCGGCTATAGGGTTTCGTAAGGAAGTCGTCCCCCCCACACTCCACACACTTGGCAAGCGCCCGCTCATCGTCCAGGGCGGTCAGGAATATTACGGGGACAAAACGTTCTCCCGCGCGCGCCTTGATCTGCCGCGTTGCCTCATACCCATCCATGCCCGGCATCATGACATCCATCAAAACCATGTCAGGCTGCTCCCGCTCGAAAGCAGCCACAGCCTCGCCACCATCTTTAGCCATGATGGCGTGGTGGCCGACCCCTGATAAAATTGCCTTTAGCAACAAAAGATTGCTGAGCTCATCGTCAACAATCAAGATATTCAGCGAAGTGTTGGCCACGATATCCTTACCATTAGCGAGATAAATGAAACGTCAATAGACCCTAATCGATATTAAATAATTTATTGAAATTGGCTATCTCAAGTATTTTTTTGATATCCCTACTGCTGTTAATTATCCTTATATTAGACGCCTCTCCCCCGGCATGATCACGCAACAACAATAGCATCCCAAGAGCCGAACTATCCATATATTCGGTTCCCTTCATATCAATCACATACTTTTTGATACCAACTCCAGAATTCTCATAGGCCTGGCGAAAGTCGTGGTGAATGTTAAAGTCAAACCGCCCTATAACATTCATCGTAACTGTAGCACCATCCGCTGATGTTTGCGCTGTCAATGTCATATCACATCTCCATTCTCATAAAATATACCGGTTCATCATTCAAATCTAGAAGAGATCAATATCTCCAGAAGTCATGGAGCTCTGTCCGACGGGATTATGTATTTTTCCCTCCCACTCTTTTCGCATATTAGCAATTTCAGATCTCATGCCTCTCATAAAGAGAATATATTCCATGGTCGTCTCTGCTTTAATTGTTGTGTGCGTTCTTTTTTCGGCATCACTTATGAATTGCTCAACATTATCAAGCCGCGCCATGATATAACCCATCAATTGTCCGGCGATGTCCTCAAATTGCAACGCTCTTACCGCCACATTGACATCTTCATTGATTTTCTTGGCAACGCCTCCGATATCACCCAGCTTTTGTGATACGATCAAATCCATCTCACCAATTTCACAAAGCATGTCATTGACCCGCCCCTTGGCCGAAATGGCAATGTTCATATCCCTTTTAGCCAATTCACCAACAATATCACGCGCATCACCAATGGTTGACTTCATTTTTTGCGCCTGCAACCGTATTTGATCATTAAACCGGGCGGAATGCTGAGACAGCTTGCGCACCTCCGATGCCACGACGGCAAACCCGCGGCCTGCTTCACCCGCCCTGGCCGCTTCAATAGCCGCATTAAGGGCCAGCAAATTGGTTTGGTCAGCAATCATTTTCACATCCGACAACAACGAAAATATCCCGTCCATCTCCTGCACTATATCGTCAATTTTATAGACCGTCTTTACGCTTTGCCTGCCGGTATCCACTAAAATATCTATTAGATATTGCAAAACAGAACCCGCTTCTCCAATAAATTCCTTGATGTTTATGTTCTTATTTTTGCCATCGCCCGACATTCCAGCGGCATTGTCAATCAAAATCCGCACCATCCCCTCCTGCGCCTGCGTTTCGTTATTCAGCCCATTAAAGCTGTCGCTCAACTGGACAACCGCATCACGCACCAGAGACCGTGACTTCTCAAGATCACTTCTTATACTCGCCACTTCATCATGGATCAGTAGATTCATCTCCCCCAGCAATTGACGCATCTCCTGATCTATGGAAGCAACATCATTTTCATTGCTATTTCCATTAATTCTATTCTTATTGGAAAATAGGGAAAAAGAAATCCACACCCAGGCCAAAGAGGTTGACAGGATCAGGAATAACGACAGCCATGCATCGGGAGACAGAAACTGCCCTCCCAGGGACAGCATACTGACAAGAAGGGCTGGCCAGTACATTTTTATAAAATTAATCGCCATCCCCTACACCCCCTATTGAGCTTACTTAATTAATGAGAAGATCTTTGCGGCAATTTTTTCAAGGGGCAAGATGCTGTCCACCCCTCCCATTTTTACTGCCTCCCCGGGCATACCCCATACCACGCTGGTTTTTTCATCCTGCGCCATGGTAGGAGACCCAGCATCGTGCATCTCCTTGAGCCCGCGCGCACCGTCATCACCCATGCCTGTAAGGATCACACCCACGGCATTGGGGCCAACATTCTGTGCCACAGAACGGAACATCACATCGACGGAAGGCCGATGGCGATTGACGGGGGGACCATCATTAAGGCGGCACACGTAACGGGCGCCATCGCGCACCACAAGAAGGTGGCGATTACCGGGGGCAATATAGGCGTGGCCAGGGAGAATAATCTGTCCATCCCGAGCCTCACACACCGTCATTGCCGAAACACTGTCCATGCGTTTTGCAAAGGGCGCGCTGAATGCCTCGGGGATATGCTGGGTAATCACGGTGCCGGGTGAGTCGGCGGGCATGCGTATCAACACCTCCCTGATCGCTTCCGTTCCGCCCGTGGAGGCGCCAATAGCGATAATAGATTCAGTGGTTTTAAAGTGTTTATTCGGCTGCTGCCCGGACAATATCGCATCCGCACTGTATTTTGGCTGAACAACCACAGGTTTGGTTGAGCTTTTCTCCAAGGCCCTTACCCGCACAGCAGCGGCCATTTTGACTTTAGCGATTATCTCTTCCGTATAATCGGCAAGGGAGTAGGCAAGATCCGTCTTTGGCTTGGATACAAAATCGACGGCGCCCAGCTCCAGCGCCTGAAGTGTGATATCGGCCCCTTTTTCTGTCAGTGACGACACCATAACGACAGGCATGGGATGCAGCCGCATCAGATTGCCCAGAAAAGTAAGGCCATCCATGCGGGGCATTTCAACGTCTAGGGTTAGAACATCAGGATTAAGCTGTTTTATCTTCTCTCTGGCGACATAAGGGTCCGACGCCGTAGCCACCACTTCTATGGCACGGTCAGAGTTAAGTATTTCCGTCAACATCTGCCGTACCAGAGCCGAATCATCGACAACCAACACGCGTATTTTATTCGTTGCATTCATGACGCTATCCCAGGAAATGATTCAAAAAAGATCGATCTCTCCCGACACGGGCTCCTTCTTCAATTGATCAACGTAGGCATTTTCACGCTCGATGATGGTATTGTTGTGTACGGCATGCAGCTTTTTGATCATAACCTTTCCGGTCATCGGGAAATAAAGCACTTTTCTTGGATAAATATCGCCGGTATCCTCCCCCGCAAGCCTCAACCCTTCGACACGCATGTAATTCTTAACAAACTCTATATTGCGTCGGCCCACATCCGTCGCATGGGCCAGAATCCTCCCCCCGCCAAATATTTTCACTTCCAGATTTTTACGGTTTCCCCCATACTTGAGAATGGCATTAATAAGATGTTCCATGGCGTAATTTCCATACCGTGCAGACTCACTTACCACGCTATTTCCCCAACTATTTGAATCACCGCTTACATTGCCAGGCAACATAAAATGATTCATGCCACCAATTCCAAAGACCGTGTCCCTGATACAGGCCGAGACACATGACCCAAGCACAGTGGCGATCGTTTCATTACGTACCGTCACGTAATATTCCCCAGGCAGGATCTTTGCCCCGTAGGCATTCCGGGTTGGGTCCCAGTAGTGGTTGATGTGCTCAAAACCGGGCAACATCTCCGGAAATTCGCTCGAAACACCCTCAGCTTTCCGGACTCTCATACCACCCCTACTTAACTCTTTGATATATCGTTTTTCCAAGCAATTCAAAACGATCCGTCACTTTATGCAACGATTCGGAATGCCCTATAAAGAGATGCCCTGCCATATCAATCAAATCGGCAAAGCGGTTAAATATCTTCTTTTGCGTTTCTTTATCAAAATAGATAACGACATTCCTGCAAAAAATGATATCCAGAGGCCCATGAACTGGCCATTTCTCCATAAGGTTCAACTGATGAAATGAGATTATGTCTCGCAACTCTGACGAAACGCGCACCACCCCCGCATTACTTCCCTTTCCTTTCATAAACCATCGCCTTAAATAGTGCTGCTGCATTCCCTTGATTCTATCTTCGTTATATAGGCCATTCTTCGCGGTAGCGAGCACATTGGAGTCAATGTCGGTAGCGAGTATCTTGACATCCCAGTCCCGCGGCACACTTTCCTTGACGACCATCGCTATCGAATATGGCTCCTCTCCCGTTGAACACCCGGCGGACCATATACGCAGCCGCCGGACATGGGCTTTTTTTTTAACAGCTCAGGAAGCACAACTTTTCTCATATGATCAAAATGATGGATCTCCCTGAAGAAGGCCGTAAGATTAGTCGTGATAGCGTTAGTGAAATTGATCATTTCACCTTCATCGCCATCCTTCAGCAATGTGCAATAATCTTTAAAGCTATCCAGCCCGACCTGCCTCAAACGCCTCGACAAGCGGCTGTATACCAACTCCCTCTTGGATTCCGACAAGGTGATGCCCATCCTTTGGTATGCCAGGTCACGCAGCCAGTTAAAATCCTTGTCGGTGAATACGAATTCCCGCTCTTTTTCCATTTTTCATATCTCCTTGTTTAAAACTCTTCCCACTCACCATCATCCTTGTTGGGCTTGGGGGATGGATTAGTCTTTTCACTGCTGCGTGAGGTTCCGGAAAACTTCTCCCGCGACGATGGCGCCATTCCCTGTCTTCCAGGGTTGCCTTTATTGCTGCCGCCATTCCCTCGCACCGCCGATGCGGTCTTGCCATTCATACTCCTGCCCACGCTTGCCGAACTTTGACGGGAGGAATTAGCGATACGTCTGTCGATCTGCGAGGATCCCCGCTCCTCTCCATTGATTTTGAAAAACTCCATTAATTGCCCCAAACCCTTCGCCTGCTCATCCATCGACTCACTAGCCGCTGCCGCCTCCTCTACCAGTGCGGCATTCTGCTGGGTAACCTCATCCATTTGCATGACAGCTTTATTAACCTGATCAATGCCAGCCGACTGCTCCTGACTAGCCGCTGCAATCTCCGCAATGATATCGCTGACCTTTTTCACAGAGCCTACAATTTCAGTGAGTGTCTTGCCTGACGCATCGACCAGACGAGTCCCTTCATCGACTTTCTCCACGCTGTCCTTGATCAGGCTCTTAATCTCCTTGGCCGCCGTGGCACTGCGCTGCGCCAGATTGCGGACTTCGGCAGCCACTACCGCGAACCCTCTACCTTGCTCACCGGCACGCGCCGCTTCGACTGCGGCGTTCAACGCCAGAAGATTGGTCTGGAAGGCAATCTCATCGATGACACCGATAATGTCAGAAATTTTCTTGCTGCTGCTATTGATGGCTCCCATGGCGGAAATCGCGCTACCGACCACTTCACCGCCCTTTTCGGCCTGCTCTCGCGCATTTGATGCCAATTGATTGGCCTGACGGGCATTGTCGGCATTTTGTTTTACGGTGCTGGTCAACTCCTCCATGCTGGAAGCAGTCTCTTCCAGCGAAGAGGCTTGTTCCTCGGTCCGCTGACTGAGGTCCGTGTTGCCTTGTGCAATTTCCGTGGCCGCCGAGGAAATATTGATGGTCGCCTCACGGATATCGCCAACCATTTTAAAGAGGTTATCAATCGAAGCATTGATGCTACCACTCAGCTCGGCAAATTCACCTTTGAAATCACCTTCCATCTTCTGTGTCAAATCACCTTCGGCCAACAAGCCTATCACCCGTGAGCTCTCACGTACCGGCGATACAATGGTCTCCATAAGCTGATTGATACTGTCAGCCATTTTCCGTATGGATCCATCATAGCGGGACACATCAATGCGATTATCAAGTTTACCTAACAGCGCGGTGTCTATAAGTGTTTGAATCTGGCGCTCGGCATCCTTCTGCTGACTGATATCCGTGGCATATTTAACTACTTTAAATGGCTTGCCAGTGAGATCATAGATCGGGTTGTAGCTGGCCTGGATCCAGATCTCTTTACCACCCTTTCCAATACGCATATATTGTCCGGCATCGTATTCGCCACGGCCAAGCTTCTCCCAAAAGGCACGATACTCAGGACTCTGCCGATACCCGGACTCCACAAACATGCTGTGATGCTGCCCCTGGATTTCTTTCAGGGTATATCCCATGGTGTTAAGGAAATTCTCATTTGCCGAGATGATCGTTCCGTCCATGTTAAATTCGATCACCGCCTGCGCCTTGCCTATCGCGGCGATCTGTCCGGTATAATCAGCATTCAATTCTTCTTTTTTGCGAAGCTCGGTTACGTCTTGCCATTCAAGACAATTACCGTTATAAACCCCTTCCAGATCATAGAGGGCCGTGACATTGATTCTAAAAACCAAAGGCCCCACTTTAATGTCGGTCGAGTACGGAAGATTTGTTGGATCACCCAATATTTTTCGCTGGTGAGCGGGATTCTTATGGAACAGATCAATGCACGTTCCGATCAATTTACTCACGCTAAAACCTGGATAAAGCGACCTTAATGTAGCTTCATGATGCGAC
This sequence comes from Gammaproteobacteria bacterium Ga0074134, assembly GCA_001464965.1. Classification (GTDB taxonomy): domain Bacteria; phylum Pseudomonadota; class Gammaproteobacteria; family Ga007554; genus LNEJ01. Next base: position 19,313 of record LNEJ01000002.1, read on the forward strand.
AAAAGGTTTACCGTTGATATATTCGCATAGGTTATTACCAGATCTCTGTCAATCATCATGATCGACGTCATGGCACGTTCGACCGCCGACTGGAGCTTGACAACTTCGCCTTCCTTCTGCCTCAAGTCAGTTACATCAGTCCACTCCAGACAGTTCCCGATGTACTCCCCGGCGCTATTAATCAAGGCTGTAACATTGATCCTAAAAGTCAACGGACCGACTTTTATATCGGTGGAATAGGGAAGATTCCCCGGATCACCCAACATCCTCCTCTGGTGCGCGGGATTCTTGTGAAAAATATCGATGCACGTTCCGATCAGATTATTAACGCTGAACCCATGATAAAGCGATCTTAGCGTCTGTTCGTGTTTCGATAATAACTCCACCGTTGATGTGTTCGCATAGGTTATCACCAGATCCCTGTCAATCATCATGATCGGCGTCATGGCGCCACCTACCGACGACTGGAGCTTGGCAACCTCGTTCTCATTCTTCCTCAGGTCGGTCACGTCTGACCATTCCAGGCAGTTTCCGATATACTCCCTGGAATTATCCAACAATGCCGTCACGTTAATACGGAATGTCAAGGTGCCGACCTTTATATCTGTGGAGTAGGGAAGGTTGTTCGGGTCACTTAACATCTTCCTCTGGTGAGAGGGGTTCTTATGAAATATGTCTATACATGTTCCCACAACGTTATCGACCCTGAATCCGGGATACAATTTACGCAATGTTTCTTCATTTTTTCTTAGAATATTAATGGTAGCTTCATTTGCATAGGTAATGACCAAATCCCTGTCGATCATCATGATCGGCGTCATAGCACCTGAAACGGCGGATTTCATTTTAATCATCTCATGATCAACGCCAGTATCATGGATATCCTTAGTGGATTGACGACCTCTTGTAGACATGCCTCTGTTCTCCTGTGAATACGCCTTTAACATAATGGATGCAACTGTATTTAACGCCCCGGACCATGCTTCATGAACCTTATCTGTCCATACATCCCCCGCTACCTCTGCCATCACATCAAGCAAGGTTTCGGCTACTGCCTGATAATGCTCTGCCTTTGCTCCATATTTCTGGTGCCTCTTACCAAGCCCTGACAGAACTTCTTCGAGCGCTTCTGGATTTCTGAGGCTTTTTACGACAAGGGAAAGTGCCGCTAGCAATTTCCTCTTCTGTTCATGTATCGAGGTATTTCCGAACAGAGGTTTCACCTGCGGGTATCTTTCAAAGAGTTCTTCGTAGAATCTACTGACCAGAAAGTCTCCCTTCGGTGATATCCTATTAAACGTCTTTTCAATGATGGAAACATCAAAGCCAGGTTTTGCAGCCTCGTAATGCGACTTCTTTCTCATATAAATTATCCTGAATTTATAAAAACAATGTTCGTGGCCTGAAACACGGCTTCAAAAGGCGTTTCATCACCCATTCCAAGCCATGCTAGAAAATATTTCTTCTATATAATTCTCTTCCGTCAATCTTTCCTTGGACAGAAATAATCCTACCTCAGGCTCATCTCCATCATTTTCGGAAACACCGTTCTCGAAAGATTTGTCGAAATTATAGATTGAGTTCATAATTAATCCCTAAGATCAATTAACTGATGCATCAAGAGGAAGCGCGACAGTCGAGTTTAGAAGATGATCTATATCAAGAATAATCACCATTTTATCCGATACCGCCGCCAAGCCTTTTATAAAGTCAACGCTCACCGCCCTGCCAAAATCGGGGGATTGCTTTATTTCATCCGCCGACACGTTATAAACATCTGAAACGGCATCCACAACGATTCCAACAGTCCTGTTACCATCACCACCGACAACCTTTAGAACAATCACCACAGTCGTTGGCCCATACTCAGCATTCTCCAGACCAAACCGGCTTCTCAAATCAACGATGGGAACGATAGTTCCTCTAAGATTGATCACACCCTTAATGTACTCTGGAGTATTAGGAATAACTGTAGCCTTGTTCCACCCTTTTATCTCTTGCACCCTGAGAATATCGACGCCATACTCTTCGCCCGCCAGCATGAATGTCAAATATTGGTTTGAGTAAACCATGGATTCATTGGTATATATATGTTGTTCAAGTTGATTGTTATTCATGGCGTGTACTCCTTATGCTGCCTTGCCATTGGCAATAAATGTAGGTGTCTTGGAGCTAGGCAAACCTGCTTGATGTGACAGTCGTATTAGGCTGGATACATCCATAATCAGGGCCACAGTTCCATCTCCAAGAATGGTCGCCCCCGAAACACCTTCAACACGCTTAAAGTTTGTCTCCAGACTCTTGATAACAACTTGCTGCTGGTCCAGCAGATCATCAACTAAAATCCCCGCTTTCTTTCCATCTCCTTCTACAACGACCAAGAGGCCGCCATCCAGGTCGGTATTTTTTGGGGGAATGTTGAATACTTCATAAAGTCTGATGATGGGTATATATTCGTCCCTAACTTTGTATACTTCGGCTTTTCCTGCAATCAAACTCATATTTTTTTCACTGATCTGTAACGATTCAATGATCGAAACAAGAGGTACGATGTATATCTGATCGCCAGCGCTGACCAATTGCCCATCAAGAATCGCCAGGGTCAGTGGCAGCCTTATAACAAACGAAGTTCCCTTGCCCTCTTTCGACACAACCTCTATCTTGCCACCGAGGTCATGGATGTTTCTCTTCACAACATCCATCCCAACGCCGCGCCCTGACACATCACTGACTATTTCCGCTGTTGAAAACCCCGGCAAGAATATTAGGTCGTTGATTTGTTCTTCAGACAGCAATTCGTCTTCCTTGATAAGGCCTCTATCCTTTGCCTTTTTCGCAATTTTCTCCCTATTCAGCCCCCCCCCATCGTCGCTGATTTCTATCATAATGTTTCCACCCTTATGATAGGCGTTAAGATGAAGCAATCCTGTAGAGGGCTTACCTGCCGCCTTTCGATCATCCGGCATCTCAATGCCATGATCAATGGAGTTTCGCACCAAATGCACTAGAGGGTCTCCTATCTTTTCCATAACCGTCTTGTCCATTTCAGTGCCTTCCCCAGACATCCGCAACTCTATTTCTTTGGCTCTTCAGGAAATCGTGTGGGTAAAAAATGGGGCATAGCGTGACGAAAAGCTACGACCATCGCGGTTTTCAGCAGTTTGACGCTGGTTGGA
>LNEJ01000003.1 GCA_001464965.1 Gammaproteobacteria bacterium Ga0074134
GAATGTCCGTCTGCTTTTTGCCATTTCGTCACCTGTTTTATATTGAGGGTGATGTTATCACCCATAATCAGGTGGCCAAATTAACTATGCCACTACACGAAGCCTTCCTGGTCATCTCTCCCCAATGGCCTTTTTTGCCGCGAGTCCAATAATACAAGCCCATTAACCGCCACACCGAATTCAATTGGCGATAACCAAAATTTTCCGCGACGGCGACAAGAAATAGGATAAGAATATGCTTGGGTTTTGGGTAAATATGAAACGATATCTCCTCAAGCAGGAAGGCGCTGACAGAAAGCAACACTCCCAGCCCCATCGCCACAATGAGAAACGCCACCATCGCCTGGCCTGAAATCATGCCAAAGGCGAACGCGACCGTCATGAAGATGTACCCTATCACCTCAATAATCGGACCCAGCCATTCAAAGATCACCATGAACGGGAAGGCCAGCCAGCCTACCGCTCCTCCCTTGCGATTAAATAACAGATCGATATTCTTGGCCAAACTCTCGGCAAGCCCGCGTTGCCAGCGGACTCTCTGGCTTTTCAGGGTTTTCAGATCCTCCGGTGCTTCTGTCCAGCAAATAGGGTCGGGAACAAAGGTAATGCGGTAAGGTACACCTTGTTGACGCAAATGCCGGTGCAGGCGCACGACCAGCTCCATATCCTCGCCAATGGTATTGGTGAGGTACCCTCCAGCGGATATCACTTTTTCTTTATGAAATACACCAAAAGCACCGGAAATAATCAGCAAGGCGTTGAGCGGTGACCACCCCAGCCTGCCGAACAAAAAGGCACGCATGTATTCCACGATTTGAAACAATGCTAGAGGATTGCTCGGCAATCCCCGCTCCATCAAAAAGCCGCCGCTCACCTCGCAACCATTAGCAATACGCACCGTGCCGCCGGAGGCCACCGTGGTGGGATCTTCCAGAAAGGGTTGAACCACCTTTTCCAGGCTGTCGCGCTGCAAAATTGAATCAGCGTCGATGCAGCAAAAAAGCGGATAGCGTGCGCAGTTTATGCCAACGTTTAGGGCATCGGCCTTGCCGCCATTCTCTTTATCGATGACGCGCAGATTAGGATATACCGTGGACTGATATATGGTTCTAACAGGCTTTGTTTGAAGGCGAACCCGGTAGGCTTCCGGGAATGGCGCCAACGAAAACTCCTGAATCAGCACCTCCAATGTCTTATCTTTTGAACCGTCATTGATCACAATGATCTCATATTCAGGATAGTTCAATTGCAGTAAGGAACGTATCGATCCTGCAACTGTTGCTTCTTCATTGTATGCAGGGGATAGGATACTGATTGGCAATTGCAAATCGGCATACTCTTGGGAAAGCCCTTCTTCCGTGCCATGCTCTTGCATATAACGTGAAAGGGTAAAGAACGACATTATATTAAGAGTAATGTATCCGAGGTTCATCCCAATGAAATACAGCAGGAAGAACCACTGGGACATCAATATAATATCGGATAATGTCATACCATCTTCTTTTCGGCGATAACCTGGATGAGAATATCTTTCGCATAGCGATCAGCCTGTTCGTCTCTGATTTTCTCGAGATCAACGGTACTTATGAATGGCAAACTGGATAACGCTTGGGCTGCCCGGTAACGCACCCACCACTGCTGATCGCACAACATATTTATCAAAATATATTTGTCATATACCAACCCCATCCGTCCCAAAGCCCTCACCGCTTGAACACGCACATGCCACGCGGCATGCGTAAGATTCTTCCGCACAATATCCAAGGCATCTGGACTCTTGAAGGCATGGAGGCAGGCTGAAATAACTGCGGCGTTTGGAAACTTCTCTATCGCCTGGCGAAGAACCACTGTTGATGAATCACAGGCGATCGTCTCAAAATAACGGATCAAGAGTGGAATATGCGGCTCGGGGGAATGCAATATCGCATCCGCCAATGCCACACAGATAACGTGAGGCGAAGCTTCATGCAGGATGTTGGCGACCCTGGCGGGTGGCCAGTCGGTCCGCGCACTGATCAGGGGGATGATGAATGGCATCGCGCGCTCTTCATCAATTCGAATCAGGGCTCTCATTGCAGCCAATGACACAGAGGGATGTTCATCGACTGATGAGTTTTTAATTTCTTCCCAGACTGTTTTTTCGCGTAGCAATCCCAATGTGGTAATTGCCGCCAAACGGGACTTCACCTTGCGCTTCTTTAAGAGGCTGCCTGCAACCGGAAGCATCCCGGCTTTGCGTGCAATTTCATTGAGATTATCCTTTGCGCTGCCACGCAGTGATTCATGAAAGTGATTCCAAAGATTGAATAAAACAGGCCAATCTTTTTTTTTAACAGGGGGGAGAACATCAGGGATGGATTCCAGGCTTCGAATCAGGATCGGGCGCCAGACATCCAGGAAGAGCTTTCTGCGCCGCTCTTCACGAATAAGCATATAACGCAGAAAAATAACATAGAGCACCATGAAAATAATAATGAAAATAACAGCTATCCCTGTCCAGAACGCCAGGTTTACTATCGGGTCAGAAGATGTGGCGAATTCCAAGACGAATTCCTTTTCTGGTATAGATATCACCCTGCTCGTGTAAGCTGATTTCGTGGGTAAGAGCCCACGCGGGTGTAACCCAGTAACGACCTGTCAATGCCAATGTCTGAACATCAGAAGTGCGCAACACCCCCTTTCCCACATTCTGCACTTCCTGGCCTGTGGCGTAAATCATGCCTATGTGGTTGCGATCACCATAGTAATAACCAAGCTGGAGCGCATGTCCGATGGGCGATCCCCCTCCTTCGACCTGACTCGCGGAAAAGGTATAGGCGGCACGATAATTCTGCCAATAACGCTCCAGAACAAGAATCTCTCGATTGATGCCAGAGGTTATATTCCCTGTACCGGACAATTCCAGATTCTTGCAGAGCGCCCTTGAATCATCGCTCAGGTCGCAGCTTGTTTTATGATTTGTATGACGCCATCCCAAATGAATGCCCCACCCCTGCCCAAAGGCATATTGCACTTGCCCCAGCGTAGACCACTGCGGCAGCACACGGTGGGTTGGACTCGCATTGCCCTCGATCAGAACCGTCCAGCGCTGACCCAAAGGATAATACATCCCCGCCAGAAACTCCCTGTCATTGAAAGAAAAACGTTCCGTTTCCCGCGCAACACCATAAACCACCTTCCGCTCGGCAATTTTTTGCGTGGCCTCAATATACGTATTGCGCCAACCGGGAAGTTCATTGTTAAGGTTGTCATACGCATGGCCAATCTCGATCTCCGCTGCTGTGGCAGAAAAGTGAACAAAAGCTATCGACCATGCCAGGCAAGCACATCCAATCCATTTCATGCCGCTGTTTTCACCCTTAAATGGCGCCGCACCCTGGCCATCAGCTCCACCGGCTGAAAAGGCTTGATAATATAATCGGTGACGCCTGCTTCAAGCGCCCGGACTATATCGCGTTCCTGGGATCTGCCCGTCAACATGATCACCGGCACATCACACCACTCGGGCTTGGCGCGGATATGGGCGTTCAACTCGTAGCCATCCGCATAGGGCAGCATGAGATCAAGCAGCACCAAACTGGGTGGCGATATTTCGTCTATCACGGCTTTAGCTTGGCGACCATCCGTGGCCATAACCACCTCAAATCCTTCACGCGATAGCATAAAGTTCAGCAGAAAACCGATACTTTCGTCATCTTCCACGACAACAACAACGGGTTTTGCATAATCTTGTTGAGCCGTCATTGCAATATCCACTCTTCGGCTTAAATACAAATTCCTGGCCTGCGGGAGCAGACCTCCGTCAAGAGAAGTATCGGCACGATAGCGTGAAAGATGAGCAAGAAAACCATCCGCAGAAGAATAGTTTGATAATTTCTAGGAAATAGGGGGGAACGTGAAGGGTAATATGGCGGAGAGGGTGGGATTCGAACCCACGGAAGGGGGATGCCCTTCAACGGTTTTCAAGACCGTCGCTTTCGACCGCTCAGCCACCTCTCCTGACATCTTAACCGGGGAAGGATAACCGAAAAAGAGGATAAAATACCAGCACACAACCAAAACTTTGACATGATACAGACGTAAAAGATAAGCTTGGAACAAGTCCAATGCAAAAGTGCCTCAACTTCCATTTTCCCGGAGCCAATACCCAATGAACCGGTATCAACAATCTGTTGCCACGACCGCCAGCAGAACTGGCTCGGCGCTTGCCGCCAACAAGATGATCAGGAACACCTATACGCTGCTGGCGATGACCCTACTGTTCAGCGCCGCGACCGCAGGTGCCTCAATCGTACTCAAGCTGCCTCACCCCGGACTGATTATCACCCTGGTGGGTTATTTCGGACTCCTGTTCCTGACTTACAAGCTGCAGAACAGCGCCTGGGGTCTGTTGTCGGTATTCGGGCTGACCGGCTTCATGGGCCTCACCCTGGGTCCTGTTATCAATTCTTACCTTGGCTTGCCCAATGGGGGGCAGGTTGTCATGACCGCGATGGGCGCGACCGGCGCAATCTTCCTCGGCCTGTCCGCCTACGCCTTGACCACACGCAAGGACTTCAGCTTCATGGGCGGCTTCCTGTTCGTCGGCGTGCTGGTGGCATTCCTGGCGGGCCTGGGTGCGATCTTTTTTGAAATACCTACCCTGGCGCTGGCGGTTTCCGCCATGTTCGTGCTGCTCGCCTCCGGCCTAATCCTGTTCGAAACCAGCCAGATCGTGCATGGCGGGGAAACCAACTATATTTTGGCGACCATCTCCCTGTATGTCAGCATCTTCAATCTCTTCACCAGCCTGCTACACCTGTTGGGCGTGTTCGGCGGGGATGATTGACACCGTAACCACCGCATGAGGTAGCTATGTACCCCCCGGCAGGCCTCCCGCCACCGGGGGTTTTTATTGTAAAGACACAACACCGTGACCGAAGAACACATATTCGCGCAATACGTGCGCATCCTTGGCAAAGGCAAAAAAGGCTCGCGCTCGCTGACGCAGGACGAGGCCTATGAAGCGATGCGCCTGATCCTCGCCAATGCCGCCGAGCCGGTGCAGCTCGGCGCCTTCCTGATGCTGATGCGCGTCAAGGAGGAAAGCCCCGATGAACTTGCCGGCTTCGTGCGTGCGGCGCGTGACTCCCTGACATTGCCCAACCCCCTCCCCCGGATTGATCTGGACTGGTCATCCTACGCAGGCAAGCGCCGGCAGTTGCCATGGTTTACCCTCTCCGCCTTGCTGCTGGCCGAAAACGGTATTTCTATACTGATGCACGGCATCGGCGGCCGCAAACACGACCGCGTATATACTCATGCGGCGCTGGAGTCGCTGGGCATTCCAGCCAGCCAGTCGCTCGACGAGGCCGCCATGCGCATCCGTCAGCATGGCTTTGCCTTTCTGCCACTGGAGCAGTTTCAGCCAAAACTTCAGTCAATTATTGACTTACGCGATGTGCTGGGGCTGCGCTCTCCGGTGCATACTCTGGCGCGCATGCTCAACCCCTTCCAGGCACCCTGCCTGATGCAAGGCATCTTTCATCCCGGCTACAAAGAGATCCATCAGCAGGCGGCATTGCTACTCAATCAGCCCCATGCAGCCGTGCTTAAAGGTGAAGGCGGCGAGATCGAGCGCAACCCTGATGCACCATGCCAGGTGCTGACAGTGCACGAAAGTATAGCTGGTGAGGAACTGTGGCCAGCCATGTTTGAAGGGCAACGTCACATGAAGGATGAAACCATGGACGTGCATCGCCTGGCGGCGCTGTGGCACGGCGATATAGAAGATGAATATGGCCTGGCAGCGGTCACCGGCACCGCTGCCATCGCACTCAAACTCATGGGCCGGGCTGAATCTATCGCAGCCGCCGAGACATTGGCGCGCGCAATGTGGGATAACCGGCCCAAGGACAAATTCGGCCAGTAACTCTTCATCAATAAACGTCAACATACACACCCGCAGCGCCATCCAGCGTTGGCGTTGAAATAACCCCATACCCAAAAGACAACACATCTGTGCTTACCGTACAAACTACATTTCCAAATTGCGTACCGCATCACATAGCCAGCATGACCTCCTGCTCAGAAATAATTTTGCCCTACAGATACCTTAGAACCTGTTCACGATCTCGATCAAGGGATACAGCGCAAGGCAAAAGTGGCCGAAAAAGCGGAGCATACACGGAGTATGTGAGCATTTTTCGGCCACTTTTAACGCCGCGATGCGCCCTTCAGCGAGATCGTGAACAGGTTCTTAACAACACCAGAAAACTTACCCAGGGCACCCATCACATGAACAAATTAAAGTCACGTCTCACTTCCGTAGCAACGTTATCCGCCATGATGGCCGCGGCAATGACAGCCACCGCCGCTCCGGCGCCTGAGCAATGGGTACCACACAGGATACTCATCCAGCCACGCGCCGGGTTATCGGGTCTTGAGCTGGATAAAATCATCAAACCCCACGGCGGTCGCGCCATGCGACACATCCCGCGCATCAATTTCCAGATCGTGGAGCTACCCCCCCAGGCGGATGAAGTTGCAATATCGCGACTATTGTCGCGTCATCGTCATATTAAATTTGCGGAACTCGACCGGCTGGTACCCCTGACCGCGACCAACGCCAACGACACCTATTATGGCAATGCATGGCATCTGTCGAAGATCCAGGCCCCCACCGCATGGGATACCTCGCGCGGCACAGGCATCACCGTGGCCATTCTCGACACGGGCGTTGATCCAAGCCATCCGGATCTGGCCGGGCAAATGGTGCCGGGCTGGAATATGTACGACAACAACAGCGACGCCTCGGATGTCCACGGCCATGGCACGCAGGTCGCCGGCGTGGTGGCAGCCGCCAGCAATAACGCTACAGGCGTCACATCCATCGCGTGGCAAACCAGGATCATGCCGGTGCGCATCAGCCAGCCGGATGGCTACGCCTCTTTTAGCACCATCGCCAGCGGTCTCACATGGGCGGCGGACAACGGCGCACGCGTTGCCAACATCAGCTATGGCGTGTCCGGCAGCGCCGCCGTGCAGAGCGCAGCCCAATATATGAGAAACAAAGGAGGTGTTGTCGTGGTTGCGGGCGGCAACAGCGGCGTTTTTGACGCCACCGCGCCAAACGCGGCCATGCTCTCTGTTTCCGCCACGGACAGCACCGACGCCCGCACAAGCTGGTCAACCTATGGAGAATTCATTGATCTCTCGGCCCCCGGCGCGAGCATCTGGACCACGGCCAGAGGCGGTGGCTATTCCACGCCCTCCGGCACCTCGTTCGCCAGCCCTGCCACTGCCGGCGTGGTCGCGCTTGTCATGGCCGCCAATACTGCTCTTCAGCCTTCCCAGGTGGAGAACATCATGACTTCAACCGCGGATGATCTGGGAACAGCCGGTTACGACACCTATTACGGCTATGGCCGAATCAACGCCGCAGCAGCGGTACTCAAAGCCACTCAAACCCAGACGCTCGATACCCAAGCTCCCACAACCTCCATCGCCTCGCCCACTGGCGGCACTGTGTCCGGCGTAGTGCCCGTGAGCGTAAACGCGAGTGACAACATCGGCGTCACCCGCGTGGATCTTCTTGCCAACGGAAAATTACTGGCCAGCGACACCACCGCACCCTATTCATTTAGCTGGGACTCCACGCTCACTCCAGACGGAACCGTTCAATTGACAGCCAACGCAGTGGATGCCGCTGGCAACCAGGGGGCCTCCAAATCGGTCAGTGTCACCGTCGCCAATACGTTGGCCAAATCGGACACCTCCCCGCCAGCCGTCAGCATCACCAACCCCACTAACGGCAGCACTGTGGGCTCCTCCGTCACCATCCGGCTGGCCGCAGCCGACAATGTAGCCATCACCAAGCTAAGCTTATACATCAACGGGGCAGTAAGGAGTGCCACCACCTCCAACACGCTGTCCTACAGATGGAAAACGGGGCAGGCTTTGAATAGGTGGAATACTATTAGCGCGGTTGCGGAAGACGCCGCAGGGAACAAGACTACTACTTCCATACAGGTTTTAAGGTAACAAACAACCGCTACCCCCGCTATAAAAAAAGCGCCGGTCATTCCAAGGGATGACCGGCGCTTTTTATGTGTCGACAAGAATTAATTTAAATTCAATGAGATAACATTATAATTACATCAATCTGTCGGAAAACTTTACAGCCTCCGTTACAGCATAATAAATGTATCCCAAGCGCAATAAAACTCATAACAACATGTTTTACATTATCTTTATTTAAAGATAATGCACCATTGCATAAAGGTGTCGAAATATTTTACATTTCATATTTTTTACGGGGGGGGGGGCAGGCAATCATGCGCTGCTTATAAAGCTTAGCGTGAGTTAAGCGAAAAGCTTAAGCTTTTTTGCGGCGCATGGCAGAACCCCGTTTATATGTGAAAAAAGCGCCGGATGTCCGGCGCTTTCATTCAGTACGGCTGCGGCTCTTTTAAGCTGGCTTGCGGCGGCGCGCCAAGCCCAGGCCCAGCAGTCCTGCGCCCATCAGCAGAAGAACGCCGGGTTCGGGAATCTGCTGCGGTGGGGTGCCGCCGCCCCCGCGGTAATAAACGCTGATGTGGGACACGTCTTTCCCATTTGGAGCCCCGTTGAAAGTGAAAGGCGGATTAGTGAACGGGGTAGAGTAAGTACCGCTAAGCGTGGGCACGAGGTACCCCACCAGGTTCGTATCATTGCCATCCTTGAACACAAACATGATGTCCGAGGTGCTTATCCCCCCGACGTAGCTAAACGCCCCGGATGGGCCGCCGCCTGTGAAGTTGAACAAACTTGATGTTTCCGAAGTGCCAATATCCCATTTGCCGTTAAACAGCCAATTGGTAATCCCGAAGAAACCCTCAGTGTTGACAAAACCCGGTTGCGGGGTATCATTTTTTTGCCCATTCAAGGGGTCAAGGATTGTGCAAGCCGTGGCTGTTGACACCTTACCGCTAATGTCATAACTGGTGCTGCCGGTGCCGCCGGTACACGAGATGAAGGAAGCGCTTGCGTTGCCGGAGATCGCCAAACCCATCGCCAAACCGAGTGCGGAAGCGGACAAAAGATAAGACGAAAGAAGGTGGAGGGCTTTCATGGTTTTCTCCTACATTTACTATTTAAAAGACAAATGGGATGTTTAAACACAATTTTTTTACTCTTCTAATCCCTATCACACCGCTCCTGCCAATAATTAAGCATGATCTATGCCAGCATAGAATACAAAAATTAAATCTCCTTCAATTACATTGTCTTAAATTATTTCGTCACCATTGACTGAAAATCCTTGGGTAGATTTTCGGGCCGAATTGTAAAAAATTCCGACAAAATAGCCTCCAAACTCAGAGGAATACAAGGGGGTTGATAATATGAAATTTATGCATGTAATTGATTTTTAATAAATTTTATTATTTCAACATCAAAATAAAGCGTGTAAAGAAACCCGACGTTCATATTTTTCAATGGGTTGCATGAAGTTTGATGTTTTTTTGTGCCAATAAAAGGTGATAGTGCCGCCGTGCTCGCTATACATACATGGACGCTTCCAGTATGCCAAGCTTTCAATTGATGAGGGAAGACAGGTAAAGATTGCAGCCATACATCCGGACTTT
>LNEJ01000004.1 GCA_001464965.1 Gammaproteobacteria bacterium Ga0074134
CGCGACGCGCTACGCGAAACGGCTATCGTCTTTTCTGGCCGCAATTCAGATTCGTTGTCTCGTCCTGTGGCTTCGCATCTCGTGACGACACTGCCTAGTGATAAAAATTATAAATTACAGCATGTTAATAAAACTAAATAGAGTGTAAAATTTATCATGTCAATTCACAGAGATATACTCAATTAATCCGGCGAGGGAGGGGCCCCGCATGCCATATTGTCTAATGGTTTTTACTGCGTCACAAAGCGATAAAGGGATGCGGTGCTTAAGGGAAGAGACGGGTGAAAAAGCGGAGTTTACACGCGTCTGCCGCTTCCCGGCCCCGCATTTGAGAGTAGGAATAGTGAGGTTACGCATTGAGCATTACAGGTGAGCACGAGCCATGAATGAGCATGAACGCAAGAAGATGATTAAAGAAACGTTCAATACCGTTGCGGCGGGTTACGATAATCATGCGTTGCGCTATTTCTCGGAGAGCGCAAAGATTCTGGCGGCATGTTTGAATCTTAAGGGTGATGAACATGTGCTTGATGTTGCCACGGGCACAGGCGAAGTCGCGCTTGCAGTTTGCCGGGAAGTGCCGCGCGGCCGGGTCACCGGTGTTGATTTTTCAGAAGGCATGCTCACCCAGGCCAGGACAAAAGCAGAAGCAGGCAATGTCGGCAATGTCCATTTCACCGAAGGGGATATGCAGGTACTGGAGTTTCCCGGCGATCATTTCGATGCGGCCGTTTGCGGATTCGGTATTTTCTTTGTTGAAAACATGGAGCAGCAGATCAAGCATATCTCGGACAAAGTAATGCCCGGAGGCAAGATTGCAATTTGCGGATTTTATGAGGGTGCCTTTTTGCCTCTCGTTGAGCTCTTTTTTGAACGCATACAGCAGTATGGCATTGAGAGGCCACCGTTATCCTGGAAACGCATCGGTACGGTGGAGAAAATCACCTCACTTTATCAAAGCGCGGGGCTTCAGGAAATTTGTGTTGATCGCAGGAACATTGGCTACTATCTGAAAAATGCCGGTGAATGGTGGGATGTTCTATGGTTTGCGGGTTTTCGCGGCCTGATCAACCTGCTTTCTCCTGCTGACCTGGAAAGATTCAAAAAAGAGCATCTGATGGAAGTTCAGGCGCTGGCGTCAGGCGAGGGGATTTGGCTGGATGTCGACGTGTTATATGCCGTGGGCGAGAGGCCGTAGGGAGGAAATCTGCGAATCCATTGACGATCAATGTATAATCGCAGTTTTGTAAAGTGAATATGGATGGTGCCGAAGAGAGGACTTGAACCTCCACGGGGTTGCCCCCACTGATACCTGAAACCAGCGCGTCTACCAATTCCGCCACCCCGGCAAGGGTTCCCCGGTTAACGATCAACCAGAAGGTGCGCACTGTACCGGGAGCAGGTTTTGTTGTCAACCGGACAGGCGATTTTTTTATCGGTACAATACTCCTGAAGACGGCGATTGGAAGACCTCCGGGAAGAACCGAAGCCCTCGTATATGATATGATTTCCGGGATTCCAAAGACACTTTGGAGTCTCTTGTTTTTAATAAAGGGTTTTTAGTTGGAAAATATCTCATTGATTCATGTGTTGTTACAGGGCGTTCTCGTACCGGTCAAACAGAGGGCGGTAATTTAATGGCCAAACGTCCGACTGTCCCGCATCAAGATCCTCATGCCGGCCGTGAGGCCGAAAAGTACGAAAACCCCATCCCCAGCCGCGAGTTCATCATGCAGCTCCTGGAGACGCAGGGCGAGCCGCTTACCTATAAGCAGCTTGTCGACGTACTGGACTTGCACGATGAAGAAAGTCTGGAGGCGTTGCGGCGGCGCTTGAACGCTATGGAGCGTGACGGCCAGCTGGTGCGCAATCGCCGCGACGGCTATGGCCTGATCGACAAGATGGATCTGGTGCGTGGGCGGGTGATCGGCCATCCAGACGGGTTCGGTTTTCTGGTGCCGGATGAGGGGGGGGAAGATCTTTTTCTCACACCGCGCCAGATGGGATTCTGCATGCACGGCGACCGGGCTGTGGCGCGTATCGCCGGGGTTGATCGCCGTGGCCGCCGCGAAGGCGTGCTGATTGAGATTCTGGAGCGCAACACGCAGCACGTGGTGGGGCGTTTTTATCAGCAGGAGGGACGTGTCGGCTTTGTCACTCCCGACAACAAACGCATTACCCATGACATCCTGGTGCCTGCGGATTATCAGGGCGGCGCGCGGCGCGATCAGATCGTGGTGGTGGAGCTTATCGAGCAGCCGAGCAAACATGCCAAGCCGCTGGGACGGGTCGTTGAGATACTGGGAGATCACATGGCCCCCGGCCTGGAGATCGAGGTCGCCATCCGCGCCCACGAGATTCCCCTGGCGTGGCCGGAGGCGGTAGAAAGCGAGACTGTCCATCTCACCCCGGAGGTGCCCGAGGCATCCAAGGAGGGCCGCGAGGATTTGCGTGACGTGCCTCTGGTGACTATCGACGGCGCTGACGCACGCGACTTTGATGATGCAGTGTATTGCGAGCGCAAAAAATCAGGTGGCTGGCGGTTGCTGGTGGCCATCGCCGATGTATCTTCGTATGTGCGCCCCAGCACCGCATTGGACGAGGAAGCACAGGAGCGGGGCACTTCCGTGTATTTCCCGCAGCGTGTGATTCCTATGCTGCCCGAAATTCTGTCCAACGGGTTGTGTTCTCTGAATCCCCATGTCGACCGCCTGTGCATGGTGTGCGAAATGTCCATCGACGCCGAGGGCGAGATTACGCGCCATCGCTTTTTTGAAGGGGTGATGCGCTCCGCCGCACGGCTGACTTATGACGAAGTGGCGGCGATGCTGGCGGAGCAGGAGCCTGCCCTCAGCGCAAAACATGCCGCGATACTGCCGCACCTTGTGGAATTGCACGCGCTGTACAAGGCGTTGCTTGGCGCGCGCCAGCGGCGCGGCGCGATTGATTTCGACACCACCGAGACACGCATCGTGTTCGGTGAGGGGCGCAAGATTGAGCGCATCGAGCCGCTGGTGCGTAACGATGCCCATAAGATAATCGAAGAGTGCATGATTGCCGCCAATGTCGCGGCGGCGCGTTTTCTGCTCAAGCGCAAGATTCCTGCGGTATACCGTGTGCACGAATCACCAAAAGTCGAGAAGATTACCGACCTGCGCACATTCCTGGGCGAGTTTGGATTGCAGTTGCGCGGCGGCGAAGACCCCGAGGCGCAGCACTATGCCGAGCTGCTCAACATCGTGCGTGGCCGCCCTGATTTTCGTCTTATCCAGACAGTTATGCTGCGCTCGCTCAATCAGGCCAAGTACACCCCGGATAACGTCGGGCATTTCGGCCTGGCCCACGAGGCGTATACGCATTTCACTTCCCCCATTCGACGCTATCCCGATCTGCTGGTGCATCGCGCCATCCGCCACGCCCTCAAGGAAGGCAAGGTCAAAGGGTTTGCCTACACCGTTGAAGACATGGAAGCCCTGGGAGAGCACTGCTCCACTGCGGAACGGCGTGCCGACGATGCCACGCGCGACGCCGTCGACTGGCTGAAGTGCGAATTCATGATGAACAAGGTGGGTGAGGAGTTCGACGGCCTCATCACCAGCGTGACGTCGTTTGGTATCTTCGTCGAGCTGAGCGATATCTATGTTGAAGGGCTGGTGCATATTACCGCGCTGAGCAATGACTACTACCACCATGACAGCGCCGGACACCGGCTGTGCGGCGAGCACACCGGCAAGGTATACCGGCTGGGAGATCCGGTGCGCGTGAAGGTCATGCGCACCGATCTCGACAGCAGGCGCATCGACTTTGATCTGGTTGACAAGAGTCCCGCAAAGGAAAAGATCAAGGATAAGGAAGATGTAAAACCGAAGCCGAAACGCAAGAGCAGAAGGAAATCCTCGGCGAAGAAGCAGAGTTCGTAATGGCGGGCGATCAATTGATCTACGGTCTCCATGCCGTTCAGGCGGCGTTACAACGTGACGCGGAGCATGTAACCGTTATTTTGCTGGACGCCAGCCGCAAGGATGCGCGCATGCAGGTCATCGCCGATGCGGCAGCTACACACCACGTTGAGATTCAGCGCGTAGCGCGTAAGGAACTCGATGCTCTGGCGCCAGAGGCGCGCCATCAGGGCGTGGTGGCGCGCTGCCGGGTTCGGGCGGCATGGAAGGAGGATGATCTTGAACGTATCCTGGATGGTCTCACCGAGCCGCCCTTCCTGTTGGTGCTCGATGGCGTGCAGGATCCTCACAACCTGGGCGCATGCCTGCGCACCGCCGACGCCGCTGGCGTACATGCGGTGATCGCTCCTCGTGATCGCGCCGTGGGCCTCACCCCCGTAGTGCGCAAAGTCGCCAGTGGCGCGGCGGAAGCCGTACCCTTCATCCAGGTCACCAATCTGGCACGCACCCTGCGCATGCTTCAGGAGCGGGGCGTGTGGACGGTGGGCGCGGATGCCGCGACTGATAAGGATCTCTTTGATGTAGACCTGCGCGGCCCGCTGGCCCTGATTATGGGCGCAGAGGGGCAGGGCATGCGCCGCCTCACCAGGGAACACTGTGACGTGCTGATCCGCATCCCCATGCGCGGCGCGGTGGAGAGCCTGAACGTCTCGGTGGCGACGGGTATTTGCCTATTCGAGGCGCTGCGCAGACGGGCGTAGGGTTGTGAGGTGAATCCATTTCACCCTACAAATACTATCAACACCGCTCAGCCGCCAGCAATAATCCGGCGCGCGCATTCCACGCCGCTGCGCACGGCACCTTCCAGTGTGGCGGGATAACCGGTGTCCGTGTGGTCGCCTGCCAGCCAGCAGCCGCGCACGGGTGTTGTAGCACTGGGACGCAAGGTGTTGATGCCGGGGCGGCAGGCGAAGGTGGCGGATTTTTCGCGGACGACCAGGCTGTGCTCCGGCGTGGCCCAATGCGGAAAAATCCGCGCCAGTTCCGCGATGGCGTGTGCACTCAATTCGTCCTTTCTCATTGCCATATGCGGCCCAGGGCCGCTAATAACGACCGCCATCAGGCCGGGCTGTCCATATAGGGCACGGTCGAAGACCCATTGCGCGGTCGTATCCAGCAGGCCGATCATCGGCATCTCAAGGCGTGTCTGTGGTGGATACTGTATGTACACAGTGCAAATTGGCTCATGGCTTATCTCTCCCAACTGCTGTGCTATACCGCGCAGTGCGGTATGGGGTTCCAGCAGCCGCTGGCAGGCGTTGGGCGGGATGGCGAGTATCACATGGCTGGCGGTTATTTCATGATCATTCACGGATACCTTGCGGACGGCGTTATCCTGAACAGTGATCCCTTTTACTCGATGGCTGAGTTTGACCGTGCCGCCATGTTGCTCGATGAAGCGCCGCGCAGGCTCGGGAAATGTGCCGCCCAAATCAACGCGGCTCAAAAGAAGATCGGAATCGCTGCGGCTGCGGGCGAAAGCATCCTGAAGCACGCGCAAAAAAATCTGCGCCGATGCGTTGTGCAGCGGCGTATTCAAGACGGCCAGACACAGTGGCTCCCATAGGGCGCGGATCAAAGCGGGGGATTGTTTGTTGCGTGACAACCATGCCGCTACGCTGACGTCATCACCGGCATTGAAACCGCTGCGCAGCAGGCCACGGCATATCGACAATGCATTCAGGCGTTCCGGCAGGGTTAATCCTTCGGCGTTCAATAAGGCGGTCAGGAGGTGGAGCGGCGCGGGCAGCGATGGGCAGGTGATGCGAATGTCCGCACAGCCAAACGCCTTGTACACGAGTTGCAGAGGGCGGCGCTCGAACACGGTGGCTTCCGCTATGCCCACAACATTCAGCAGCCTTAGCGTTTCACGGTAGGCGCCGAGCAGCAGGTGCTGGCCGTTGTCGATGCGTTGACCGTTCACGGTGTAATCCAGCCCGCGCGCCCGTCCGCCGAGCTGCGGCGCCGCTTCCAGCACAGTCACCCGGACGCCGTGATGGCACAGCTCCACTGCTGCCGCAAGACCCGCCCAACCACCGCCGACTATGACAACATGCATCTTGTGCCCTTTAGTTCTACTGTGTCACAAAACGCTGAAGGGCGCATTGCGGCTTTAAAATCGGCCTCTTGTGACACAGTAGAATTAGCTCCTATGCTTTTTGTATGCCGTGCTTGCGCTGCTTTTTGTAGCGGCCTTTTTCGTGGCGCGCGGTTTGCCAGGCGATCCAGAGTTTGCGCAGCGGTGTTAGTGAAACGCGCCGTTCGAGTATGTTGTAACCGTCGTCCTCGATTTCCTTAAGTGTGGCCTGATAAATGGCCGACATGATGAGTCCGCTGCGTTGCGGATAGCGGTCGATCTCCGGCAGATGGGCATAGGCCTGGGTGTAGTATTGGTGCGCGCGCTGCGCCTGGAACTTAAAGAGCTCGCGCATGTTGTCTGACATGCGGTGCGCCATGATGTCCTCTGGAGTGACGCCGAAACGCTCCAGCTCGTCGAGGGGCAGATAAATCCGCCCCAGCAGGCTGTCTTCACGGACATCGCGCAGGATGTTGGTGAGCTGGAAGGCCATGCCGAGTTCATGGGCGTATTTCAGGGTGCGGCGGTCTTGATAGCCAAAGATCTCCGCCGCCATCAATCCCACGATGCTCGCCACGCGGTGGCAGTAGAGGGCGAGATCCTTGAATGAGGCATAGCCCTGGTGATCGAGATCCATCTCCATGCCGTCGATGATTTCAAGGAAGTGCTCTTGCGGCAGATTATAGGTGGTCACCGGCCCGCGCAGTGCCTGGCCCACCGGGTGGCGCGATGTGCCGTCAAAAACCCTGCCGATCTCCTCGCGCCACCACTGGAGCTTGATGCGCGCCACATTGGCATCATCGCACTCATCGACGACATCGTCCACCTCGCGGCAGAAGGCGTACAGGGCTGTGATGGCCTGGCGCTGCTGTGGCGGAAGGAATAAAAAACTGTAATAAAAACTCGATCCGCTCTTTGCGGCCTTGTCCTGGCAATATTCGTCGGGGGTCATGCGCTGGCTGGCAAATGTGAATATAGGAAAGTACGATGATAACAGATCTGGCGGCCTGCCGGACTTAGCTCGAATCTACCGCAAAAGCGGGAGGGTGGTTCATTGTTCCGCTACGATCCCCTAAGTCCGACAGGCTACTGTTTCCGTGTCAGCGCTCCCCACATCATCGCCAGCCAATCATTCGCCTTGAGGCGGGGCCGAGTGAAGGCGTCGTCACGTTGTGTCTCCAGCGCTTGCAAGACGCGCAATCCGCCGTGGAAGGTGAGGCGCAGTTCAAAGCCCATGCGGCCTGGCAGGACACAGCCTAAGGGCGATCCCGACAGCAGCAGGCGCCGCGTGCGCTCGATTTGCATAGCCATCAGGTTGTGCATTGCGGCGTCGGTGCGGCTTTGCCGGAGATGGTCTTCAGTCACGCCATAGCGCGCCATTTCATCTTGCGGCAGATAGATGCGATTGTTTTCGTGGTAATCCTGGCCGATATCCTGCCAGAAGTTGATGAGCTGCAAGGCGCTGCATATCGCATCCGAATGGGCAAGATTGACGGGCGTGGCAAGGTTATAAAGATGCAGCAGCAGGCGTCCCACCGGATTGGCCGAGTGGCGGCAGTAATGGAGCACCTCGTCATAATTCGCATAGCGTTTCTTGGTCACGTCCATGCGAAATGCAGTCAGCAGGTCATAAAAGAGCTGCGCAGGCAAGGCGTGCTTGCTCATCACATCTTTTAGCGCAATCAACACCGGGTCTTCAATCGCGTTGCCGTTGTTGATGGCGTCAAGCCCCGCCACGTAGGCATCGAGTTTCGCAAGGCGCACCTCAGGCGCAAGATCACCCTCATCTGCAAAATCGTCCGCCGTTCGTGCGAAGGCATAGATGACGCTGATTGGCTCTCGCAGGCGTTTGGGCAAGAAAACCGAGGCGACAGGAAAATTTTCGTAATGGGAGCGCGCCAGGCGCAGGCAGTGCGCGTAGGCGCCGGGGAGGGTGAGTGTCACAATCCGTAGGAGCGGGCTGGCCCGCTAAGTAGTTAATAAGGGCTTAAGTATAGAAGATAACGGGGTGAAAATGAATCGTGGGCAATACCCAAAGGGCACAAGGCTCGCTCTTATTGGAGTGGCGTTGTATGCGTGTGCGGCGCTGTCTCATCCTCTATGTTTCTTACTCCAATCTCAATCTGCTCCAGTGTCTCCAGTGGTTTTGGGGTGTTGATGCCCATTTCGGTGAATTTACGGGCGCCGGGGATGATCTGGCGCTCGAAGGAGCCGACGGCCTTGTTGTAGTGATCCAGGCTATGGCTGAGGTTTTTGCCGAGACGGGACAGGTGCCCGGTAAAGACGCACAGGCGCTTGTAGAGGTCCACGCCGAGATCGCGCACCTGTTCGGCATTTTTGGCCAGCACCTGCTGTTGCCAGCCGTAGCCGACGGCGCGCAGCAGGGCGACGAAACTGGTGGGGGTGGCGAGGATGACTTTCTGGCGTAGCGCGTCCTCAAGCAGCTCGCGGTCGACGTCGAGTGCGGCGCTCAAAAATTGGTCGCCGGGGATGAACATCACTACGAAATCGGGGCTGTTTTTGAACTGGCTCCAATAGCTGCGTGCGGCCAGTTCGCGCACACGATCGCGCACCTTGCGCGCATGGCGCTCCAGATGCCAGCCGCGCACGGTGTCGTCTGGAGCCTCCATGGCGCTGAGATAAGCGTCAAGCGGTGTTTTTACATCCACGATGATCTCGCGTCCGCCGGGCATGCGTACGATCATGTCGGGGCGCATCGCTCCATCCGGGGTGGGAGTATGTTCCTGTTCATAAAAATCGCAATGCTCGACCATGCCGGCGAGTTCAACGAGGCGTTTCAGTGTCAGTTCGCCCCATTGCCCGCGCACCTCGGGACGGCGTAATGCCTGCACCAGATTGCGCGTTTCGGCGTGAAGTATGCTTTGGGTTTGGGCCATGACTTCCAGATGTTTGGTGATGGAGCCATGGGCCTCTTTGCGCTCATTTTCGATCTGGCGTACCTGTTGTTCGGTTTTCAGCAGGGTGTCCTTGATCGGCTTGAGCATGTTTTCGATAGATTTTTCCTTCTGTTCCAGATCGTTCTGCGCCAGGATGTGGAATTGCTGGAGATTTTCCTTGGCCAGCCTCAGAAATTCCTCTGAGTTGCTTTTTAATGCCTGGCTCGAGGCGACAGAGAAGGTTTGCACAAGCTGTTCCCGCGCCTTTTCGATAGTCGAGATTTTTTCCTGCGTCGACTGCCGCTCCATTTCCAGCGTGGTGGTGAGCTCGACATTTCTTTTGATATTGTCTATGAGTTGCCGCTGTGAACGGTGATGGCCGATAAACCAGCCCAGCGTGGCGGCAAGCGCGGTGACAATTACCAGTACAATAAGGGATAGGGGTTCGGTCATGGTCGCTGTCTGATCGTTGGTCCTCAATGGTGGCAGAGGATTGGGTTTTATGTCGTTGTGTGACGGCCAAGCTATCAGAATACATCGGCACTTTTCAAAAAGAGTTTAGAGCCTGTCTGCGAATAAATCATCCCTGCGTTGCTGCCCCAAAACACGCCAGGCAAGGCGCGAGGCGCGATGTTTGGTTGTTCCAAATAAGCGGCGAGCAACGCCGCCTGGCGTGTTTTGGGGCAGCAACCCGGAGGGACGGGGCCGGTTTTGAGCAGTGCGGCGTCACGCTTCGCTCATGTGCAACAAGCACACTACGCTCAGCCTTCCTTGCCCTGCTCAATTAGCCTGTCAACCCAACCAGTCGAGTATTTCCAGTGGATGCTGAATCATGGCGTCGGCATTCCACAACTGTGGCTCATCGGCTGTCCCAATGTAACCGAACAGCGCAGCGAGTGTTTTCATGCCGGCACGCCTGCCTGCCTCGATGTCGCGCTGGGCATCTCCGACGTACAGGCATTGCCAGGCATGGCTGCCTGCCTGGTGGCAGGCATACAGCATGGGGGCGGGGTGGGGTTTGCGCTCCGGGGTGGTGTCGCCACTTACGATGCAGGCAGCACGCTGGGTTAATCCCATCTGTTCCATGAGCGGGTTTGTCAGCCAAGCCGGTTTATTGGTCACTACACCCCAGTTCATGCCGCGCTCCTCTATGGTGCGCAACACTTCATCCATGCCGGGAAACAGGCGGGTTTCCAGGGTCAAATGTTCACGGTAGATGTCCAAAAACCGCTGGCGTAGTGGTGTGAAACGTGCGTCTTCCGAAGTAATCCCAAGACCGAGTTGAACCATTGCGGCGGCGCCGTGCGACACTACGGGACGGATGGCGGAGAAGGGTAGGGCGGGCATGCCCTGTTCCTCGCGCACCTTGTTCAAGGCAAAGGCCATGTCAGGCGCGGTGTCGGCCAGGGTACCGTCCAGATCGAACAGCACGGTGCGTATGGTAGAGCCTGTCTGTGAATAAATCATCCCTGCGTTGCCGCCCCAAAACACGCCAGGCAAGGCGCGAGGAGAGAAGTTTGGTAATTCCAAATGAACGACGAGCAACGCCGCCTGGCGTGTTTTGGGGCGCAACCCGAAGGGACGGGGCCGGTTTTTGAGCAGTGCAGCGTCACGCTTCGCTCATGTGCAACAAACACACTACGCTCAGCCTTCCTTGCCCTGCTCAAAACCGGCCGCCGTCGCAGGGATGATTTATTCACAGACAGGCTCTTACTGCTCACCTCTATTCCTCGTCTCTCACGCACCAGGCAAGATAGTTCACGTCGATGTCGGTTTCCAGGACGTAACGCCGGGTGAGCGGGTTGTATGTCATACCGGTCAATTCGCGCAGGTTCAACCCGGCGGGCCGCATCCACTCAGCCAGTTCAGAGGGACGGATGAATTTGCTGTAATCGTGCGTGCCTGCGGGCAGCATTTTCAGAAGATATTCCGCGCCGATGATGGCGAATAGATAGGCCTTGGGGGTGCGGTTGAGGGTAGAGAAGAACACATGGCCGCCGGGCTTGACCAGCCGGGCGCAGGCGGAAACCACAGAGGCCGGGTCGGGCACGTGCTCCAGCATTTCCATGCAGGTTACGACATCGAAGCTCGCTGGCTGCTGTTGCGCCAACTGCTCGGCGGTAAGCTGCCGGTAATCCACCTCGGCGCCGGACTCCAGCAGGTGCAGCCGGGCGACAGAGAGCGGCGCGGCGCCAGCATCAATACCCACCACGGATGCGCCTCGCAGCGCCATGCTTTCGGACAGTATCCCTCCGCCGCATCCGACATCAACGACACGTTTGCCGGCAAGGCGCGCCCGGCCATCGATGTAGTCCAGACGTAGCGGGTTGATGTCATGCAATGGTTTGAATTCACTGCGCGGATCCCACCAGCGTGAAGCAGGCTCCTCGAATTTGGCAATCTCGCGGGGATCGATGTTTTGTGTAGTCTGGGTCATGTCGTTTAGGATAGCATGTATGGTACTTGCAAGTAATGTGGCACGCCTTGTGCCGTGATTTCAAGAATAATTTTCAGCGTTTTTGATTAAGGGAAAAATATGAGTCTGTGGCGAACCAAATCCATTGAAAAGGCGCTTGAAGCCGCAAACAATAATGGCGGGTTGCACCGCGCCTTGAGCAGCATGGATTTAACATTGCTGGGGATTGGCGCCGTTATCGGGGCGGGGATATTTGTGTTGACTGGCGTGGCGGCCGCCACCCAGGCTGGTCCCGCTCTCATGCTGTCTTTCGTAGTCTCGGGGCTGGCATGTATCTTCGCCGCGCTGGTCTATGCGGAGCTGGCCTCCGCCGTGCCCATATCGGGGAGCGCCTACACTTATTCTTATGTCGCGCTGGGTGAGTTTGTTGCGTGGATTGTGGGTTGGAACCTGGTGCTGGAATACGGTGTGTCGAGCGCCGCTGTGGCCATTGGCTGGTCAGGGTATTTCAACAGGGCTCTGGAGGGGGTAGGACTGGGATTGCCCATGGACTTCATAAAAGCTCCACATGAGGGTGGCCTGGTCAATCTCCCCGCTTTGCTGATTATCATTTTGGTGAGTGTTGTTTTGGTGATTGGCGTCAAGCAGAGCAGCCGCTTCAATAACCTGATCGTGATGGTGAAGCTGGCCATCATCGCGCTGTTTATCGTAGTAGCCGCCGGCCATGTGGAACCTGCCAACTGGAAACCCTTCATGCCGTTTGGCTGGGAAGGGGTGATGGGCGGCGCGGCGCTGATCTTTTTCGCATATATAGGTTTTGATGCAGTATCCACCGCGGGTGAAGAGGCGCGTGATCCCCAGCGCGATTTGCCGCGCGGCATCATCGGCTCGCTGGTGATTTGCACGATTATCTATATTGTCGTAGCGGCTTTGCTTACAGGCATAGTGCCGTATACCCTGCTCGACGTCAAAGATCCTGTTGCCTTTGCCTTGGCGCATGTGGGTGAACGCCTTGCATCGAACCTCATTTCGGTGGGCGCCATCGCCGGACTCACCTCCGTGTTGCTGGTGCTGCTTTATGGGCAGAGCCGCATCTTCTTCGCCATGTCACGTGATGGATTGCTGCCCGCGGTATTCAGCCAGGTTCATGCGAGATTCCGCACCCCCGTGCCGGTGATTATGGTGACGGGCACGGTGGCCGCACTGGTAGCGGGCTTCATGCCAATAGGCCAGGTGGCAGAGCTCGCCAATATCGGCACGCTTTCCGCGTTCGCCCTGGTGTCGGTAGGTGTGCTGGTGCTGCGCCGCACCCACCCCAACCTGAAACGCCCCTTCAAGACCCCATTCATGCCCTGGACGCCTGTCCTGGCGATTCTGTTTTGCAGCTACCTCATCGCCAGTCTGGGTGCGGTAACACTGTGGCGTTTTGTGATCTGGACGGCGATTGGCGTAGCGATTTATTTTGCCTATTCGCGTAAACGGAGCCTTTTGGCCACAACATCAGCACACTGATTTTTTTAGAGTGCCCGAAAAAATCAGGGTACCTCAGTGAATGAGACCGCTATCAATATGAAACGGACATACGACCATGGGTGGTCAATGGTCCGGAATTGGCACTTCCCCGCCATTCGAGATATGACGCAGTCTGTCAGGTTAAATCTGAACCACTACAAATGATTACTTGACGTCTCTATGCTCCAGGGTGATGCCAATGATCTCAATGATTACCCCAAGGGCCAGCACCGCCAGGCCAGCCCATTCCTCTGTCTCTGGAGCGAAAAACATCAGCAGGCCGCCAAGCACTATCAGGCTAAGTGCTATTGTGCGCCGTGTATGTGGGCTTCTTATCATGTTATGTGCTTCCTTTGAGGTTCACGCTGTAGGCGCCTGTCTTGACGCGTAAACATTCTGCGCCGCCATTTCCGCTGCGCCGGTCTTGATATCCGCGCCTGCCGCGCCCAAAATCTCGTCAAGGGCGCGCAGACACAATAAAACATTGTCCGGCCTGCTGGTATAACCCATCAGGCCAATGCGCCAGATCTTGCCGGCCATTTCGCCTAATCCCGCGCCGATTTCGAGCTGGTACTCATTCAATAAGCGTTTGCGCACTTCAGCATCGTCTGCGCCTTGCGGGATGCTGATGGCGTTCAGTTGCGGCAAGCGCTGTGTTTCATCAACAAAAAATCGCAACCCCATCGCCTCGATGCCTGCCTTGAGCGCGCGATGATTGAGCGCGTGCCTTGCCCAGGCATTCTCCAGGCCTTCTTCTTTCAACATCACCAGCGACTCGTGCAAGCCATAGAGGGGATTGATGGGGGCGGTGTGGTGGTAGGTGCGCTTGCCTGCATTCCAGTAGCCCAGCACCAGGCCAAGGTCCATGAACCAGCTTTGGCAAGGCGTCTTGCGGCGCTTGATGGCATCGACAACACGCGCTCCGAAGCTGACCGGAGACAGCCCCGGCGTGCAGCTTAGGCATTTCTGACTGCCTGAATAGATGGCGTCGATAGCCCATTCATCGACTTTCAGTGGCGTCCCTCCCAGCGAGGTCACCGCATCGACGATGGTGAGGCAGTCATGACGATGAGCGATATCCACCAGTGTTTTGATATCGGATTGCGCGCCGGTTGAGGTTTCGGCGTGGACGAAGGCGGCCAGCTTGGCATCAGGATTAGCCTTTAGTGCATCCTCCAGTTTGTTTGGATCGACGGCCATACCCCAGGCATCGTCAACCACCACGGCTACACCGCCACAGCGCCGCACGTTTTCTATCATGCGTCCACCGAATACTCCGTTGCGGCACACGATCACTTTGTCGCCGGGTTCCACCAGATTCACGAAACAGGTTTCCATGCCTACCGAGCCTGGCCCGGAGACGGGAAAGGTGAGTGCATTTTCCGTTTGGAAGGCATAGCGTAGCAGGGTTTTCAGCTCCTCCATCATGTCGATAAACGCCGGATCAAGATGGCCGATGGTGGGACGCGCCATGGCGGCGAGCACGCGCGGATGGACATCGGAGGGGCCGGGCCCCATCAGCGTGCGCTGTGGGGGATGAAATGAGCTGATGTCCTTGTATGAGAGCGGCATATCCATGTGTTTTCCTGTCGTCACTTTATGAACGCGCACTAAAAATGGGTCTTTCCGTTAGCGGGGAAGAGCGGGTGGATAATTTCAAGTAATCACCGTCGGCGCATCCCTGCCGGTGCGTTCGCGGATGCCGGACAGTGTATGGGCAATTGTAATCAGATCCGCCAGTGCCGCTTGTGTATCCTGTCGATGCTTCGCAGGATCCGGCTCGTAGGCCTCGACGTAGATACGCAGCGTTGCGCCTTCTGTTCCTGTGCCGGAAAGGCGGAAGACAATACGCGCGCCGTCTTCGAAGCCGATGCGCAGCCCCTGTCTGCTGCTGATGCTGTGATCCACCGGGTCGGTGTAACTGAAGTCATCGCAATAGCTGACGCGGCGCTCGCCGAATTTTTCACCCTTGAGTTTTGCCATCCTTTCATTCAGGTGGGCCATGATGCCCTGGGCCGCCGCGCTGTCCAGTGCTTCGTAGTCGTGGCGCGTATAGAAGTTGCGGCCATATTTGGCCCAGTGCTCCCGCACGATGTCTTCTGCCGATTGCTGGCGCACGGCGAGGATGTTGAGCCAGAACAGCACCGCCCACAGGCCATCCTTTTCACGCACATGACTGGAACCTGTGCCGAAACTTTCCTCACCGCACAGCGTGACCTTGCCGGCGTCCATCAGGTTACCGAAGAATTTCCAGCCGGTGGGGGTCTCGTAGCAGTCGATGCCGAGCGCCTGTGCGACACGATCCACCGCTTCACTGGTGGGCATGGAGCGTGCCACGCCTGCCAGGCCCGAGCAGTAGCCAGGGGCGAGCGTGGCATTGGCGGCGAGGATTGCCAGGCTATCGCTGGGGGTGACGAAAAAGCGCCGGCCTAGAATCATGTTGCGGTCGCCATCACCGTCGGAAGCCGCACCGAAATCCGGCGCATCGTCTCCGTACAGGATGTCGACCAGTTCATGCGCGTAAGTGAGGTTGGGGTCGGGGTGGCCGCCTCCGAAGTCCTCCAGCGGCACCGCATTCATCACTGTGCCGGCCGGCGCGCCCAGGCGTTTTTCCAGAATCGCGCGCGCATAGGGGCCGTTTACCGCGTGCATGGCGTCAAAGCGCATGCGAAAGCCTTTGCCGCTGAGCAATTGCCGGATGGCTGTGAAGTCGAACAGCGATTCCATCAGTTCGGCATAGCCTGCTACGGCGTCGATCACTTCAACCTGCATATTGCCCATGTGCGTCTGGCCCAGCGTATCCAGCGTCACGTCAACGGTTTCAATAAAGCGGTAATGCTCGATAGTGCGAGTGCGGGCATGGATGGCGTCGGTGACTTTTTCCGGGGCGGGGCCGCCATTGCCGACATTATATTTGATGCCGAAATCGGCATCAGGGCCGCCGGGATTGTGGCTGGCCGAGAGGATGATGCCGCCGAATGCGGCGTGCTTGCGGATCACCGCCGATGCGGCGGGCGTGGAAAGGATGCCACCGCGCCCCACCAGTACTTGGCCGAACCCCGCCGCCGCCGCCATTTTGAGGATGATCTGGATGGCCTGACGGTTGTAGAACCGGCCATCGCCGCCGACTACCAGCGTCTTTCCCTGATAGCCTTCGAGCACGTCAAAGATGGACTGGACGAAATTTTCCAGATAATGCGGTTGCTGGAAGACGGTGACCTTTTTACGCAGGCCCGAGGTGCCGGGTTTCTGGCCTTCGAAAGGTTGGGTAGGTACGGTATGGGTGGTCATGACGAATCCTTCGTGATTTTTGCTGTATAGGCCATTCAACCACAGCTGAGGACGGAAATCGAGGGGGGGCGTTACCGCTTGTTAAGTAATGTTACGCACCGTCCACGAAAAACACGAAAGGCACGAAAAATGGGGACAATCTTGGCGCAAGAATGCGCTTGGATTTGCCAGTCAACTTCGCTTGCTATGAGCATACCTGCCTTAAGACGGCTGTGGACCATCGTAACCCTCAACGATGACAAGATCCATAGCCGAAGCCGACAACCTAAACTTAATCGCCGCCTGATACTCGGGAGAATTCCAGCAATCGAGGGCTGCTTGATAAGACGGAAACTCAACTATGGTGTTTCGTGTTCTGTTGGTTCCTTCCGGGACGGTGTATTGGCCAGCCCGCGCAAGGAACCTTGCCCCATATTTTTTGAACACATCAGTGTTGGTCACAGCATACTTCTTAAACTGCTCTTGATCGGTGACATCTACATGAACGATCCAGTACCCCTTTGGCATTAAGTTCTCCCGTGATGAACATCATTCCATTGAAGATGTTCGGTATCAGTTATTCGTCACGATAACGGCGCATTAAGTCCTCATAGGCATCGATACGCCGGTCGCGCAAATAGGGCCAGATGCGCCGCACCTGTTCGCTGTGGTGCAGATCGATCTCTGTCACCAACACGGAGGGCGCATCCGCCGGTGCTAATACCAGCATTTCACCTTGAGGACCCGCGGCAAAGCTGGATCCCCAGAACTGTATCCCTTCAGTGTGGCCTGAGGGGTCCGCTTCAAAGCCGGTGCGGTTGCAGGCGAGCACAGGCAGGCCGTTGGCGATGGCGTGGGCACGCTGGATGGTGATCCAGGCGTCGCGCTGGCGTGCTTGTTCCTGTGCGCCATCGTCCGGGTTCCAGCCGATGGCGGTAGGGTAGAGCAACAGATCAGCGCCTGCCAGCGCCATGAGCCGCGCGGCTTCCGGGAACCACTGGTCCCAGCACACCAGTACGCCGAGGCTCCCAACGGAGGTTTTGACCGGGTTGAAACCGAGGTCGCCCGGAGTAAAATAGAATTTTTCATAAAAGCCGGGATCATCGGGGATATGCATTTTGCGGTATTTTCCCGCGATGCTGCCATCGGCTTCGAATACCACGGCGGTGTTGTGATAAAGCCCGGCAGCGCGGCGTTCAAACAAGGATGCAACGATAACCACATTGAGTTCAGCGGCGATTTGCCCGAGTTGTTGCGTGCTGGGGCCGGGGATGGTTTCGGCCAGATCGAAATAGCGCGTGTCTTCGGTCTGGCAAAAATAGATGCCCGTGTGCAGTTCTTGCAGCAGCACAAGCCGCGCACCTTGCGCGGCGGCCTCGCGAATACCGGCAATCGTGCGGCCAAGATTTGCCGCACGATCATTGCCGCAGGCGTGCTGGATCAAGCCGATTTTCAGTGTGTTTGCTTTCATAGTGCCCCATCAGGTAATTGCATGGTAACGCAGTGCAGGCTGCCATGCTGCATGATCAATGGCAGGCAGGGGATGCCGATGATTTCCCGCTGCGGAAAACAGTCCTTGATCCGTGCCAGCGCAGCCTCATCGGCGGGATCGTCATAAACAGGCACTAGCACGGCGCCATTGATGATCAGAAAATTGGCATAGGTGGCAGGCAGGCGGTGCCCGTCTTCATCGTACTTTGCCTGTGGCCAGGGCAGGGGAACCAGATGATAGGGCTGACCGCCGCGGGTGCGAAAGGCTTTGAGCTCTTCCTCCATGGCCTTCAGCTCCGGGTAATGTTCGTCATGGTGGTCATCGCACGCGACATAGGCAATGGTGCGCGCATCGCAAAAGCGCGCCAGGGTGTCAATATGACTATCGGTGTCATCTCCGGCAAGATAGCCGTTATCCAGCCATAGAAAGCGATCCACGCCTAGCAGATGGCCAAGCAGCGACTCGATCTGGTGTTGATCCAAATGCGGGTTGCGCATCGGTGACATCAGGCAGCGGCGCGTGGTTAGTAGCGTGCCCGCGCCGTCCACCTCGATGCTGCCGCCTTCCAGAACCACATCGATGTTTTGCAATGGCGTCACATTGAACGCCCCAGCCGCATGCAACCGATGTGTCAGCTGGTTGTCCAGTACCGCATCGAATTTATCACCCCAGCCATTGAAAGTGAAGTCAAGCAGGCGCGGGGTGTTGCCTTCCTCCAGCACGGTGATCGGCCCGTGGTCGCGCGCCCAGGTGTCGTTGGACGGAACGGCATAGAGTGAGATTTGATCGAGAATCGCATCAGTGTGCTTCAAAAGCTGCTCTACATGGGCAAGGTGCTCCTTATCCCAGCAGGCGATTACCACACGTTCGCGCAGGCTGATCTGGTGTGCGATTTCGACAAAGACCGGCTCAACTTCGGCCAGTGTTGCGCACCAGTCACTGTGTTCATGTGGCCAGGTGAGCATTACCCCGCTTTGTGGAGTCCATTCGGGAGGGAGGTAAGGAGTGTTGCGAGAGTTTTGCATATGCGAAAATTTGCACCAATGTTGTGGCGTAAATTTTAACACAAGGAACCTCTGATTTATTCAGAGGTTCCCCGGCACACGGATGTGCCTGCATTTTCCGATAGCGGCAACTGATTGAAAAATGAAGAAAAGAAAGAAATCATATTTTTGATTTTCGTGCTCTGAGAATTCCATGAAGAAATTATTCAGGGCTTCCACAGGATAGCTCCGTGGTTATTGCGGGATTTTGCCGTGCACAGGAGTGCTCTATGCCAGTTTGACGCAGTTGCGCCCCGCGGCCTTGGCCTGATATAGCGCCTGATCGGCCCTGGAGAGTAGAGACGGGGGATTCTCCCGCGCACTTAAAAGCGCAACGCCCAGGCTGACCGTAGAGGAGATCATTGCCTCATTGCATATGTATTTTGCCGTCTGCACTTTCTGGCGGATACGTTCGGCCAGGCAAAGCGCACCTTCCTCAGAGGTGTTGCTCAACAAAACCACGAACTCCTCTCCGCCATAGCGAAACAGGATGTCTGTGCTGCGTATACTGGCGACAGCGGCATTGGCCACGGTTTTAAGGGCACAATCGCCAATGGCATGTCCATATCTGTCATTGACGCCTTTGAAATGATCGATATCCATGGCGATGAGTGACAGGGGGGTGCCATATCTATGGGCAAGTTCGACTTCGCGCTGCAAAGTGGCGTCCATGGCGACACGGTTGTTTACGCCAGTCAGCGGATCCTTGAGCGCAGCTTCCACGGCCTGTTTGTACATCAGTGCATTGCGTAATGGATAAACGAGGCTGCAAAGCAGGTGCTCAATCAACATGGTTTCAGCTTCGGTGAATTTTCTCTTCCGTGTAAAAGTCAATTCCCCCAGCCATTGTTCACCAATCGCCAGCCGGTAATTACCCGAATGGCGTGCCCTTTTGCCCTCAATGATCTCTATGTTTTGTGGAAGATGGCGGTAGGCAATACTGTCATAAGGAAGCAGTTTTCTGATTTCCATGAAGAACAGTTTCAAAATTTGATCGATTTCCAGCGTCGTTTGCAGAACGCATGAAAGGTGCGAGGCTTTATCCGATGGGGGTGTTTTTATAACAGTATCGTTTGATAGCGGCAGACGCGGCAGATAGTCCTGAGCGGAATCCGTGTAAATGAAATTACTGGTGGCTTGTTGTTGTGCGATAGTCATAAACACCTCCTGGGTACGAGGATGTATGCGAAAAATGTGCCATATTAAGTGGCCGCGTTTATTGTCACAATAGTTATTGAGAGCCTGGGTTTTAGAAGGTACACACCTGGAATTCCTACAGAGAATAGTCAATATATTGACGTGCCAATACCCTGTTTGCCCTTGGTACTTGGGTACATTATCCTATCTGGATGATGCAGGCGATGGCCGCTATGCACAAGAACGTTTTATGCGAGCGTACCCAATATGAATGAATTGATTTCTAAAAGACGCTGCTCTTCAAGCGATGCCTTGC
Source organism: Gammaproteobacteria bacterium Ga0074134 (assembly GCA_001464965.1). GTDB lineage: Bacteria > Pseudomonadota > Gammaproteobacteria > Ga007554 > LNEJ01. Next base: position 20,120 of record LNEJ01000004.1, read on the forward strand.
TGGTGGCGGCTCTACTGCTTTTTTCGGGCAGCGCTGGCGCCGGCTATGCGATAACCGCAAAAGATGTGCAAATGCTGCCATCCTACTGCCGCCAACTCCCGGCTGGATTCTATGAACCCAATGCTCAAGCATACCGGATCGCGGGTTCTTTTCCGGCAGGGATGCCCCATGGCCATCATTACTGCCATGGATTGAAATATATCGCGCGCGCCACGGCGCAGTCCACAAACCGGGGGGAGATACAAGAAAATCTGCGAGGCGCAGTGGATGAATTCGGGTATGTATTGGGCCATACCGAAGTGATTCCGGAGTATTATCCCTATCTGGCCATGGTAAGAGCGGATCTTGGGCGGGTCTATGATCGCCTGGGAAAGCCTGCAGACAGTTCACGGGAGTTTATGGAGGCGATCCGCCTGAAGCCTGATTATGTCGCGGCTTATATCGGCTTGATCGACTTCTACCGGAAACTTGGTAACCGCGCAGATGCATTGAAAACTGCCCAGGAAGGGCTCACGCATGTGCCGGAGTCCAAAACATTACAGCGGTATTATCGTGATCTGGGTGGAAAACTGCCTTATCCGGCGGCTATCGATAGCGCATCAAAAACAGACAATCCGGCAGAAGCTCCTTCGGGTAATAATACGGCGCCTAATGTAGCCGTGCCCGGCAAGGGGAACGACACCCCGGCGGCAGAGCCGCCGGCAGCGTCTTCCCGCACAGATGATCAAAAACAATCCCAGGAAGCAAAACCCCAAGAGCCCAAAATTGGCTCCCCAACTAACCCGTGGTGCCGCTTTTGTCCGCCACCCGAATTGCAATAATGTTCAAGTTGGGTGTGCTTGGTGGCTAACCAGATCAGCCTCCATCCACGCCCTGAGTTTTTGCCTCAGCTCTTCCGCAACCTCGGGGTGGAGATCGATCACGTTCGAGTAGCATCCGGGGTCATTTGTCAGATCAAACAATTGGTGGATTTCTCCGTTACGCATTGGCTGATAGGTGAATTTCCACTTTTCGGTTCTAATCATCCTATCCTTCGCGCGGACGATAATGTTCTGGTATTCCGGCTTGATCGCCAGAGTACCGTTTCGCTTATCCGGCACCTCCAGCAAATCAGGCAGGTCGGGGTAATGGAGATGATCGGCGGGCATTCCCGGGGGCGTTGTCAACCAGATGCCGGTTTCATTGTGAGCTATCAGGCCAAGGTTGATGTCGCAGTTGTCCATATAGGGCGCAAGCGATACGCCTTCCATCTCCGGTGGTTTTTCCACTCCAAGGAGATCCAGCAGGGTGGGTGCAATGTCCACGGTCCGCGTGATATGTGAAACCAGGCCGCCGGGTGGTTTGCGCGGATCTTTGATGATTAATGGGACGCGTGCGCTGTGGTCACCCATGACACTGTTTCCTTGCCCCCATGTGCCGTGTTCAAAAAACTCCATGCCATGATCGCTGTAGATGACGATGATGGTGTTTTCTTCCAGGCCGCAGGCCTTGATGTGTGCAACGATCCTGGCCACTTCATCATCAAAACTTTTTACACAGCCATCGTAGAGATTAATGATCTGATCAAGGTCGAACTCCTTTTTGCTATCACCCTGCCGACGGATGATCTCAAATGGATCCGTCAGGCGCGCCATCACAAACTTCGATTCGCCGTTGTATTCAGGATCGGAGAACAGCGTGTAATAGGGGTATTCCGATCCAAACGGAGGGTGGGTCGCCGCTATGAAGATGTTCAGGAAGAAGGGTTGATCCTTGCCGGCCAGATCGCTGATCATCGCTCGCCCATCACGCCCCACCTCACGTGTCAGAGGGACGCCGGCGAGATAATACAGTTCGGGCAAGAAGCGTTTGCCGAAGCGGTTATGCGTGAAGAGGGAAAGAAACAGACGCAGATCCTTCGGGCCCTGGCGGATCAGATATTTCAGGTTCCATTGGTCCTCGGGCAAGTCGCGTTGCGCAAAACCCAAATCGAATTTCTTCATATCGGCCGCCGCCCAATCACCCACCACCGCTGTGCGATACCCGGCCTGAGCCAGTAGCGCGGGCAAGGCCGGTGTCGGCAGGGCCAATTCGTCGTCGCCCACGAAATTGTCGCGGACACCGTGGGTATGCGGCCAGGTTCCCGTCAACATGGAGATCAGGCTGGGGGCTGTACGGGCACAGGGTACGTAACAGTGGGTAAAATGCGTGCCGCGCATGGCGAGCGCATTCAGGTAAGGGGTCAGTTCGCGGTGATGCTGGCCGTTGCCTATGCGATCGGCACGCAGGGTGTCTGATCCGACCATGACGATGTTCGGCCGGGCGGGGTCGGTTGCAGCGCCGCTGGCTGGCAGGGTTTCGTCTCCGGGCGAGAGCGTCCGGACCACGGCGGCCACTGTGCCCGCGAGTATCCCCCAAACCACCAGGCGAGTCCAATGTTCTTGGGTCAGCATATCGGTCAGGTCTGCAATGACCGCAAGCGCTGCCGTCAGGGCAAGAGTCAGCTGGAAGATCTGCAATCGTCCCGGTGAGAGCAGGTGCCACAGCGGATACAACCGGCTCAGCCGGTAATGCGACGAAGCGGCGATCGTGGCTGGCAGATAGAGTAGATGGCGGCAGAACTGCAACGACGTGACGGCGCAGATGCCCCCGAAAGCGGCAATCACCGCGCCTGTAGTGGTGAATTCGAGGCCCGCAATTCGGTTCAGGGATGAATACACGGCGACACCTGCCACCGCCATAAATCCGCCTATTAGCAACGCCCAGGCGGCAAGGCGCGTGAAAGCGAACAGGGTGTAACGGGCGTAATGTTCTTGAATTTCCTGCTTTAGCGAGGGTCCCGTCCGTGAAAAACCGATGATCGACTTCACCAGAAGGGCCAAAGTGAATAGGGTGGTGGCCCCGGCGGCGGACAGTATGCCTTCCCATAATACCTGTGATGGCGATGACACAATGGCGGAGGCTGTCGCCATCCCTAACGTCAGGGCGAGGGGGGCGATCCCCGGCGCCATCTTGCCGGTGTCGACGGATAATTGTACATTCGTGGCAGAGGCGGGTTTTGCCGCTATCGTGCTGTGTATCAAACGTTGTAAACCGGCACGTAGCGGGTTCAACACGGCTGTCATCGTGCTGTGTATCAAACGTTGTAAACCGGCACGTAGCGGGTTCAACACGGCTGTCCATGTCGATTCAAATGCCCCAGATAACTCCCCTACACTTGCAGCCAGCCGGACGAGATAAAAAATGCGGCGATTGTGATCTCGTGAAAAAACGACGCTGCCCAGGTAACTTAATACTTTATGGAACATGTAAAGCCTGGGCAGAGTCCCTTGAGAATGTACCAGGAAATTTGATAGCGAGCGGGAATAACTCTTACGAAGAATATAAGGTGTACTCATTCGCTCTGCATCAATAGAGTGTAACTGCCTTACATGAGGCAGGTAGTGTGTGGTATATCCATGTAACGCTGCTCTCTTCAGAAAATCATGGTCTTCTCCACCCGCCAAGTTGTGACCGATAGGCCCAAGATCGGTGGAAAATGTCCCAATCGTATCAAATACGCGGCGTCGAACCGTGATATTCCCTCCGCTGGGAAACCGATCTCCGGCGCTGAGGCGAATAGATTTGATTCCCAGATCAAACTCCGGGAAAGGCCGAATCGTTATCGCGTAAGGCTCCTTGGCATGTACCCACGATGGTTCGCTACCGTCCCAAGCCGGCCAAATGCGGCCGCAAAAAATATCGTCTTGCGGATAACACTTGATTCCATCCACGAGGTGCGCAAAAAAACCTGGCTCGACGACTTGATCGTCATCGATAAAACACAGTACATCATGATCCGTGTGGGCGATGGCCGTATTCAGCGCGTAGGATTTCCCAGCTTTGGGTTCTTCCAGCCAGCCCAGCCTTAAAAAGGCTTGCGAGTGTGCCGAACGGAATGCCGAGAGTTGGGCTAGCGTGTCATCACTGCAATTGTTTGCGACAACCAATATGTCAATTGGTGTCGGTCCCGCGTAGCCAGCGGCATAAAGCGAGGCCAGTGTTTCGATGAGCGAGTGGCTGCGGTTGTAAGTGCAGATCACAACTGCGAGATTGGGTTTGGGGCTCATGGCGTTACGAGGCTCTCGCGCTCGCGGGCTCCCCCCGTCCTCGGCCAACGGATTGTTCGGCGTAGAAGCACTACTGGCCACTCCTTGATAAGTATTCAAATGTAGAAATCCCTAACCCTGAAAGGTGGCGCACTCAGCAATCGCTCCCCAATGAATTCGGAATTGCGAACATAAAGAGTATTACCACCGGTATTGTATTTCCCGCCCAAATCGATCAACTGCCGCTCAAACGGCTTATATTGGCAGCTAGAGAAAGCGTGATTAATCAGTGTCTGGTGAATGTCCTCGTCGCTGAAACCGTAACGGTTACCGCTCTGGTTTAGCTCGATAATAACGGCGAGAAGGTCAGGATGGCGCAGCGTGCTCACGGCACCCTGCAACACCTCGTGCTCCCAGCCTTCAACATCCACCTTCAAGTGATCTTAGTCGAGTGCATGGCCATGCTTATGGAGCACTTTTAGCCACTCATTAATCAATTTGCCCTCGGTGCGCATATCCCATTGGTAGCCGGTACGACAAAATGGGTAAATATTGTTTTCGACTGCCCAGATCAGGTCCGGCAGGTAGCGAATGTAATTCTCATCATGCCGCCATGGGTGGATTGTCCAGTACGTATAAGCGGTGAGGTTCCACTGTTCGAAGTCCTTCTCCCTGAATGTATAAGTCAAGCTTTTTTCCAGAGGCTCACCGGATTTTGCCTGCATCAACGGCAGGCAAATTTTGAGCTTTGCCATATCCATCAGGAAGTAGCGCGTTGAAGTAAAGTCAACACGCCGCCACTTGGTTGGCAAGGGCCGTTCAAACGAACGGCCAGTCAGCTTCTCGAGCCAAGTCTTCGCCAGGGGCGGCCCAGCCCGTGGGCATGTGACGATCACACTGGGCTCCTGCTGAAACAACTCAATTCCATCAGCAATCCACGACCCGTTACCGGAACGATGAAAAAGCATGTCCGAATCGGCATGGAAGACATAATCACCCGTGCAACGATCCAACGCGTATAAGTACTGGTAGATGGGGGCGCCTGAAAAGTCCTTGAGGTCGACCTTCTCGGTACCAAAGTACTTGTACAAGATTCGGTTTTGCTCGTGCCCACTCCACGGGATGACGTCCACGCGATCGATGATTTTGTCCTCAAGCAGCCGCTGAAGAATATTCTCGATATCGTGTTGACTGCCCTGGATGCGTTGGGTGTATTTTCCCTCTTGCTTTCCCGGGTCATAAGCGACCAGCCGCTCGGTGAACGGATAGTTGAGAGCCCGCATCATGTGGCGGAGGGTGGGTTCGAGAAAGGGGGCGTCCGTATTGCATACGTTTATGGTGAAGCTGACGCTAGGAGAGAGTGCACTCATGTTAATGAAATCCGATATTTCTTTTGTTTTTTACCCAACGCAATGGTTTTCGAATTCCTTCCGGCAAACAGCAATAGGCTAACTTGAACAAGGTGTTTATGTCCAATGGCTTCAGTTTTATGGCTCGGAAGAAATGAGGGATTGCCTGGCGATAATCACCAATATTGTACAAATAGTGGTTAGCCACACCGCAATTGAGGGCATGCATGCGGCGAACATAGTCTTGTCGGTTGATTAGCGCGACTGCTCCTGGATCGGCCCTGAATACGCTATCGATAGCCTTTAGCCGCAAAATAAGCATCTTATAGCCCTGCGTGGATTGCTGCGTTTCATGCTTGCGCCAGTAGCCTAGGATGGTTTGGATCTGTCCGATAGGATAGAACCTCGCGATTCGTAGCCACAGTTCGTAGTCGTCTACACCCGGAAGGTCTTCGTTGAACTGCCCAACTTCTTCAAATATCCCGCGTGGGATCATTGAGGTTAACGGTTGAATATCGTTGCTGATAAATATCTGGTTGAAAACGAAACCAATCTGAATTGACGCGCGTGGATTATCAAAATGGCTCTCATTGCGACATTGATATTGAGGCAGTAGCACACCATTTTGATCGATCAGTGCCAGATCGGAGTGGATTAGACCAAGCTCTGGGTGCTTACCAAAAGCTGCTATTTGAATTTTAAGCTTGTTTGGCAACCAGATATCGTCTTGATCTAGAAACGTAATGTAACTACCCGTTGCTTGCCTAAGAGCGTTGTTTCTACTTGCTGCTACTCCTTGATTTTTCGTGTTGCGCAGGTAAATTACTCTTGGGTCGTAAAAATACTGCCTTACAATTTCGTCAGACCGGTCAGGCGAGTTGTCATTTACGATGATTAACTCAAGGTTATGGTGAGTTTGACTAAGCACGCTGTCGATGGCATTCGACAGATATCTCTCACCTCCGTAAACGGGCATAATTACAGATACTTTATTAAGCAATTGTGGTTACCTCTGCCGTAATTTACATGAAGCATGTCTAATGGTGTCTGGCTCTTTGTCGCATGGGTTTGGAATAGCACTAGTCATTGTGTATGTACTTTAGTGCCCATATGATTCTACGAATCAACTGATAGTATTTATCTCCAAACACCTTTGCGGTGATTGACCTATATGAGTGTCTCTTGCAGGAATTAGCTAGGGCGACATATTGATCAATATCACTGATTAGGGGATGTAAGTTGTGAAAGGTATCCTCTTGAAGTTGAATCTCTCTCTTTATTCCAAAAAATAACAAATCAAAGGAGTCCCAGTTTGTTTGAAAATGAAAGGTTGAGAAGAGTTTTTTTAGGTCTACCTTTCTCTCAAAGTCTCGTTTAGTAAGGTTTCGGTAATAGTCCCATCCAATATCAATGGTGAGCGGTGAATCCTTTGGTGTGGTTTTCGACGTGCCATGCTCGGGGCGTCCGATAGTGGCGCATGTCATGACGATGAGCCCCCCGGGTCTGCAGAGTCGCACCATATTCTCAAAGGTTTCGTGCCAATAGGGGTTGTGCTCCATGACCTCGCACGATATCACCACATCAAAAGCATTATCGGGCGCATCATATTTCTGCCCTTCGCAAACCACGTCAACGTTCTTGCCGGGTGCAACGTCTAGACCTATGTACCGGCAATTTTGGAAGTAGTCCCGAACACTGCCATTGATATTTAAGGAGCCCACCTCTAGAACCCTCTGGTTCATGAAATAGTGAGGTAAGTGAACAGAAACTAAATTGACAAAGTGTCTTTGGCTCTCATGCGACATACTGTACCCCTAATATTTGTGCGTCAAGGTTAAATGCGCGAGAGTGTCGCCATTTTTTGCAAAACCTTTTGGGACATCCAAGCCCCCGAGTAGATGCAAATTGTGGCGACAAGTATGCCTTCGGCGGCCTGTGTTCTCCTGCGTACGCTACGGCACCTCACTTCGCGGGGTGCCATAGCTTTCACTATGACTTGACGTCGTGTCGTTGCTATCCCATTTTCTCTACGCCTGTGCTCTCGCACAGACTCCGACAAAATAGGAGACCCTATGGCTACACAGGGGTCGTCGCACACGCTTCGCTTCCCTTCCCTGTGCTCCTTCAATGCCTGCTTAGCGAATGCTCTAGGTAAATGGGCAAGCCGCCCTTCCCATAACGCAAGTCGAATGCGATTTCGCAGCGCTCTTGCCATTCAGACTGTTTCCGTCTTGCATGGAAAACTGTTCATATCCTAAACCTCACGATATTGGTGGCGAACTTGCCACAGTCCGAGAAACGTTCCGAGAAAATGACAGACAATCATTTCTCGGTTAAATGCCTCGTCGCTTGGTTGGGTCAGATGCCCGACGATCGCATTGAAATTCGCACACATGAACTGTTGGAACAAGTAAAGGGGAATATTGCACAGCCGTCGCGTGCCTGGAACTCCACGGCTGGCGGCCAGGTTCCGGCTTGTTTGAAAGCGCCAGCGGCGAAAGTAGCGCTTCGTCATACGGAACGCTTCAACCTTATGGTGAACCCTGGATTCCCCAAGGAAGACTGCTTTCAGACCCGCGGCCAGAATACGCTCAAACATCTCACCATCTTCGCCGCTGGCGAGCACCTTCCCCTTGCGGCCACGATTTGTATCGAACAGGCCAACACGATCAAATACCGCTCGCCTCATTGCCATATTGGCGCCGAAAGGAGCTTGACTTGCCTCGGTGATCGGGTAGTCATCGGTTCGGTCAGTGCGAATTGCCAGGAAACCGTAAAACCGTTCAGTCAACCATTCAGGCGGCAGCGTTTCCCAGATTGGCGCGATGTACCCCCCGCATGCTGAGGCCTGATATTTTTCCAAGCCCCGCAACGTCGTCTCAAGCCAGTCCTGCTCGGGCAGTACGTCATCATCGGTAAACAAGAGTACTTTGCCTTGGGCGCAGGCAATGCCGTGGTTGCGCGCATGGGAAAGCCCTTGCTGGCTTTCAAACTCGTAGCGCAGGACGGGCCAGTCTTTAATGAATTCTGTGACTATCTGCCGCGTATGATCACTGGAGTTGTTGTCCACGACAATGACTTCCCACGTGCGATCAGGCGCAGTCTGTTGTAACTTGAGCGCACCAAGCGTATCCATGAGGGATTCTGCCCGGTTATAGGTGCAAACTATGACACTGGCTTCCATGGGTCATCCATCATATTTTTTGTTGACTATCAATTGCGAGTGGCGGAACAAAGTGAGCGAATGGCCGTGTTATCTACCACTTGTAGCCAAGCTCCTCCGCCATGGGCGAGACTACGCGCTTTAACAGCCACTTTTCCAGCCTATTGACCTGGGCTTTTTCTCCACCCCGCTCCGAACTGCCCACTTTGGCCCCGAGAACAGAGCGATCAATCCGAATTTTCAGATGTGCTTCGATCTCCTCAAGAGGTGTGCGGCCGGCAACGAGGTCCTCATACCGAATCACGAGCGCATCCAACCTCTTCGCCTCCCTGAGAAATCCTTCCATCAGTTCTCGCCAATGTTTGCCGAATGCCGTGGGTGTGAACACAGGCTCATCGGGAAACGTGTTGTACCAGTTGCGGCCGTATCGGCAATAGGACTGGTAGGCATCCAGCGGATTGCGATATAGAAAAACGAATCGCGCCCTGGGGTAAAGCCAACGAAGATAAAAGCAATGCTCCACGTCCAGCCTGACTTCCTTGATGCCCCAGCGTGAAGCGCCGGCCGCCTTTGCTGGGTGTGCAAATAGGGTGTCGAATAATGCCCGGTGACTATCGCGCAAATCCGCCAGGGACGGAAACAGATTAGCGATCCAGTTTCCCGACAGCTCTCCAGGGGGCGTGCCATCATAATAGTAATCCTGCGGAGGCCAGCCAGCCCGGAATGCCTTGGTGGTATCTGCCAAGGCTTGGATCATGCCGCATTCGTCGTAAGGCTCTCCCCAGATCAGCACGTCTTTGTCGGACATGATGAGCCGTTGCAGCAGGGTTGAGCCGGAACGCCAGCCTGCGGACAGCAGAAAGATGGGAGCCTCATCATCACCCGCATCCGCAGGCGGGCAGGTGGCCAGCAGCGTTTCGACACCGGACACAATGTCCGGATTCTTTTGCAATGCCTGGCGATGGGCAGCACGCGCCTGTGTGGGACCGATGAACGCGTTAGCTAGATATTTCAGCATGGTACAGCCCTTAGCCTTTGCATATGTGAGTTTTTCAGGTTTATTTATACTTGAGAGTGCCTATGCGCCTCACCAGGCCGGCCAGCTCGTTTTTTGTCTCGTCGAACCTAAATTGCTGTGACCGATAGCCTTCCAGCAGGGCTAATACACGGCTTTTTAGATGCCGCCGCAGATACTCGGTTAGCATCTCCCGGTACATAGTGGTAAGTCTGAACGAGAACTTGCGGACCGCTCGATGGCTCCAGCGGAGAAAGGGATTATTCAGGTCGTCGGTGTTTCTCACAAGCAGTGTCACCAGGGCTTCCAGAACGTCTGTTTCGCTAAGGAGGCCGTTCTTATAACGCACAAGCACGTCGGCGGCCTTGACTTCACAAAACCTTGAGCAGTACAGCGCATCGTCGTGTCGCCGGAAGAAATAGAGTGGCTCAGAAATATGGCGCACGCCGAAGCGTTTTGCGATGCGAATGAAATAATCGTAGTCTTCAACAAGAAACAACTCAGGATCGTATTCACCCACTTCTTCGTATACCTTGCGCGTATAGAGAAAACAGGCGCCAATGTGATTCGATTTTTCTAGTTGAAGTTTGTTTGAAAGCCTTTCATGCCGGGCATCCAATGGATTACCGGCTGCGTCCAGATCGGCGAAGAGATAATAATCGGCGTATACGAACTCGCAATCTTTGGCTTGCAGAGCATCAACCATCTTTTCAATGGCATTATCCGCAAACACATTGTCGTCAGATGTCCAGGTCAGATAAGCGCCATTGGCGAGTGAAAACCCCTTGTTAAGCGCTCGCGGAAGTTTCAGATTTGGGTCGTTTTTGACATAGCGGATGCGCGCGTCGTCGAATGACTTGACCACGGTAGCGGTGTCGTCGGGTGAGTTGTCATCAACGATGATCAGCTCCAGGTTTTTGTATGTCTGTCTCAATACACTGCGAATAGCATCCGGCAGCACATGAGCCCGCTTGTAGGTGGGCAGTACTATGCTGACGAGAGACTGCCTGGGTGCTTCGCTACTCATGCCCTGGTTGTGCGCCTGCATCTTCGAGAATACGCTTCACAATCTGTGTGCTGGCCGTCCCATCCCCGTATGGATTTGCCCGGTTCGCCATGCCATGATACGCATCGGCGTCGTCAAGAAGCTTCGAAGCCTCTGCCACAATATCGTGGGCATTCATTCCGACAACTTTCACCGTGCCAGCCTCTACGCCTTCCTGCCGTTCCGTGACTTTTCTCAGTACCAGCACCGGTTTGCCCAGGCTCGGTGCCTCTTCCTGCAATCCCCCCGAATCCGTCAGCACCATATAGGCCTGTTTCATAAGATGGACCAGCGGCATATAGTCCAAGGGGTCGATTAGCAACACATTATCGATTCCGGAGAGGATGCTGTTCACCACCTGCCGGACGTTCGGATTGCGATGCACAGGGTACACCAGCACGATCTTGTCCTTGTACTTGAGTGCCAGATCCCTGAGGCCGTGGCATATCGACTCAAACGGGCCGCCGAAGCTCTCGCGCCGATGTGCCGTAACCAGAATGATTTTTCTCGAATCGAATGGAATTGTTTCCAGGGGCGTGCCTACAAAACTGTAGGGCCGGTTCGAAACATCGAGTAATGCGTCGATCACCGTATTGCCTGTCACTGCGATTTGACTGTCAGGAATACCTTCGTTAAGCAGATGTTTTTTTGCGGTCTCGGTATGGGCAAAATACATGTCCGCCATGGAGTCGATGATTTTCCTGTTGGCCTCTTCGGGGTAGGGGTGCCGCTTGTCGAAAGTTCTGAGTCCGGCTTCAACGTGGCCGATCTTGACGCCGCAGTAAAAAGCGGCCAGGGCCGCCGCCATTGAAGTGGTTGTATCGCCTTGCACCAGCAGTAGATCGAAATGCTCCTCGCGTAGAATACGGCTGACTTCCTGCAGCACGCTGATGGTGATGTGTTCCAGGGTCTGATTTTCCCGCATTAGGTTCAAGTCATAATCTACCCGGATGTTGAATAGCTTGATCAGCGGTTCCACCATTTCCTTGTGCTGGCCGGTAAGACAATTCCTGTTGTCGATCAGTCCCGGATATTTTTCCAGTTCCGAAATGAGGGGTGCCATTTTAATAGTTTCGGGGCGGGTTCCGAAGACGGTAAGTACTTTAAGCATGTTTGCCTTCCCCGCGCATTTTCAGGTGATAGGCGTCGAGAAAGTACTTCACCGCCCAACTGATTTCCGCGCCTGAAATGTATTGCGCACCCTTGCCGTAGCTGCCGTAGAACCCGCCGGATTTATTCTGGATTTTTTCGAGGTAATGGATGGCGCGGTCGGCACGGTCCTTATTTCCCAATCGGTACCAGACGACGGCATACTGGGCGATGGCGGTTGAGCAGGTCCATTCAACATTTGGATAAGCGGGGATGCCGCCGTCGGGCCGCTGGCATTTTTCCACATCGGCCATGCCTCGGGTTGCCAGGTCGATCTCCCCCAGTTCCCATAGCGCCTCCATGGCATAGGCGTGAAAGTGTGCAAGCCGGTTGAAGGGCACCAGCGCTTCCTGTTGTTTGTAATAGGACAGCACGAAGTTGGCCGTCTCCACGTATTCAGGTACACCCAGCAGCTTGCCCGCCTGAATGAGCGGGGGAAGCACATAGGTGTGGATCAGATCGTTGGCGATGTCAGACCACTGCTCGGTCGATGGCGTGGTTAGACGACCATCCGGCGCTACCTGCGCTATGACCCAGTCGCACGCTTTCCGTAGCGGGGCTTCGATGCCGTCCATATCATCAAGTGCTACGCATAGACCCCGCATCACTTGGCCGGTATCGAACGTGTAGGGCACGCCGTCGGGCGCGGGGAAAGCCCCGTCAGGGTGTTGTATGGAAAGCAGCCACCGGGTACATGTCCGGGCCAGCTCCCGTTCATTCCAGTTATATAATGTTGGGATGTAGTAGCCGGTCACTTCTGGATAAGGTACTGGGGTCTTGGTGTGTACGATGATTCCCTTATTCGCCACCATGTTCTTCTTGAACCAGTCCATGGCTCTCTCATAGCTTGGTGCTGGTTTTTGCCGGAAAAACATCTTTCAATTCCTCAGTTTCGCAAAAATATTATGCAACATAATGATTTTTAAAATTTTTATATAAAAACTAATGCGTTTTTCACATGGAGGCAACTTTCGAAAACACGGTATTATATTATAAGGAAGCGGGAGTTGCTCAGTCATGCACGCGGTACGTGCCAGCATAGATACACCAACCCGAACCTTATGGTGAATATACTGCTATAGTGTGTCCTATGGCGGCCGCATGGCTGGAACCTCACTATTGCGTCGTCTCGCTTTCCGTACTTCGGAAAATATCTGGAAGACACCAAGTACACTCAGTTCGCGGTTGTCGCACGTCCACAGAATTAGCCAACCTCGTCCATGTTTGGCCCCCTCACTCACTGGGGGCTAGCTTGCACTTTGGTAGCGCACTCGAATTGGCTAGGTCCAAAAATACCTAAGTAATAGCTTGAAATGCTTGGTTTGTGGAAATGGCAACATGGAACGAAATAGGGCGCGGAGTCCCATCCATTTATTTTTATCACGAAGAAAATAGGCCTTGGTGAAGTATGCATCGGCAAGATGGGTCTCGATAAGTTTGACCTGATTTGATATTTCTGCATGTTTTTTACGGTAATGACTGGTGAGCGATTGGGCTGATACCAAGCTATTTTCCAGCTGCCTCAGAGTTGCTTGATCTTTATCTTGGTCCGATAGCCAACCGAAGTTATTTCCATGGATTCGCCAATATGTTACTGGTTCTTTCGTCAAAGCGAGTTTACACATGGTGGATGCCTTGATTGCCCAGCCAGATTCTGAAAACAGGCCGCTTTCATCGAACCCGCCCACAATGTTCCATGTTCCTTTTCGAGCCGCTGGCCTTTGAAAGTCGATAGGGACGGAATGCAGGAGTTCGGAGAACAGCGTGTCGTCGAACCGGTAAAGTCCATTAGTTTCTGTTGGGCAAACGCGTTGAATAATTCTGTCAATCGCTTTCTTTCTACTTTTTGCGGGATTGGTGGCATAAGGGCCAATTGGTTCAACCCCTAGAAACAAGCAATCGAGATCCGGCAGATTGGCGAACGCATCGTGTATCTTCTCCAAAGCCGTAGGGGCAAGAAGATCGTCATCGTCCAAAAGGGTGATGATTTCTCCTGTTGATGCCCTGATGCCCGCATTTTTCGCTCGCGCGACACCAAGTGGTTTTTCATGCCTGAGAAAGACGGCTTTATCACCAAACAGAGCCTTCAACTTGTGCAATGAAAGGGGGGGCGTGGATCCGTCATCCACTATCACTGCTTCCCAGTTGGGGTACGTTTGCGCAGCAATGCTGTTGGCAGCTTCCTCTAAGAAGTCTGGCCGGTTATGCGCCGGAATGACGATGGAAATTTTCATAGGACGCACACTCAGGCAATGGCGCGAATAACCCAATGGCTCATTTAGATTCTTTGATCTGCATGATCTTGTTAGCTCCCACATTACGCAACTCTTGTACCACGCCGCTTGGCCAACGAATTTCTATTTTGTCGACCTGCGTGTGCTTGGCAAGGCCGAAATGCAAGCGCTGATGGTTTTGCCCTCGCTCATGCACGCCCCCATCCTGAACCCGTATCTGAGTCACGCCACCTGCGGACACACGCACCACGGCGCCGATGCCATCACGATTGGATGTTGTTCCCTCCAGATCAATTTCCAGCCAGTGGTTGCCATTTCCGACATTGCGATATAGCCGGTAGGTGCCGTTTTCGGAGGGCAATCCCAGGCTACGGCCCATGCTTCCTCCCGTCGCGGCGAAAAGATCCAGAAACCCGTCGCCATCGAAATCAGCCGTCGTGACGGAATCGCCCACGCCGGCCCGGCTACCGGCTGCGCCTCCCGCTTTGGAAACCACATCGAAGTGCCCATCCCCCCGATTGAGCAGGAGCAGGTTTTCCTGTTTACCGATATCGCCCGAGGCCAGCACAAAAAGATCCACATCCATGTCGTTGTCGAAGTCGCCGGCAACAACATTCGTACCTGCAACAACACGCTCGTTGATGCCCCGCTTGTCACTCTCATCGACCAGCTTGCCACCCCGATTCATGAACAGCCGTCCGGGTGCTTCCTCGGCTTTCACGGCGTGGTCGATCGCCTCCAGTTCGGTAATGGCCTCGGAAGAGGTGACTTTTACCGCGATTTGCTGATACTTTGATTTGTCTCCCGCAAGCGCCTCACGCGGTGCGGTCACACGCACCTCCCACTTGCCTGGCGCCGTCATGCCGATATAAACCCCCGGCTGCTTACCCGGTTCGTTGGCAGGCATATCTGCGATACCTGGTGTTTTAGGCGACAAGCTGAACTTGAAATCCCCCGGATGTGTGCCCCGTTTGCCAAGATGGATGCGATCAGCCGACACTGCATCAGCAGGCCAGGCAGATGCAACCCGGAATGTCAGTTGCCCGGATGAACGGAAGCTAAAGCCCGCTGGTTTGCCTACGTTGGCATAATCGTTCCGCACATCGGCGATGATCTCGTTGCTTCCAGTCTGGCCGAAAGCAACCGGGCCTGGCGGATTTTTTCGCGCCAGGTAGAGATCGATTTTCCCGTCGTTATCGAAATCACCAGCGGCGATGTCCTCATAAGCCGTTTGGGGGAGAAGATCGACTTCCAGCGCGGGCACTTTTGTGGTATCGAACACCTGCATAGCCCGATTATGTGACGAAACTCTGCATGCCAGATCGGGGTGACTGTTGTCGAGCTCGGTAATTATGCAGAATATCGGCGACTTTGAGGCGAATTTCAGCACGTCTGTCGAGGCGGTGAATTTGCCATCTTGCTGAAGAAAGATAAAGGGCGGTTCAATGTTATCGAATCGGCTTTCCGCCCCCTCGAACAGATCGAGCCGGCCATCCCGGTTGAAATCGTACCACAGTGGCATGCGCGTCCGCCCGTAAGGGTTGGATACCCCGACGGCGGCGGCTACGTCTTCGAATTTGTCACCGTGATTCACGAAAAGCCGTTTCGGTTCCGTGCCCACCCCCCGGCCTGCTCCGGTTAACTGTACCAAATCCTGTCGGCCGTCATTGTCGAAATCGGCCCAGGCGGCCCCGTGCTTGTCACCTGCCAGATCCTGAGGCACGAAGAACTTGCCGGTCACATCCGCGAAGCGTCCCTTCCCCAGATTCCGGTACAACTTTGCATCGCTCAGGTGGTTGGTGACGTAAAGATCGGGCAGACCATCGCCGTCGAAATCGCCCCAGGCGGCGCCATGGGTCATGCCGACATAGGCCTCAAGCCCGGAGTTGGTAGTCGCATCCTGGAAGAGAGTGAGTGTCTTTTCCTGACTGAAGCACCCTGCGAGCAAAATCATAGGGGTCGCCAATGAGGCTCTGCGCAGCGAGGAGCCGCAAATCATCTTTTTTATTGCAATCTTCTTTTCGGAATTCATGGTTGGGTCCTCAATGCACTAATCTTACTGGCCAGTCTGGCGGAAAAGCCTGCCCAGTAGTGGCGTATTAGCCAAACGACTGATCACCGCCCGCATGCCACGCGTATAAGTGTTTGGACGGGGAGCAGTGGCGGAGCAGACTTCAAGGAACCGGCGTGATAACTCATTCGGTACAAAGTCGGCTGATCCGGCATGGCGAAGAGCACGGCCAGTCCACACCTGATAGACGGTCTTATCTCCCAATACCTTACCAATAGCTTCGACCCATGCTTCAGCGTTACGGTAGTCCTGTATCAAGATTCCTCCGTCCCCGACGGATTCGGGCAAACCGCCCCGCGCGCTGGCGATTACCGGGATACCGCATGATTGTGCCTCTATGGCGACCATGCCGAAGCCTTCTTCCCAAACGGATGGCACGAGCAGCAACTTGGTCTGGCCATAGATCGACCGCATGTCGGAAACTCGCTGCTGGAAGCGCACGTTGGGCGTCTGCGCCAGCCGCTTCTCCAACTCCATCAGCGCTGCGTCGCTCAGTTTCCATGATTCGAGCAGCAGGAATTTTTCGGCAGGAAGGCGTTTCGCAATCTCGAAGAACGTATCGACACCCTTCACACGGAACGGATTGATCATCGTTACATAGCCTTCCCGGTTGCCTTCCGTACCGAAATACAGATCGGAGGCTGGATAGACGACATGAGCACGACGCCCGATCACCTTGCGCACCTTGTTCGCCAGAAAACCGCTGCTGCATACGAGATGGCAGCCCAGGTCTGAAATCGACCGCAGCTCGGCCGGATCGAACTCCGCATCATGAACATAGAAAAGTCCCTGAATTCCCTTTTTGCTGGCGAGTTCGAGGATCTCTCTGGCACCTTCCAGTTGAGTCCAGAAAATATCGGGCTTGAAGCGGTCAATGAAGTCGTCCAAAGCGCTAATGAAATCCGGAAAAACATGTACCGGGTAGCCGCAGTCGAGTGCGCCGTTCCAGCCATTATTGCTCGCGGCTCTAATACCGAGAGTGGCGTATTCCGAAGTATTGGGATAGTTCCACGATGACACCGAGTAGTCACTGGAGCCGATTGCCGCGCACTCAATCCCCAAGTCGTTTGTCAGGCTATATAGCAACTGATGCGCGCAGCGCGCCGCTCCTCCCAGGAAGAAGGGGTAGGGTGGGCGTTCACTGGCGTAGAGGATGCGCATAGTAATGATCAATTCGTAGCGGGGTGATTCAACCCTGTACTACCCGTTTAGATGACCAGTCCTTATTCATTTTGCGGACTATATCCGGGCAATTGCCAAATCGTCTTAGCCAGAAATCGCGAAAGCCGAGAAAGGCGGCGCGATTGCGCGGATCAAAAAAAGCAGCTCGCACAGACCACCACCAGCCTTTCATTGTGAAAGGGGAGTGCATTGTCTTTCCCATCAGAGGGCGCACAAATCGCCGTATCAAAGACCTTGCGCTGCTGAAGTAGATACAAAACCGCAGGCCCAATCCCGCATTTCGCTCTGCCCATAATAGCCGATTTCTGGCGCTGAAATATTCTTTTAAGGGTGAGTCTTCCCCCCCAAACGAGGCCGATATCTTGTGCCACAAGCGCGCCTCCGATACATAAACACAAGAAAAGCCGGCACGTTTTGCCCGGCTGCAGAAATCTATTTCCTCGTTGTTGAGAAAGAACTTTGGCTCTAGCGGGCCGATCGCCCTGAATACCTCGGGCCGGATAAACATGGCGCAACCGATTACCCATTCCGTTTCCGTCAGATTATCGAATTGCCCTCTGTCCAGTTCCCCTGCACCATACTCACCAAAGCTTAATGTCCGTGCGTCCCAATACCCTCCGGCGTACCACAGGGTTTCCTTATTGTCGTAGTAGTAAATCTTGCCGCCAAATACTCCACCCTGCGGCACGCGTTCCGCCGCCTTGACAAAGGCTTCGAGTATACCCAGATCGACGACGGTATCGTTATTAAGCAAAAAGACAAATTCTGTGCCAGACTCAAGTGCATGCGCGATAGCGCTGTTGTTGCCCGCTGCAAATCCCAAATTGGCGCGATTCTCAATCACCTGCACCTTTGGATAATCACGCCGGATGGCATCAACTGACCCATCACTCGAACCATTGTCCGCAACGATGACCCTGAAATTCGGGTAGTCGATCCGCGTAACGGACTCCAAGCATGCCAGCGTGTCGTCGCGGCCGTTCCAGTTGAGGATGATGATATGCACGAGTGGCGTATTCATCGTTCAAGCCTCCAGCCGATATGGCGCATCCAAAGTTCCTGAGCTTGATAAGATAGATGCCAAAAGGAGCGTTCCAGGCGTGGATAACGATCAATTAGTTCGTCCGATCGTTTGAACCATCTGTGGTCCGGTGATTCGTGGCGATTTGCCAGCGCGCGCGCGCTGGCATACTGGTGTATAAGCAAGACCATAAACTTTAGTGACCAATCTCCAACTGTCGCACCTGAGACATAGGGCCGCCTAGTCATAAGATGTCAAAACGATATTTTTTTGAAGGTACTGTGAGTGCACCCAAGTCGTCACTTATGCACGGTCGATCCCGCAGGCTATCCAAAGATCCTCTTGAAGCGTTGGATATACCACGTCAGACGGTTCCGCGTAAGAGCGTACATACGACGCCAGAAATACTCTCGCCAATTGCCAAACCAGAGAGGCTGGGCCTTCACTGCTACCCACAGATCAATAGTGTCGCCATTTGGGGTCGTCGCACACGCTTCGCTTCCCTGTTCTCCTTCACCGTAGCTCCTCTTCTATTCGCTCAAGCTTCGCGCAGTGCCATGCCGCTTGACGACACAGCTCGACGCCCCATTGTTTTACCATATTTCGTCTAATCCGCTCGCGCGCGAATGGATCGTCAGTCCAATACAATGCAGCCTTCAGACTGCACACCGACGCCACGAGATCATTCGCATCTCTCGACAAATTGCTGTTATGGATTCTGTACGTTGCCAATGGCTTGCTGAGACAGGCGACCCTGTGTTTCGCTGTGATTCGTAGCCACAGGTCATAACGGCCAATCTTCAAGGAAGCCCCCGATGTCCTCAAGGACGGATCTTCTTATCATTACAGCGGGGTAATTCAGAACATGATTCCGGGCAAAAAAGGCAGCGAAAGTAACCTCTCCCCCGTCATCATCTCAGTTGATTATGTTGCACTTCGATAGTTTGTCTTCCTCCAGTAATAGGACGGGCGAAAAAACCATACCTAACTGTCCATCACCCTCAAAACACCGTACTTGACACGCGATTTTTTCAGGTGCCCAGACATAGTTGTGCTCCAGAAAAGTGACGTAATTGTCAGAAGCAACCGCAATTCCAGCGTTGCATGCCCCTGAAACTCCTTTGTTCTCTTGGTAAAAGTAGCGAACTTTGCTCTCGTAGCTTCGGACTATATTTTCGCTGCCATCTGTTGAGCCATCGTTAACTATAATTATCTCGTGCGGCGCAAGGGTTTGCGCAAGTGCGCTTTCGATAGCCTCCGCAATATACTTCTGCCCATTGAATGTCGGCAAGATTACGCTAACGGATCGCTTCATGGCTCTGCAACAATAAAGTAGAGTTAAATGGGGTAGCTTGGAAGTGGCTCTTGGGGCGTCATTTTCAGCTGATGGCACGCAAATAGAATCCAGCGCGTCCGCCACGGCGCTCGGCATTCACCTTGACAGCCATGGCCTCGAAGTTCTCCTTTTCTTGCGGCGTAAACAGGTCGGAATCCGGATTGATCCACAAAGAGCGCGGATCGTTAAGGGGAATGTCGCGGGCATATTGCTCGCTTCCGTAGAATTCAAAGGGAAGTGAGTCGTAAACCACATCATAAAGTTCAAGCCCGGCCTGCCGCCCTAAGTCGGTGATGCTGCCCACCGAATGAAGAAAAAGATGGCGTGGCGCATCAAGCTCCACCCAATTTGTGCCATATTTTTCCCAGGCATGTGAAGGCACTATGGGTATGCGCACCAGGCATGTACCCCCTTTTCCGAGTCTGGCGCGTACCGCCTTAAGCAGGCTGAGTTGATCAGAGATGTGTTCAAGGGAGTGATGAAGCGTAATTAGGTCGAACTTGCCTTTGATATCTTCCAGTTCGCGCTTAAAAATACGGATGTTGCCGTGTTGTTGGTCTGCCGGGATAAAAGGGTCTACCCCGACCAGATCGTAGAATCCCAGACCAGCCAGAGCCGCCAACCACTTTGAATGGGCACCACAGCCCACGTCAAGAAAACGCGCCGAGAAGTCTTTTAAGCCGCATTTCCTGAGAATTTCACCGGGAGGGATTCCCCCAGACTGATCAAAAAGCGCTGTGGGTAGCTCCACGTAGGGTTCGAGCAGCGTATTAAGCTTGTATCCTTTTTCAAAAAGCGCTGTCCGGCAGCGTTGCTTTTGTAGCCAGCGATGCAGTGCCCCATGTTTAGGAGGGGGGGGGGTTAGATTGAACGAATAATAGTCCGATGGGTAAAAACGCCCAAAATCTGCAGTAATTTCATCAGCCTGGAGACAACCGCAGGCGGTGCATTGAAAATAACGGAAAACCTCGCGCGAACCGAACATCATCTCCCTTATTTCGTAAACAGGATGATGCTCGTGAGTGCCGCAAATTCGGCATGTTCTCAAAGTCGTGGTCATGACATGGGGTTCCCGGCAACTGCTATGTCCCGCGAGTAAGTGTCTTTCCCGTCTGTTAGAAGCCATTGCGCATCCAGGGCAAAGAACCCTTCACGCACCGTGACTGGCAGATCACCGACCACCTGAAAGTGCTTCAGATTTTCGCCGTAGAAGATGGCACCAGCCGCTTGACCCGCCGTTACGCCAAAACGCAGCGAATAGATGCCCGGTAGAAGCGCCAAACGTGCAATTTTGCAAAGGACATCATGCTCACCCAGCGGAAGGTAATTGATATGGAGCTGCTCTTCGCTGTTGTGAGTGGTTAGATATACAAAATCTGTTGTATGGAAGCCGAAACCAAAAGTGACATCGCTTAGATGTTGATACACCCGGATTTTGAATTGGATCATGCAGTCCTGGTTAAATGAAAGATGATCGGTTTTTTGTCCATTTTGGTCGAGGAAACCCAATTCCATTAATTCGAGATCACCGCTGGTGCGCGTGCGTGCCTTTGCATGGGCAGCGTTTGCATTAATCTTTGCATCACTTTGTTCGTAGAAACTGTCGCAAACGGCTTGTGGCGCGCCATCTTGATTGATTCGCCCGTGGTCAAGTAGGATCACGCGGGTACAGAGGCGTTGGACCTGCCGGATGTTATGACTGACCAGTAAAACGGTTTTATTCTGCCGTTTGATCAAATCCTCCATCCGGTCAAAGCATTTACGCTGAAACGCCAGATCGCCCACCGCCAGCACTTCGTCCACGATCAAAATATCAGCATCCACGCTGGTAGCAATGGCAAACCCCAAGCGCACCGACATGCCAGAACTATAACGCTTAATCGGAGTATCAATAAATTCTTCCAGCTCCGCGAAGGCAACGATCTCATCGAATTTTTTCTTGATTTCGGCCTTGGGCATGCCCAGGATAGCGCCATTGAGAAAGACATTCTCGCGCCCGGTGAGGTCACCTATCAGTCCCGCGCCGACCTCGATCAGCGGTGCCACTTTGCCATGTATTTTAACGTTTCCCCGGGTGGGTACGCTGATTTGCGCCAGCATTTTCAGTAGCGTGCTTTTGCCTGCGCCGTTGTGGCCGATGATGCCAAGCACTTCGCCTGCCTCAACCTTGAAGTCCACATCGTTCAGCGCCTTGAACAGCGGGCGCTCGGGTAAGGGCTGGCCGCGAAGCTTGGCGGCGGCGCGCTGTATCGTATGCTTCAGGCTTTGCAGTTGCCCGAGGCTGTATTCTTTGGTGACGTGGTTGACTTCTATGATGGCCATGACTATGTATGATCGCTTTTTATAATTGCTTTCAATATCTTAATTATATTTTGTATAGTTTGTGTTTTTTTTCTAAATCTGCGATTTTCAAACCACATCCGCAAAATAAGATTCCGCACGCTTAAAAACGATATAGCTAATGGGCAACAGGATGGCTATCAGTACCATGCCCGGCAGCATCGCGGCGAAGTCGGGGGCTTGGCCATAGAGCAATACCCGCTGAAAGGCGTCGATGACCCCGGCTATGGGGTTAAGGGTGTACAGTGTGTAGAGCAGGTTTGACCATTCCCCGGCAGCCTGATTGGTCAGGAGTTTTTCCTTGACCAGGGTCAAGGGGTAGATGACCGGCGAGGCATACATGAGCAGGGAGAGCAGGATCGGCAGTGCCGTGGCGACATCGCGGTAATAGACGTTCATCGCGGCCCCGATGAGGGCGATGCTCAGTGATGCCAGGACTGTATACAGGATGATCAGGGGCAGCCAAAGCGCGTAAATACTGGGCATCATTCCGTAATAAACCATTAAGCCGGCGAGAATGCCAAAGTTGATGCCGAGCTCCACCAGTTTAGTCATGACGCTGGTGAGGGGGAAAATCTCGCGGGGAAAATAGATTTTGCGGATCAGGTTAGCGTTGGATACCACGCTGCCGACACCTTCCGCTGTGGCTTCCTGGAAGAAAATCCAGGGTATGAGTGCCGCGAAGGTGAGAATAGGGTAGGGGATGTGACCGCTGTCGATGCCTACAAAACTTTTGACGAGGGTAAAGATGAGCATCAGTGTAACGGGTTTAAACACCGCCCAGGCGATACCTATATAGGCCTGCTTGTAGCGTAAGGTGATGTTTTTCCACGCAAGCACCATCAGCAATTCGCGGTAGGCAACGATGTTTTTGGCGGCTTGAATCATAAGTTCCAGGGGGTTAGGATTCTGTATTATTGGCCAATTTTACCACACATGGGGGATTTTCATTGTGTAAGCCAGGAAGGAAGCCATGCGTAGGATAATCCCGTCCCACCCGTCCCACCCGTCCCACCCGTCCCACCCGTCCCACCCGTCCCATTAGCTGTTTGTTTGCGCGCGATTATCTCAGGTATAGTTGTATCGGTCATTGTTGGCTGTTTTTGAGGTCATATTGACACGGAGGCAGGATACCTTGAATACTTCGAAGAGAGCGGGGGTTAGACAAAGCCTAAGCGTGGAGGGAGTAAATCAATCCTCAGGCAGTTGATGTTAACGGATATTTATAAGGAGATAGTCATGAACCTGAAAGGCAGCAAAACCGAAGAGAATCTGAAGGCCGCTTTCGCGGGCGAGTCGCAGGCTAACCGCCGTTATCTGTATTTCGCCGCCAAGGCCGATATCGAAGGCTACAATGATGTGTCTGCTGTGTTCCGTTCCACTGCTGAAGGTGAGACAGGCCATGCGCATGGCCATCTGGAATACCTGGAGGTCTGCGGTGATCCGGCTACAGGCCTGCCCATTGGCGCTACCGCCGACAATCTGAAGGCGGCGATTGCCGGTGAGACCCACGAGTACACAGACATGTACCCTGGTATGTCCAAGGCGGCGCGCGAGGAAGGTTTCGATGAGATCGCAGACTGGTTCGAGACCCTTGCCAAGGCCGAGCGTTCTCATGCTAACCGCTTCAAGAAGGCGTTGGATAGCCTGGGTAGCTAAAGAACCAACCACCCCGCCTCGGAAGGGTGCGCCGCGCGTACCCTGCGAAGCTTTCGGTATCCACGCAGGGAGCGGCCATGTCAAAACCGGTCTCAAACCAACGGGAAGGCAGCCTCGAAGCGCCAGCCCGTCACCCGCTGGACTGGAAAAATCCCGATTTCCATGATGAATCATCCTTGTTCCAGGAACTGGAGCGGGTATTCGACATCTGTCATGGTTGCCGGCGTTGTTTTAGCCTGTGCCAGGCGTTTCCCACGCTTTTTGATGCTATAGACTCCTCGGAAAGCCTTGAGCTGGATAGCGTTGATAAAAAGGTCTATTGGCAGGTGGTGGATCACTGCTATCTGTGCGACATGTGCTACATGACCAAGTGCCCCTACGTGCCGCCGCATGAGTGGAACGTTGACTTTCCGCATTTGATGCTGCGCGCCAAGGCGGTCAAGCACCGCAAAGGGAAATACAAGCTCCGCGACAAGATACTCACCTCGACTGATGCTGTGGGGTCGCTGGCAGGCCTGCCAGTGGTGGTTCAAGCAGTCAATGCCGCCAACAAGAACAAAGCTGTGCGCAAGATAATGGACAAGGTGATGGGTGTGCACCAAAACGCCATCTTGCCGGAATTCCATGGCGACACTCTGCGCAAGCGTGCTGCGAAGCGCCCCGCAATTGAAATGATTCCTGCGCCGGCCGGGCAGACGCGCGGCAAGGTAGTGCTGTTTGGCACCTGTTATGTCAACCGTAATGAGCCGCAGATCGGCATGGATTTGATTGCGGTATTCGAGCACAACGGCATCCCCGTGACCCTGGCGCAGAATGAGAAATGCTGCGGCATGCCAAAACTGGAGCTGGGCGACCTTGAGGCGGTGGAGCGTGCCAAAGAAGCCAACATTCCAGTGCTGGCAAGACTGGTGGATGAAGGTTGGGATATTATTGCACCGGTGCCTTCCTGTGTGCTGATGTTCAAGCAGGAGTTGCCGCTGATGTTTCCGGATGACGCGGAGGTGCTCAAGGTGCGTGATGCGATTTTTGATCCTTTTGAGTATCTGATGCTGCGCCACAAGGAAGGCAGGCTGAATACCGATTTCAAGCAGCCGTTAGGCAATATTTCTTATCATATAGCCTGTCATCTGCGGGTGCAGAATATTGGACTCAAGACCCGTGATGTCCTGCAACTGATACCGGGCACTCAGGTTGATCCGATTGAGCGCTGTTCGGGGCACAATGGCACATACGCGGTGAAGAGCGAGTCTCATGAGATCTCGATGAAAATCGGTAAACCGGTGTTTAATCGCGTGCGGCAGGCCAAGGCGGACCATTACAGCAGTGATTGTCCAATGGCAGGCCACCAAATCGAAAATGGTCTGGATGACGGCAGCAAGCCCAAGCACCCGATGACGCTGCTGCGCATGGCGTATGGAATTTGACCCCAAGTTTTTGTAGGGTGCGCATTGCGCACCATTTGTTTTCATGGGGTGCGTGGAACGCACCCTGCGATTTTTCGAACCCTTGTGAAAGACTTGTGATGCAAAAACTGACACGCGCTGATTTATACAGTCTCGAAAAGTACGCCGAGATGCGTCCCGAATTCCGGGGCCGGGTGATGGCGCACAAGAAAAACCGCCAGGTGGCCATCGGGCCGCATGCCATGCTGTATTTTGAGGATCGTTTGACCATTCATTACCAGGTTCAGGAGATGCTGCGCGCGGAACGGATTTTTGAGGCCGCAGGTATCGAAGAGGAATTGGCGGCGTATAATCCACTGATTCCCGATGGCAGCAACTGGAAGGCTACCTTCATGATTGAATATGCTAATCCCGGCGAACGCCAGAGGGCACTCGCCGGCATGATCGGCATCGAAGACCAGGTGTGGGTGCGGGTTGATAGCTTTGAACGCGTCTGGGCGATAGCCGATGAGGATCTGGAGCGTGAGAATGAGCAAAAAACCTCTGCGGTACACTTCCTCCGGTTCGAATTAACGCCGGAGATGATAACGGCAGCCAGGGCGGATGCGGTCGTCGCGATGGGAATAGGCCATGCGGCTTATGACTATACTGTAGACTCTGTTCCCGATGCAGTGCGTGCCTCACTGACTGCGGATCTTGAGTGACTATTTTTTCTGAAAAAAACACATAGTGAATTACCGCCATAGTTATCACGCCGGCAATTTTGCCGATGTATTTAAGCACACCCTCCTATCCTTGCTGCTGCAAACACTGCACACCAAAGAAAAGCCATTCTGTTATCTCGACACGCATGCAGGCGCTGGCTTGTATGACCTGCACGCCACGCACGCGCAAAAGACGGGGGAATACCGGCAGGGGATCGGGCATTTCTGGGAAACACAGGATGTGCCGCAGGAAATGGCGGGATATCTCACCGCCGTGCATGACGTCAATGAAGACGGCGCCTTGCGCTATTATCCAGGCTCACCGCAGATCGCACGGCACTTCCTGCGTCCGCAGGACCGTATGGTGCTCATGGAGCTGCATCCCGAAGAAGCTCATGCCCTAAAACAGGAATTCCGTGGTGATGCGCAAGTTCATGTGCATGAAATGGACGGATTTCTCGGCCTGAAGGGCTTTCTGCCCCCTCCAGAAAGACGCGGCCTGGTGCTGATAGATCCGCCGTTTGAGAGAGCCGATGATTTTGAACGGTTGGTGGAAGGACTGAAAACCGCGCACCAGCGCTGGAGCACGGGCATGTATGCGCTGTGGTACCCGCTAAAGGATCGGCAGGCCGTACAGCGATTCCATCAACAGCTTGTTGCCAGCGGACTGCGTAAACTGCTGCTGGCCGAGATCCAGCTTCATGCCGAGCCCCTGCCTGGGCAATTGTTTGGTTGCGGCATGATCATCCTGAATCCACCGTGGCGGCTCGACGGGACATTGCAAAACCTGTTGCCCAAGCTGATCGCTGGGTTACACGCTGCAAAGGGGCAGGCGAGGGTGGAGTGGTTGGCACCGGAGTAAATTCCTAAGCACGCAGTAGTGCGTGTTAAGTCACGATGCGCGATGGGCAGACATCCGCAAGGCAGCAGCGCATGCATAAAGGCTGCTTGCGGCAGATATCCTTGGCGTGATTGACAATCAGTGCGTGGTATTCGTTGAACAGGCGCGTATCGGCTTTGGTGCTGTCGTTGCCCAGTGCTGTCTCGAAGGTGTGGCGCAATGTCTCGTAGCCCTCATCGCCCTTGATCAGGCCGAGGCGGGAAAACAGCCGCCGGGTATAGGCGTCGATGACGAACACGGGGCGGTGAAACGCATAAAGCAGGATGTCGTCAGCTGTTTCAGGACCGATGCCATGCACGGCCAGCAGGGCATGGCGCAGGGCATGTGTATCCAGCGCCGATAATGTTTTCAGTCCGCCCTGTGCCATGTACCAGGCGCAGAAACCTTGCAGGCGCTGTGCCTTGATGTTGAAATAGCCGGAAGGCTTCAGCCACTGGGCAAGCTGCTCATGTGAGGCGCGGGCGATGCGCGCGGGATCGAGATGATCTTGCGCCTTGAGGTTGGCAATGGCTTTTTCGACGTTGGTCCACGCGGTGTTTTGTGTCAACACCGCGCCGGCCATGATTTCAAAAGGGGTATCCCCTGGCCACCAGTGTTGCGGGCCGTAGTGTGCGTAAAGGGTGTTGTAGACCCTCGTAAACCCCATATTACTTCTTGGCCCTGGATGGCTTGCGTTGTGGGCTCCGGGGGGCGGGTTTTGAGTTGCGCGTTTCACGTTGCGGGCTGCCCGCCTCACGTTGCTGGCCTCGTGTGTCACGTTGAGGGGTGCGCGTTTCACGCTGGGGTTCTCGGCCTCGGGTCGGTGCTCCCCGCCCCTTGGCGCCATGCCTCTGATCCCTCGCATGTGGGGTGCGGTCGATTATCGCTGGCGTGGCGGCGTCTTCTAGCCCTGCGGCCTGCATCAACTTGACGATATCGGCGGCCTCAAGTTCCTCCATCTGTCCTGTGCGCATCCCTTTGCGCAGCAGGATGGGGCCATAGCGCACGCGCATCAGGCGGCTGACTTTCACGCCCTGGCTTTCCCACAAGCGCCGCACCTCGCGATTACGGCCCTCTTTGAGTACCACGTGATACCAGTGGTTGCGCCCTTCACCACCGGCGTCCTCGATGGCATCGAAATTCGCCATGCCGTCATCCAGCATCACGCCTTGTTTCAGACGCGCCAGCATCGCCTCATCCACCTTGCCCAGTACGCGTACCGCGTATTCGCGTTCCACCTCCGTGGAAGGGTGCATGAGCTTGTTGGCCAGTTCGCCATCAGTGGTCAGCAAAATCAGACCGGCGGTGTTGATGTCGAGGCGCCCCACGGCGATCCAGCGTGCGCCGCGCAGCCTGGGGAGGTGGCCGAAAATAGTGGGGCGTCCTTCGGTGTCGGAACGTGTGCAGACCTCGCCTTCCGGTTTGTAATAAACCAGTACGCGGCGTTTGGCTGGAGCCAGCCGGTAGGCCTGCACCTCGCGGCCATCAATGGCAATGTTGTCTTGTGGCGTTGCGCGGTCGCCCAATTTGGCGGGTTTGCCGTTGATGGTGGTGCGTCCGGCCTCGATCCACTCTTCGATCTGACGACGTGAGCCAAGGCCTGCATTGGCGAGCACCTTTTGCAGTCTTTCGGCGGGGAGCGGAGGGGGAGCGGCTTGAGTCCTGGCGGGGGGCTGATGTTTTTTCATGGTGTGTGATTGTATTGTTCCGTTGTCATCGCGGAAGCGACGGTGTCATTATCTTCGGCGGTATCGGGCAGGTCTGCAACGATGGGTTCGGCCTCGGGCAGATTTTCAAAAAGATCCGTTGGCAGCTCGTCGAGGTTGCGGATCTCGGCCAGCGGCGGCAGATCATTCAGACTCTTGAGGTTGAAGGAATCCAGAAACTGGCGGGTCGTGCCATAAAGGGCTGGGCGGCCCGGTACTTCACGGTGTCCCACCACGCGTATCCATTCGCGCTCCAGCAGGGTTTTGATGATATTTGAACTGACCGCCACGCCGCGGATATCCTCGATTTCGGCACGCGTGATCGGCTGGCGGTAGGCCATCAAGGCCAGCGTTTCCAGCAGGGCGCGTGAATAGCGTGTAGGGCGTTCATCCCACAGGCGGGAAACCCATGGTGCAAACTCTTCCTTTACCTGAAAACGGTAACCGCTGCTGACCTCCTTCAGTTCGATGCCGCGTTGCTGGCAATCCTGGTGTAATTCGTCCAGGGCGGTACGAAGTTCTTCGCGCGCAGGCTGTTCACCTTCGGCAAACAGCGCCGTCAATTGCTCCAGTGTCAAAGGATGCCCTGCCGCCAGCAGTGCAGCTTCGATAATGTTTTTAAGAGGCTGCGTGTTCATTAATATGGCCTGGAATTTTTACGTAGATCGGACCATAGGATTCGGTCTGGATCAATTCAATAAGTGCTTCTTTTACCAGTTCAAGGATGGCGAGCAGTGTTACCACTACGCCGCGGCGTCCTTCCTCAATCGTGAAGAGCGTGGTGAATCCGGTAAATTTTTCAGCGCTGATGCTGTTGAGTATGTTGGACATGCGTTCACGCACCGACAGCGGCTCGAGCTGAATGTGGTGGTGCGAAAACATGTCGGCGCGCGCGAGCACATCCTTCAGCGCGAGCAGTATCTCGTGCAGCGTCACGGCGGGGGCGATTTTAAGCACCTGCGCGTCAGGTTTGTCCACCTGCGCGGGGAAGACGTCCCGCCCCATCTGCGGCAGGGCGTCGATATCCAATGCAGCCTTTTTGTAGCGCTCGTATTCCTGCAGGCGCCGCACCAGTTCCGCGCGCGGGTCGCCTTCCTCGCCTTCCGCCACGCCTGCCGGGCGCGGCAGCAGCATGCGCGATTTGATCTCCACCAGCATCGCCGCCATTACCAGATACTCGGCCACCAGCTCCAGGCGCAGCGTCTTCATCAGCTCGATGTAGACCATGTATTGCCGGGTGATTTCGGCAATCGGTATGTTCAGGATGTCCAGATTCTGGCGTTTGATCAGGTACAGCAGCAGATCCAGCGGCCCCTCGAACGCCTCTAAAAATACCTCGAGCGCATCCGGGGGGATATAGAGATCCTGCGGCAGCAGAGTCATCGCCTCGCCATTCACCATGGCAAGCGGCAATTCCTGCTGTTGCGGCGTTTCCGTCATTTGGCTTTCACTATTGGCGGTGGATGGCAAGCGGCTGCTCATGGTTATAAATATTGCAGCCCCATCGCCTGACGTACCTCGGTCAGCGTCTCACGCGCCACATCGCGCGCCGCCTCGCAGCCGTCAGCAATGATGTTGCGCACCAGATTGGGATTGGCGATGAATTCCTGCGCCCGCTCACGGATCGGCACCTGCTCGGCAAGCACGGCATCAATCACCGGCTGTTTGCACTCCAGGCAGCCGATACCGGCGGAACGGCAGCCTTGCTGCACCCAGTCTTTTACTTCATCCGTCGAATAGACCTGATGGAGCTGCCACACCGGGCACTTCTCAGGGTCGCCGGGGTCGCTGCGGCGTACCCTGGCCGGATCGGTGGGCATGGTGCGCAACTTGTGCTGCACCGATTCCGGCGCCTCGCGCAAGGTGATGGTGTTGCCATACGATTTCGACATCTTCTGTCCGTCCAGCCCCGGCATTTTGGACATCGACGTCAATAATGCCTGGGGTTCAGGCAGGATGATCCGGCCGCCACCTTCCAGATAGCCAAACAGGCGTTCGCGGTCGCCCAGCGTGATGTTTTGCTGCGCTTCCAGGAGGGCGTGCGCGGTTTCCAATGCTTCGTGGTCGCCTTGCTCCTGATAGCGCTTTCGCAAGTCCTGATAAAGTTTGGCGTTCTTCTTGCCCATCTTTTTGGCGGCAGCCTCGGCCTTCCCGGCAAAATCGGCTTCACGTCCATAGAGATGATTGAAGCGCCGCGCAATCTCACGGGTCAGTTCGATATGCGGCACCTGGTCTTCGCCCACCGGCACCAGTCCCGCCTTGTAGATAAGCACATCGGCGCTTTGCAGCAGCGGATAACCGAGAAAACCGTAGGTGGCAAGATCCTTTTCCTTGAGCTTTTCCTGCTGGTCCTTGTAGGTAGGTACCCGCTCCAGCCAGCCCAGCGGGGTGATCATCGACAACAGCAGATGCAGTTCGGCATGCTCCGGCACATGTGACTGAATGAAAAGCTTCGCCGCACCGGGATCAACCCCCGCTGCCAGCCAGTCAATGACCATATCCCACACGCTGTTGGCGATGATCGCCGGATTTTCATATTCCGTGGTCAGTGCGTGCCAATCGGCAACCATGAAAAAACATTCATATTCGTGCTGCAGGCGCGCCCAGTTTTTCAGCACGCCATGATAGTGGCCGAGGTGCAACTGGCCACTGGATCGCATGCCCGACAGCACGCGCTGGTGTTGTGTTGCCAAGGAATTCAAAGGTTACTCCGAAGTAATGATTGTCACATAGGCTGGTTGGGCCAGTCACGTAGGGTGCGCCACGCGTACCATCGCCCGATCACATGCCACCGCTTGTTGCGGTGCGTGAGACGCACCCTACACCTACAACCCCATAATAAAAAACAGCACTCCCTGCACCATATTCACCACAGGTAGCATGATATAGCCGAGCACGCCTGTTGCCAGTAGTCCGAGCAGGATAAAAAAACCATACGGTTCAATGCGGTTGAAGGAATAAGCGGCGCGGTTCGGCAGCAGGCCGGACATTACGCGCCCGCCATCGAGCGGAGGCAGCGGTATGAGGTTGAGCACCATCAGCATGACATTGATGGAAATGCCTG
The DNA here is from genome assembly GCA_001464965.1 of Gammaproteobacteria bacterium Ga0074134. Classification (GTDB taxonomy): domain Bacteria; phylum Pseudomonadota; class Gammaproteobacteria; family Ga007554; genus LNEJ01. The sequence goes on from LNEJ01000004.1 coordinate 51,508, forward strand.
CGCTTCCCATGTATACCAATGGCCGCGCCAGCCAGTCGAGTTGTCCTCCCAGTAGCAGTCCCAGCTTCATGATCACTGCCCAACATATTGCCATCAGCAGGTTGGCGGTGGGTCCCGCCAGCGCCACCAGCGCCATGTCGCGCTTGGGGTTTTTCAGGTTTTCCCAGGTCACCGGCACAGGTTTCGCCCAGCCAAAAAGAAAACCGATGAAATACAGCAACAGGGCAGGCACCAGCAGTGTGCCTACCGGATCAATATGCTTGATGGGGTTGAGGGTCAGGCGGCCCAACATTTTCGCCGTGGGATCCCCAAAGCGTTGTGCCACCCAGCCGTGAGCGACTTCATGGACGGTGATGGCAAATAACACTGGCAGTGCCCACACCGCCAGGCGCTGCATTATATTTAGTTCTTCCATAGGCAGAGTATAGCTGTTTTAAGGGGTTCGCTGTAACCAGTTGGCACTTTCCTCATTCCGCCCGCAGGGAGAAGTAGAGGGTAAGGTATATCCTGTCAAGCCTCAAAGGGCGCGGCATCTCCCAAGCCGTGCCGGGCGACAACGGGTGCGCCTCCGGTGAGCTCGACGACTGTGGTGGGTATGGCGCCGCAATTGCCGCCATTGATGACAAGATCGACCTGATGCCCAAGCGTGTCATACATTTCCTGCGGGTCGGTCATGGGTATGTCGTCGTCCGGCAAGATCAGCGTGGAACTCATCAGCGGCTCCCCCAACTCTTTCAGTATGGCTTGGGCAATCGGGTGGCCTGGAATGCGCAATCCGATGGTTTTGCGCTTGGGGTGTTGCAAGCGCCGCGGAACTTCATGGGTTGCCTTGAGGACAAAGGTATAAGGGCCGGGTGTGTGCGTTTTCAGCAGCCGGTAGGCGGCATTATCCACCATGGCATAGGTGGCGATTTCAGAAAGGTCACGGCAGACGAGGGTGAAGTTATGCTTTTCACCCAGCTTGCGTATCGCCCGGATGCGGTCCATTGCATCCTTGTTGCCGATTTGGCAGCCCAGGGCATAACACGAATCGGTGGGGTAAATAATCACGCCACCCGCGCGGATGATGTCCGCTGTTTGCTTTATCAGGCGTGGCTGAGGATTTTCGGGGTGAATTTCAATAAACAGGGCCATATATAACCATTACAGTGACGGGACAGCATCGTGGCGGTACAATATCATGATAACGCCGTCATCCCAAATGTGACTGGACATTAACCCCGGCATTACAGGAAACCACATCCAAGCATGAAGATTCTTTTTGATTTTCTTCCTATTTTCCTTTTCTTCGTTGCCTACAAGATATATGGCATCTATACCGCGACAGTCGTGGCGATAGTCGCTTCGTGTCTGCAAGTCGGCTTCTTTTGGCTAAAACATCGCCGCGTTGAAATGATGCACGTGATTACTATGGTGCTCATTGTGGTGCTGGGCGGCGCCACATTGCTGCTGCAAGATGAGACCTTCATCAAATGGAAGCCCACCGGAGTGAACTGGCTGTTTGCCGCCGTCTTCCTCGGTAGCCTGTTCGTCGGCAAAAAGACCATGCTGGAGCGTATGATGGGTGCCAGCGTTACGCTGCCCAAGCTGATCTGGTCGCGCCTGACGACGAGTTGGGCGGTATTTTTCTTCGGTCTTGGCGTGCTTAATCTCTATGTTGCCTACAACTTCGATACCGACACCTGGGTCAATTTCAAACTGTTTGGCATGATGGGGCTGATGCTAGTGTTTGTCATCTTGCAGGCCATCTATCTCTCGCGCCACGTTCAACCCGCGCCTGAACCGGTGGCGCAAGATTCCACTAATAAGGAGGGTTAACGTGTTGTATGCCATCATTAGTCAGGATGTGGAAGAAAGCCTGGCGAAGCGTACGGCGGCGCGCCCCGAGCACCTCAAACGCCTGGAAGCGTTGCGTGATGCGGGACGCCTGATAATCGCCGGCCCCCATCCCGCCATCGACAGCGAAACCCCCGGCCCCGCCGGCTTTAGCGGCAGCCTGGTGATTGCCGAATTCCCTTCCCTGGAGGACGCCCAGGCCTGGGCGGATGCCGATCCTTACGTGGCAGCAGGTGTTTACGCCCGCGTCATAGTCAAACCCTTCAAGAAAGTCTTGCCCTGATGCCGAATCCCACCCGCATCACCCTGATCCGCGAACGCCTCACCGCCGCGCTGTCTCCCATCAAGCTGGACATCATCGACGACAGCCACAAACACGCCGGTCATCCCGGTGCCAGGGGAGGGGGTGGCCACTTCACCGTCACTATCGTGGCCGATGTATTTGAGGGGAAGGGGCTGCTGCAACGCCACCGCATGGTCTACGCGGCCCTGGGCAGCGCCATGCAGAGCGAGATACATGCCCTGAGCATACAGGCCCACACCCCGCAAGAAGCCGCGTCGCTGTAATCGGGCGGGGGGAGTACAGCCGTCTCCGCGAGTTCCGTGCTCCCCGTGGCTGACCGCTTTTCCTGTCCTGAAGGTTGTTTTGCCGCAAAATACCGTGGTATCGTGGAAGTCGGTTCGGCCATGGTTTTTTGGGGATGAGCGATGTTCCGGTGTGTTGCGCGGTTATTTCTATATTGTTTTCTGGGCGGATTTGCTGTTGGCCTTTATGCGGCGGATGCGCCGCAGACAACCAGCGCCACGGTGAGCGGCAAGAGGATTGTGCTCACTACCGCTTATGGCACAACGCTTGATGCCTATGCCGCCGGACCGGAAGACGCCAAGCGCGGAATACTCATTCTTCATGATCGCCGCGGCCTGGGCGATTACGCCAAGGGGTGGGTGGATCGTTTCGCTGGACTGGGTTACCGGGCGCTGGCGATTGATCTCTATGATGGCCGCTATTCCAATGATCCGATGCTGGCAACACAGATCATGACCTCGGTTGACCAGGAATCCGTCAATGCCAATCTTAGTGCTGGCCTGGATTATCTGAAAGCGCCAGGGCGCAAACTTGCCGCGCTAGGCTGGGATTACGGCGGCGGACAGGCCCTGTGGGCGACATTGCAAGATCCCGGCGCGGTATCCGCTACGGTGATTTACTATGGCCCTTTAATGACGGATCTCGCGCGGCTGCGGACGTTGCAGGGCGGGGCAGTGCTGGGGATTTTCGCCAGGCGCGATGTCTGGATTACTCCGGCCAAGGTAACCGCCTTCGAGAATGCGCTGCGTGAGGCGGGTACCGCGCCGTTGACGGTCACGCGATACGAGGCCGATCACGGTTTTGCCAACCCCGCAACCAGGGCCTATGATCGCAAGCTGGCCGACGAAGCCTGGCTCAAGACTGAGGAATTTCTGGCGCGGCATCTTGCCGATTGATATTGGCTGGCTGAAAACACCTCCAAAGAGTCTGGTTATCGCCCCTGTTTTTTCACTATCCCTTGGCCGCGCGCCGCATTATAATCAGCGTTTAAGATCGAAATAACGAAAGCGTAAACCGCCCGTTGTGACGGGCGTTTTTCTACCAGTGGAGATGATGACGTGGAATTGACCGGTGCCGAGATACTCGTCCGCTGCCTTAAGGATGAAGGCGTCGAATATGTGTTTGGATACCCTGGCGGGGCGGTGTTATTTATTTATGATGCGCTGTATCAGCAGGATGATGTAAAGCATATCCTGGTACGCCATGAGCAGGGCGCGACGCATGCCGCCGATGGCTACGCGCGCTCCACCGGCAAGCCCGGCGTGGTGCTGGTAACCTCCGGGCCGGGCGCCACCAATGCCATCACCGGCATTGCCACCGCCTATATGGATTCCATCCCAATGGTCATCATCACCGGCCAGGTACACACTTGGGCGATAGGCTCGGACGCCTTCCAGGAAGTGGATTCCGTCGGCATTACCCGTCCCTGCGTGAAGCACAACTTCCTGGTGAAGGACATCAAAGACCTGGCGACGACCATCAAAAAGGCATTCTACCTTGCGACTACCGGGCGCCCCGGTCCTGTTGTGGTGGACGTTCCCAAGGATGTCACCATGCACCGGGCGGAATATTCCTACCCCGAAGAGGTTGCGATTCGCTCCTACCATCCCGTGATGAAGGGCCATCCGGGGCAGATCAAGAAGGCCGTGGATTTGATGCTGTCGGCCAAGCGCCCCATGATCTATACCGGCGGTGGCGTGATATGGAGCGGCGCGTCGTCATCGCTGACCGAGATGACGCGCATGCTCGGCTATCCCATCACCAATACTCTGATGGGACTGGGTGCTTATCCCGCCACCGACAAGCAATCCCTGGGCATGCTGGGCATGCACGGCACCTACGAGGCCAATATGGCCATGCATCATTGCGATGTGCTGATTGCCATCGGCGCGCGCTTTGATGATCGCGTGGTGGGCAAGGTCGAATACTTCTGTCCCGAGGCGGAGATCGTCCACGTGGATATCGACCCATCCTCGATCTCCAAGAGCGTCAAGGTGGACGTGCCTATCGTCGGCGACGTGGATCATGTCGTGAAGGAAATGATCCGCCTGCTCAAAGAGGACAAGCGCACGCCGGATCATGCGGCGCTTGCCCAGTGGTGGGATCAGATCAACGAGTGGCGCGCGGTCAACTGCCTGAAGTACGACCGCAACAGTTCGCTCATCAAGCCGCAATTCGTGCTGGAGACCCTCTATAACGTCACGCAGGGCGACGCCTTTGTCACCTCCGACGTGGGTCAACACCAGATGTGGGCGGCGCAGTTTTACAAATTCGACAAGCCGAATCGCTGGATTAATTCGGGTGGTCTTGGCACGATGGGTTTTGGCCTGCCCGCCGCGATGGGTGTGCAGCTCGCGCACCCTGATGCGACGGTGGCATGCGTGACCGGCGAGGCCAGTATCCAGATGTGTATCCAGGAGTTGTCCACCTGCCGTCAGTACGGTTTGCCGATCAAAGTTATCAATCTCAATAATCGCTACATGGGCATGGTGCGCCAGTGGCAGGAGTTCTTCTACGAAGGCCGCTATGCCATGTCGTACATGGAGGCATTGCCGGATTTCGTGAAGCTGGCGGAGAGTTATGGCCACGTCGGCATAAAGATAGAAAAACCTGCCGACGTCGAACCGGCGTTGCGCGAAGCCATGAAGCTAAAGGACCGCCTGGTATTCATGGACTTTATCACCGATCAGACTGAAAACGTTTATCCCATGATCGCCCAAGGCAAGGGGCACCATGAAATGCATTTGTCGCCGGAAAGAGAGTTGGCTTGATCATGCGTCATATTATTTCAATACTGATTGAAAACGAGTCTGGCGCGCTGTCGCGTGTTGCCGGATTGTTCTCGGCGCGCGGCTATAATATCGAGTCGCTCACCGTCGCGCCCACCGAAGATCCCTCCTTGTCGCGCATGACGCTTGTGACGCGCGGTTCGGACGAGATCGTGGAGCAGATTACCAAGCAATTGAACAAGCTGGTCGACGTAGTTAAACTTATCGATTTGACCGAAGGCCCTCATATCGAGCGTGAGATGATGTTGATCAAGCTTCGGACGGCGGGTGATGCGCGCGAGGAACTGAAGCGCCTGGTTGATATTTTTCGCGGCCATATCATCGACGTGACAACGGGCACGTATACCGTCGAACTGACAGGCACGGGCGACAAGCTGGATGCCTTTATTCAGGCGGTGGGTTCTGCTGCGATACTGGAGACAGTGAGGTCAGGGGTGTCCGGGATTGCCCGCGGGGAGAAAAGTTTGCATCTGTAGGCTTAGCTTTGGCCTTCCTGGCCCGCACGGCTAAAAAACGAATTTTTATTTTACATTGCACTAAGGAAAAACCATGAACATTTATTACGACAAAGACACCAACCTTTCAATCATCCGTGAAAAGAAAGTGGCCATTATTGGTTATGGTTCACAGGGTCACGCGCATGCCAACAACCTGAAGGATTCAGGTGTCGATGTGGTGGTGGGGCTGCGTTCCGGCTCCTCTTCGGAGTCCAAAGCCAAGAATGCCGGCCTTGCTGTCAAAAGCATCGAAGAGGCAGTGAAAGGCGCCGATGTTGTGATGATCCTGGCGCCGGATGAGCATCAGGCCAAGCTGTACCGTGATTCGATTGAGCCAAACATCAAGCAGGGCGCGGCACTGGCCTTTGCCCACGGTTTCAACATCCACTTTGGCCAGATCGAGCCGCGCGCCGATCTGGATGTGATCATGATTGCGCCCAAGGGTCCCGGCCACCTGGTGCGTTCCACCTATACACAGGGCGGCGGCGTGCCCAGCTTGATTGCAGTCTACAAAAATGCCTCCGGCAAGGCCAAGGAGATTGCACTTTCCTATGCCAGCGCCAACGGCGGCGGCCGCGCGGGCGTCATCGAAACCAACTTCCGTGAAGAGACCGAGACCGACCTGTTCGGCGAACAGGCCGTGCTGTGCGGTGGTGCGACCGCGCTGGTACAGGCTGGTTTTGAGACCCTGGTGGAGGCCGGTTACGCCCCCGAGATGGCTTATTTCGAGTGCCTGCACGAGCTCAAGCTGATTGTCGACCTGATGTATGAGGGTGGCATCGCCAATATGCGCTACTCGATCTCCAATACCGCCGAGTATGGTGATCTTACCCGTGGCCCGCGCATTGTCACCGCGCAGACCAAGGCGGAAATGAAGCGTATCCTCACGGAGATCCAGAACGGTGAGTTCGCGCGCGAGTTCATCCTGGAAAATCAGGCCGGTGCCGCCACCTTGAAGGCCAAGCGCCGCATTGGCCGCGAGCATCAGATCGAAACCGTCGGCGCCAAGCTGCGCGACATGATGCCGTGGATCAAGGCCAATAAAATCGTGGATCAGAGCAAGAATTGATCACGCTACCTGGAGTGCCCTCTCTCCATGGGGGGGAGGGTGACAGGGAAAGGGGTGATTGCCTGTGACGGACGAAGAAACACCCGATACCAGTGGCGTCCCGCGCAGCAGGGGAATTTACCTGTTGCCCAACCTGTTTACCACAGCGGGCCTGTTTGCCGGGTTCTACGCCATTGTGGCGGCGATGAACGGGCGTTTCGAGCCGGCGGCGGTGGCGGTATTTATCGCCATGATCATGGACGGTATCGACGGCCGCATCGCCCGCCTCACCAATACCCAAAGCGACTTCGGCAAAGAATATGACAGCCTCGCCGACATGGTTTCGTTCGGGCTTGCCCCAGCGCTGGTGGTATACGTATGGTCATTGTCCGCGCTCGGCAAGATCGGCTGGCTGGCTGCCTTCATCTATGCCGCCGCCGCCGCTCTGCGTTTGGCGCGTTTCAATACCCGCATAGGCAAGGTTGATAAACGTTACTTTCAGGGCCTGGCGAGTCCTGCCGCAGCCGGCTTGATCGCGGGAATGGTTTGGGTATGCAATGATTATGGCCTGAACGGCAAGGACTTGGCGGTTATGGCGTTTTTTCTCACCGTCGCCGCCGGTGTGCTGATGGTCAGCAATATATACTACCTCAGCTTCAAGGATCTCGACCTCAAAAACAAGGTGCCTTTCATCGCTGTCGTGGCGGTGATGCTGATCTTTGTGTTTATCTCGCTCAGCCCGCCGGAGGTGCTGCTCGGCGTGTTTTTGCTGTACGGACTGTCAGGGCCGGTATCCGCTGTATTCCGCATGTACAAAAAGCGCGGGCAACGTAAAGCCCTTCCGCCGCCTGAGTAAGCGGTTTTTTCGCTTGCATTTGGACTCGGTTTATATTAGCGTATCAAACATGTTCACGATCCGTGCAAAAGGTTATGCCCAGCCTGCCGTTTCCACCGTAATCACCGTTAAAGGTGACAATGAGGTGGCAATGCCGGGCAACGCAACTTTGCGCGCTGAGTTTTCTTTCCTTCCGCTGTCACACCTGCGACTCCTGCTGCCGTAAGGCAGACAACTATTCCTTTCGGCTCCCATGGGAGCCTCATAACACAAAACAATTCCAGACCTGCCCGGCGCTTAAATAAAGCGCAAGCAAGCGATTGCTCATGTCTGGACCATTCAAGTAACATGATAGCCAAAAAGCGGAGCACATCATGAGCGACAAATTGATTATTTTTGACACCACCTTGCGTGACGGCGAGCAAAGCCCTGGCGCGTCCATGACGCGCGATGAAAAAGTGCGTATAGCCAAGGCGCTGGAGCGCATGCGGGTGGATGTTATCGAGGCCGGTTTCCCGGTCGCCAGCCCCGGTGATTTTGAGGCGGTGCAAGCGGTGGCGAACGCCGTCAAGGACAGCCGCGTATGTGGTTTGGCGCGGGCGCTGGACAAGGACATCGACCGCGCCGGTGAGGCCTTGCGCGGCGCCAATGCGGCGCGTATTCATACCTTTATCGCCACTTCGCCCATCCACATGAAAATGAAGTTGCGCATGGAGCCGGATCAGGTGGTGGAGCAGGCCGTGAAGGCGGTGAAACGTGCCCGGCAATACACCGATGATGTCGAGTTTTCCCCTGAAGATGCGGGGCGCTCGGAAATTGATTTTCTCTGCCGGGTGATCGAGGCGGTGATCGATGCGGGCGCACGCACCGTCAACATCCCCGATACTGTGGGTTACAATTTGCCGCACCAGTTCGGCGCGTTGATTCGTACCTTGCTCGAACGCGTGCCGAACGCCGGCAAGGCGGTGTTTTCCGTGCATTGCCACAACGACCTCGGTTTGGCGGTGGCGAATTCGCTTTCCGCCGTATTGAACGGCGCGCGCCAGGTGGAGTGCACCATTAACGGTTTGGGCGAGCGTGCCGGCAATGCCGCGCTTGAGGAGATCGTGATGGCGGTGCGCACGCGGCCCGATATATTCTCCTGCCAGGTGGATCTTGATACTACCCAGATCGTGCCGTGTTCGCGCCTGGTGTCGGGCATCACCGGTTTTGCGGTGCAGCCGAACAAGGCGATTGTTGGTGCCAATGCCTTCGCCCACGAATCCGGCATACACCAGGATGGTGTGTTGAAGAGCCGCGAGACCTACGAAATCATGCGCGCTCAGGATGTCGGCTGGACCGCCAACCGTATGGTGCTCGGCAAGCATTCTGGACGCAACGCCTTCCGTACGCGTTTGCAGGAACTTGATATCAGCTTCGAGTCAGAAGAAGAGATGAACGCCGCATTTGCCCGCTTCAAGGATTTGGCCGACAAGAAACACGAGATTTATGACGAGGATCTCCAGGCCTTGGTCACCGAGGCCAATCTTGCCGCGGAGAATGAGCACATCAAGCTGGTTTATTCGAAAGTGTGCTCAGAGACCGGCGAAATGCCCAACGCGGTGGTGACGTTATGGATTAATGGCGCTGAAAAACAAGGTGCGGCCCAGGGCGATGGCCCGGTGGATGCGGCTTTCAAGGCCATCGAGTCTATCGTCAACAGCGGCACGCAATTGATGCTGTACTCTGTCAATAATATCACCAGCGGCACCGATTCCCAGGGTGAGGTGACGGTGCGCATGGAAAAGGGCGGCCGCATCGTCAATGGCCAAGGCGCGGACACCGATATCGTGATCGCCTCTGCCAAGGCGTATATCAATGGTCTGAACAAGATCATCGCGCCAGCAGAGCGCGCCCATCCGCAACTGTGAAGCAATACTCGCATGGGAATCGCGTGGGCCATGGGTGAAAGCCGTGAATAACAAGCGATTGGAATACCTTGATGCCATGGGCATTCAGGCATGGGAGCGCCGGATAGGGCCTCTGCCGGAAATCGATGGCAGGGGCGGATTTGAAACCCGCCCCCACCCATGCGAAGAAGGAGGGAAGGCCATCCTCTCTAACTCACCTTTGCAAAAAGGGGACAGGGAGGATTTACAAACCAAAGAAGTTTCTACGCAGAACGACATCCATCTGCTCGGCTGGGATGGGCTGCAAGCACGCGTGGCGGTGTGCATAACCTGCGCACTCCATAAGGGGCGCACCCAGACCGTATTCGGTGTCGGTAGCCGCCAGGCCCAATGGATGATCATCGGCGAGGCCCCCGGTGCTGACGAAGACCGTCAAGGTGAACCCTTCGTGGGGCGCGCAGGGAAACTGCTCAACGCCATGCTGCTCGCCATAGGGCTGAAGCGCGAAGAAGTGTACATTGCCAATGTCGTCAAATGCCGCCCGCCAAACAATCGTGATCCGCTGCCTGAAGAGGCTGCGGCGTGCGAGCCTTACCTCAAGCGCCAGATTGCCCTGCTTCAGCCCAAGGTCATTCTCGTGGTAGGCAGGATAGCGGCACACAATCTACTCAAGACGGACAGCACTCTGGGCGCCTTGCGCGGCAAGCGATTCAGTTATGCGGATACCAGCATACCGGTGGTGGTGACCTATCATCCCGCTTACTTATTGCGCTCCCCCAGGGAAAAACGCAAGGCCTGGGAAGACCTGCAATTTGCGCGCAGGGTCTTTTCGGAACAAAAATAGCTTTCCTGCGGCCCGCGTGGTAAGGGCACAATGCCTCCCAAAAAAAAATTAACCGCCTGCCATATCAGGCCCATGACTGTTGAGGATCTGACCGCCGTCATGGCGATTGAGTTGCGCGCCTATCCGTTTCCGTGGACGGAAGGTATCTTTCGCGACTGCCTGCGAGTGGGGTATGGCGGTTGGGTGATCGAATACAACGGCGAAATTCACGGCTACAGCGTCATGATGGCGGGTGGCGGGGAGGCGCACGTCCTGAATCTCTGCGTCAAACCCGAATCGCGCGGGCTGGGGCTGGGGCGTATGATGATGGAGCACATATTGACCCAGGCAAGCCGCCTCAAGGCCGACACCCTGCTGCTCGAGGTGCGCCCCTCGAATCAGGCCGCGATTCATCTCTATCATTCGATGGGATTTAACGAGCTGGGGGTACGCAAGGGCTACTACCCGGCCGTGGGCGGCAGGGAGGACGCGCTGATCCTGGCGCGGCATGTGTGATCAGGTTTTTGTCCATCTACGCCAGCCAGGGAAAGTGACGCGTAAACGAGCGCAGGCTTCTCCCGGCCGCCGAAGGCACGGCATCAGCTTTAGCCCTAAGTACCCATCATGTTGAGCGGTAGCGGCTTGCCCACATAGTATCCTTGCGCATAATCAACCCCATACTCCTTGAGCAGTATCAAGGTTTCGCTGTTTTCCACAAACTCGGCGACGGTGCGTTTGCCAAGGGTGCGGGCGACTTCGGTCATGGATTTGACCAGAGTCTGGTCTACAGGGTCGTTGACAAGGTTGGTGATGAATGCGCCGTCTATTTTCAGGTAGTCAACAGGGAACTGCTTGAGGTAGCTGAAGGAGTTGAATCCCGCACCGAAATCGTCAAGCGCGAACCGGCAACCCAGCGTGCGCAACTGGGTGATCATGTTGCGTGTCTGCGAAAAATTGGCGATGGCCGCGGTTTCGGTAATTTCGAAGGTGATGCGTTTGCCCTCGACCCCTGTTGTTGCGAGCTTTTCCCTGATCAGGGGTGGCAGGGCGGGATCTTGGAAGGCGTGGCTGGACAAGTTGATATTGAGGGATAAATGCACGGGCAGTGTGCGCAATACATCAATGGCGTGTTCCACTACCCACAGGTCGATATCGTGTATCAGTCCCATGCGTTCCGCCACCGGAATGAAATTGATCGGGCTGATCAGTTCCTGATTATTCCCGATCATGCGTATCAATGCTTCGTAATGGGTGGTCTCATAGCTAGGCAGGCTGATTACGGGCTGGAAGACCAGGCAAAACTTGTCGTTAAGCAAAGCGTCCCTGATCCGTGGCACCCATTGCGCGGCGTGGCGCAAGGGCAGCATTTCCGTATCTTCATGGCTGAATACATGAACCATGTTGCGGCCACGTGTCTTGGCGACGTAGCATGCTTGATCGGCGCGGGTCAGCGCATCGCCCGCCGTTATGTTTTCGTCGGGGTGGATTAGGGCTATGCCGATACTGACACCGATGTGGTAAGTCCGGCTGTCTGTCTTGAAATAAAATTCATCCATCAGGCAGCGCAAGGATTCGGCGGTACGAACAGCGTCATCCAGGCTGATGTTTTCGATAAGCACGGCATATTCATCGGAACTGATGCGCGCCAGTGTGCCGGTCGCGCCTACTTGGCGCCGGAGTTTGTTGGCGACATTGACCAGCAGGCGGTCGCCTGCGGTATGGCCTTCCGTGTCGTTGACTACTTTGAATTGATCGAGATCAAGGTAGAGCAGGGCGCTGGTGGTGTTGTTGTAATGCGCATTCAGCACGGCGAGTTCAAGTTCCTGTTCCAGACGGCGGCGGTTGCTCAATCCTGTCAGGTCGTCATGGCCTACCAGGTATTGCAGCCGTGCTTCCATCACTTTGCGCTCGGCCAACTCGGTTTCCAGTTCATGCTCGCGGGATTTACGCAAATCGCGTTCTTCCTTGAGGGACAGCGCTGCGATCACGCGGGGTATCAGTTCCATGCCGCGGATGGGCTTGAAGAGGATATCTGTGGCGCCTGCGTCAAAGGGCATTTGATTGGATTCTTCGTGGGGGGCGATTATGATGACGGGAATCGCATGCCAGTCGCTGTTGGCATGCAGCATGCGGCATATTTCATAGCCATTCATGCTGGGAACGGTGACATCCATCAAGATTGCGTTAATGTCACTGGTGCCATTTTTAAGGCTGTTTCTTAAATGTTCTAGTGCGGCTTCGCTGTTTCCAGCCACTATCAGGTTAGTGAACCCATTTTGTTCGAGCGCAGACCGCATCAGCGCAATATCGCCGGGCTGGTCGCTGATGATGAGGAGACATACTTGGTTCGCGTCGCGCAGTGTTTTCGATAGCGCTTGGTGATTGTGCCCTGAGGACGGTTTGTTGACCGAGGTGTTGTTAACCACAAGAGTCTCAGGTTTTTCGCGAAAAGGCGTCATTCTTCAATTTCTTTGGTTCTTGTGGTTTGTTTTATATTCATCGTGGAGCATGGATCATCGGCACAATATACCATTACCTTTAGCCTGGCAGCATAGGGTGAATTTTATCTAAAGTAAAATTTTTGCTGTCAGGAGCCACTTTGTTCGTCTTCTATTGTATTGCTCATGGGCGTTATTTCTCTCGCGTCACCTGCTGGGGAAGTTTGCCCGACAGCAGATAAACGAACGAAAGCACTTCCGCAACCGCAGCATACAGCGAGGCTGGGATTTCCTCTCCCAGTTCCACTTGGGAAAGTAACTGTACAAGGTTGGCGTCCTTATGTAGCGGAATGTTGTGCTCATCCGCCAGTGCCAGAATCTGTTCAGCAATATATCCCTCGCCCTGGGCGGTAACGCGGGGCGCGCCTGTGCCGTTATAGCGTAGCGCCACGGCACTTTTTGGGGGCAAAGGCTTTTTAGTCATGCCGTGAGGTCCACCAAGGCCATTTCATTGGTGATTGCCGCCCCAGCCGCTGCGCGGGGTGGTTCTCCCTGCTGGCAGTGGATAGTGTCTGTTTTTAGTCCTGCGCGCGCGAGTCCATGGTAAAGTTCATCGATATGCTTGTCCAGCAATGCCACGGTCTCGCTATGCGCTGCCCATAACGTGGTGGAAACCCGTTGACCGGCAAGCGTGATGCGGGCATGCATGGGACCCAGGCCGTCGAGGTCGAACCCCAGTGAAACCGTCCACGATGGGTTCTGCGCACTCGATTGTTTTGCAGTTCGATCCTGCTCAATGCGCATGTGGAGCAGATCGGCGCGGCTGTTGTGGCGTAGCGGCAATTCGAGTGTCCAGAATGGCGCGGGATGCTCTGCGGTCGGTAGCGAGGTCAGCTGATTGAGTTGCAATCGCGCCAGGGCGCCTTCCGTTTGATGTGTCAATTCCGCTATCGCGCCAGCGGGAGATTGGGCAGGAAGTGAGGCGGGCACTGCCGGCTGGGCCTGCAAAGGGGAACCCCACAATGGCGGAGGCTGCGTGGCGGAGGGCTGGCCCGGTGAATTTTGGCTCCGGGCGCCCTCCGCATGCAGTCCCTCCAGGAGCCGCAACAAACCTGCCTTAAGGTCATTTGGCAAGCCTTGTTGTTCTTGTCCAGGGAGCTGATGCGCCAGCTTGTTTTCCAGGAATAGGCCCGAATTGTAAAGGGCGTCTTTGAGGCCTTGGGCCGTGGCAGCGCTGGCGGCGCTGGCAAGGTTGTTGAATAGCTGGCTGGCGAGCTGCGTCACTGCGGGGGGTAGCGGGGATGCTTGTGCCTTTTCGGACGGCGTGGCAAGCCACGCGAGATTGGCCAGCAGCGGTGGAAGCGCCGTCTGGCGCGGCAAGGCCACTCGCAATGCCTGGCTCAGCGGGTCGACGGGCACAGCGGGTTCGATTACCTTCAAAACGGTTTGTTTGCCGGTGTTGGCAACCTGTAGACTGAGCTGCTGGCCGGGGGAGACGGGCAACTGGCTTTGTGCCTGGACCAGAATATTGTTGATACGCAGTGTTATGGCGCCCTGGGCTGCCGTTTCAATGACTGTTGCATTGAGAATCTGCCCCACACGCCATGCGTCCAATGCTTTGGGGCTGCTTGGTGTGATGGCTGGAGACGCCTGTTCCGGGGCGTTTATTCGCATGTCACGAACCTACCGTGATCAACGTGATGCTCTTCAGGGGAACGATGAGGTGACAATGAGGGCGCAAATTGTTTGCCATCGCAAATATACCTCCAATTGTCGGGCAGCGGCCACAAAGTCAGTATAGACTAAACTTGGAATAATTCCATACACTCGTTTATCAGGGGTGAAACGTGATATGCAGAACCAGTATTTGTGGTACGTCCGCCGTGGCGGCGAAATCAGAGGTCCCTTTGCAGCAGGCTTGGTGTCGCGCCATATCCTGCTGGGGCGCATCAGCCTGGATGATGAGTTGAGCCAAGACCGGGAAACATGGGCACCAGTGAGTGCCCTGCCGGAATTGATCCCCGAAGCAATGCGGGCCGATCCTCATGATTCCCTCGCGCGGGAGCGCCTGCACGCGGCACGGCGCTGGGCTGACGAGCGGCTGCGCGAGCGGCGTGGCGCGAACGATATCGTGCCTGAGGGGGTGAGCCGGCGTAGCGGTGATCGCAGGCAGCAGGAACCGGCCGAGGTGGTTCAGCACCGGGCCGCCAAGGCCGGCAGGGATGTGGGACAGGAGGCCCGATTTAACGGTAAGTGGGCCGCCATCGTGATCGGCGGCATAGTCTTGTTTGTCGCTGGGCTGCTGTATTTATCCCAACCGGCGTCGGAGAATGCGGCATGGGATTGCACTGTCTCGGCACGCCCTGGTGTTAATTGGAGCGATTGCCGGATGGAAGGCGTACACTTGGACAAGGCCGATCTGACCGGCGCCAAGTTACGTAATGTGAATCTGAGCGGGGCGTCGCTACGCGAGGGCAGGCTCAAAGGCAGTGACCTGTCCTTTGCCACCCTGAGCATCGCCGATCTGAGCGCGGCGGATCTGCAAGGGGCGGTGATGCTCGGCGTCAGCCTGCGTAACGCCGATCTGAGCAATGCCAATTTGCAGGGAGCGAATCTTTCCTATGCGGATCTCTCGGGTGCCAGGCTGGAGGGGGCGAATCTTGAGGGGGTACGGCTAGATAATGCTATTTGGGTGGATAAAAGCGCCTGTGCAAAAGGGTCATTAGGCCGTTGTATTCACTAAATAAAGCGCCGTTCTTCCGTTTTCAGTGTTTGACTTGAGAGCACATTTTCAGTAGTTTTCCCGCCCATTGCTGTGTTTTCCGTTACTTTTCGAGACCTTCAAAAACATGAGTACTGTATATAACGCCGCCGCCATCGAGGTGCTGAGTGGCCTCGACCCGGTGCGCAAGCGCCCCGGCATGTATACCGACACCACGCGTCCCAATCATCTTGCCCAGGAGGTGATCGACAACAGTGTTGATGAGGCCCTCGCCGGATTTGCCAAATCCATCGAGGTAATCCTTTACAAGGACGGTTCGCTGGAGGTTAAGGACGATGGCCGCGGCATGCCGGTCGACATTCATCCCGAAGAAGGTGTGCCAGGGGTGGAAGTGATCCTCACGCGGCTGCACGCGGGCGGCAAGTTTTCCAACAAAAGCTACACCTTTTCCGGCGGGCTGCACGGCGTCGGCGTGTCGGTGGTCAATGCCCTGTCACAGCGGCTTGAAGTATGGGTGCGGCGCGGCGGCAAGGAATATCACATGGCCTTCGCCAACGGCGACAAGGCGTCCGATCTTGTGGTCATTGGCCAGGTGGGCAAACAGAATACCGGCAGCCTAGTGCGTTTCTGGCCAGACCCCAAATATTTCGACACGCCGAAATTCCTGGTGTCGAAACTGCAACATATCCTGCGTGCCAAAGCCGTGCTGTGCCCAGGTCTGCGGGTGAGTTTTTTTGATGAAGCCAGCGGTGAGAAAGCCGAGTGGCAATACCAGGACGGTCTCAGGGATTATCTGCTCGACGAACTGAAAGATGCGCTATTGTTGCCGGATGAGCCGTTTATCGGGCGCATGGAGGGCAACAAGGAAGCCGCCGAATGGGCTGTGGTGTGGCTGCCGGAAGGCGGCGAGGTGATTGCTGAAAGCTATGTGAACCTGATCCCCACCGCACAGGGCGGTACGCATGTGAATGGCTTGCGTACTGGTCTCACAGAGGCGATCCGCGAGTTCTGCGAATTCCGTAACCTGCTGCCGCGCGGCGTGCGCCTGACCCCGGAAGATGTATGGGACCGGTGCAGCTACATCCTGTCGGCGAAGCTCCAGGACCCGCAATTCAGCGGTCAGACCAAGGAGCGGCTGTCGTCGCGCGAGTGTGCCGCATTCGTCTCCGGCGTGGTGAAAGATGCCTTCAGCCTGTGGCTCAACCAGCACACCGAGATGGGCGAGCGCATCGCGCAATATGCCATTGGCAATGCCCAGATCCGCTTGCGTGCCGGAAAGCTGGTGGTGCGCAAGAAAGTCACCAGCGGTCCTGCGTTGCCCGGCAAGCTGGCCGATTGCACCTCTCAAGACCTCAAGCGTACAGAGCTGTTTCTGGTCGAGGGTGATTCCGCGGGCGGTTCCGCCAAGCAGGCGCGTGACCGCGAGTTTCAGGCGATCATGCCGTTGCGCGGCAAAATCCTCAACACCTGGGAGGTCGGTTCCGACGAGGTGCTGGCCTCGCAGGAGGTACACGATATTTCCGTGGCTATTGGCGCGACACCGGGCTTGGATAAGCTCGATGGTTTGCGCTACGGCAAAATCTGCATCCTTGCCGATGCCGATTCCGATGGGGCGCATATCGCCACGTTGCTGTGCGCGCTGTTCCTGCGCCATTTCCGGCCGCTGGTCGAGGCGGGGCACGTGTTTGTCGCCATGCCGCCGCTGTATCGCATCGATGCCGGCAAGGAAATTTTCTACGCGCTGGATGATGCCGAGAAACAGGGCGTGCTCGATCGCATCGCGGCAGAGAAGGTTAAAGGCAAGGTCAGCATACAGCGCTTCAAGGGGTTGGGCGAGATGAACCCGCTGCAACTGCGTGAAACCACCATCGCCCCCGACACCCGCCGTCTGGTGCAACTCACCATCGAAGCTGATGACGACACCAACAGTCTCATCGACATGCTGTTGGCCAAGAAACGCGCCGGTGATCGCAAGGCGTGGCTGGAGCTGAAGGGTGATCTGGCGGAGGTTGTGTGATCCTTAAAACCGCTTCATGTGGTGTGTGAAGCGTACTCTATCCCTGATTTGGTAAACCATGACGAACATTTCTGAAACAAGCTACGAAGGCATCGAACGCCTGCCGCTCAAGGCATTTACCGAAAAGGCGTACCTGGATTATTCCATGTACGTGATTCTTGATCGCGCGTTGCCCCATATCGGCGACGGGCTCAAGCCGGTGCAGCGGCGTATTGTCTATGCCATGTCCGAACTGGGCCTGTCTGCTGCCGCCAAGCACAAGAAGTCGGCGCGTACCGTGGGTGATGTGCTGGGCAAATTTCACCCGCATGGCGATACCGCCTGTTACGAGGCGATGGTGCTGATGGCGCAGCCCTTTTCCTACCGTTATCCTCTGGTCGACGGGCAGGGTAACTGGGGCTCGCCGGACGACCCCAAGTCATTCGCCGCGATGCGCTACACCGAGGCTCGCCTTGGTCGGTTTTCCGAGGTGCTGCTGGCCGAGTTGGGGCAGGGCACAGTGGATTGGGTGCCGAATTTTGACGGCACGCTGGACGAGCCAGCGTTACTACCTGCGCGCCTGCCGCATGTGCTGCTCAATGGCGGGACCGGCATCGCGGTAGGCATGGCCACCGATATCCCGCCGCATAATGCGCGCGAGGTAGCGAGCGCCTGTATTCGTCTGCTGGATGAGCCAAACGCAACGGTCGAGCAGTTGTGCGAGCACATCCAAGGTCCGGATTTTCCCACCGACGCTGAGATCATCACGCCGCGTGAGGATATCCTGCGCATTTACCAGGCCGGCAACGGCAGTGTCCGCATGCGCGCCCGTTACGAGAAGGAAGGCGATGGCATTGTGATCACCGCCTTGCCGCATCAGGTGTCCGGCGCCAAGGTGCTGGAACAGATCGCCGCGCAGATGAATGCCAAAAAACTGCCGATGGTGGAAGATCTGCGCGACGAGTCCGATCATGAAAACCCCACGCGCCTGGTCATCGTGCCGCGCTCCAATCGCGTCGACGTGGAGGCGCTGATGGCGCATCTGTTCGCCACCACTGATCTGGAACGCAGCTATCGCATCAACATGAACATGATCGGTATCGATGGCCGGCCGCAGGTGAAGAACCTGCGTGTCATTCTTGGTGAATGGCTGTCATTCCGCACCACCACGGTTCGCCGTCGTCTGCAATACCGCCTGGACAAGGTTCTGCAACGGCTGCATATCCTCGATGGACTGCTCATCGCCTATCTGAATCTCGATGAGGTTATCGCCATCATCCGCTACGAGGATCATCCCAAAGCGGTGCTGATGGAGCGCTTCACGCTCAGCGATACGCAGGCCGAGTCGATACTCGAATTGAAGCTGCGGCACCTGGCCAAGCTGGAAGAAATGAAGATACGTGGCGAGCAGGATGCGCTGGCCGCCGAGCGTGACGGCCTGGAAAAAACACTGGGCTCGGCGCAACGCCTCAAGACGCTGATCCGCAAAGAGCTGATGGAAGATGCGGAAAAATACGGTGATGAAAGGCGTTCGCCGATCGTCGCACGCCGTGCGGCCCAGGCGATGGACGAGACAGCATTAATCCCCACGGAACCCGTAACGGTGGTGCTCTCGGAAAAAGGCTGGGTACGCGCCGCCAAGGGACATGACATCGACCCCACAACGCTCAGTTACAAGGCGGGCGATACTTTCCTGGCGGCTTGCTCGGGACGCAGCAATCAGCTTGCCGTTTTTTTTGATTCCACAGGCCGCAGCTATTCGCTGCCCGCCCATGGCCTGCCATCCGCGCGCGGCCAGGGTGAACCGCTCACCGGGCGCGTCAGCCCGCCGCCGGGTGCCACGTTTGCCAGTGTGATTCTGGGCAACCCGGAAGATCTTTATCTAATAGCCAGCGATGCCGGTTATGGATTTGTCGTGAAAATGGAAGAGCTTTACGCCAAAAATAAAAACGGCAAGACCGTATTGACCCTGCCCGAAGGTGCGCGCGTGTTGCCGCCGGTATTGATAAAGCAGGTGGATACCGATCGTGTAGCAGCCATCACCAACACTGGCCATCTGTTGCTCCACCCAGTAAGCGAGTTGCCCGCGCTGACCAAGGGTAAGGGCAACAAGATCATTGGTGTTCCCCCGGCAAAAGCCGCCGCACATGAAGAGTTTGTCGTTGCAATTGCCGTAGTGTCGCGTGACGGAAACCTGACCGTCCACTCAGGGCAGCGCCATTTCACCTTGAAGCCCGCTGATTTGGAGCACTACGCGGGCGAGCGTGGCAGGCGCGGTAGTCTTTTGCCCAGAGGGTTCCAGCGTGTTGATAAGGTCAGCGTAGAGTAGCAGGGCGTACAGATAGTTATTCCGTTTCGCAATAAAAAGTGAAATATCGTAGGGTGCGTTCCACGCACCAATGATTGTGGTGCGTGGAACGCACCCTACGATTCCACGATTGATGTGAAAATGGAATCAGAGGTTCTCTAATGCTGCGTCCAGCGCAGCAACTCATTCGCCGATAGCGGGTGGCTGATGTAGAAGCCTTGGGCGTAATCACAGCCCATTTTTGCTAGCGATTCCCATACGTCGCTGCTTTCCACACCTTCCGCCACCACCTGGAGGCCCAGGTTATGGCCAAGCTCAATGGTTGAACGCACGATGGTGGCGTCGCTTTCGTTGCTTTTCATGCCGCTCACAAAGGACTTGTCGATTTTTATGCTTTGTATCGGCATCTTTTTTATGTAAGAAAGGGAAGAATAGCCCACGCCGAAATTGTCGATAGAAATGGCGAGTCCCAACTCATTTAGCTTTTCCAGGTGGTGATCATCACGTGCGGCGGCGGACATTAATACGGCCTCGGTAACTTCAAGCCCCAAACTGGCTGCTGGCGTACCGCTGGCATGCAAGATCCTTGCGACATTCTCGACCACTTGGGGGTCGTGGAGGGCGCGTGCCGAGACATTGACTGTGACCGGCAAACTCAGCCCTGATTCATGCCATTTTTTTTGCTGAGAGCATGCATTGCTTAGTACCCATTGCGTGATTTCATTAATCATGCCGGTGCGTTCCGCCAAAGGAAGGAAATCCGCGGGATTGATCAGGCCATAATGGGGGTGGCGCCAGCGTAACAAGGCCTCAACGCTATGAATTTTTCCGGTTTTGATATCCACTTTTGGCTGATAGCGCAGAACAAATTGCTTATGCTCCAGTGCATGTCTGAGGTCGGCCGATATCCGCAGCCGTTGTCCATTATTGATGTCTGACTCGGAACGATAGATCTGGAAACCTCCTCCTTTGCTTTTTGCTTCATACATCGCCGCATCGGCGCGATTCATCAGGATTTTTGCATCCAGGCCGTGCTCAGGAAATATCGCTATGCCTATGGACGTGCCCACATGAGTTTCGTGTGCCTCGCAGTGGAATGGCTCCGCAAAACATCCAAGGATAGCTTTGGCAATCTTTTCCGCCGCCTCCCTGCCATGCGCAACATCCGGTAGTAGCACCGCAAACTCGTCGCCTCCCAAGCGGGCAAGGGTATCTGATTCGCGCAGCACCGCGCGCAAGCGCGAACTCGATTGTGACAATATCTCATCCCCGGTGGCGTGCCCCAGTGTGTCGTTGACGATTTTGAAATTGTTCAGGTCGAGTATCATCAACACCGCTTGCTGTCCCTCTTTACGGCGCGCGACAACCAAGGCTTGATTAAGCCGGTCATACCACAACGTGCGATTCGCAAGCCCGGTCAGAACATCGGTGGTTGCCAGATATTGCAGGCGCTCGATAGCTTGTTTCGACTCAGTGACATCTTCCATCAGGCCGTCGATACGCACCACATTGCCGTTAATATCGAAAAAAGGATTGAATACCCTGCGGAACCAACGCAGCTCCCCCGTCGCCGTATTCATCCTGCTTTCCACTTCGATACGCTCGCCCTTCAGTGCCTGTTGCCAAGCCAGCCGAACGTTTTCCTTGTCCTCCATAATGGTGTTGCCAAGGCATGGAATGGGTGTCTCCATGTCGATGTCGCAAATCTGCCGCGTGTTGGGGCTGATATACAAAAGCCTGTTTTGAGCTACATCGACAGACCATAATATTTGCGGAATGTTCGCCAACAGGCTGGAGACCTGATCTTGCAATTCCCCGACTTTGCGCTGCTCTTCCTGCAAAGCCTGGAATGCGTTATCCCAGTAGCCTTTCAGCATCAGCCCCATGTCACGGAACAACAGTTTGATGAGTGCTGCGGTGAGCGGGTTACGATGCTCCTCAAGAATTTCACTTTCAGCGCTGATGATGGATTGCAGGTGATCCAGATAGAGCCGGTAGGCTCCCATCACCCATTCTGGTGCAATCTTGGCCTGGTAATGAATCTTGCCGATATGCGTTAATTGCGCGGCGGATTCATCATTTATATTCGCATCAAGAAAGGTCGAGAGGTGCTTTAATTGATTTTCTACCAGCGTCGAAATCGAGTTGCCATGGTTTTGGTAGTCTTGCAATATGGCGGCGGTTGCCGGGGAAGATAGAAGGTAATCGTAAAAGATTTTCGAGAAACAGACCGCACCTTGAAGAAAATAGTGATGGTAACGTTTTACTAGCTGAATATCATCATCGGTGAGTTGCAGAAAGGCGTTAAATTCATTGTTGATGGTTTGGCCAGCAAGGTTTGTTGAGGGAAGGGTATTTGCAATGTCATCTTCAAACCTGATTGTATTCATGGCCTGTTTTCTCGATACCTGAAAGTCTTTAGATCATCAAATTACTGTACTCGCTATGGTGGGGTTTTTTAAGCATGGGTCCTCATAAGGCGCGTCTCTAATAGGAGACAAAAAAGAAGGGGGCGATGCTTGAGGTTTTAATGTTTCTTGATGTTTTTATTATGATAATTATGTAATTAATATTTTTTTTGAAAAATATCCATAATAATTATGAGGATTATTTAGGGTGGCGATTACAGAAAAATAGGCATTTGCTTACAAAGGAATGGCGCAGACATGTCATGTAATTGATTTACATCAAATCCGCATTCAATAAAAAATGCGCCCAGATGCTGGAGGCATAGCCCAGCGCAATCGCCCAGGACCATTTCAGGTGGGCAAAGAAGGTGTATGTGCCGCGCGCCTGGCCCATCACTGCCACGCCTGCCGCGGAACCAATCGAAAGCAGTGAGCCGCCGACCCCAGCAGTGAGTGTTACCAGCAACCACTGGCCATGAGACATGTCCGGATTCATAGTGAGTACGGCAAACATAACGGGGATGTTATCCACCACGGAAGACAGTAGGCCTACCAAAATATTAGCGGTGGTAGGGCCAAGATCGGTGTACATGGTTTGTGACAGCAGCGTGAGATAGCCCAGCGCACCCAACCCGCCTACGCACAGAACCACCCCATAGAAAAACAATAAGGTGTCCCACTCGACACGCCGCAGACTGTTGAAAATGTCGAAGGGGCGGTCATGCGGGTTGGTGTAGATATCAAGTCCAAAGGGTTCCAGTTCGGGCGGGCATGGCAGGGCACGTTGTCTGGCATGATCATTCCGTTTCAGGAAATAGCCATGGATTTGCAGTAGACCCAGCCCTGTCATCATGCCCAGCACTGGCGGCAGGTGCAGGAATTGATGGAGCGATACAGACATTATCAGGGTAAACACAAAGAGGCCAATGATAAAGAAACCTCCCCGTTTTACATGAATAGTCTCACTCATGGCCTTGGGCTGTGCTTTTGGGATGGCGAACGACATGAGCATGGCCGGGACCAGCCAGTTTACCAGCGCAGGAAGAAACAAATCGAAGAATTCATGAAACTTGACGATACCTTTTTGCCACACCATCAACGTGGTAATGTCGCCAAATGGGCAGAATGCGCCCCCGGCATTGGCGGCCACCACGATGTTGATACATGACACTACGACGAAACCAGGATAGCCGGTGCCCACTGCGAGCGTGATCGCCGTCATCAGCAAGGCGGTGGTCAAGTTGTCGGCGACGGATGAGATAAAGAAGGCAAGCACACCGGATATCCAGTAGATTTTACGCAGGGAATAACCAGCGGAGACCATCCTGGCGCGCAAGGCATTGAATACATCGCGCTCCTCCATGGTGTTGATATAGGTCATGGCGGCGAGCAGAAAAAGCATGATCTCCGCGTATTCAAGTATGTTGTGGCGCAGGGCTGTGCCGGCGGTGACGCTGTCGCCATGCATGAGATAGGCGATGCCCACCAGCATCCATATCGCCCCGGCGGCAACGATGACAGGCTTGGACTTGCGCAGATGGAGAAACTCTTCACTAATGACCAGCGCATAGGCGATCGCGAAGAGCAGCAACGCCAGCAGGCCAAAGCCCGTGCCGGTGAAATCAAGCGGGGAGGCGCCTTCTCCGGCGGAGTTTGCGGCGAATGCGGCGCCAGTGCAGGCAAACCCCGTATATAAAAATAAAAATGTTTTATAAATAATATGAAATAATTCTTTTTTCATTCTGCGCATTAACTTGTGGGTGAGCGCCGGCTTGTGTTTTTCTCATCTTGCCGCGTGGCGCATTCAGTAAAGGCTGTATATGTTACCCTGTCTACGGTGACTGTGTCGCCCAATCCAGGAGCCTGCTTTCTCATTCGTTATTCCTACTGCGTCACAAAGTGATCAAGGGATGCAGTGCAAGGCATTGCGGGCGAGAAAGCGCAGTTTACAGATAGTAAATGAGCATTTTGAGTCCGATTTTAACGCCGCAATGCACCCTTCAGCGCTTTGTGACGCAGTAGGATTATGATGGACGACATTTTTTCCGCGCTCGAACAGGGCGCCACATTGCTGACCGCCAACAGGCGTCTGTCGCGTCATTTGCGCCGCCTGTTTGATACCCGCCAAGAGGCGCAAGGACGCGCGGTATGGCGAAGCGCTGACATTCTGCCATTGCCCGCCTGGCTGGGGAGGTGCTGGGGTGAGATGGCGGAGAGCGCCGCTCTGGGAGAGTATCCCACGCTGTTAAACACCCAGCAGGAACTGACCCTGTGGGAACGGATCATTGCCGAGTCGCCGGAAGGACAGGGGCTGTTGCGCGTTTCCGCTACGGCACAGGACGCGCTGGAGGCATGGGCATTGCTCATGCAATGGAAGGTCAGGCTTGACGACAGAAATAATGTCTTTAATGAGGATGTCCTGGCATTCCAGCGTTGGGCCAGGTCTTTTGAAGATCTCTGCCGTGTATCTGGATGGATGGAGAATGCCCGCTTGCCGGATTTTATCGCGCGGCAGATCCATGCCGGCGCATTGATGACGCCCCGCCATCTGCTGTTGGCGGGATTCGACGAGTTGACACCACAGCAACAAACCCTTTTCGAGGCGTTGCGGGCGGCAGGCAGTGAAGTGAGTGAAATTCAACTGCCGTCCTTCCCGCAGAGCCGGGCGCGACGCATTGGATTTGCCGGCGCCGATGCCGAGATCACTGCCGCGGCGCGCTGGTCGCGTCATCTGCTGGAGCAGGGGAATGCCTATGCCATAGGCGTGGTCATCCATGACTTGGGTACGCTACGGGAAAAGGTGGCGCGTATTTTTAATGAGGTGTTGCTGCCTGCCTCCATTATGCCCGGTGAGACTGCGGATGCGTCGCTCTGCAATATCTCCTTGGGCATGCCCTTGCTCGATCAACCCCTCATCAATGCCGCCTTGCTGATTATTGAAATGGCACGGGGAAAACTGCCGCTGGAAAAGCTGGGTGCCTTGTTGATCTCGCCGTTTTTGGCGGGGGGCGAGCAGGAAATGACACGCAGGGGATGGCTGGATGCACGGTTGCGCCGCTTTGGTGAGTTGACGGTCAGCGTGGAGGAGATAAAACGCCACGCTATTACAGCGGATGCCTGTCCGCTGCTCGGCGCGCGCCTGCAGCAGTGTATCGAGTTGATGCATGCCTTGCCGCGCCACCAAGCACCCAGTGCGTGGAAGGCAACATTCTCTGGTTTGCTGGCGGCCATGGGCTGGCCCGGTGAGCGCCCGCTGAATAGTCAAGAATATCAAACGGCGATGGCCTGGCGTGAGTTGCTGGCCGATTATGCGCGGCTGGATGAGGTGGTGGCAAGGCAAAGCCTCAATGAGGCACTGGCCTGTCTGCGGAAGATGGCCGCCGATACGCTGTTTCAACCGCAGGGGATGGATGCCCCAATACAGATCCTGGGCGTGATGGAGGCGGCGGGGATACACTTCGATCACCTCTGGGTGATGGGCTTGCACGACGAGGTATGGCCGGCGCCGCCGCGTCCCAATCCGTTTCTGCCGCTCTCGCTGCAACGCGCGCAAGGCCTGCCGCACGCCTCTGCGGCGCGCGAACTGGCATTCGCCCGGCGCATGACGGAAAGGTTGCTCGCCAGCGCTCCTGAAGTGGTGATGAGTTACCCGCAGCGTGACGGCGACCGCCATCTGCGTCCCTCACCACTCATCGCCGGCCTGGAAGAAGCCGTGCCAGAGGATCTGCCAGGCTATATGAGCATGGCGCAAATAATTTCCTTTGCGGCTATCACGCACCAGGCCGCGGCTATTGAGAGCATGGAAGATTATCAGGCCCCTTCGTTGCAGGAGGGCTCGCTGGTCTCCGGCGGTACTGGCGTTTTCAAGCAACAGGCGGCATGTCCATTTCGCGCTTTTGCCGAATATCGCCTGGGTGCGCGGCCACTGGCAACCACCCAGATCGGCTTGAATCCCATGGAACGCGGGCAGCTTTTGCACTCGTCATTGGAACAGACATGGCAAAAACTTCAATCTTATGAAAACCTGTGCAGTTTTTCCGATGAAACGATAAAAGATATCGTTAGGCAAGCCGTTGCGGCAGCTATCAGCGCTATGGCAGGAAAACGGCGGCTCACCTTCACTGAAAAATTCACGGCGCTGGAAAAAAATAGATTGGAGGGACTCGTCACAGCCTGGTTGGCGCTGGAAAAACAGCGTGCGCCTTTTACAGTGTTTGAGCCGGAACAGGAACGCGTGGTGCAAATTGGCGGAATAAACGTGACCACCCGCATCGACCGTGTTGACCAGCTGCCGGACGGTAGACAGGTCATCATCGACTATAAGACCGGCATTTCAAATATAAGCGGCTGGTTTGGTGATCGCCCGGACGAACCCCAGCTGCCTCTGTATTGCGCCTTTAATGAGCAAGAGGTGGCGGCGCTGATGTTTGCGCAAGTCAGAAGCGGCGACATGAAATTCAAAGGGCTGGCGCAATATGCCGGAATAGCCCCCGGCATAACGGCTATCAGCGAGATTGAGGATATATCCTCATGGAATGGTCTTGTCGATGAATGGAAGGCGATACTGCACAGCCTCGGCGCAGCGTTCCGCGCCGGCCATGCCCCGGTTGGCCCGAAGAATCCGCCGCAGACGTGCAAATTCTGCCCACTTACACCGTTGTGCCGCATTCATGAGCATGAGGGGCCGGGGTTTGCGGATGACGAGCAGATGGTGGGGAATGAGATTTGAGAGTGCTTCTATAAATTTCGCATACCCCCTTGACTTTTTAAAATAAATGGCTCATAAACTTCAAGGGTACTTGATAAATGCCGCCTTATCTGGGGTGGAGCATAATTCCCCGCTTCCCCTCAATGTTTCTGGCAATTCATACATGGAGGAATCTGCCATGACCATCTCTCACACACTCGAAAGTTATATGATGCGTAAAGGGATCAAGTATGACTTGATCTCGCACCCTCGCACACAAAATAGCATGCAAACCGCGCAAATAACCCATATTCCCGGCGACCGCTTGGCGAAGGCGGTTTTACTGGAAGATGAAAGCGGTTATCTCATGGCTGCTTTGCCCTCCACTTATAAACTTGAAATGGGCGAGTTGCATCGTACACTGCATCGCAGGCTGGGCCTGGCCACTGAAACCGAAATCTCCGCATTGTTTAAAGATTGTGAAGCCGGTGCGATACCACCCTTAGGTGCGGCCTATGGGGTTGAAATGATCTGGGATGACAGTCTCGCGGAACAGCCGGATATCTATTTCGAAGCGGGCAGCCACGAGGACCTGATTCACATGAGCGGCGAACAATTCCGGAACTTGCTGTCCTATGCCAGGCATGGGCGATTCAGCCGGCATATGTAACATCTTGAAAATGCGTTGCCGCTATGCGGCGCTTGGTGGGTTACGCAAGCGCTGACACATCCTGCTGTGGCTTTGAATCGTACCCAGTCAAGGAAGCTCTGAAATAATTCCATCCGCGAATTTTCAGAGCGCGTCCGTGTGCCGGGGAGCCTCTGCCTCTGAATAATTCAAAAGCTCCTAAAAATTGCTCTCGCGCTTGCTGCGATACCCTTACTTCTGACAGGCTCCAAGAGCCACGCATTGCTGTCTCCGATGCTGTATCCTTGGCACGAAACAGCGGTGGCGAAAGAGTTGATGAAGATGCGTATGTTGGCGAAGATGTTTCTGGTGGCGGTGGTTGCCACAGTAGTCTATGTGTTCTTCACGCAGGATTTAGATCGTTATATCACCCTGGACTACCTCAAGTCCCAACAAACGGCATTTGCCAGTTACTATCAGCAGCACACGCTCCGCACCCTGCTTATCTATATGGGGGTCTATGTCGCCATGGCCGCTTTCTCGTTACCTGGGGCGACGATTATGACCCTCGCGGGCGGAGCTTTGTTCGGATTTGCGACCGGCACCGTTGTCATCTCCTTTGCCAGCACTATCGGTGCGACACTGGCCCTGCTCAGCGCACGTTTTTTGTTCCGGGATGTGGTGCGGGCGAGTTTTGGCGAGCGTCTGCGCGCCATAGACGAGGGGATGGCGCGCGAGGGAGCCTTTTATCTGTTCACCCTGCGTCTCATCCCCATCTTCCCTTTCTTCGTGATCAATCTGGTAATGGGACTCACCGCCATTCGCGCCACTACCTTTTTCTGGGTAAGCCAGCTGGGTATGTTGCCGGCTACCCTGGTCTATGTAAACGCTGGAACCCAGTTGGCGCGTCTCGATTCCTTGCAGGGCATCTTGTCGCCGGGTTTGTTATTGTCCTTCGCTCTTCTGGGTGTTTTTCCCTTGGTTGCGAAGAAGTCCGTGGATGGTGTTAAGGGCAGGCAGGCGCTGCGCCATTATCCCCGGCCGCGGCGTTTCGATTACAACCTGATTGTGATCGGTGCCGGTTCGGGTGGTTTGGTGACAGCCTATGTCGCCGCTGCGGTGAAGGCAAAAGTGGCCTTGATCGAGCGTCACAAGATGGGTGGCGATTGTTTAAATTCCGGCTGCGTACCCAGCAAGGCGTTGATCCGTTCCGCCAAAATAATGTCCTATGCGCGCCGTGCCGGGCAGTTCGGGTTTAAGAAGGCGACAGTGGACTATGACTTTGCGGATGTGATGGAGCGGGTGCAGCGGGTGATCAAGACGATCGCGCCCCACGATTCAGTGGAGCGCTACACTGCCCTCGGCGTTGATTGTATCCAGGGCGAGGCGCGTGTCCGCTCGCCTTACGAGGTGGAGGTGAATGGACGCGTGTTAACCACCCGCACTATCGTCATCGCCACTGGGGCATGGCCCGCCGTGCCTTTTATCCCCGGCCTGGAAGATGTGGATTATCTCACCTCGGATACAGTATGGGATTTGCGCGAAAAACCATCGAGGCTGCTGGTGCTGGGCGGTGGGCCAATAGGTTGTGAGCTGGCCCAGGCGTTTCAGCGCCTCGGTGTGCAGGTCACGCTGGTGCAACGCTCGAACCGGATCCTAAACAAGGAGGACAATGAGGTTTCGGCTTTTATCACCGAACGCCTGCGCGCCGAGGGTGCCGCAGTCCTGCTCGACCATAATCCGCTCGCTGTACGCGCCGGGGAGGGAACTAAATTCTTGATCTGTGAATATGGCGGCAACGAGGTGCAAATTCCGTTCGACAAGCTGCTCATCGCTTTGGGCCGCCGTGCCAATGTGAATGGCTTCGGCCTGGAAGAGTTGGGTGTAAGTCTTGCTGATAACGGCACCATCTCCGCTGATCCCTGCCTGCGCACCAACTATCCCAATATCTATGTGTGCGGTGATGTCACCGGGCCATATCAGTTTACCCACACTGCTGCTCACCAGGCCTGGTATGCTGCGGTGAACGCCTTGTTCAGCCCATTCAAGCAATTCAAGGCGGACTATCGCGTCATCCCGTGGGTCACCTATACTGATCCGGAGGTGGCGCGCGTCGGGCTCAATGAGCAGGAGGCGCGGGCGCAAGGTGTTGCCTACGAAGTCACTCATTACGGTATCGACGACCTGGACCGTGCCATCACCGAGGAAGAGGCGCACGGCTTCGTAAAGGTGCTCACCGCGCCCGGCAAGGATAGGATTCTTGGTGTCACCATCGTTGGTGCCCATGCCGGTGAGCTGCTGGCGGAATTCGTGCTGGCCATGAAGCACGACCTGGGACTCAACAAGATCCTGGGCACTGTGCATCCCTATCCCACTCTGGCAGAGGCCAACAAATACGCGGCTGGCGCTTGGCGCCGGGCCCATGCCCCGCAGGGGTTGCTGCGCGTTCTTGCACGGTTTCATACGTGGCGGCGCGGCGGGTAGCGCATGTGCCTGATCTGCTAGTCAGCCTATAAAAAGCAGTTAGCCACACAGAACACAGACCCGTATCACCTCTGCGTTTTCTGTGAGCTCTGTGGCGTGCGTCTGTGATTTTGGAGCCGTTCAAGATCCTCCGGACGGTCTACGTCCCAGCGTGTCGCCAGCTCGCGCCATGTCCAGCCGAGGGTGTGCAGACGCTGGCGCGTGGCAGCCAGCACTTGTTCGCTGCCCCATTCGATGTCGCGGAACAATGCCGCGTCGTGATGCCGCAAACCCAGTAACCAGTAGCCGCCGTCTGCCGCGGGTCCCAGCACGGCATCCGCTGTGAGCAGCGCTGCTTGGGCTGCGTGCAAATCTTCGGCGCATAGAGTGGGGCAGTCAGTGCCTACGAGAATTACCGCTTTTGCACGATGCAGCGCTGTGGTGGCGGCGTGCAACATGCGCTCTCCCAGGTCGACGCCTTGCTGTGTGTTTAAGGTGACGGGAAAGCGCGCCTTGCATGCCGCGAACCACGGGTGCTGCGTATCAGGCGCGCACCACAGTTCGACATTGCCGGTGTTGGTAGTGCATACGGTGTGCAGCGTGTGCAGCATCAATTCACAGTGCAAGCGCGCTGCCGCTTCGGCACCGAGCGTGGGAATCAGGCGTGTCTTTACTTCCCCTGCGACGGGGGCCTTGGCGAAGACGAGGATATGTATTGCATCCATTTACGGACGATGGTACAGGCGGGCCAGGCGCGCCGGATCGGCGCCCAGGAAGTAGGCGAGGCGCAGGCGCCACATGAGCAGGATGGTGGACACCACGCCGTTTTGTTCCCAGCGCCGGCTCGACGTGGTGACCTTGGCGCGCAGACAGAGTGGGCGGCCATGACGTCTTAATTGCCGTGACAGTGCGATGTCTTCCATCAAAGGCTGCTCGGGAAATCCACCCACCGCCAGGAACAAGGCTCTCTCCACGAATAACGCCTGATCCCCGGTGGCGATGCCCGTGAGGCGAGAGCGCATGTTCATCATGCTCTCCACTATGCGCAGCAGGGGATGAGCGCCCGTTAAACGCACGTCAAAACGGCCCCAGAGGTGATTGCGGACGGCGATGATGTGCGTCGCAGCATCAAGGGGTAGCATTGTGTCGGCGTGCAGAAACAGTAGTACGTCTCCCGCCGCCGCGGCAGCACCGGCATTCATCTGGCGGGCGCGCCCGCTCGGCGCGATCAACAGATGATCCGCCAGCGGCGCGGCTTGCGCCATTGTGTCGTCAGTGCTGCCGCCGTCCACCACGATGATCTCGTGCCCGGCGTGACGCAGCGCTTGCAAGGGAGTCAGCGTAGCGGTAATGCCGCGCGCCTCATTCAATGTTGGCATAACGATGGAGATGCGGCGTTTCGTCATGGTTAGCCGTCTAGCGCGCCGCCGCAGCTCGAACCCTGGCCGGCAGTGCAGCCATAGCAGTGATCTCCAACCACGATGGAATCGCCTTGCATATCGTTTCCAGCCAGATCGTTGATGTGGAGGCGGGACCGGCCATTGCGCCGCAGCGGCAGGAAAAGCATCTGGTTGAAATCGCAATCATAGGCATAGCCCTGCCAGTCCACACTGAGCAGCGTGCGGCACATAACGCCTTCCAGATTGGCATCCTGGTGGGCCGCGCGCAGCAGAGCCATATAGCTGTGAAACTGGCCCTTGGACACCAGCATGCTGCCGAAACGCTGGATAGGCATATTGGCCAGCGTGTAGAGGCGGTTGAAAACGATACCGTAATGCTTGCCGAGGTGTTCCTTGTAATCTGCCTCCAGTTGCATTTGCGGCGGCGGCAGTATGGGGCCTTGCGGGTTGTAGACCAGGTTCAAGACGTGGCCGGAGTTGTTTTGGCCATAGCCCAGGGCGTTGAGTTTGCGCAGGGCGCGGATACTTGCCGCGAACACGCCCTTGCCGCGCTGGTGGTCGACGTTCTCTTCGAGATAACATGGCAGCGAGGCCGTTATCTCCACCTGTTGCGCAGCGAGAAACCCGGCGAGATCTTCTTGCCCCGGCTCCTCGATGATAGTGAGGTTGCAGCGGTCGATCACGCGCATACCCAGCGCGCGGGCGCGCTGCACCAGATAACGGAAGTGAGGGTTGAGTTCTGGTGCGCCGCCCGTCAGATCCAGCGTGGACACGCCTGATGTCTGCATGAAGGATATCACCTGGTCGATGGTTTCCCGTGACATCATCTCCTTGCGCTGCGGTCCGGCATTGACATGGCAATGCACGCACTGCTGGTTACAGCGGTAGCCCAGGTTGACCTGCAGTGTTTCGAGCCGTGCGCGGCGCAGCGGCGGGAAATTGGTTTGCTCCAGAAGCGGTAAGGTTGCGTGCATACAGCCATTCCTTTTTTTCAAAATAAAACCATGGTGTTGAGGCCAGCGGTGATCACTCAACCAGAGAGGATTCAGGACGAATCTACCGTAAAAATGGGAGAGTATCCATTTTTTGCGGCGACTCCCCAAGACCGGTAGACTCCATCTTATGAAATATCCGGATTAAGCTCATTTAACCACTTGCAAAATGTGTCCTTTCGCTCCATTGTATATGTTGTATCCAGAACGTTTTTTGTACCAACACTGTAAGGGAGGTTGTTATGGAAGCGCGCGTAGAAACTCATCCCACGACTGATAAAGTCGCCAAGACGGCGCATGAAGCCGTCGACAAGGCATCCGTCCCCGCCGGACACGCTGAAGAACGCATCAGGGAGACCGCTCAGAAGGCTCAGGAAACCCTTAAGGAGACCACGCTGAAAGTCCAGGAAAGCACCAAGGAGCTGGGGCATTCCATGACTGAATACATCAAACAGAATCCGATGACCTCTGTTGGTATCGCGGCGGCAGCGGGGCTGGTAATTGGCGCCTTGCTCAGACGCTAACGGGCACATAACCTGATGTCTTCAACCGCCCCGCCGACCCCGCCGTCGGGTGAGCCGAAAGGTGTGGCAGCGGAGGAATCCCTGTCAGGCGCCGGGGTTTCTCTGCTGCGCACCTTTCGCTCCATTATCGGCGATATCTTGGGGTTGCTTGCACTCGAAGCCCGTCTCGCGGGCTTGAGTATTGCCGCCATGCTGGGTTTGGGCGTGGCTGCGGGGTTATTATTCATTACGGCATGGCTGCTGTTTGTGGCAGGTATCGCGTACTCACTGGTGGATCTGGGCTTGGGGTGGGGCGGGGCGTTGCTAATCACTGCGCTGCTCAATATTGTTCTGGGGGTATTCCTGGTCAGGCTGATATTTCTTTTTAGCCGGAACCTGTTGTTCAAAGCCACCCGCCGCCAGATTGCGCCACACGCAAGGGGAGGGGATTGCAATGCGGCACCTCAAAAAAACGATTGATGAACTCGAATCGAAAATAGATCAAAACAAGGCATTGGCGTGCGGGCAAGTCTGCTCCCTGAGACAGACTTTTTACAGCAAAATCACCACGCCTAAAGTCTTGATCGCAAGCCTCGCAGGAGGGTTGCTGCTGGGCTTGTTTGCAGCAAGGCGCGGCCGGCACGGTAAAGCGGCTGATAAATCCTGTGCTGCGAAATGCCAAACCGCGGGTTGGCCATGCAAGCTGGATGCATTTTTCCCCTTGATACCACTGGTGGTATCCACTGTGCATGCGTGCCGTGGCATGAAATGCAAAAGTGATGCGGCTCGTTAGAACCTGTTCACGATCTCGCTAAAGGGGGCATCGCGGCGTTAAAAGTGGCCTCTTGTGCTCACATACTACGTGTATGCTCCGCTTTTTCGGCCACTTTTGCCTTGCGCTGGGAACCCTTCGCTGCGCTCTTCCCTTGATCGAGATCGTGAACAGGTTCTTAGCGAGCAAGATTCGATCCGAATTGAAAAACTGTCCTCTCCGTAGCGGATGTCTACGGTAACGGCAATGGACACCTCTTTAGACCCTGCATCTGGCGACTGGCACCCCATTCATGATTTGACGCGCCTTGCTGCGCAAGACAGCAACTTTGGTGGAAGAGTGTTCGCACATCCTCTGCGCAAAGCCTGGATTCCACCGGATATGCCGAACAGTGAGGTAACTGAATAAAACGGACACTCTTGATTGGTACAATAGCCCATCAATGGAGCCAGATCTGGCCAAGGTGACGAGTCGATGACAACTGAGCAATGCTCTTATTCCCCGTCCCGTCTTGGTGCCCAAGTTGTCGCGTCGTCTCAAGAGGTGCGTTGCAGCGGGGCATGGACGGTTCGCGAAGCGGGGCATCTGGAGCGGCAATTTGCAACCATGACATGGCCCGCCAGTGCGCAAGTGATAGTCGATGGCTCTGCGGTTACGGCGATGGATACGGCCGGGATTTGGCTGCTGCACCGCGCCATTCGCTCGCTTGAGCAGGCAGGCCGCAGTGTTAAGCTGGAAGGGCTGCGTCCCGAGTTTCAGTCATTGCTACAGATCATTCAGGCTCAAACGATGGAGATTGGGCCAAGGGGGGGCAAGGCCGCAGCGTTTCGACCCGTAATCCTGGAGCGAGCCGGGCGCCTGGCATGGGGGCGCTGGGAGCATATTTTCGCAATGCTTTCCTTCATTGGCGAAACCGCGCTCACGTTCGCGCGCGCCATACCGCAGCCAAGACGCATTCGCTGGCGTTCTGTCTTATATAATCTTCAGGTCTCCGGTTTCTATGCGCTGCCTATCGTGGGGCTGCTTTCTTTCCTGATGGGGATTGTCATTGCCTATCAGGGGGCGGGGCAGTTAAGCCGCTATGGAGCCAGTATTTTTATCGCGGATCTGGTTGGCTTGTCGATGTTGCGCGAACTTTCCCCTCTGCTTACGGCGATCATTGTCGCGGGCCGCTCCGGATCCGCCTATGCGGCGCAAATCGGCACTATGAAGATCACAGAGGAAGTCGATGCTCTGCGTACCATTGGCATCACACCGATCGAACAGCTGGTGTTGCCAAAGCTTTTGGCGTTGCTCATCGCGCTACCGCTGCTCAGCGTCTTTGCAGATGTCCTAGGCGTATTCGGCGGCATGGTAATGGCAAAGACTCAATTAAATGTGGGGTATGGCGATTTTCTGAATCGTCTGGGCGAAGCTGTTACGCTGTCGTCATATCTGGTGGGGATAGGAAAGGCGCCCGTATTCGCCGCCATCATTGCCGTGGTCGGCTGTTTCCGCGGCTTTCAGGTGAGTGGTAGCGCCGATAGCGTTGGCCGGGAGACCACGGTCAGCGTTGTTCAGTCGATTTTTCTGGTGATTGTCGCCGATGCCCTTTTTTCCGTCGTGTTCAATTGGCTGGATCTGTAACATGAACGACACGGAGCAGGCGCAACAACCCATCATTCAGGTGACAGACCTGTGTACCCGCTTCGGCGACGCGGTAGTACACGAGAATTTGAGCATGAAGGTCAGGCGCGGAGAGATCTTTGCGCTGGTTGGCGGCAGCGGTTCTGGCAAATCGACCTTGTTGCGGGAGATTATCATGCTGCAACGCCCTGTGTCGGGTTCAATACGGGTGTTTGGTCAAGATGTGGCCGGCCTCGACGATGAATCGGCTCTGCCGCTGCGCCGGCGCTGGGGCGTCATGTTCGAGCGCGGCGCATTGTTCAGTTCGCTGACGGTTGCGGAAAATGTAAGTATGCCGTTGCGCGAACACATGCAGCTAAGCGACGAATTGATCGATGAACTGGCGATGCTCAAGATCGCACTGGCTGGTTTGCCGGCGAGCGCCGGGGCCAAGTACCCCAATGAGTTGAGCGGGGGGATGCGGAAACGCGCGGCGCTGGCACGCGCTATTGCGCTCGATCCGGAGCTGCTGTTCCTTGACGAACCCACGGCGGGACTTGATCCTTTGAGCGCGAGTGGGTTCGATGAGTTGGTGCGGCACTTGAAAGAACTCTTGGGTTTGACCATTATGCTGGTGACTCACGATCTCGACCTATTGTGGCGCGTTGCGGACCGCGTCGCGGTGCTGGGTGACAGGCGAGTGCTCGCGGAAGGTACCATGGAAGAGCTATCCGAATCGGAGCATCCCATTGTTCGCGAGTATTTCTACGGGCCACGCGGGCGGGCAGCACGGAACCAGGCATGGAAACAAAAGTAAACTACGCCATCGTCGGGCTATTTGTACTGGCGCTGATGACCACATTGGCCGCTGGCGTGCTTTGGTTTTCCTCTGGCAAGCAGTATGGCAAGACCTATGACCTCTACGTAACATACATGACCGAATCCGTTTCCGGCCTGAGCCTCAATGCGCCAGTGAAGTACCGGGGCGTTGAGGTTGGTGTGGTACGGAAAATATCCCTTGACGTGGCAAACCCGGAGCAAGTGCGCCTGGATCTGGCTATCGAACGGGGCACACCCATCAAGACAGATGTCAGGGCCATGTTGAGGCTCCAAGGCTTAACCGGAATCGCCTATGTGGAGCTGGAAGGCGGAAGCCGCGAGGCTCAGCCACTCACGCCAACAATAAATGGCGAGCCACCGGTGATTCAGAGCGGGAAATCCTTGCTGGCACGCCTGGATACTGGAGTAAGCACTCTGCTGACCAATCTCAACCGGACATCGGAGAATCTCAATAGGCTCCTGGATGATAAAAATCAGCGTATGCTGAGCCAGACGCTCACGGATCTTGCTGCTTTATCCCGCCAGCTTGCCTCACGGCGAGAGACGCTCAACGCCATGCTGACCAATGCGGGGCGTGCCGCAGAGAACAGCGCCCGTGCAAGTTCAGAGTTGACGGATTTGATCGGACGGATGAGCCGGAGCGCCGACGCCATGGAAAAAATGGCGGCAGAGGTAGGTCGTGCGGGTATTGGCACTCGCCAGGCTGCAGAGAGCATGGGAAGTGACATGCATCGGTTTACAGGGGCAGCGTTGCCCGAGCTGCAAAGGTTGCTCACGGATATGCAGGGGCTAACTGCCTCTGCCCGGCGGGTAATAGACGAATTGGAGCGGAACCCCGAGATGCTGGTGAGGGGGAAAGATCTTCAGCCGCCAGGGCCTGGGGAATAAAAAGAAGAGAAACCATCATGCATAAGCACAGCCTTGACTTGCTTCACGCACGGATCGCCGGACGCCTTCTTCTCACATCATGCCTTGCCTTGCTCGTGGCATGCACCTCGCTGCAACCGGTGAAGCCGCAGCCGATCGCTACGTTTTCGCTTGATCCCGATCTGTCACTGGTAAGCGTTGCAAGGTCTGATGCCTTCACGATAGCAGTCAGCGTGCCGCGCGCCATGCCTGGCTTCGATACCTCGCGTATGGCATACGTAAACAAGCCGCTGGAGTTATCCTATTTTTCAAGAAACCAATGGGTGGATGCCCCTGCACGTATGATTGCACCTCATTTGGTCAGGGCGCTAGAGCGCAGTGGCCATTTCCTTGCGGTGGTGGAGTCGCCGAATTCTACCGTGGCGGACTTGAGGCTGGACAGCGAGCTGATTCGCCTGCAGCAGGATTTCACCACGAACCCCAGCAAAGTACGTCTCACGCTGCGTGCACAGGTAGTTGATGTTGCGGCGGGAAAGGTGCTTGGTACCCGTGAATTTGACGCAACCGAAGAGGCCCTCAGTGATGATCCCTATGGCGGCGTAATTGCGGCCAACAAAGCCCTCGCGCGGGTACTTGCCCCACTGGCCGAGTTTTGCGGTAATGTCTCGACTGAAAAGAGCAAGAATACAAGCTCTGCTCAGCGCCACTAGCGCTCAACAAGCAGGCAACACCATGGTTAGCGTTACCGACAGACATACTGGCACCTCCAGCAAGGAAGCCATAAACATTGATGATTGGCTTGCCTCACTCGCCGCTGGCTTGACGCCGCAAGAGATGGAGGTTGTCGAGCGCGCCTGCCGTCTGGCGCAGAGAGCCTATATCCCCTCGAGTGGGTCCTCTGTCCAGCATGCAGTCGCGGCGGCGAATATTCTCGCCGCCCTCAATCTGGACCACGAGACCATTGCCGCCACCCTCTTGCACGAGGTGGTGGAGGACACGGCCGTTTCCCTGGCGGAGGTCGAGGCACAGTTCGGTAAGACCATTGCCTCCCTCGTCGACGGCGTCACCAAGATGGACGCCATCCAGTCGTTCCAGCATTTGCCTGAGAGCCACAGAAAAGAGCGCCATCAGACCGAGGCGCTGCGCAAGATGCTTCTTGCCATGGTGGAGGATGTGCGGGTTGTCCTCATCAAGCTGGCGGCCCGTACCCATACCATGCGCACCCTGGGCGCCCTGCCCGAGGATCAGCGCCGAAGTATCGCCCGTGAGACCCTTGATGTTTATGCGCCCCTGGCCAATCGCTTGGGGATGTGGCAGATCAAGTGGGAGCTGGAGGATCTGGCCCTGCGCTATCTGGAGCCAGCCACCTATAAGAAGATGGCCATCATGGTCAGTGAGCGGCGTGTCGACCGCGAGCAGTATCTCACGCGCTTCGTGGCAACGCTGCAAATGGAATTGGCCAAAGCGGGTATCCAGGCGGAGATTAAGGGGCGGCCCAAGCATATCTATAGTATCTGGCGAAAGATGCAGCGTAAAAATCTGGATTACAGCCAGATCTATGACGTGCGCGCGGTGCGCGTGCTGGTGAACACAATCCCCGAGTGTTACTCGGCCTTAGGCATCATCCATACCCTGTGGCAATACATCCCCGGGCAGTTTGACGACTACATCGCGACGCCCAAGGAGAACAACTACCGTTCCATCCACACGGCCATTATTGGGCCTGAGGGGAAAACGGTGGAAGTGCAGATTCGAACCCATGACATGCATCAGCATGCTGAACTGGGGGTTGCGGCCCACTGGCGGTACAAAGAGGGGGCGGCGGCCGATGCCAGCTTCGACCGCAAAGTCAATCTGTTGCGGGAGTTGTTGGAGTGGAAGCGCGATATCGAGGAGGCTGGCGACGCCGGGGAACCTGTACGTGCCGACATCTTCGAGGAT
Source organism: Gammaproteobacteria bacterium Ga0074134 (assembly GCA_001464965.1). Classification (GTDB taxonomy): domain Bacteria; phylum Pseudomonadota; class Gammaproteobacteria; family Ga007554; genus LNEJ01. The sequence continues at coordinate 90,381 of LNEJ01000004.1, forward strand.
CGGGTGTATGTCTTTACCCCCAAGGGCAATATCGTGGATCTGCCCGCAGGCGCCACGCCTCTGGATTTTGCCTACCAGATCCATACCGACCTGGGCCACCGTTGCCGCGGTGCCAAGGTCAATGGCCAGATGGTGCCCTTCACCTACACACTTCAGTCAGGCGAGCAGGTGGAGATTCTCACCGTCAAACGCGGAGCCCCGAGCCGCGACTGGCTCAACGTGCATCTCGGCTACCTCAAGACGGCACGTGCGCGCAGCAAGGTCCAGCACTGGTTTCGCCAGCAGCATCATGAGGAGAACATCGATACGGGCCGCGCCATTCTCGAGCGTGAGTTCCAGCGCCTGGGGCTGACGGGCATCAACCACGAAACCCTGGCGCAACGCCTGGGTTACCACAAGAGCGATGATTTCCTGGCCGCTATTGGGCGCAACGATGTCAAGACCGGCCAGATCATACACGCCCTGGACGAGATCCTGCGCTCCAAAAAGGCGGAGGGGGAGATCACGCTGCCCGTGCACGCCCCCAAGCCAAAACCTCAGGGCAGCGGCGATGTTCAGATTCTGGGGGTGGGAAACCTGCTGACGCAGATGGCCGGTTGCTGCAATCCCGTACCCGGCGACCAGGTGGCCGGCTTCATCACCCGTGGCCGCGGCGTGAGCATCCATCGGCGCGATTGCCCCAACTTGCTGCGCTTGGCAAAGGTGTCACCACAGCGCATTGTCGATGTGGATTGGGGCCAGGCGACATCCGCCCGCTATGCTGTGAATCTGCACATTACGGCCTTCGACCGTCAGGGATTGTTGAGGGATATCACCGGGGTGTTGACCAACGAGGAAATCAACGTGATCGCGGTAAACACCCTCTCGGATAAAAAAAGCAACACCGCGCGAATGACGCTCACTGTAGAAATTTCCAACCTGGAGGCATTGAGCCGGGTACTGGCCAAGATTAGCCAGCTTCCCAATGTGAGCGAGGTATGGAGGCAGAGTAGCTGATGGCGCTGTCAAACGTGGATGCTCGCAGATTAGGAATGCTGAGGCGCAGCATACCAAAGCACGGCGAAGTAATGGCATGTGGTGCCGGCCATAACAAACAGATGCCAGATTAGGTGGCCATACCGTAGCCGCGAATCTGTTGCGAAGAAGGCTACACCGGCAGTGTAAGACAAGCCTCCTGCGAGCAACCAGAGCAAGCCTGCGGTTGGCACTCTGGCAAGCAACGGATCGACAGCGATCACGACTACCCATCCCATCAACAGATAAAGGCCAGTGGAAAATATCGGATGGGTGGCCTTATTGAATGCCTTCATCGTTACCCCGGCCACGGCAAGGCCCCAAACAACCCCGAACAGCGTCCAGCCCCATGTGCCGCGAAGCACCCCAAGCGTGAACGGCGTGTACGTGCCGGCGATAAGAAGAAAGATAGCGGAATGCTCAATAATCCGAAAAACCCCCTTGGCCTTACCCAGGGGGAGTGCGTGGTAGAGTGTGGAGGCAAGGTAAAGGAATATCATGGTCGCGCAGAAGACGCTCGTGCCGACAATGAACCCGTCGTCTCCGTGCCGTGCTGCATTCATGACAAGAAACGGGGTTCCGGCGATTGCGGCGACCAGCCCAATGCCGTGGCTAATGCTGTTCGCAATCTCTTCCGCGAGCGACTGCTCACGCTTGGGGCCTGCAAGAAATAGGCGCACGAAATTTCCTTTCAAGGGTTAACATTTGCGTTAATCAGTCAACCAAAGCAGAGTAAAGCGACTTTTGCCGAGATTGACGATCATAGCCACTAGCCGTAGGCAAAGGCAATATTGAGCCTCTTTTGATATGAAATGATCCTAAAGGGGTTGCGTATTTTCGGACGGGTGACCACAAGGTATAATTTCTTTATCGATAGCCCCCTTGTCTGATTTATGAAAAGGATCATAGGAGGGGGTTTTTTCTGTGAACAAACATCAACCAAGGAGCTGATGCACCCCATGACAACAGAGACGCACAAGGAAACCCTGGGCTTTCAGGCCGAGATTCAGCAACTCTTGAAGCTGATGATCCATTCGTTGTACAGCAACAAAGAGATCTTCCTGCGCGAGCTGATTTCCAATGCCTCCGATGCGGCCGATAAACTGCGCTTCGAGGCGCTGACGGATAACGGTCTCTACGAGGGAGATAGCGATCTCAAGATTAGCGTGTCCTTTGACAAGGAAAATCGCACCGTCACGGTGACGGACAACGGCATCGGTATGAATCGCAGTGAAGTGATGGAGAACATCGGCACCATCGCCAAATCCGGCACACGGCAGTTTTTTGAATCTCTCACCGGTGATCAGGCCAAGGATGCACGGATGATTGGACAGTTCGGCGTCGGCTTCTATTCCGCTTTCATCGTCGCCGACAGGGTGACCCTCACCACGCGGCGCGCGGGACTGGGTGCGGAGCACGGTGTGCGCTGGGAGTCTGGCGGCGAGGGGACGTATACGCTCGAAACCGTCGACAAACCTATGCGCGGCACGGAAGTCGTGTTGCACTTGCGTAGTGACGAAGATGAATTTCTGGATGGCTACCGCTTGCGCCACATCATCCATAAATATTCTGATCACATCTCACTGCCCATCGTGATGAAGGCGCAGGATAAAGATGAATACGAGGCCGTCAATCGGGCCTCAGCCCTGTGGGTGCGTCCAAAAAAAGAGATCAGCGATGAGGAGTACACTGAATTTTACAAGCATGTGTCGCATGATTTCGAGGAGCCGCTCGCGCATGTGCATAGCCGCGTCGAGGGTAATCAGTCCTATACCACGCTGTTTTATATTCCTAAGCGCGCCCCGTTCGACCTGTGGGATCGTGATGGCCGGCACGGAATAAAACTGTATGTGCGCCGCGTTTTCATTATGGATGACGCCGAGCAGCTGATGCCCAATTATCTGCGTTTCGTGCGTGGCGTGGCGGATTCCGACGATCTGCCGCTCAATGTCTCCCGTGAAATTTTGCAACGCAATAAACAGATTGACACCATCCGCGCTGCCTCGGTTAAAAAGGTGCTCGGCCTGCTGGAAGATCTCGCAAAAAACGATAAGGAAAAATACGCCACATTCTGGAAAGAGTTTGGCCGTGTACTCAAGGAAGGCCCGGCGGAAGATTATGCCAATCGTGAGCGCATCGCCAAACTTCTGCGCTTTGCTTCGACGCATAATGAAACGGATGCCCAGGATGTCGCGCTGGAAGATTATATTGCACGCATGAAAGAAGGGCAGAGCAAGATCTACTACATCACTGCCGACAGTTTCGCCGCTGCCAGACACAGCCCGCATCTGGAGATTTTTCGCAAGAAAGGCATTGAGGTGTTGCTGCTTTCGGATCGCGTCGATGAATGGCTGATGGGGCATTTCACCGAATTCGAGGGCAAATCCCTGCAATCCATTGCCAAGGGCGACCTGGGCCTTGATTCTCTTGAAGACCAGGAAGAAAAGAAGGAACTGGAAAAGGCCGCCGGTGAACTTAAAGACCTCACCGCAAAGATGAAAGACACGCTGGGAGAGAAGGTCAAGGTCGTGCGCGTTAGCCACAGGTTGACGCGTTCCCCATCATGTCTGGTGGTAGAGGAGCACGACATGGCGGTTAGCATGCAGAAGCTGCTCAAAGCGGCAGGGCATGCTGTGCCTGCTGTTGCGCCCAGCCTGGAAATCAATCCGCAGCATCCGCTGGTGATGAGGCTGAACAACGAATCGGATGCCCAGCGTTTTGCTGATTGGACACACATCCTATTCGACCAGGCCTTACTCAACGAAGGCGGCCAGCTTGATGACCCGTCCGCTTTTGTGCAACGGTTGAATGATCTGCTGGTAACGCTGGGCAAGTAATCCGCCCATGCTCTTGCCGGACTAACGCACCTATACCACAAGCTTTAAGCGCAGGAGCAGCAGACATAAAAAAACATGACACACAAACCCCGGAAGATGTGCGTCTTGACAAGTGGCTATGGGCTGCGCGTTTTTTTAAAACCCGTGCATTGGCAACAAAAGCCGTGGAGGGTGGCAAAGTACATGTCAATGGCGCACGGGCAAAGCCCGCCAAGCCGGTTCGTGTGGGCGATGAAGTGCGTATCCACCGTGAACAATATGAATATGTGATCAGCGTGCGTGGCACCGCCAGCCAGCGCCGCCCCGCGCCGGAGGCGGCGCTGCTGTATGAGGAGTCCGGGCAAAGCAAACAAGCGCGCGCTGAACTTGCACAGCAGTTGCGGATGGAAGCAGCAGGCAACCTGCACGTACAGAAACGTCCCAGCAAAAGAGATCGCCGTCACATCATTAAGTTCAAGCAAGAAAGCAGATAGATATACTAACTAATTGATATTAATTAATATTTAAAGTGTATTCCAGAGGGCGGAGCGGCATGTTATAGTCTAATTTGTATCCTTCCTTACTTGAAGAATAATTTATGGATCTCACTTCTTTTCTCTCCGAAATGGTGCGCAGAAGCGCATCTGATCTGTTTATTACGGCAGGTGTTGCTCCCAGTTTCAAGATCAACGGCAAGGTTGTTCCCATCGCTCAGGGGCGATTCACTCAGGAAGAAGCGCGTGATGCAGTACACGGCATCATGAATTCCAAACAGCGCCAGGAATTTGAGGCGACCCAGGAATGCAATTTTGCCATCCACCGGCAAGATATCGGACGCTTCCGTGTCAATGTTTTCCAGCAACAAGGCCATGTGGGCATGGTGGTGCGCAGAATCGAAACCAAAATCCCCACGTTTGAGCAATTGAATTTGCCACCCTTGTTGAAGGACCTCGCATTGACCAAGCGTGGCCTGATTATCGTCTCGGGGGCGACAGGATCAGGAAAGTCGACATCCTTGGCGGCGATGATCGGCTATCGCAACAAATACACCAACGGGCATATCGTCACCATCGAAGATCCGATTGAGTTTATTCATGCCCATGCGGGTTGCATCGTCACTCAACGTGAAGTGGGTATTGATACTCAATCTTTCGAGTCGGCATTAAAAAATACGTTGCGCCAGGCCCCTGATGTTATAACGATAGGCGAGATTCGCAGCCGCGAGGTAATGGAGCATGCTATCGCATTTGCCGAAACAGGCCATCTTTGCCTGGCAACGCTCCATGCCAATAATGCCAACCAGGTGCTCGATCGCATAGTCAATTTCTTTCCCAGGGATCGCCGTGACCAGCTGCTCATGGACCTGTCGTTGAATCTCAGGGCAGTGTTGTCGCAACGCCTGATTCCCACGCCGGACGGTCATGGCCGCCGTGCGGCGGTTGAGGTGCTTATTAATACACCCTTGGTGGCCGACCTGATTCTTCGCGGGGAAAATCATTTACTGAAGGATTTGATGAAAAAATCCAGCCAGCATGGCATGAAAACCTTTGATCACGCTTTGTATGAGCTATACAGTCAAGGGGAAATTACTTATGAGGACGCCATCAGCCACGCCGATTCCGCGAATGAAGTGCGATTGATGGTGAAGCTCAGTGTCGGCGAGATTCCCGCCGCGAGAAATTTCACTCTTGAAAGTGCCGAGGATTTGAATTCCTGAGGCGTCAGGCTTCCTTGGGCGGGAAAAATTTCTGTTCATGAGATACTGCCTGATAGAATACTTGATGATCCAATGCTAATCTTGCGCCAGCCTCCACTATTGATTTAGGCCCGCTTACAAATACCTCAACCCCATCACGCTGGCTGGCAGGCAGCGATTCTAGCCAGGCGCATGCCAGATCAATAACATTGCCATCAAAGCAGCCTGGTGCCCCTTGGGTATTGGCAAGGCGGCTGGGAATGCCCCAGTCCTCCATGAGCGGCATTGCCGCGATGACGCCCGGAGGCATGCCGCGGATGATGAGACGCGAGGGGTGCGGGGTGAATGGGAACGGCCCATCGGAGCCCATCAAGAACAATGGCTGGCTCGCCTTCTCATGCCGCAAGGTGCCGGCCAGGAATACCAGGGACGGGATACCCATTCCTTCCCCTATGAGTAATGCCTGTGGTTTATCTTTGCGGGAAATAAAGGCATTACCGAATGGGGCTGCCAGCTTGATGTGATTTTCAGGTTTTTGTTGCGATAGCAGGAGAGTATCCGGTTCGACAGCACGGTAGAGAAAATCCACCCAGCCCACGCTGGGATTCGTGCGCATGACCGGCAGCGAGCATTGGGTGGTATTATAATAAAGGGTGGCAAAATGGCCTGGTCGGGCGAGCGCGGCACATACTGGCGCTTGCAAGCGAAGCATATGGTAATGATTGGCGAGTTCTTGATGCGAGAGTACCGCCGCTGTTTCATAGTGATTGTCCAGCATGGTTGGTGGCAGACTCCGTGTGAACTTTCCGGTTTATTTATTGCCTTAAGAAAAGGCGGCGGGCCTTCATCCTCATGGCGAAAGAATGGATGATATGATTACCATAAGGAAATAGGATTTTTACTTTTAAACTAAAAGAATTACAATGACATCATGCTGTACTTTATAAAGAACATTTCCAAACCCGCAATTATGGTGCTTACCTGCCTGACGCTGATCTTTTCGATCTATCAGAGCGTTGGGGATGCTTTTGCCGTTCCCACGGACAGCATTTTACAACAGGAGTATGATCCTTATACAGATCCCGCGACCGCTCCGGGCGCGGATATTTCAGAACTTTCTGAAATGGATCCTGCGCTACCCTCATATCCTCAGCGAATACAAATCTCATACATCGCCAGTTGGTTGCCTTACCATGCCGTTTTTGACAGCATGATGCCTCTTCAGCTCACCAGACCTCCCACTCTCGCTTAATTCCCCCCAAAAAACATTATGTGACAGTCATATAATGTTTTCATAATCTATTCTGTTTCATGGGGAATGTCTTTTTACGCTGACCGTCAGCATGTTATATCCTCATGATTACTGTACGGTCAGCATGCTTGTTTTTTAGAAAGTTGGGATGATTATGAATGCTATTGCTTCTGCCACACCGTCGCGCGGCATGTGGTTTTTCTTGCATACATTGACGGGTATCATCGTTTTCCTGGTCACATTATCTGCAAGCGCAAATCCTGCGCCGCCGCTTACACTCCAGATGATCATGCAGCTTGCCGAACAGAATAATCCCGGATTACAGGCATCGCGTGACCAGTTGGACATAGCGCGTGGTGTGCGGCGTACGGCGCAGGCCTATCCAAACCCTGATGTCGAAATTGGCATGGGTCCATCACGCACCCGTCAATCGCAGGGGCAATCCGGGCAAAACAGGCTCATTGGCTTGTCTCAACCTATTGAATATCCCATCGTGCGCGAAACCCGGATTCGCGGCGCCGAGGCAGGCATCACCGCGACTGAGGCCGGGTTTCAATCTGCGCGAATCAATTTTCTGGCGCAGATCAAAAACTCTTTCTATGACATCCTGCGCCGCCAGGATGAACTGCAAGTTGCCCAGGTGAGCTTCGATCTGTTGGGACAAGTGCGAGACCGTGTCAAGCTGCGCGTCAACATCGGCGAATCGCCGCGTTATGAGTTGGTTAGGGCCGAGGCGGAGTTGCTGGGCGCTGCCAAGAACCTTGAAAGTGCGGCGTTGCGGGTCGATCAGGCCAAGGATGCCCTGCGTAATATGATTGGCCCGGTGCTGCCGGAGGGTTTCGAAGTGGCAGGTAGCTTGCAGGCAGGCCAACCATTGCCGCCGTTGGACGCACTCCGCCAGGAGATAATGGTGCGCAGCCCTGATGTTGCCCAAAGCCAGGCGCGTGAGGCGCAAGCTAAGGCGCGCCTGGAGTTGGAGCGGCGTTTGCGTATGCCCCAAGTCACCGTGAAGGGGATAGTCGAGGAAGACCCTGATCTGCGCAACTGGCGCATCGGCGTATCTCTGCCGTTGCCGTTGTGGAACCGGCGCGAAGGCCAGATCGCCGAGGCGGCCGCATCATTGACGCAGACCCAATCGCTGCTGGCGCAGCAGCGCCTGACCTTGCTGCGTGAGCTGGAGGCGACCTATTCCAATTATCTTATCGCCAACCAACAGGTGGCTGCCTTTGAGGGTGGTTTGTTGAAAGAGGCCGAATCCGCGGTCAAGGTAGCTGAGGCGGCGTACCGTTTTGGCGAGCGGGGAATTCTTGATTATCTCGACGCGCTTCGTGTGTTTCGCTCTGTCCGTCAGGATTTTCTTGCCGCGCGCTTTGAGTTGCAAGCGGCCCTGATCCAAATTGAACGTTTACGCGCCACTGATCTTCCCGGAGAACAATAATGACTATTGCATTTGCCCTGAAGGGCACAAGTACCCTAAAGTGCACCAGAAAAATCGTACCTTTTGCCGCCATTTCTCTCCTCGTGTTTGGGCTTGCGGCATGTGATTCCGCCAAAGAGCCTGCTGCTACCCAGCCCGCATCAAATGCGGCGCAGGATCCTAATCTTGTAACAGTAAAAGCCGATCTGCTGAAACGCCTCAAGATTTTCACCATCGGCAAGGATGAGGTACGCGATACCTTGCGGGTGCCAGGCCGTGTCGAAGTAGATGAACAGCGGGTGGCCCGCATCGGTGCGACGGTCACTGGGCGCATTGCCCAGGTGCATGGCATCCTGGGGCAGGACGTGACCCGTGGCGAGGTGTTGGCCAAGGTGAACAGCACTGAGCTGGCGGAGGCTCAGCTCACTTATCTGAAGGCATTGGCCCAGGTTGAACTTCAAAGCCGGGCGGTGGAGCGCGCCAAACTGTTGTTGAGTGCGGATGTGATTGGTTCGGCGGAGCTGCAAAAACGCGAGAATGATCTCTTTTCCGCGCAGGTGGAACGGCTTGCCGCTCAGGACCAGTTGCAATTGCTGGGCATGTCGGAAAGCGCCGTCAAAGAACTCGCCAAACGCCGCGACATCAACTCAATGATGCCAGTCACCGCTACACTGAGTGGTACGGTCATCGAACGCAAGGTTACCCAGGGGCAGGTGGTGCAACCCGCCGACGCGCTATTCACCGTGGCGGATCTCTCGCATGTCTGGGTCGTCGCCGAAGTGCCCGAGCAGCAGGCGGACCTGGTGAGGGAGGGTAAGGAAGTCGAGGTGGAAATCCCGGCACTGCAAGATCGGCGTATCACGGGCCGCCTGATTTTCGTGGGTGACACGGTCAACCCTGAGACCCGTACTGTAATGGTACGCACGGACGTATCCAATCCGGGCCGCGACATCAAACCCGCCATGTTGGCCAGCATGCTGATTCAGGGGCGGCCTTCAGCGAGGCTCGTGGTGCCTGCGGCGGCGGTGGTGCGGGAGAGTAACAAGGATTATGTCTTTGTACAGACCGGTGCCACGCAGTTCCGTTTGACTCCCGTCACCCTTGGGGTGGAGAGCGGCGGGGTGCGCCCCGTCAAATCGGGGTTGAATGAGAAGGATGCCGTAGTGACCGATGGTGCATTTCATCTCAACAACGAACGCAAACGTAAAGAACTGGAGTAATTCATGATTGAAGCCCTGGTTCGCGGCGCGCTCAAGCAGCGCGTCATTATGGTGGTGGTCGCGCTGGCACTGTTCGCGTTTGGCGTCATGTCGGTGCAAAAACTCTCGGTGGATGCCTTCCCGGATGTGACCAACATCCAGGTTCAGATAGCCAGCGAGGCGCCTGGCCGCTCACCGGAAGAGGTGGAACGTTTCGTCACCGTGCCCATTGAAATCTCCATGACGGGTCTGCCCGGACTGACGGAGATGCGTTCCTTGAACAGAAACGGCCTGTCCATCATCACGCTGGTGTTTACCGATGCGACGGACGTGTATTTTGCCCGGCAATTGGTGATGGAGCGTCTGATCGAGGTGGGCAGCCGTATGCCGGAGGGCGTGGCGCCAGTGCTCGGCCCGGTCTCGACGGGTCTGGGCGAGGTGTACCAATACACGCTGGAAAGGCCCGATGACGGCAAGCGCCGCCTTACCGTCGAGGAGTTGACGGAGCGTCGCACCATACAGGACTGGGTGGTGCGGCCCATGTTGCGCGGTGTCTCCGGCATCGCGGAGATCAATTCCCAGGGGGGCTACACCAAGCAGTACCAGGCGCTGGCCAATCCTGATCGTTTACGTCACTACGGGGTGAGCCTGCAAGAGCTATACACCGCGCTGGCACGCAACAATGCCAACAGTGGCGGCGGCGTGTTGCCGCATTATGCCAAGCAATACCTGATCCGTGGCGTGGGTCTGATACGCAGTCTTGACGATATCGGCAACATCGTTCTCAAGGAGGTGGAAGGCACGCCGGTATATATCCGCGATGTGGCACAGGTCACGTTTGGCCACGAAGTGCGCCAGGGTGCGATCATCAAGAATGGCGATACCGAATCTGTCGCAGGCATTGTCATGATGCTGCGCGGCGGAAATGCCCGCGAGGTGGTGGGCCGCATCAAACTGAAAGTGGCAGAGATCAATCAGAAAAATATCCTGCCCGGTGGCTTGCAGATCGTACCTTTTTATGACCGCACCGAGCTGGTTGATTCGGCGCTGACGGGCGTCGTCAAGGTGCTCGCCGAGGGGATTATCCTGGTCGTGATTGTGCTGTTCATCTTTCTGGGGGATGTCCGTTCCAGTTTGATCGTAGTGGCGACGCTGGTGCTTACGCCGCTTATCACATTCATGACCATGAATCACTATGGCATATCCGCCAATCTCATGTCGCTCGGGGGGCTGGCCATCGCCATAGGGCTGATGGTGGATGGTTCCGTGGTGGTGGTGGAGAACGCCTTCCGCCATCTGGGAGAACGCAAGGACAGTGGCGAAAGCAAATTCCACATCATTCTGGATGCGGCGTCAGAGGTGGGCAAGCCGGTGCTGTTCGGCATAGGCATCATCATCCTGGTGTTTCTGCCGTTGCTGTCACTACAGGGCATGGAAGGCAAGATGTTCGCGCCGCTGGCTATCACTATCGCCATCGCCCTGACTGTTTCCCTCATTCTCTCTTTCATGCTTACTCCGGTGCTGTGTTCGTACTGGCTCAAAGGCGGAGCGGAACATGACACATGGCTGGTGGCGGTTATCAAGAAACCTTATCTCAAGCTCTTGGGATGGGCCGTTGTCAATCAGAAGAAAGTCACTTTTGCCGCGTTTGCTTTGTTCGTTGGAAGCCTGAGCCTCTTTCCGTTCCTTGGCACATCGTTTATCCCGATCATGCAGGAAGGTTCGATTACCCCGCAAATTATCCGTGTGCCAAATATTTCATTGGACGAATCAATCCGTATGGAAATGGAGGCGATGAAAACGGTATCTGAAGTGCCCGGTGTCAAGATGGCGGTATCCAAGCTGGGACGAGGCGAGAGCCCGGCTGACCCTGGCATGCCTAATGAGTCGGATCCCGTCGTCAGTCTCCAGCCGCGTGACGAATGGCCTGAGGACTGGAAGCAAGAGGATATTGCCAATGCAATCCGCGAAAAGCTCAAAGGACTGCCGGGCATCGAATTGGTGATGAGCCAACCGATTGCTGCGCGTGTCGACGAAATGGTCTCCGGTGTGCGCTCGCAGGTGGCGATCAAATTGTTCGGCGATGATCTCGCGGCACTCAAGCAAACCGGCGATGAGATTGCACGTGTGCTGTCAGGCATCCAGGGCGCATCGGACATGCGTGTGGAAAAAGTGAGCGGCCAGGAATATCTCACCGTCAAGATCGACCGTGCCGCCATCGCCCGCCATGGCATCAATGTCGAAGATGTCAACGACCTCATCGAGACGGCTATCAAGGGCCGTGTCAGCACCGAGGTCTTCGAGGGCGAACGCCGCTTCGCCGCAGTGGTGCGCTTCCCGGAAGCCTACCGTGAAAATCCGGAAGCCATCGGTCAGATACTGCTCAAATCACCCAATGGGGCCGTCGTGCCTTTGAGTGATGTGGCGGAAATCGAATTGCTCGATGGCCCCGCCCAGGTCAGTCGTGATGGGGCCAAACGGCGCATTGTGATCGGCGCCAACGTGCAGGGCCGCGACCTGGGCGGTTTTGTGGCAGAGGCCCAGGCGAAGATCGCGCAACAGGTCAAACTCCCTGAGGGATATTACCTGGTATGGGGTGGGCAGTTCGAGAACATGGAGCGAGCCATGGCGCGCCTTATGGTGATTGTGCCCATCACTATCGCTGCGATTTTCTTTCTGCTCTTCGTGCTGTTTAACTCGGCGCGCTACGCCGCCCTCATCATTTTGGTGCTGCCGCTGGCCTCAATTGGCGGCATTGTCGGCCTCTTTGTCAGCGGCGAATATCTCTCGGTGCCCGCCGCAGTTGGCTTCATCAATCTGTGGGGCATAGCGGTTCTGAACGGTGTGGTGCTGGTGTCGTATATCCGCAGCCTGCGCGAGGAAGGGCTGGATCAGGCCACGGCGATCATTCAGGGATGTACGCAGCGATTGCGCCCGGTGCTGATGACTGCCTCCGTCGCCATGCTGGCGCTGATCCCCATGTTGTTCGCATCCGGCCCAGGCTCGGAAGTACAACGTCCCTTGGCGGTTGTGGTGATTGGCGGGCTGATTAGTTCCACTCTCTTGACGCTGGTGCTGCTGCCCACGCTGTACCGGTGGTTTGAGGAAAAAAAAATTGAAGCATAATTGAGAGTTCCGCAATGAAAGAAATCAAAGCTATCGTACAGCCTTTTAAACTGCCCAAGATTCGCAGTGCTTTGCGCAATGTGAAGGATTTTCCAGGCATGAGCGTCTGCAAAGTGGAAGGTTGCGGCCCGGCCGTGACTGAAAGTGTTGGCAGCAACATCAAGGCTGATCTTACCGATTTCACTCCCAAGGTGCGTATCGAAATAGCCGCACCTGATGAGCTGGTGGAGGAGATCGTACGCGCCATCGCAGAGGCCGCATACACTGGGCAGGTAGGTGACGGCCTGGTTTGGGTGACACCCGTGGAGTACATGATTCGTATTCGGGAGAAGGTTGCCTGACTGTTTAACAGCAACCGTATCGGGGCTTTTGCGGTGTGAATGGGATACGGGCCATATCATGGAGGTGTTTTTTTATGTTCAAGGCCATCAAAGTATCCGTCATTTTAACCATCCTGGCGGGCGGAACAGCCGTCGCTGCTGAGCCGCGTGACAGAGTGCCCAATTTTTCCCTTGAGGTGGAAGCGGGGGCAGCATGGCAATCCCGGAATGATGTACAGATTCCCAACAATGCCAGTGGAACACGCTTTGCTCTTGATAACCTGACTGGCAGTGGCCCCTATCCCGCCGCTCGCCTGATGCTGAGTTATGCATTCAAGCCGAAGCATGAGCTGCGTTTTCTTTATGCGCCATTTTCCATCGATGAAACCGGTGTCCTCGATAAAAACGTCGAGTTTGCAGGAGGTGCTTTCGCGCAGGGTTTGCAGACTCAGGGAAGTTACCGCTTTGACTCCTACCGCCTGACGTATCGTTATCTCTTTCACGATGGACCTGATTGGCGCTGGAAGGCCGGCATCACCGCCAAGATCCGTGATGCCAAGATCGAGCTGCGGCAAGGTGGTACCTCTGCATACGACAGCAATGTCGGTTTGGTCCCCCTTGTGAATTTGTACGGTGAGCGAAGCCTCGGGGAACATTGGCGTTTCATTTTCGACTTCGACGGGCTGATCGGGCCACAAGGCCGGGCCTTTGATATGGCGGCAAAGCTAGGTTATGACATAACGCCAAATTGGACTGCGACCGCAGGATACCGTGTTCTTGAAGGTGGTGCCGACAATAAGAGTGTGTACGCCTTTGCCTGGATTAACTATGCCGTTCTGTCTATGATCTATAAATTCTGAGCTAATGGATAGCCCCGTAGCGGCGGGACAGCTTTCACCGTATCAGGGTGTACGCAATGCCAAGCGCACCACACGCGGCGATTACCGGAATAACCCCGGCTTTATAGCGGAACAACGCGATAAAGGCTGCCACGCCAATCAATAGGGAGACCCACTCAAAGTTTCCGGAAAAGCCTCGCGGCCACAGCACGTGATAGGCGAAAAAAACCGCCAGATTGAGTATCACCCCCACCACCGCGGCTGTGATGCCGGTGAGTGGCGCGGTGAAGTGCAGGTTGTGCCGCGTTGTCTCGATTGCTGGGGCGCCAACCAGAATAAACAGGAAGGAGGGCAGGAAGGTAAAGAAGGTGGCCACCACAGCGGCGGCAATACCCGCCAGCGCTAGGTGGCCGGGTCCAAATAATTGGAGCATCCAGCCACCAACAAAGCCGACAAAAGCCACGATCATGATCAATGGGCCGGGCGTGGTTTCACCCAAAGCCAAACCGTCGATCATCTGCGTGGCCGTTAGCCACTGATAATGCTCCACTGCGCCTTGGTAGACATAAGGCAGCACCGCATATGCCCCGCCAAATGTCAGCAATGCGGCTTTGGTGAAGAACCAGCCCATTTGCGTAAGCGTGCCCTGCCAGCCGTAGTTGATCAACAGCAGGGCCATGACACCCGCCCACAATCCAAGGCAAACGAGCAGGTAGCGTACCACGTGCGGCCAGTGGAGGTGAGTGTGCATGGGGCGCGGCGTGTCGTCATCGATCAGGGCAGGGCCATAATCTTTGTTGGATGCCTTGTGGCCGCTGCTTGCTGCGAATTTGCCCGGCGCCATGCGCCCCCCTAGATAGCCAGCCAGCGCCGCGCCCGCGACGATGTAGGGGAAGGGAATGCTGAACGCAAGCATGGCGATGAAGGCGATGCCGGAGATCGCCCATAACACCCCATTTTTCAGCGCCCGCGTGCCGATCCGCCAGGCGGCGAACACCACAATGGCAGTCACGGCCGGTTTGATACCATACAGCAGGCCCGCCGCCAGTGGTGTATCACCGAACGCCAGATAGGCCCAGCTCAAGCCGATAAGGATAAACAGGGAGGGCAGTACGAATAGCATGCCTGCCATGATCCCGCCCCAGGCACCATGCATCAGCCAGCCGATATACGTCGCCAACTGCTGTGCCTCCGGGCCGGGCAGCACCATGGTATAGTTCAGCGCGTGTAAAAAGCGCCCTTCTGAGATCCATCTGCGGCGCTCCACCAGCTCCTGGTGCATCAGGCTGATTTGCCCGGCAGGTCCGCCGAAACTGATAAACCCAAGCTTTAGCCAATATAAAAAGGCTGCGCCGAAGGATATGGGGTTGGGAGAAATCTGGCTGGCTGGGGCGCTATTGTCGGGCGGCATAATCTCACTTACAAATTTTGTGACGCAGCGCACAGAAATTTATCTGCCGTTGAGGATAATAGACTCCAGGGTAACAAGTGACGGTCACCCCCCCCCACCCCCCCCAAGCCGTCATTTGGAGTCCAACTTTAGCCCGGGCTGCTCAAAGCGCCTGGGCATTTTTTTGGCAGGGTTGATCTGGCAAGCCTTTTCCGGATTTCACGCGGCATTTCGGTTTTGTTCTTCATAGCCCGATGGGGTTTGATAACCGATAGTCGAGTGCAGTCTCTGGCGGTTATAAAACACCTCGATGTATTCAAATATTTCCTGCTTGGCCTCGGCCCGGGTCTGGTAGCGACGATGGTGAACCAGCTCGGTTTTCAGTGTATGAAAGAAGCTTTCGGACGGAGCGTTATCCCAACAATTGCCCTTGCGGCTCATGCTGCAGATGAAGCCGTTGGCGTTGAGCGTTTCCTGATACAACTCCGAGGCGTATTGGCTACCCTGATCGCTATGCACCAGCAGCCCCTTGCCTGGTCGGCGTCTCCAGATCGAGATGACCAACGCATCCGTCACCCATTGGGCGTTGATCCTTTCTGACATGGCCCAACCAACCACGGCGCGGGAATAAAGGTCGATCAGGACGGCCAGGTAGAGCCACCCCTCCTGTGTGGGAATGTAGGTGATGTCGCCCGCATAGACGGTGTTCGGGCGGCCCACTTCGAACTCCCGGTTGAGCAGGTTGGGGGCGACAGGACGGCTATGGTTGGAGTTTGTCGTGGCTTTGAATTTGCGACGGCCCATGCTCTCCAGCCCTTGCTTCTTCATTAGGCGGCGTGTGCGGGCGCGGCTGAGCGTTTCTCCCTCTGCGATCAATACCTGTTGAATGCGCCGGGCGCTATAGGTCTTACGGCTGTCAGCATGAATCTCCTTCGCCCTCTCTCCATGATCGCCGTTCCCGTCAGAGCGAGCATAATAGCACCCCCGAGGGCAAGTCGAGCAGCACTGCGGCCAACAGGAGGCTGATGGTAGAGCGGGTCATGGACTATCAGCCGTTTTCGATCACGCAGGTTTCAAACACCCGGCGGATACTATTTTCGGGCAGGTTGAGACCGATAAACACCATGACGCTCTCGCGGGTCTCGTCTTTCCGCCATGGCCGCAACTCGGTGCCTCCCATAATCATGTGCACACCTTGGAAGGCGATTTTGTGTGGATTGCCGGCCAGATTCAGTATCCCCTTGTAGCGCAGCAACTCATTGCCCAGTGTCGTGGACAGCACATCCAGGGCGGCGTTAAGACGATCGGAATCGTATGGCCGTGCCTCACGAATGACAAAGGATTTCACCTCGTCGTCGTGTTCGTGGCTCACGTCTTCCAGAAAATCCGGCTCGATCTCCAGGATGTCGTCCAGGTTGAAGCCGCGCACATCCAGCAGGTCGGCCAGATCGGTCTGGCCGGGATGCGCGCGCTGGATCGTGGCACGACGGTTCATGCCGCGCAGCCGCTCCAGCAGCCGGTGGTAATCGTCCTCGCCAATCAGGTCAGTCTTGGAGACCAGGATGCGGTCGGCGAAACCCACCTGCTCCTGAGCTTCATGGTTTGTATCCATCTGCCGCATGGCATGCTTGGCGTCCACGACGGTAATCACGGCATCCAGGCGGTAGGCCTCACGCACGGTGTCGTCCACGAAAAAGGTTTGCGCCACGGGTGCGGGGTCGGCAAGGCCCGTGGTTTCGATGATGACGCGCTCGAAATCGAGCTTGCCCGCCGCACGCTGCTCCCCGATCTCGCCGAGGATACGAACCAGGTCGCCGCGCACGGTGCAGCAGATACAGCCGTTGTTCATCACGACCACCTGCTCGGCGGATTCCACCAGAAGATCATTGTCGATGCCCACTTCGCCGAATTCATTTTCGATGACGGCGATCTTGCGGCCGTGGTTTTCCGACAGGATACGATTGAGTAGCGTGGTCTTGCCGGCACCGAGAAAGCCGGTGAGTACGGTCACAGGGATAGGTTCATTCATGGTCAGTGCCTCCATAAGCGGTTTGCGGTTTGCGGGTCGTAGATCTTTTTCGTTTCCAGAAAGCCGAGAGAAAAGTTCGTTTCGCTTGGTTTCCATTCCAGCGCACGAAAAAAACACGAACGGTAGTCTGCCCATGGCAGGAGGCACCGCCGGTCAGTTCCACTTCGATGAGCAGGCAATCCTGATCGTCGTCGATCAGAACGCGTTTCACCATTTGCGCTTGTCCCGACTGTTCGCCTTTTTTCCAGAGCCTCTGCCGGGCGTGCGAGTAGTAATGCGCCAGCCCGGTTTCCAGCGTTGCGGCGAGCGCCTCCCGATTCATTGAGGCAATTCGTCATCCAGTCCAGCATGAGCACTTCGTGCGTTTGCCAGTCCTGGGTGATGCAGGGGATCAGCCCCGCACCATCGAAACGGGGGTCGAAGCTCGGCATGAATTGCTTGCCTTCTTCGATCTCCACCCGCGTGCCGCGTTGCGGGAATTCCATGGTAATAGTCTCCGTCACCTGTGTCCCCATGCCACCAGGCCCACGCCACCGCCGAGCAGCGCGAACTGCAAGGCGAAGTCGAGCGGTTTGCGGTGCTTTTACAGCGCCGGCATCAGGTCGGCTACAGCGATATAAATGAAGCTCGCTGCCGCCAGTGCGAGCAAATAAGGAATCGCCCCTTGCACACCTTGCAGAACGACGTAGCCCAGAAGGCCACCCGCCACCGCCGCCGAACCCGACACGGCATTGAGCAGCAGCGCGCGTCGGCGGCTGTAGCCTGCGGCGAGCAACACCATAAAGTCGCCTACTTCCTGCGGGATTTCGTGGGCGATCACTGCCGTGGTGGTCGCTACTCCCAAGGCGGGATCTTGGAGAAAGGCGGCGGCGATGAGCACGCCGTCCACGAAATTGTGCAGCCCGTCGCCCAGTACGATCATAAGACCGGTGGGGTGTGGCGCCTCCCTTGCGTCCTGATGCACGTGGTCGTGCCGCCACAGGGCGGTTTTCTCCAGAGCGAAGAACAGGAAGATACCCGCCAGCATCGTCGCCCCCACCTGATAGGGAGGTAGTTGCTGCGCGGCTTCAGGCAGGATCTCCAACAAGGCGGCGGCGAGCAGCACACCCACCGAGAAACTCACCAGCCGCGGCGCCCAGCGCGCAAGCACCGTCAGCGACAACAAGGTGGCGGCTATGACGCTCAGCACGCCACCCGCCAGAGTGGCAAGAAAAATATAGGTGAGGATCATGGTTGACAGCCGTGTCCGTCGGCACAGCGCAGGCAGCAGCGGCAAAAATGGTAGTTGAGGCCATGCGCGCCGATCAGGAGCAGGCCTCCCAGCACCGTGAGTCCGGCCTCCCAGTTTTCAGGCGCGGCGAAGGCGGCTGAGTTGAGCGTGACAAGGCCACTCACCATGAAGAAGCCCGGGCGCCAGCCAGGGAAAGCGACGCGTAAGCGAGCGCAGGCTGGCAACCCCCGGATAGCCGCAGGGGCCGGGGGTTTTGTCGGAGTCTGGGCGCAAGCC
>LNEJ01000005.1 GCA_001464965.1 Gammaproteobacteria bacterium Ga0074134
GGCCTGTCCGGGCCGCCGGAGGCATACTTGTCGCCGAGCGCAGTCATTTTGGG
The DNA here is from genome assembly GCA_001464965.1 of Gammaproteobacteria bacterium Ga0074134. Classification (GTDB taxonomy): domain Bacteria; phylum Pseudomonadota; class Gammaproteobacteria; family Ga007554; genus LNEJ01. The sequence goes on from LNEJ01000005.1 coordinate 54, forward strand.
GACTTGGATGTCCCAAAATGTATAGCGAGCACGGCGACACTATCAGTACCCACCTGCCGTGGGTACGCCAGCCGGATATAAGGGCGAACAGGGCGGGTGCCGTCAGCGCTACGACGAGCCACTCCCCCTCGAATAAAATAAGCCAGGGCAGAACTCCCACCGCAAGAGGGAGCAGCAGGCAATGAGCCAGGCAGGCAAGGGAACCCATGACACCGACGGCGTCCCAGTTGACGACTGGGACAGGAGTCAGGCTTGTCAGTCGCACGACGGGGCGCGTGGTATCGGAGAACGCGGGTTTCATGCGGATATAAACGCCCTAAATGCAATAGAGTTGCATTGTATGCCCGAGGGCAATAGAACGCAACTAAGTTGCGTTTAGCGTGGCTGGCAGTCCGGGCAGGTGCCGCGTAGAGACAGGTCTGCCTCTCCCAAGCGGAAGCCGGGCGGCAAAGAGAGCACAAAGGCCGGTTTGATCCCGGTCAGGCAGTATACCTTGCTGCAATCGGTGCAACAGAAATGGGCATGGCCGCGGGCATCGTCGGCGGTCGCGTTGAAACGCCATACCCGATCATGGCCTTCTATCTTGTGGGCGAGTCCTTTGGCAACCAACCAGTCCAGCACGCGATACAGGGTGACGCGGTCGAGAACACCGCGCGCGGCGAGTGCGGCCTCGATCTCGGTATGGGAAAGAGGACGTTCGGCCCTGAGCAGCACCTCCAGCGTTCTTCTGCGAGCTTCCGTGGCGCGCTCGCCCAAATTGGTAATGGCAACTTCAGCATGAGCCTGTGTGGAATTGGTCATGATATTACTCGGCTTCTGAGATATGCAACACAGTAGCGCAACGAAGTGGGCCTGGGGAGTAAGTGTATTTCATTCTCCCCGTACGATTTTTCCGTTTCGTGGGGTGAATCCGGTTATCACTACGGTGACGCGCACTACGAAACAGACCACTACACTGCTTTTATCGCCCCCGCATAAACATCTTGTCGAGCTCCACCATGCTGAGCTGTATCCACGTAGGGCGTCCATGGTTGCACTGGCCGCTACGTTCGGTGCGCTCCATGTCTCGCAATAGCACGTTCATTTCCGGGAGGGTTAGTTTGCGGTTGGCCCGCACCGAGCCGTGGCAGGCGAGGGTAGACAGTACGGTGTTAATCTGTTCGCGGATCCGGTTGCTGCCGCCGAAGGCATGAAGATCAGCCAGCACATCCTGCACCAAGGTTACAACGTTGGCATCGTGCAGCAATTCAGGTATCTGACGCACCACCAGTGTTGTGGCGCCCAGGCGATTAACCTCAAAGCCAAGATTGGTGAAGGCGGTGTTGCATTCTTCCGCTAGCCGGGCGTCGCGTTCATTGACCGTTATCGTGATAGGCACAAGCAGAGGTTGGGAGCGGATTCCGTCGCTATCAAGCGCGGTTTTCATGCGTTCATAGGTGATGCGTTCGTGCGCGGCGTGCATGTCTACCAGCACCAGGCCATTGGCGTTTTCGGCGAGAATATAGACACCGTGCAGTTGCGCGACAGCATAGCCCAGCGGCGGGGTTTCGTGCCGGGTTGCATCCTCTGCGGCCGGCATGGCAGCGGAAGATGGGTGCAGCGCGGTATAGGCAGAGATCTGTTCGCGCACTTGTAATGGTGTCGGTGATGGCGGCAAGGGCAGGGGAGCTTGTCGTGCATATTGAGGAGTAGGCGCTGGCACATAGGATGGCCCGCGTGGTGCATCCGGCGAGGCATTCTCAGATACGGGAGTCCCGGCAGTGGAGAATTGCGGTGTGTGGTCGCCAGGCGTCGCATGGCCAGGGCGGGTGGTTGCGAGTGCGTCGCGCAGTGTACGGAACAAAAAGTCGTGGATCAGGCGGCTTTCCCGGAAACGCACTTCGTGCTTAGTGGGATGAACATTCACGTCCACCTCTGCGGGCGGCATTTCCAGATACAGCACAAACACCGGATGGCGCCCGTGGAACAGCACATCCTGGTAGGCTTGACGGATGGCGTGACTCACTAGCTTGTCGCGGATGATGCGCCCGTTGACGTAAAAATACTGCAAATCGCTTTGGCCACGCGAGAAGGTTGGCAATGTTATCCATCCCCATAACCGCAAGCCGGAGGCCTCGAAGTCGATACGTAGTGCGTTTTCGAGAAAGGGCGTGCCAATGATGTCCGCAATGCGCCTCTCTTTATCCCGTTCATCCAGTCCTGCGCGTAGGGTTTGGGCGGCACGCTGGTTGTGGCGCAAGGTGACGTCCACATCAAAGCGGCTGAGCGCAATGCGTTGCACAACTTCCTCAAGATGAGAGAATTCGGTTTTTTCACTGCGCAGGAATTTACGCCGCGCTGGAGTGTTGAAAAACAGATCGCGCACTTCCACTGTGGTGCCCACCGGGTGAGCAGCGGGCGTGGGCTGCGCATCCAGCTCGCGGCCATCGCCCTGGATGCGCCACCCACTATGGTCACTTTGAGTGCGCGATGTCAGGGTAAGACGTGACACGGAATAGATGCTCGGCAATGCCTCGCCGCGGAAGCCCAGGCTGGATATATTCGTCAAGTCATCAAAGGTTTTGATTTTGCTTGTGGCGTGACGGCTCAGTGCCAGGATGAGATCATCCTTGTGGATGCCACAGCCGTTGTCACGCACCCGTATCAAGCCCGCGCCACCCTGTTCGACATCAATCTCGATATGAGTTGCCCCCGCATCCATGCTGTTTTCGAGCAGTTCTTTGACCAGCGAAGAAGGTCTTTCAATAACCTCGCCTGCGGCGATTTGGTTAGCGAGCTGGGTAGGAAGACGGTGAATGCGCATCTGTTGGGTCATGAATGAATCAATGGTTATTGATGCGAAAAGTATACCTTATAGGGACCTCGGAAGCTCGTTTTGAGTATTAAATCGGGCGCGATTCAAACAACGACCACCGTCTCACGGCCCGCTTCGCTTGCCCCCCTCTACACCGATGTCGTGGCGTGGATTTTTTGCTCATGCCATTCGGTCAACCAACCGCATTGCCCACTTTATGGTGATATCGTACTATCGGTAAATAAAAGCGCTGTTCCTTTTCAGAGCAGGAGCCACATCCATTAGTTAGAACTCAGGAGCCGACATGTTCATTCCCGAATGTTTCAAGGAAACAAATTCAGAACGTATCTCGGCGCTCATCGAGGGGAATTCCTTTGGAATGCTTGTCACGGCTCCTGATGGCGTGCTTTTCGTTAGTCATTTGCCCTTTACACCGTAGATCCAAAGGCAAGCTGCTCTGCCACATGGCACGGGCAAATCCGCACCTGAAGAGGTTTTTATTGTAAATGGTTGGAGGCTGGACACTATGCGAGCAGGCCGCCGGGAGAAATTTACGGGCCATTTAGAACTGTCGCGGGGTGCGTTGTCGTTGAAGTGTCTTTCCCCAGCCGGGTCACATGATGGCGTATCGCCGGAATCTCTAGAGACTGATAACGTATGAAAGTGTGTGTATATGAACGATACGGGTCGCCCGAGGTTCTGCAATTGAAGGAGATGGAAAAGCCCATTCCCAAGGGCAATGAAGCTCTGATCAAAATACGTGCGACAACAGTTACTTCCGGAGACTGGAGGGTGCGAAGCCTCAATGTGCCTGCCGGCTTCGGACTCATCATGCGTTTGGTATTCGGAGTCTCAAAACCAAAACAACCTATACTAGGGACAGAACTGGCCGGGGTGATTGAATCGGTCGGCAAAGACGTAAGGAGATTCAAGGTAGGTGACCAGGTTTTTGCGTTCAGCGATGCCGCAATGGGTTGTCATGCAGAGTACAAATGTATGCCAGAAGACGGGGCGATGGCACTGAAACCATTGAATCTGACCTACGATGAAGCTGCCGCACTCTCTTTTGGCGGAACGACAGCGTTGGATTTCTTCAAAAGAGGAAAACTTCAGAGTGGAGAAAGTGTGCTTATTAATGGTGCATCCGGAGGTGTAGGCACAGCGGCGGTGCAGCTTGCCAAGCACTTCGGGGCAGAAGTGACGGGGGTGTGCAGTACCGCGAATATGGAATTGGTGAAATCTCTGGGCGCCAGTCATGTCATCGACTACGCCAAAGAGGACTTTACGCGGAATGGTGAAACCTATGACGTCATTGTCGATACCGCCGGCACAGCCCCGTTCTCTCGCAGCAAAGATTCTCTAAAGGAAAGTGGACGCCTTCTTATGGTTTTAGCTGGATTACCTGACATGCTTTGGATTCCATGGGTATCGATGACGAGCGGCAAAAAAATCGTCGCTGGGCCGGCAACCGGGCGCGCGGACGATTTGCGTTACCTCGCAGAATTGGCTCAAGCAGGAAAATTCAGACCGGTGATTGATCGGCGCTATTCGTTCGAACAGATCACTGAGGCTCACCGCTACGTTGACACCGGGCGCAAAAAGGGAAATGTTGTCATAACACTGGGGCATGACGACTGAATGTGGCATCGGTGTTGTCCAGTCGGGCAGGGTGGGCAAAAACTACGTGTGCATCCTGCTTGGCTGAGATCACCCATCCCCAGGAATGCGCAGCACTACGCCTGCCTTGATCTGCTCATCCGGCAATTTGTTGGTGAGCCGCAGCTTGTCTACACTGACACCGTACTGCCCGGCAATAGATGCGAGTGTCTCACCCTCGGAGATGATATGCCGCCGTGCGGCGAGTGCGGCGAGTTTTGTGCCGGGCGGCGGGGAGCGGGTGAAATAGGTGCGTATGCCGCTCAGGATGGCGCGCGCAAGGTTTTGCTGATGTTCTTCATCCTGCAATTTTCTCTCTTCGGCCGGGTTTGAGATAAAGGCTGTTTCGACCAGCAAGGAAGGAATGTCTGGCGATTTGAGCACCATGAAGCCTGCGCGCTCGACGTGCGGCTTGTGCAGGTCGCCGATTTCCTTCAGTCCTTCCAGTACTTTGCTGGCAACGTCGTGGCTGGCTTCGACGGAGGCTGTTTGCGATAAATCCAGCAGTACCGAGGCGAGCATTTTATCCTTGCCGCCCAACTCAACGCCGCCAATCAGGTCTGAGGCGTTTTCCTTGGCCGCCAGCCAGCGGGCTGCCTCACTGCTCGCACCCCGCTCGGACAGGATGAATACCGATGAGCCGCGTGCATTTGGGTTGGTGAAGGCATCGGCATGAATGGCAACGAAGATATCGGCCTTATGCTCGCGCGCCTTCTGGGTGCGCTGGCGCAAGCCGATGTAATAATCGCCATCGCGTATCAGCACCGGCCTCATGCCCTTTTCCTTGCGCACCAGGTCTTCCAGTTTGCGTGCGATGGCAAGTGTCACGTCTTTTTCGTTGGTGCCGCTGGGGCCGCGCGCGCCTGTGTCTTCCCCGCCGTGCCCGGCGTCGATGGCGATCACGATATCGCGGTAGCGCTTGTCATCCAGCGCTTTGGCATCAGGAGCCTTATCATTTGTCGTGATGGATGGGGCGGGCGAGAGTGGGGCGGATGTTGCCGCGCTGATTGATTTTATTTCGGTATTGGCGTCATATAAATCTATTACCAGGCGGTAGCCATAATCCCCCGCGGGATTCAGCATGAAAATCTCGGGCCTCACCCGGTTTTTCAGATCCAGCACCACGCGCAGGTCCTTACCGTTGCGCGGCGCGCTGCGGATACTTTGCAGCAGGGTGTTGTTGTAATCCACTGTGCCCAGCGGAGCGGCGAGACGGGCGCTTTCCAGGTCAACAACCAGCCGGTCGGGATTATCCAGCGTAATAACCTTGTATGCCGCTGGGGTGCTCATATCGAACACCAGGCGCGTGCTGTCAGGACTCGCCCACAACCGCACACTTTTGACCTGCGCGTCGTTGGCAAGGCTGATGCTGGACAGAAGCATTAAACAAATGGCTGCGATGATTTGTTTCATAAGGTGATTTTGCATCATTTTTTGCGTTTTTTATAGACCCAGCCTATGGGTTGGAGCCAAGTTGCAGCACGGCGTTCTTTCCCGCCACCGTTCTCGGTTCAAACCGCACCACGCGTTCAGATCCGGCGTAATCAATGTGTACTTCGATATCCGGGGGAGGCAGATAATGCGCGCCGCGTTCAGGCCATTCAACAAGAAATATTGCATTCTTTTCCAGAAAATCCCGTATTCCCAGATATTCCAGTTCCTGTGGCCCTGCGAGCCGGTACAGGTCGAAATGATAGATGTGCCTCTGGCCGATCTCATAAGGTTCCACCAGTGTATACGTCGGGCTTTTTACCTTGCCGGCATGACCAAGGCCTCGCAGAAAACCGCGTACCAGAGTTGTTTTTCCCGCGCCGAGTTCGCCGTGCAGGAAAATGATTGCTCCACTATGCCCGCAGGCTTGAGCGAGCCGTGCGCCTAACGCGAGCATTTCATCTTCGTGAGGGATCAAGATTTCCATCAGGCTGCAGTTGGATTTACTAATCGGCGAATGTGCGGCATCAGATCGCTCGCCAGCAGTCCGCGCTCACCCGCTGCTGCCGCATCATCACCTGCCGCGGCATGAATGAAAACGCCAGCACGCGCCGCATCCGCCAGGCTCAGTTTTTGCGCGAGCAGGCCGGCGATTACGCCGGTGAGCACATCACCCATGCCGCCGCTGGCCATGCCGGGATTGCCTGCGTCGCAGACAGCGATGGGTTCCTGGACATTGCAAATCAAGGTTCCTGCACCCTTGAGGATGCAGACACCGCCATAGCGCTGCTGTAATTCCTGAACGGCCTGGAAGCGATCCATTTGAATATCCGCTGTTGTACAGCCCAGCAGGCGTGCCGCTTCGCCGGGGTGGGGTGTCAGCACCCAATTGTCGCGCGTGGCGGGTTCTCGCGCCAGCAGATTCAGTGCATCGGCATCCACTACCAATGGCAGATGTGATTCCAGCACGGCGGCGAACAGTTCGCGCGCCCAGACTGACTGGCCGAGTCCCGGCCCGATGGCGATGACACTGGTACGCTGCAGCAGCGAATGCAGGTCTTGTGTACGTTCCACACCATGGCACATCAATTCGGGACGCGCTGAAGAGATGAAGGCTGCGTGTGCGCTACGTGTGGCGACACTGGTTAATCCACTGCCGCTGCGCGAGGCGGCCTCCGCGGCAAGCCGCACCGCGCCGGACATGCCGTGGTCACCGCCAATCACCAGCACGTGGCCGTAATCGCCCTTGTGGGCCGAGCGCGAGCGGGATGGCAGCAAGCTCCGCATCTGTTGCGAGGCAAGGCGGACGGCGGGAGAGGTGATCCCTGAAAATACTTCAGAGGGGAGGCGCAGATTGTCAAATTCGATCGCGCCGCAGCAGTCCGGACCCGCAGCGGTGAACATGCCTTGCTTTAGCCCGATGAACGAGATGGTCGCCTGCGCGCGCACGGCCGCCCCCAGTATTCTTCCTGTGTCCGAATGCAGGCCGGAGGGGATATCCAGGGCTAGCACAGGCGCCCCACTGCGATTGATGGCGTCGATGGCAGCACGCCACTCGCCGCTGACTTCACGGTCCAGTCCGGTGCCCAGCAGGGCGTCGATCACCACATCGAACTCCGTCAATGAGTCAGCGTCGGGTTGTTTTATGGGCACCCCCACCACCTTCAGGAACTGCGCCGCGGCCAAGGCATCGCCGTGCAGCCTGGCCGCGTCACCCACCTGGAAAACAACGACCTTCAACCCTGCGGTATGCGCGAGACGTGCCAGGACAAAACCATCGCCACCGTTGTTGCCGATACCACATACCACGGCGACTGATCGTGCCTGAGGCCAACGCATACCCAAGACCACGAACCCCGCAGCTCCAGCGCGGGACATCAATGTGGCGCCGGGGATACCGAACTCTTCAATGGCAATGCGATCCATCTCGCGGACATCGCGAGCACGGTACAATTGATGTGGCAGGGTGTTCATCTTGTTTATGGTAATCCTAAAAACAGCATCAATCTCACATTTCCTATCCTGCGTTTATTCCCTTAGCTTATCCAGCACTTCTCCAACCTGCTTGATGCGTGCCGCGTTGTCCGGCATGGGGAGGGTAAAGCGCAGTTTGTCCTGGCCGTCCAGCTTGTAGCTGCGCGGCTGGGTCTGGATAAGCTGGATTATGGTGCGCGGGTCGATGTTTGCTTCTGCGTTAAAGATGATGCGTCCGCCGGCGGGGCCTGCCTCGATCTTGCGTATCCCCAGTGGGCGGGCCCTGAGCTTGAGCTCGGTTACCTGGAAAAGATTCTTGGCCGGTTCCGGCAACAGGCCGAAGCGGTCGATCATTTCCACTTGCAGTTCGCGCAGTTCTTCCTCGTTCGCGGCGCTGGCGATACGCTTGTACATAACCAGGCGTGCGTGCACATCGGGCAGGTAGTCGTCTGGTATCAAGGCCGGAATATGCAGGTCGATCTCCGCGTGAGTGTCAAGCGGCTGCTCCAGGCTGGGCTGCTTGCCGGACTTCAGCGCCTTTACGGCGCGCTCCAGCAGTTCGGAGTAGAGCGTGAAACCGATCTCCTGCATCTGCCCGCTCTGATCCTCGCCCAGCAGTTCGCCCGCGCCGCGGATTTCCAGGTCGTGGGTGGCGAGCGTGAAGCCCGCGCCCAGTTCCTCCAGCGATTCGATAGCCTCCAGACGCTTCACGGCATCGGCGGTGATGAGGCTGCGCGGCGGGATGATGAGATAGGCATAGGCGCGGTGATAGGAGCGCCCGACGCGGCCGCGCAGTTGATGGAGCTGTGCCAGGCCGAATTTATCGGCGCGGTTGATGACGATAGTGTTGGCGCTGGGTACGTCGATGCCGGTCTCGATGATGGTGGTGCATACCAGCACGTTGAAGCGCTGATGGTAGAAATCCAGCATCACATGTTCCAGTTCACGCTCGCGCATCTGGCCGTGAGCGACGCGCACGCGGGCTTCAGGAACCAGCGCCTCAATCTCAAGCGCCATTTTTTCGATGGTGTCCACTTCGTTATGCAGGAAGTACACCTGGCCGCCGCGTTTGATCTCGCGCAGACAGGCCTCCTGAATCAACGCTTTGTTCCATTCCCTGACAAACGTTTTTACGGCAAGGCGGCGTGCCGGGGGGGTAGCGATTACGGATAAATCGCGCATCCCTGACAGCGCCATGTTGAGGGTGCGCGGGATGGGCGTGGCGGTCAGGGTGAGCACATCGACTTCAGCGCGCAACGCCTTGAAGCGCTCCTTTTGACGCACGCCGAAACGGTGTTCCTCGTCGATGACAACCAGCCCCAGATTCTTGAATTTGACGTCGCCTTGCAACAGTTTGTGGGTGCCGATGATGATATCTACCTTGCCATCCGCGATTCCTTCCAACGCCACGTCCTGTTCTTTTTTGGAGCGGAAGCGCGATAGCATTTCGATGCGTATGGGCCAGTCGGCGAAACGGTCCTTGAAGTTCTCATAATGCTGCTGGGCAAGCAGGGTGGTCGGCACCAGCACCGCAACCTGTTTGCCGCCATGTACAGCCAGGAACACGGCGCGCATGGCGACCTCGGTCTTGCCGAAGCCGACGTCGCCACACACCAGCCGGTCCATGGGCTTGCCGGATACCATGTCGGCGATCACATCCTGGATTGCAGCTTGCTGATCCGGTGTCTCCTCAAAGGGGAAGCCTGCCACGAAGGCGGCGTATTGCTCATCGGCGGCGGGGAAGGCGTGCCCTTTACGCGCCGCGCGCCGCGCGTAAACATCGAGCAATTCCGCGGCAACATCGCGCACCTGTTCGGCGGCCTTGCGCTTTGCGCGCTGCCATTGCTCGCCACCCAGTTTGTGCAGCGGTGCCTGTTCAGGGGTGGCGCCCGAATAGCGGCTGATCAGGTGCAGTGAAGATACCGGCACATAGAGCTTGTCGCCACCAGCATATTCCAGTGTCAAAAACTCTGTTTCGATATCGCCCAGCGTGAGGTTTTGCAGGCCCAGATAGCGCCCCACGCCGTGCTCTTCATGCACTACCGGCGCGCCGATACTCAGTTCAACGAGACTGCGCACCAGCGCATCAGGATCGCGGCCGCGCGTCTTGCGGCGGCGGCGCTGCATCACCTGTTCACCGAAGATCTGTGGTTCGGCAATGACGGTGATGCGTGGTTCATCGATTAGCAGGCCGTGCTCCAGCGGCGCAACGGTGATGCCCACAATGCATCCGCTCGCGAGGAAAGTCTGCCAGCTATCACACGCAACAGGCTGGAGGTGACTGCCCTTGAGCAGTTCAAGCAGCGTTTCGCGGCGGCCAGCGGTTTCGGCGGCGAACAGCACCCTGCCATGGAAACCGGCGACAAACTCCAGCAACGCCGCGGCAGGCTGCGGTGCGCGCGGCGTCAAGGTCAATGACGGCGTGGGTTGTGTGGCGTAGTTGCAGGCCCCGGCGCGGTTATCGGTGTCTGCGCGCTGTATCGAAACGCGTGGAAACGCCTGGCTGGCCCCCATGACCTCATTGGCCTGTAAAAACACGCTAGCTGGAGCAAGCAACGGGCGTTCCCTGTCGTAGCGATGTTGCTCATAGCGCTCGCCGATCTCATTCCAAAAATCCGCGGAGGCTTGTTCGACGCCTTCAGTAGTGATCAGTATGCTGGTGCGTGGCAGGTAATCGAACAGGGTTTGAGTGTGCTCAAAAAACAGCGGCAGATAATATTCGATACCGGGCGGCGCAAGGCTGTTGCTGACATCGCGGTAGATCACGCTCTTCTGCGGGTCGCCCTCGAAACTTGCGCGGTAGGTCTGGCGGAAGCGCGTCACGGCATCTTTGTCGAAAGGAAATTCGCGCGCGGGCATGAAGCGGATGTGTTTGACACTCTCCAATGAACGCTGGCTTTCCGCATCGAAGATGCGGATACTGTCCACTTCGTTGTCAAAAAGGTCGATGCGGTAGGGCAGGGGACTGCCCATGGGGTAGAGGTCGATCAAACTGCCGCGCACCGCGAACTCGCCATGCTCCATGACCTGCGATACGCACTGATAGCCCGCCCCCTCCAGACGTTTGCGAAACTGATCCAGATCGACTTTCGCGCCCACATCCAGCAGCAGGCTGCTGCCTTCCAGCCAGGCGCGCGGTGGCAGGCGGTGCATCAGCGTCGAGATCGGCACAATCAGGATGCCGCGCTGCAATGATGGCAATTGATACAGAGTGGTCAGGCGTTGCGAGATAATATCCTGATGCGGCGAGAAATTGTCGTAGGGCAGCGTCTCCCAATCAGGGAACGTCAGCACCGGCAGCGCATCATGGTCTGCAATATAGAACCGCAGCTCATATTCCAGAAGGCTGGCGGCATGGACATCGGCAGTGATCACCACCATGGGTCCTGAATGATGTTGCGCCGCAGCGCTGATCACCAGGCCGAATGCGCTGCCATGCAGCCCGCCCCAAAATACCCTGTCGCCCGGCTTTTCAGGCAGGGTAGGCTGAAAGGGACTGAGCTTGGGTCTGCCTGTTGTTAATGGATTGGATGCTGTGGCCGATATCGTCATGTAAATAAGGCTGGCTTCTGAAAGGCTGGATGTAATTAAACATTTTCCCATAGTTACTTATGTTACGCATCTTTAGCCGACATTTATTGACACTGGATGCAAACTACATACATACTGGTTGGTATGTTAGCGCGCAACCCTGATCAAACCCGTAAGACACTGCTCGAAGCGGCCTATGAGGAAATCCGCCATTATGGTTTCCAGGCGGCGAGCCTGTCCCGCATCCTGACCAAGGCCGGCTTGACCAAAGGCGCGTTATACCACCATTTCCCTACCAAACTTGCGCTTGGCTACGCAGTGGTTGATGAAGTTATCCATGAAGAGATTTTGAACTGCTGGGCAACGCCTCTGGCGGACTGCGAGGATCCTGTCGACTGCCTGGTGAATCTCCTGCAAAAAGCGGCGGAAGGGGCTGGGCGCGAGTTTATTGAAATGGGATGTCCCCTGAATAATCTGGCCCAAGAGATGTCTCCAGTGGATGAGGGATTTCGCCAGAAGCTGGGTCATATTTATACCCTGTGGCGGCAAGCGCTTGCCAATGCGCTTGCCAGAGGCCAGGAGAACGGAAAGGTACGCCCGGATGTGAATCCGGCTGCGGCCTCGATCTTTATCGTGGCAGCTATCGAGGGATGTCTTGGCATGGCAAAGAACGCGCGCGATATCAATCTATTGTTCGAGTGCGGAGAGGGGTTGCTCCATTACCTCGATACCTTGCGTGCCAAACCACTGAATTTATGAATCAAGGAGGAAAATAATCATGGCCCTCGCATTTTCCCGCTGGGTGATCCGCTGGCGCTGGTTGATCGTGATTGGCAAGATATTTTTGAAAGATTACCCGGCTCGGAGTCCGGAATAATGCGCCTTACCCCGCCGGTACGAGATTCAGCTTTCCCACAGCCTCGGCAACATCCTTGGGCCAGATAAATATCCGGTTATACGGTTTGACCTTGTAATAATCCTGTGGATAATAAATTTCCTGTGTGGTCATATCCACGCAGTATCGCTCGATCCATCCATAGCGTTCCGATGAACTCAGGTCTGCCCCCTTCACCAGCCTGTCTGTAACCTCCCACAACTTGTGGCACATGCGGAATTCATAACCGGTAAGCGCCATCGGATCACTCCATGCGCCCTTTTTCTTTTCAAAGGCATTTTCAGCCGCTTTTTGCAGCATAACGAGATCCGTATACTTGGGCAAACTGGGGTAGATCGGAAATGAAGCAGCCCAGCCTGATTCGATCATTAACAGATTGAATGTTGCTCGTTCCGAGCGGGGCAGGGTGGCCAACTCCTTTTTGTCATAATTGGGAGCCATGTAAGCAAGCAGCCGCCCATATTGATCAAACGGCTGATTGGCGGTGCGAAGGAATACTGAGCGCTTGCTGCCGCTGGGTCTGGTCAGTTTCAAATCCAGCATTTTCTGAAATTCCTTCGAGGCGATATCGCCTTGTTGCTTCTGCAAAGTGCCCGCGTTCCCAGTGGCAAGTTTTGGTTGGAGATAGGATGCCAGGTCTGAATCAATCGGTGCTTTACCCGCTTGAATCCAGCCGGCCAGCTCCTTTAATTTTGCATCATGCTTTGACGGGTCTTCCGTGCCGGGATAATGCACCTCTGGCGTGTCGATGCTTAACATGCGGATCGCCATGGAAATATAGGGCGTGTCTCCATCGGTGATACGTTCAAGTTTTGTCGTGCCAAGTGAATTCAGCTCGAATCCCATGGGGTCCCAGAATAATTTTACTTTTGACATGTGATGCTCCTTGCGTGTGAATCATTTACCAATAGTCCATATGCGCCCATAGTAATCTCCTCCTTTTGATATGCAAACACCCGACCCTCATCAAGCTATATTCCAAGCATCATATGTGCCACTGGATAATTTCCTTAATTTTTACAAGTGGTTGTAAGATGCGTAAAAAAATATGAGGAGCCTGGGCGTTCTCAAGTGCTGTGTTGTGTAAAGTATTTCGACAGTATTTTTTATAAAAAAATCAAAATCCCACATCTTTCATGTTTATTATCAACATATTGAAGAATATAGTTGAGTTGCGCCTGTGTTTTTTTATAATGTAAAAAATTCCGACAAACATTGCGTGTTTGGGCGCTATGTCTTCCCAAACGAAGTTTTTTCGCGTCTTTCGTGTTTTTTGTGGACGGCGTGTAATATCAGCTATTTATCCTTCAGGATCATCATGCCCAACACCGGCTCGCCAAAAATCCTAATTGTACGCCGCGACAACATCGGCGACCTCATTTGCACCACCCCCCTCCTGCACGCTATACGCCTGCGTTATCCTTCCGCCTATGTGGCCGCTTTGGTGAGCAGCTACAATGTCGAGGTATTGCACGACAACCCGGACATCGACGAAATCTTCATATTCCTGAAGCGCCAGCAGCGTAGCCATGGCCACAGCCAACTGGCGACATTATGGAAACGCTGGGTATTGATGCGCACGTTGCGCCAGCGTCGTTTCGACTATGTTGTGTTGGCGAACGGTGGCTGGCGCTACTGCAAAAAAATCCACGGACGGCACATGGTCGGTTTCCGTGATCGCGATAACCCGGATCACCGGCAACCGGACATTGTCGTGCCGCTGGCGAACAGCGTGGAGCTGCACGAGGTCGAAAAAATGGCACGGCTGGGCGAGGCGTTGGATGTGCCCAATGCGCTGGGACCGACACGGTTATTTCCCGACATGAATCTGGTCAGCGTGTTGCGCACGCGCCTGGGCCTCGCCGCTGATGCCGGTGCCGGTGCCGGTGCCCTTCCGGTAGTGGGCATCCATATCAGCTCGCGCCGCCCCCAGCAGCGTTGGCCGATCGCTAATTTTTCAGCCTTGATGCGGCGTATACATGCCGTGCAAAAGGTGCGATTTGTCTTGTTCTGGTCCCCCGGGCGCGCAGACGACCCAATGCACCCTGGGGACGACGAAAAAGCCGACGCGCTACTGCGCGAAGTGGCTGACCTTCCCGTTACAGCCTGCCCGGCGCTTAACATCAGCGAACTCATCTCAGGCATGGCCTGCATAGACTCGCTGATATGCAGTGACGGCGGCGCCATGCACGTCGCCGCCGCATTAGGCAAACCGATAGTCTGCTTTTTCGGCCACAGCATTGCCGCAGAATGGCATCCCTGGGGGGTACCATACGTGCTGCTGCAGCCGGAAACCAGGCATGTGGATGATATCAGTGTAGGCGAGGCGATGGCGGGCTATGCGCGATTGCTCCAGCAGATGGGAACGGTGACATAAACGTAACGCATTTCGATGGGGTGCTATTCAAAGTGATGTGGACTCAACAACCACCGGCTAAAGCCGGTGGGTTGGAATTACGGACTGAAAGTCCGGATACGCGTCGACTGAACGACGTATCTATTCGGACCCCATTCTAAAGTTGTCACTCGGATTAGGTTCAAAGTGATGCTCCAAATACTGCTTGATCATCTCTTCTGTCATCTGGCCTACCGTGGCACAAAAGTACCCGCGCGCCCAAAAATGCCTTCCCCAGTAACGCTTCTTCAAAGCCGGAAACTCCTCAAACAGCTTACTTGCCGTACGACCTTTAATCCTTCGCATGATCTCGCTCGGTGCCACTTCCACCATGAAGTTGGCAATGCCGGTGGGCTGCTCACCAAAATATGGACATGATCTTGGCTTACCACACCCTAAAGCCGGTGGTTTAAACCTTGTGATGGACAATCAAGAAATCTCTGAGTAACTCCATCCTTTATTTCTAATCAATAGTCCATATGCGTCCATAATTGCTGGGTATCTTCAGCCAGCGCTCTTCCGTATTTGCAACGCCATTCAAATTGTCCTCTCCATGAAATTCTTCCCGGTAATTTCCGCTCAACGGAAAGGTGAACGGCACCCACTGTTCCTGATCGCCGAAATTGAGCGCCACCAGGCTGTAGCGGTTGCCGAGCCGGCGGGAAAATAATAAAACATTCTTTGACTGGTAGCGGTCGTGGTGGTTATAAAAAAAATGATCGCCATCCCTGAATTGAGGGGAATCACGGCGCAGCCTTGTCAGGTTGCGTACCATTGTGATCGTTCGATTGCCAATGTAATCGTAGAAATAATCCCAACGCACCGGGCGAAACAACATCACGCGTCCCCAACCGGCATCGGGTATATAGTAATTTTCACCAAACTCCTGGCCCTGCCACAGCATCGGAATCCCTTTTGCCGTCAACAGGCCTATCAGGTAGGGTTGCACCTTGTACCATAGGCCGCGGCTTCCTTCCCCCAGCAAATCATTGTCACGACTGGCCATGCCAAAGTTGCAGACGAAGCGGGCGTGATCGTGATTTTCGATATATTGCAGCGCCGTTTTCTTGATGGTGTCGTTATTGCTGGTGACTTCAGATGGATAACCAGAAAGTCCAAGCCGAAGGCCAAGATTGACCAGATCACCTTGATTGCCATGCGCCACCGCCTCAGCCGCACCGAGCGTTTCATTCTGCCATGTGCAATTGCTATAGGTCTTCTCCAGGATTTCCTGCGGTCCTTCCAGTTGTTCTGCGCACTGAATAAGATTGTTGGCGCCATTATTGAAAAATCGCTGCCAGTGATCGGCCTGGCCTTGTTTTGCCTTCACAGTCCGATAGGTTTCAAACGTCAGTGAGGCATAGCCTTGTCCAAGAGGACCATCCCAATAGTTGGGAACACAGTCGTAACGAAATCCGTCAACGTGATAGCAATCAAGCCAATGATGATTGACGGTAAAGAAAAAATCCTGGGTAAACGTGCGGCGGAAATCGGTGCTTTCTCCAAAGTAATCTTTGGCAAAGGGACCCATAAAAGGGTTTTCATGATAATTCAATTTTTTATACAGATAAGCATAAGGGAAGTTATCGCTGGTGTGCCCGTATACAACATCGAGAATGATGGCAATGTTTCTTTTGTGTGCCTCATCAACAAGTTTTTGAAAATCCTTGCGCTTTCCAAATCGCTCATCCACGCCGAAATAACCTATCGGCAAAAACCCCCAATCAATAGTGTTGGAAACATTCGACACCGGCATCACTTCGATGCAGTTGATTCCCAGGTCGGCCAGATAATCAAGCAGGCTGATGGTTTTATCGATATCCTCACCAAATTCATTGATCATGAGTTCGTATAGGATAAGGTCGTTCAACGGCGGCGTTTTCCAGCTATTTTCGTTTCCACTCCAGACATGGGGTTCATACCCCAGAGTGAAGGCCGACAGCTTTCCGATACCGAATTCCCTGGCAAATGGATCAATGATCCAATCGATTAACTCGGGAGTGTTGGGATTTTGCAGGATATAGCGATAGACATATCTCCCCGCTGATCCCCATGCCGATTCGGGATGCGCTTTAGACGCGGGATTGATCTCGACTTCCACCGACCAGTAATCGCCATAGTCAGGATCACCCGAATGAGCCAGCTCAAACATTGATGGCTGGATCTCTTGCAGGAATTGATCGTCTTCATGGATTACCTTCACCCAGAGGCGATTTCCATCGCTGGCCGACACCCAGGGTAAAAAGAGACCGAAGTGAACGACGCCATTGGATTTCTCCCTTGCGCCGAGCTTTTCCAAAGGCAGCAGCTTCATTGCAATCCTCTCCTTTTGATATGCAAGCATCCCACCCGAAGAAGTACACGGATGTCCCTATATTCTAAGCATCATGCGTGCCATTGGAAAATTTGTTTATTGTTTACAAGCGTTTGTCGAGGGTGAAAGAAAAAGAATGGTCTCCGGGTATATTTGCACTTCGAGTTGTGTAAAATATTTCGACGATATTTTTTATAAAAAATCTATAAATTAAAATTTTTTTATTTGTTATCAATTAGCTGTTAAATATTTTTAATAAACCACCTGTATTTTTCATGATGTAAAGAATCCCGACATAAGCTTCGTACCCAGGGCCGCGCCGCCAGAGCCCAGACCGCTGCGCACGAAGCCAGCCCAGATAAAAAAGTAGAGCGGTGAGCAGCAACTGAGTGGTGCTGAAGTCGAATAACAGACTTTTCATACAGATGCTTGATTGGCGCTTGTGAGGTAACTTAAGAAAGCCCTGAATAATTCCATCCTGGAATTCTCAGAGCACGAAAAGCAAAAAATGTGATTTTTTATTTTCTTCATTTTTCAATCACTTGCCGTGATCGAAAAATGCCAGCACATCCATGTGCCGAGAAAGCTCTGAATAAATCAGAGATTCCTTAATGCATCAGCCGGGTGATTTTCTTTTTCGTCCAGATCTTCCCAACGTGCATAAGCTACTTCAAGTGCTGCCGCAATGTCTGCAATCTCGCGTTGCAAGGCCTGTACGCCGGCTGGATTGTCACGATAGATGGCGGGGTCGGTGAGGAGGGCGGTGATTTCCGTTTGGCGGGTTTCCAGTGTTTCGATGCGGCCTGGCAGCTCTGCCAATTCGCGGGTTTCCTTGAATGACAAGCGTGTGCGTTTGGCCGGTTCGGGGCGAGGCGGTGAGGCCGGTGCAGTTTTTGGCGTGGTTGTCGTGGGCATGGCGGTTTTGGGTTGTGGCCGGGCGCGCAACCAGTCTTCGTAGCCGCCGGGGTATTCGCACAGCTTGCCATCACCTTCGAAAGCGATGACCTGGGTGACGACGTTATCGAGAAATTCGCGGTCGTGGCTGACCAGCAACAGCGTGCCGGGATAATCGGTCAGCAATCCTTCGAGCATCTCAAGGGTTTCCAGGTCGAGGTCGTTGGTCGGCTCGTCCATTACCAGAACGTTGGCAGGGCGGGTGAATAGGTGGGCCAGCAGCAGGCGGTTGCGCTCGCCGCCGGAGAGGGTTCTTACCTTCGCCAGGGTGAGTTCGGGTGGGAACAGGAAGTCGCCGAGATAGCCGATCACATGTTTTTTCTTGCCGCCGATCTCGATGAAATCCGCGCCGGGGCTGACGACGTCGCGCAGCGTGGCCTCGGGGTCGAGCTGTTCGCGGAGCTGATCGAAATAGGCGACCTGTAGCTTGCTGCCGAGCTGCACGCTGCCGCTGTCCGGGGCGAGTTCGCCGAGAATCAGCTTGAGCAGGGTGGTTTTGCCCGCGCCGTTGGGGCCGAGCAGGCCTACGCGGTCGCCGCTCATGATGCGGGTGGAGAAGTCGCGGATGATAACCTTGCCACCGAAGGATTTACTGACATTCTCAAGCTCCGCCACGAGTTTGCCGGAGCGCTCGCCGGCGTCGAGCTGGAGCGTCACATTGCCGATGCGTTCACGGCGCGCGGCGCGGTCCCGCCGCAATTGTTCCAGGCGCCGGACACGGCCTTCGTTGCGGGTGCGGCGTGCCTGGACGCCCTGGCGGATCCATGCCTCTTCCTGGGCGAGAAACTTGTCGAACTCTGCGCTTTGCGTTGCTTGCGCTGCCAGCAGTTCCGCCTTGCGGCGCTGATAATCGGCGAAATTGCCGGGGAAACTGGTCAGTATGCCACGGTCCAGTTCCACAATCCGGGTTGCTACACGGTCCAGGAAACGGCGGTCGTGGCTGATCACTATCAGGCTGCCTTGATACGTCCGCAGAAAATCTTCCAGCCACTCGATGGCGGTGAGGTCGAGGTGGTTGGTCGGTTCGTCCAGCAACAGGATCTCCGGCTGCATCACCAGTGCCTGGGCCAATGCGACGCGCTTGCGCCAGCCGCCGGAGAGGGTGCCGATTTTCACGTCGGCAGGCAACTCCAGCCGCGTCAGCACCTGTTCCACGCGGTTTTGAGCTGACCATCCATCCTGGGCTTCGAGCGCGGTCTGGATTTTCTGCAGGCGTGTCAGCAGCGCATCGGTATCGGTGCCCTCCTGGGCCAGGTCATGGCTTACCGCATGGTAATCCAGCAAGATCTGGCTCAGCCCGCCCAATCCCGCTGCGACGGCTTCAAACACGGTATGTTCCGGGTCGAGCGGTGGCTCCTGCGGCACATAGGCAAGACGCGCCGCATCATCGCGCCACAACATGCCCTTGTCGAGGGCGCAGGTTCCGGCCAGGACTTGCAGCAGGGTGGATTTGCCCGCGCCGTTGCGGCCAATCAGCGCGACTTTTTCGCCCGCTTCCAGGGTGAAACTGGCCCCATCGAGCAATAACCAGCGGGAGAAGGAGAGGTGGGCGTTGTCGAGTGTGATGAGGGGCATGGGTATGTGTGAATCGAAAATGGCGTGAGTGTGGGTAAGTGTAGCGAGCGTCTTTTAGGATTATAGCAGTTAAAGCGGCGAGTCCTCTCTGGAAAAACCCAATAACTGCCGCACAGTGCGCGCGTCCGGTGCGTTGCAGGCTTGGATGGATAGCTCATGAACGACGCTGATATCCGTCTTGGCTACTATTTGCGCCAGATGCGGAATCGCAAGAGGTTCTACCGAAAAAATGCGGAAGCCCAAGCCGAGCAGCACGGGAAGCATCCCTGGGTAAAGGGGCATCTGCCCGCAGAATTGGGTAGGGATGGCATGGGCATCAAGATCAATAGCCAGCTGCCGGAGAAAGCGCAACAGGGCGGGTGCGCAAGGGTCCAGCCAGCCGGCCATCTCAGGCAGGCGCCGGTCGGCGGCGCAGAAGGTCTGCATCAGGTCGTTGCTCCCTATAGCTGCGAAATCCGCCAGCGCTCGCCATTCGCTTGCACACAGGGCGCTGGCAGGCGTCTCCAGCATGACGCCTACCGGCACGCGCCCGCCGGTGATCGCGTCGATTTCACCCCGCCAGCGGGCGAATTCCCAGGGATGGGTAACATAGGGAAGCAGCAGGGCCAGCTCATATTCCGCTGCAAGTTCCGCAATGGCCGCTACCTGGGCGCGAAAGACACTTTTGACAGGCTCACGGTCATAAAGCCGGCAGCCTTGCAGCCCCAATGGCGTGGCAGGCCCATTGCGCAGCCAGGCGGGGCGTTTGTCGGGTGCGATATCCAGCAGCCGCACGGTGACAGCCAGAGGCCGAGCCGCCTCAAAAACCTCGCGTAGCGCGGCCAGATAAAATCGTTGGTCAGGGATGCGCCCCTCTGGCGGTTCCAGGAACTCCGAGCGCAGCAGACCAATGCGGCTGGCGCCTTGCCTAACCGCCTGCAGTGCCGCATTGGCGCTTGGCACACCGGCGCGAAGCTCTACCGGAATGCCATTCATGCTGCGCACGATCCCGCTTATCACAGGCGAAGGAATTTTCTCTTGCCGTATTTCTGTGAAAGGCGGGTTGAGGGTGATCAATCCGGTGTTCCCGTCTATCAGCGCTGCCATTCCTTCCGGCAGCAGTGCAAGCTGATCAGGTCTTATCAGCACGACAGGAATGCCCAAGGTGAAAAGCCGCGCCAGCGCATGAGAGAAGTGCGCCGCGCCTGCAACAATCAGCCCTGCGGCAGATTTCACCCGTTCCAGGTTGTGCGAGACGAGCGCCTCCTGATTGAGTACCAGGATGCTAGCGGGGGTGCAATCCTCCAAGCGATAGTGCAGCATGCCGCGGGCGCGGCCAGGGATGTAGGGGACGGTCTGGATATGTCTCATTTCAGTTTTACCTCAACCCTGAGAACCTGTTCACGATCTCGCTGAAGGGCGCATCGCGGCGTTAAAAATGGCCTCAAAATGCTCACATACTACTTGTATGCTGCGCTTTTTCGGCCATTTTTGCCTTGCGCTGCATCCCTTGATCGAGATCGTGAACAGGTTCTGAAAAGGCCTCTTCAAGTTCCTGCCGCAAACATTCCTCCTGCCCGGCATATTTGGGTGAGAGATGAAATGGAATCACTCTTTTGACACCCGCCTCGCGGGCAATCACGCCGGCCTGATAAGCCGTGAGATGAAACTTTTCCGCTGCACGCCGGGCATCCGCGTGAAGAAAGGTGGACTCGATGAACAGCAAATCCGATTCGCGCGCCAGCTCGATGATCTTGTGTGCATTCTCCTCATGGTAAACCACATCAGTCACATAGGTGATTTTCTGGCCGGGTACGATGTGCAGAATTTCGGCCTTCAATACTCCCAATGGGACGTATTTTTCATGAATCATCCCTTCCTCGCGCCACCACACACGAAAGGGGCTATCCTCTTCCTCCCCGCGCAGCACCGCCTGTTTCAATTCCCGCAGCCAGGGTCCAATGGGGAATCCCATCTCCGTCAGCCGGTTTTTCCAGACATTGACATGGACTTTCTCTTCCAGCGTGAACGCAAGGCAGGGAATTTTATGGTCAAGGAAGACGCAGCGCACCCTGAAGGTCTCTTCGTTGAGGAGTACTCCGCCGGGGAAAGCAATGGTTTCCTCGCCTTCACGCCGGAAAGCGTCCTGGCAGCGGAACCGGGCCTTTGTGGCCGTGCCACCGGGATGTATCTCGATGGCGTCGATGGTGAAGTCGGTGGCATAGTTCTGTACCAGGTTCCAGGTGTATGCCGCCAGTTTGTGTTCCACCTTGTAGTGGTCAAGTCTTTTTGGCCACGGTTTTATAGTCCATCCAATACTGCTTCTCTGCCGCATTCGGTGCCAGCCCACCGTTATGCGTGTGTGG
>LNEJ01000006.1 GCA_001464965.1 Gammaproteobacteria bacterium Ga0074134
ATGTCCGTCTGCTTTTTGCCATTTCGTCACCTGTTTTATATTGAGGGTGATGTTATCACCCATAATCAGGTGGCCAAATTAACTATGCCACTACACCTGGGCTACAAACCCCGGCGGCCCGAACAGGCGTAGGTTTTTCTCCCTACCCAGGCTGATCCGCAATAACTGGTCGAATCCCACGAAATGGTCCATATGGGTGTGGGAGACAAAAATATCGCTGATGCGCAGGATCTTGCGCGGCGCAAGCGCTCGCAGGTCTCCCAGGTCGAAGAGAAAAGACCGTTTCTCGAACAGATATTCCACGTAAAGCCCCGGGTCTCCGAAAGGATCATTGACTAACTGGGGAAGGAAAAGAGGTTTCATCCTAAAAACGGCAGTTGGACGGGGTGGAGTGTGTGATTTTCGGGGTGCAGGGCAAGGCGCAACGACGCGGGATGGTTGTTCCATTCCAAGGAGTTGCAACGCTGCCATGCGCACTGAAAATCGTGCAATCCGCCCCGTAGTGGACTGACCAAACAGGTGAACCTGCAGGGCAGGATAAAATTTATTAAAAACATATTGCTAGCCGTCCAGAGAAGCGGTCAACTGCCATTTTTAGGTTCATGGATAGGGTGCGGCGCCCGATTTGTTTGCACCGTTCCTGGCGGCGGCCAGCAAATGCCCGTGATCCCCGTCAATCCCCGTGAAGGCATTGCGCCCTTTGCGGGCGGGGCAATGGGTGGCACAATTTAACAACAGCGTTTTATACCGTTCCATTTACGCTCCTGCTCGGCCCTGAAAAATGCCCTACGGTCCAGAGGTGAGGCACCTTCCGTGGCGTGGCGGGCATGCCAATGTTCCAGGTAGCGTTCATAGGCATCGTCACCACTGACGTGCCGCAACCCGCGCCAGAATTTTCGAAGTGGATTTTTGAGTGTGGTCATTATCGAAATTTCTCTAATCCCGCACCCAATCTTCTACCAGGCGGCTCGGTTCATGGGGCGCCTCAGAGGAGGGCGGATGGGCGCCACCAGTGGCGATACGGTAAGACACGCGCAGCGTATCCAGCACCAGCACCCATGTGGTGATCAGGAAGAACGCGGTAAGGGCGGCATCCACATAATCATTAAAGATCAATTGGGGCGCCGTGGCCATTTTATCCGGTGGCAAGGCGCCCGCAGCCAGTTTTTCAGCCAGATCCTTGGCATGAGCGAGGAAACCCACCCGCAGTTCGGGGCTGAATAGCTTTTCCCATGCGGCGGCGCTAGTGATGGTCACCAGCCAGGCCAGGGGCAGGGCAGTGACCCAGGCGTAGCGCAGTTTGCCGGATTTGATAAGAATGGTGGTGCCCACGCACAGGGCTATTGCCGCCAGCATCTGATTGGCGATGCCGAATAGCGGCCATAGGCTGTTGATACCACCCAGCGGATCGAGTGTACCCATATAGAGAAAATAGCCCCATGCGCCGACCACCAGCGCGCTGGTGAGCAGCACGCTGGGGTACCAACTGGTGCGCCCCAGCGGCGGGTAGATGTTGCCGAGCATATCCTGGAGCATGAAGCGTCCCACGCGCGTGCCTGCATCCAGCGTGGTGAGAATGAACAGCGCCTCGAACATGATGGCAAAGTGATACCAGATGGCGAGAAAGGCGTTACCGAAGGCGCTGGCGAAGATGCTGGCCATGCCTACGGCAAACGAGGGTGCCCCACCCGTGCGGGCGAACAGGCTCGTCTCACCCATGCTTGCGGCGAGCTGCTCCATCTGCGCCACGCTCACCGGGAAACCCCAGCTATTAATTTTGGCGACCGCGTCGGCGGCTTCCTTGCCAACGATTCCCGCCGGGCTGTTGATAGCGAAATATACGCCGGGATCGAGTACAGTGGCGGCGATCATCGCCATGATGGCAACAAAAGATTCCATCATCATCGCGCCATATCCGATGAATCGTGCGTCTGTTTCATTGGCAAGCAGCTTAGGCGTGGTACCGGAAGCTATCAGCGAATGAAAGCCGGAAATCGCGCCGCAGGCGATGGTGATAAAGACGAAAGGGAATAGCGCTCCGCCGAAAATCGGGCCGGTGCCGTCGATGAATTGCGTAAGCGCGGGCATTTTGACCTCGGGGCGCAAAATCACGATGGCAATCGCCAAGGCGAGCACGGTGCCGATTTTCATGAAGGTGGAAAGATAATCGCGCGGCGCAAGCAGCAGCCACACTGGCACCACCGCCGCGGCAAAGCCGTAGGCAATAATCATCAGCGCGAGCTGTGGGCCATCATAATCAAACCACTGGCGCAGATCTGGCTGGTGATCCAGCCACCCGCCGCCCGCCACTGCAATCAGCAGCAGGGCGACGCCGATCAATGTGGCTTCAAGCACGCGGCCAGGGCGGATATTGCGCATATATAACCCGATGAGAACGGCGATGGGAATAGTCGCCGCCACCGTGGACGTGGCCCAAGGGCTGTGCTTCATGGCATTAACCACCACCAGGCCGAGCACGGCAATCAGGATGATCATGATCATCATCACTCCCACCAGTGCCGCCACGCCGCCGATTGGACCAAGCTCATCGCGCGCCATCTGGCCCAGTGACCGTCCATTGCGGCGTATGGAAAAGAACAGCGTGACAAAGTCCTGCACGCATCCGCCCAGCACCGCGCCGATCAGAATCCACAGCGTGCCTGGAAGATAGCCGAACTGAGCCGCCAGCGTTGGCCCGATCAGTGGCCCCGGCCCGGCAATGGCGGCGAAGTGATGGCCGAATACCACCCACTTGTTGGTGGGCACAAAGTCGCGGCCGTCATTGAGACGCTCCGCGGGTGTGGCACGCGTGGCGTCCAGCATCAATACCTTGGCGGCGATGAACGCACTGTAAAAGCGGTAGCCGATGGCGTATACGCACACGGCTGCGACAATAAACCACAGGCTATTGATGGACTCGCCACGGTGCAGCGCGATGCCGCCCACGGCGGACGCGCCGAGGATAGCGACGGTGATCCAAGCCACTATTGCCAGCGAGTTCATTTTGCTATTCGGCAGGGCTGGTGTTGCCATGGCTATTCTCCAGAGGTTGATGTCGGTAATGGCTTTCAGAAATGTTCTGATACGACAGTTTGGTCGAATCAGTTTTTTACGGTTTCAATTATAAACGCGAATGGGGCGGCATGTTATCCAGGTGTGTCACAATACGGAAAAGAGGTGGGGGGTTATAGGATAATCGTGATGAGATTATGTTGAACTCTGGTTAGGAGATGCCGCCCTCTATACCTCGAAGGAATTAAACAATTTCTCCAGCTTGTCCCTGAGCGCGGTGAGTTTGTTCAGGCTGATAGGTATTTCTTGTGAACACTCCCTGAGTAACAGGAAATAGCGCTCTTCATCGCTGAAACGCTTTTTGATGCCGCGCACATAGGCAAGATTGGCGAGGTAACCGTTGTGTGCCCCAAAAAAATTGTGGTCAGCCAGCGCTCTTTCGAATTGCTCTAACGTTCGGCGCACACCGGGTAAAATTTCGCCATTATTCAAGTGTATTTCGGTTTCATTGGACCCCTTTATTTTATGTATGAATAGTATCTCGTCGGTGGGTATATAGGCCGTCGGATAAATGGTGTTCCCCGCACGATCTTTGTCGCGATAGCGAATTTCCAATTGTTTTTTTGGAGGGGCGAGGGATCGCAAGATATCAGCCATGCGGTCATAGTTGGCATTGGCGATCCATTGGCTGTTGTATCTTTCACGCACCCGTGTCAGTGCGCTCGCCAGTTTATATGCATCAACGGGTTTGAGTAGGTAATGGATGGCTGGATAATCAAATGCATCTAGGGCATGTTGCGGATGGGCGGTTACAAAAATGACAGCGGGTGAGGTGGAATTTCCCTTGAGCGTGTCGGCCAGATCAAGTCCGGCTCGTGCGTTTCCCATTTGAATATCGAGCAATACAAGATCCGGTGTTTCTTGCGCGATCAGCCGTCGTGCCTGCTCGGCATTATCTGCTTCACCTACAACAATAATGTCCTTGTGAAACGATAGAAGATATTTTAATTCATCGCGGTTGAGGGGCTCATCATCGACAATCAGTGCTTTTAGAGACATAGCGCTCATCTTACGTGTTATCCCGATAAACTGGCAAGAAAAGTGTCACTTTTGTGCCAAGCGAAACTTCGCTGTGGATTTCAAGCCGCGCATTGTTTCCTGATAGCAGCTTCAGGGTTTGCTGCAATTGATGCAGCGCATGTCCACCCCCTTCGTGTGCTGAAGAAACCGGCTGCTTGCCCAGTTGCGCAAGGCGTTCGGGCGCTATTCCAACACCATTATCCTCCACCGTGAGTTTCAGAAGATTTTCGCTTTTACCCAGAGTTAATTGGATAACGCATGGTTTTTCTTTATTACGATGTTCGTCTGCCAGAGCGTTCTCGACTAATGTATGCAGCGAGCGCGGTGGTAACTGACACTCCAATAATGCCGTGTCCTCGATCACCTCGTTATAATGAATCGATCCGGGGAAACGTAGGCGCTGAATATCGACATATTTTCGCAAGTGCTTCAACTCCTCGGCAAGCGTGATGTTGTCGAGCGTGGCATAGTCTTTCGTTTCCCGAACAAACTCCGCGAGTTTGATGACATACTGTCGTGCTTTGTCTGGATCAAGCCGGATCAGCGCCATAATGCTGCTCAAAGTGTTTCCCAGGAAATGAGGGTCTACCTGCGCGTGTAAAACCCGGATTTCCGCGCGCCGTGCCAGCAGTTCGATACGATCCTGGTCAAGAATTTGAAATATTTGTTGAAATATGTAACACCCACCTATGACCGTCAAGAACATGGGTACACTGATCTGCGTTACAAGCGCTGCCGCCTGATCGAAAGGTTTGGCGAGTAATAGAATCAATACCATCTGCACCATGACCGCCAGTGCCGCGATCCCCGCCGCCTGCATGGGAGTTACTCCCGCACTGAGCCTTCGCCGCAATATACCCGCCAACAAACCACCGAGCAGGCTCGCAAGGCCGCAGGGCAGGGCAGTAAAGCCACCCAGTCGATAACGCTCCAAACCTGCGATAGCTCCTACACTTGCCCCAAGCCATGGCCCGCCTGCCAGTCCGGACGTCACTACTACCAGATCACGAAAGTTGACGACAGCTTCACCTTCGCCTAATTCATAGGACCAGGGTACTGGGGTCATTTTGCCGTCCATTGCGATGACGGTACCCGCATGGGTGCCATAGATAGCCAGCGCACTGAAGAGTACAACCAATATCAGCCATCCGGGACCGTGTCTTTCGGTGTAAAGGAGTTGATCGCGCAAATACGGCGTGCGGAACATCACGAAAGCCAGCGTGATGATGATGGCGGTTCCCTGTAGCAGCAACAGGGCATAATGGAACCAGAGCGCTGGTATGTTGGCCATGTGTGTCTCTCCTCCTTATGGGACAACACGTCTCTGCGCCGCGAGTCGTACCGAAGGTACGTATTGAACGATGCTGAACCACGGCGCTCGGGTATGGAAAGCGCATGCTCTCAACGGATCTCCCTGGCGACGTGTGTCGCTAGCCAAGCAAGGTACTTCCCACGATGCGCCTTGGACTCATCTTCTGAAGGCGCAATATCCGGCACAATTGCATAGGCTCGAAAGTTTGGCCACGGTACGTCGGCCGGATCGGCGGTCACAGAGCCCGCCAGGCATATACAGTGTTTGCCTGTGCGCGCTGCTGCCTGGGCTACGATGTCAACTACTTTTCCCCTTGACGTTTGTTCGTCCAGGGCGCCCTCGGCTGTGATCACCAGGTCGGCCTTTTGAATGCGCTGCTTCAGCCCGGATAACCTGGACAAAATCTTGCCGCCGGATTGGAAGGTGCCCCCGCAAAATACTTTCAATCCTAACCCAAGCCCCCCTGCGGCACCGGTTCCCTTGTTTCGGGAAACGTCTTTTTTATTCACAGCTTTGATTTTCATGGCGAGTCGTCTCAGGCATGCTTCGGCTTTGGGTAAATCCGCTTCCATTAACCCTTTTTGTCCTCCATAAGTCCGGCTCGCGCCACACTTGCCCAGCAAAGGGTTGTCGACATCTACCGCAATGATCAATTCATCAAAGGCTAATTGTTGCGGCGGCGCCTCCCCCTGTTCCAGCCGATCCAGATCGGTCCAAACCTTAATCTCGACGCCATCCGCATCTCTAAAAGCCCAGCCGAGTGCACGGGCGAGACCAAACCCTCCGTCGTTCGTGGAACTACCTTCGATACCCACATAAACACGGCGAGTGCCCGCCCGTTCAGCCTGTCTGAACACTGCGCCGACACCAAATGTATTCAAGTGTAAAGGGATGGTATTGCCCCGCCGGAAGCAAGGCGAGACCAATGATTTGCGCGGTTTCAATAATGGCCGTGTTTGTGTCAGGCGTAAACCACCATTCTGCCACGCGTGGCCGCTTGGCCGAATCCACTGTTGTGCAGGTTCTCCGTTCCGCATTCAGCAAACGCCCCAGCACCTCCCCAAAACCGTCACCTCCGTCCGCCATAGGGAGTTGTTCGATGCGGTCATCAGGACGAACCTCACTCCATCCTTTGGCAATCGCCTCGGCCGCCTGCGGGGCAGTCAATGTACGTTTGAATTTATCCGGAACAACCAAAACACGCATGACATGACGCCCCCTGATTTTTTGGAGAAACCTGTTTTTAACCATAAGGAATCTCTGATGTGTCCAAGGTTCCTCGGCACAGGATGTTCCATAATTATATTACCCTATTTCGAGTGGTGATAATCGTGCCTCAGTCACGAGTAAGCTTACGGCGTTATAGTGCAACATTTACCATCTTCTCCAGACGGATCGAAGCAATCTCTTGGCCTTAACCTGGAGACGCCTGGCCGCAGTATGAATCGTGGCAGCCTGCTCATATTGTTCGACAGTCTCTGCGGAGAATCCAAGTTCAGTCAATCTCTCGACCCCGAAACCATGCTGTTCTACCAGGCAATCCAGCAAGCAGGAGTGTAGACTCGTGTCATTCATAACCTCCGGTGGGATGCCTGCTTCCGGGTACAGAAATGCCTGTACGTATGGCGGGCAGTGCGCTGGACAAGGCTGTCGGCGAGCTTGGGCGACGATCCGGGCCATTGTCCTGAAGTCAAGATGCTCACGAGCAAGGAGTCTGTCCAGGAGCGGCGTGACAGCGCGCAAATCTTTATTGGACATCAGCGCATCCACCACCATCGCATGAACCGCAGCAGCAGAGCGGGGGGATGAGAAACACGCCTCGCATAACGCCTCATCTTCTTGCAGCAGCGCGGTTAACCAAGGTCGCGCATTCCCGGTTGCCGCGAGATAACGCACCAATCTCGCCTGGATTTCGGGGGGGAGATGAGCTAGATCTTCACGCTGCAATGCTGCTTTCCTCCATACGCGTTGCAGCAGATGCAGCACTGCGGAGTCTGCTTCGGCCAGGAGCGTCAGCAGATTTGGTTCGATGTCCCGTTGCGTTAACTCGTGCTGGAGTACTACATCTTCCACCAATGGTGCGAGTCGCTGGAGGGGGAAATCTTCGATCAACAACACCAACGCAGTCAGTTCCGGCGACTTGCTGGATGGGCAGCGCGCCAGGAGTTCACCCAGCCGCGAACCACACCTCTTCATCATCCGCTGGACAATGAGATCGGTGTTGGCGGCGGCGAAACACTTCAACCCCTGAAGATCGGCTGCCGTTGTCGCCACGCCCTCGTCCAGGAAGCTTGCCAGGCGGTAAGCCTGCTCACGGCGCTCAGTGGTCACGGCTTCGGCCGGACATCGCTCGAGCCACCATTCGTAGGGTGTATGAGGGAGCGTGTAGGCCGCAAATTCCTGCCGCTCATCTAAGGTCTGATCAGTCAGGCAAACCTTGAAAGGATTTCCCCCCTGCGGAGCTTGCTGACTAAAGCCGGCAATGCGCAGCGGAAAATGGATCAGGTTGCCACCGTCTAGGGTGGAATCCCAGCCGAGCCGTGGTTTGAGCGCATTGGGGACATAAGCGGCGAGCCGGTTTAACACGGCGCCGACCGCCGTCGCCTCACCGTTGATGAGCAGTGGGAAGGGCGAGCGTGCCCAGCGGTTG
Organism: Gammaproteobacteria bacterium Ga0074134; assembly: GCA_001464965.1. Lineage (GTDB taxonomy): Bacteria > Pseudomonadota > Gammaproteobacteria > Ga007554 > LNEJ01. Next base: position 8,055 of record LNEJ01000006.1, read on the forward strand.
AGCAAAATCGCCAGGCGCAACTCGAAATCCCCCCGTAGCGGTGGCAAGGTTTTTGGAAGTGCTGCGAGCTGCTCTTGCGTCACGGTGATGGCAGCAATATTTCCCGTGGCGCGGTCGATACGGGGTGAGTCCAGCACGGCATCAGGGTTGGGGAATAGCGCCCCCTCGATCAGCGTGAGCAACGTCAAGGGTTCGGATGCGGCCTGCCACAGCGCTGGCTGGAACAGGAATCCCTGCCCCAGCACGTTACCCTTTCGGCCATGCTGGTCTCTGGCCTCGGGCAAGGTGCGGGTGTCGATGATGACGAGATGATCCTCGCCTGCCAGACGCTGGAAGAACACTGCCTGCTTGTGTTCGAAGTCTAAGCCCTCGGGGACGTGGATGTGCGTCTCCAGACGGGCGATATCGGTTCGTCCGAGCAGCGTTATGGGATAGAAAACAGTATGAAAACCCTGCTTGCCCCAGGGTGAGGCACCGGGGGGCACTTTGGTATAAATGAACGGATAGATGTTCATTGGCGGAAGATTCTGTGCCAGAAAGTGCGCGGCCGGGTTTTAGCCAGTGTCCAGAAGAACGGGTCAAGTACACGTCGTGGATCTTCGTCTGTCAATTTTGCCACCAGCCTATCTCCTGCCGGGGCCGCTCCGGTGGATGATATCACCGTGTACTCCGTGCTCTTGAAGTAGTCTGCTGCCTTTTTGACGAAACCGCTTGCCCCCTGCTTTTCCAACCAGCGGCGGATGTCGTTCGACGACTGTTCGAGCCTGGTGATCATCTCTTCTCCGGAGAGGAACCCGGCGTACCAGGGATAAGACCCCTTCATGAGGAACTCTTCGATCTCTGGCGGTACCTGGCCGATCAATGTGTCAGACTTGCTGAATACGACGATCAGATGTTGCCTGGCCTTCAGATCCGTGTGCATGGCGTTATAAACTCCGTTCAGGTAGATGTCGAGCAGCTCTTCGAGTCTTGTCGGCCACTGCTCCCCGCTATCGCCTATGCTCACGATAAAAATCGCTATATCCGAGTTGGCAAGGAAACGGCCTTGTTGCGGAATGAGTTGACTGTCTTCGAATATCTCCCCGGCGGTATCGTAGAAGCTGAGATATCCTTCGCCGAAATAGGGTACGGCATGAAAGTGAAAAAGCGACGGGAGGGGAAAATTGGCCGGCGTACTTTCTGGCAATTGTCCTTCCTTGAATCTATGGATGCGATCATGGAAGCTCTTGATTGTATAATGGTCCAGGCTGCGGCAGTAGAATCCTTCCCATTTGTTCTGCATTGCCTGCAGCAGATGAAAAAGCGCTGTGATGTACACTGTCTTGCCGTGACCGGAAAAGCCGATCAGACCCACTATCGCCCGATGTATCTTGGGCTGTTCCACGAAGTCTCGCGGTATTTCCGCGCCGCAGTCGGGCCATTGACACAAGTATACGGACTTGCTGTTCCTGTTCTCCAGTTGTGGCCGTGTGGGCATCAGGCAATAGGGGCAACGAAGCGTGCTCTTCATGATGTAATTTTTCCCTTGAGTTTTCTCCATAGCGCCATATCGAAGATGCCGGTGATATTCACCCCGTCCGCGCCCACCACCAATTCCACTTCCTGTTGACCCTCGCGGGTGACCAGCGGCGCGAGTGCCGCATAACGTTCTGTCAGAAAGATAACCCGTTGGTTACGGCTGCCGCGCCACATCAGTGAAGCCTTCTGATCCTGCTCGAAGGGGCCGTCGATGAGAATGTCCAGGTGCTCCAGCAAAGCCAGGATATCGGGCGCCTGATCTTGCAGTATCTGTTTGTAAATATGCCCTGTATTGCAAAGGAAACTCAGGCCCAGCGGCCGCAATCTCTCCATCAGTGCAAGCAACCCCGCAGCCTGCTGCAATGGTTCACCACCGGAGAAGGTCACCCCCTCGATGCCGGGGGTGCTTTTGATCTGAGCGGCCAATTCATCCACGGTCATCTCTGTACCCTTCGTCTCGCTCCAGAATTCGGGATTGAAGCAGCCTGGGCAGCCGAGACGGCAACCCTGCACCCAGATAACGAAGCGCTGTCCCGGACCATTCACTGCGGTCGAGACAAGGGTTTTGGCGATTCTTAGCGTAGTCATAATTTCGTCACCTCCATTACCATACGAAACCCCACTGCTGAGCGGCCTATCTCCCAGGCAATCTCGCGGGTGGTGCCGGGAGACCAGGTGTTCGGCAGCAGGCCCGGGTAAGGCCGGCCGATGCAACAGTGGCTGTTTCCCTGTGTCACCCACTCAAGCAGGCCTTGCTCGGTGAGCGGGAACAAATCCTGCGCCAGCCAATTGCGCAGTGGCGGCGCGGCATCGCGGCAACGCGCCAGAAGTTCAGGCGCTTCCATTTGCAAGTCCCTGGTTGCATGCCACAGGTTACGCCACTCGATGGCGGTTGGCAGCCGGTAGCGCGGACCCAGATAATTTGAGAAGGGCGTGATTGCTGCACGCTCTACGCCAGTGATAAACAATTCCCAAGGCCGTTCGTGCCCATATCGCCAAGAGGCGCGGGGATTCAGGGCAAGCCGTTCCCGGTACCACTCATCGGTGTAGAGTTGGCCTTGGGGTCCATGCTCGATCATGAAGCGCTCGAACTGGTATTTGCTGACCGGCAGCAGTGCAATGGCATACGACCAGTCGGCGCGCTGGATGAGAGGGAAACCCATGCGGTCAAAGTGTATGGAATAGTGCCCAGAGGTCATCGTCCACCTGTTCGTAGGGTTGAAGTACATGAGCAAGAATCCAGCATCCGTCGCCCCGGGCATAGATCCGCCCCGTGCGGGTGAGGAGCCGTTCGCCGCTCAGCAGATGCGCATAGCCGTCGGCCAGAGATCTCCAACCCTCATGGCTCAGCAGCAAGCATATATTGAGCGGCAGGCCCTGGAGGATTACATCACCTCGCGGGCAGATCAGGCAGTCATAGGGATGACTCTCCCCACACTGCGGGCAGCAAAAGGTGCAGCCAGCGATGCCAGCTTCGACGATGGGGCGCAGCTGCTCGGGCAACGGTTGCCAGAGCAGTGCGCGCCACCAGGGGGCTTCTGCGGTGCCGCTCACTTGCGTCACCCCGCCCTTGTCCCGCCGCACAGTGAGCACAGGTGGGTTCTCCGCGATGGCACGCAGGTGCAGATCGAGCCGCTCGCCGCCAGGTATGATGTCGAGCTTGAACTCCCCGTTTGTCTCTTGTACTTCGGCGCGGCCACCCCTCCCGGAGGTCATAACCCAGGGGAACGAAGCCCGGTGCGGTGATCTGCAAGGCGCGGGGCGGATCTTCAAGGGCGGACAGCACCCTCTCGACGCCTTGCCGTCCGTCCACCTGCTCGATCGTGGTGGTGAACGGTATCTCGCTGATATTGACCAGCAGTAGTCGCGACGTCACAGGCGTTTGCCGCACATCATCCAGATCCACGGGATACTGGCTGGCAATGATCAGGATGTGGCCGGTGTAGCTCTCCTGTTCCAGCGTCTCGATGAGCGGCCCCAGGCAGGAGACACGCTCGCGATTAGCGTTGTACCAGGTGGGGGCTTGCTCCCGCAGATCGCGCGTGAGCGTGACGGGATAGGGGTTGCGGTTGCCGAGGAAATAAAGCGTCTGGCAGCGGCCTGGCAAACGTTCAAGCAGGGCCGTGGCGAGGTTGTAGATCACCTGCCACCTGTCCGGCGCCGCCTCCAGCACCAGCACCAGCGGCGCGGCATAGCGCAGCGTGTAGTGCAAATTCACTATGTGCGGCGGCATAACAGCCCCCCGTGCGTCTGTGTATCCACGACGTAGCTTATATCAATCAAGCCGTGCTTCTCCGCCCATAGCATCTGGTCGGCCAACAAGCCGCCCAGTTCGTCGTCGATGGCGTTGACGAGACCGCGCCCGCCGAAGTTTGCTATATGGATATGGTGGCGGTCGAGCAGATAGCCGGCCACGGCGGGGGAGAAGCTCAGGCGATGGCCGAGGTGGGCGAACTTGTCGCGGAAATTGGTCTCGATGTCGCGCAGCTTGGCGGCGATCATGCGCCCGGTGGCCTCGGCGCCGTCGATATAATTGAAGGCAATGATGTGGCTGCCGATGCGGTTGAGCAACTCGGCGCGAGAGATCTCATGGATGAAGAACTCCCGCACGGCGGTGACGAAATGCTCGGTGACCTGTGCCGCGCGTTGCGCTGGATCCTGCACCTTCATGACAGCATCGAGATGCGTCTTCTCTCCGCTGGGCCGACCGGCGCTGTCGGTGGCGCGCGTACCCAGGTTGGAGGTGAAGATGATCACACTCTCGCTGAAGAATATGGTCTGGCCCCGACTGTCGGTCAGGCGGCCGTCATCCAGCACCTGCAGGTAGATGTCCATGATCTTTGGATGGGCCTTCTCGATCTCGTCAAACAGAATGACCTAGAAGGGGCGGTTCTTCACCGCGTTGGTCAACACGCCGCCCATTTCAAAGCCCACATAACCGGGAGGTGAGCCGATGAGTTTGGAAACGCTATGCTCCTCCTTGAACTCGCTCATGTCGAAGCGCACGAAGGCCTCGTCGGTATCGAACAGGTATTCGGCGAGCTTCTTGGCAAGAAAGGTCTTGCCCACACCCGTGGGTCCGGCAAAAAAGAACACGGCCTTGGGTTTGCTCTCCTGGCCCGAAGCCAGGCCCACTACCCCGGTGCGCGCCTTTTTGATGGCCGTAACCACCGCCGCCACGGCGTCGTCCTGTCCGATGACGCGCTCTTTGAACCAGGACTCGGCGGAGTCAATCAGACCCTTGGGTGGCCCGGTGAGCGGTAGCTTGGCCCAAGGATCTTCCTCGCTGCCGATGCGGTAGCGATTGACGAGGCGGCGCAGTTCCGCGTGTGAGATTTCCACCCTTTCGGCCTGTGCCGCGATCACGTCGCGAAGGATATTCTCCAGGTCACGTACGTAGAGGCCGTCGGTGATATTGGCAAGGAAATCGATCTCCTTCTCCGGCAGGTCGCGGCTGCCGAGCGGGCGGGTGAAGTACAAGGCGCGCTCAGCCTTGTCCGGCAACGGGATTTCCAACACCGCCACCCTCGGTGAGTGGGTGTAGTACTCGATCGGGATCATCGTATCCTGCAGCGCCACCAGAATCAGGCGGTTGTTCGCGGCGATATTTTCGATAATCTTCTGTACCAGCGTAATCAACAGGGCGACCTCCCTGGGGTAGGTGCCCCGTTGACTGTAGGGAGTGAGTTTGTCGATATAGTGGATCACAAACAGCGTCCGCTGTGAGACGTCGCATACCTCCTCTTTCAGCCAGCGGGTGAGCAGCGTGGCCTCGCGCTCCTGGCTGCCGACGGTGCGCATCTCCGGTGCCTGCCCCCCTTGCAGGAATTCAACGCGCTCTAGCGACCATAAGGGGGCATGACCATTGCCTTGCAGATCGAAGAACACGCCCCAGAACACCGCGCGCTGGTAACCGAGCGCGCGTCCCGCATTGCGCAGCAAGGGGGTTAAACCCGGCACGGCATCCGCTTCTGCGCGTTCCTGCGCGGCGTCCCCCGTGTTTCTGACATAAGCCGAATCTCGCACATTACCGTGCAGGATCAGCACTTCCTTCTGCCGCAACAAGCGCTCCAGATTATCCTGCCACACTGCCATGCGCCATTACCCCTCTCGTACCATCATGAATGTGTCTTCCAACATCCGCACTGTTCCTGCCGAGAGCGTGGGGGCGCCTTCCAGCGTTACCGGAATCCGCTTGCGCCATGCCGCCGCCCGCGACACGTCGCCGCGCAACGCATTGACCACTGCATTCACTGCGCGCTCGTAGTTGCTTACGTTGCCCGCGCGGATCACCAGACGATCAATGTCGGCGTGACGGGCAGTTAATTCCTGCTCCGACCACAAGGCGCCGTGGAATTTCTCCTCATCCCGGCGTTGAAAATAAAGTCCCTGCCGTGCCGCCGGGCCACCAACCACACCCACTACCTCCCGGATGCCCTCGATCCTGTGCTTATTGCTCCCACAGCCTCCGCACACAAAGTAATCCTTGAAATCGTTATGCAGTTTGAGGCGCTCAGTGGCCAGCGTCCTGCCCGTCCACCGCACCAGCCAGTGAAGTCCCGGACCCAGGACATAACGGCGAGCACATTCACCGCAAACAAATTCTTCTGCGGCTCTCTTTGCCTGCACCCAAGGTCGCCACGCCAGTGGATGGAACAACAGAAAAAGGGCAGCAGCAGGCACAATAAAAATCACCCATGGCAGTGTTGGCACATTGTCAGGGGCTGATGCGATCGCAAACAGACACAACAAACCAACGGCAAAAGCCAACATATAAAAAATGCAGAAGATTCTTATCTTCAACCCATGGTGGATCTCATACCATCGAAACTGCCGGACAACCCTGTAAGCGATGAGTCCCCAAGTCAAAAACAGCAGCAAGGATGACATGAGATACTCCAGCGCATTAACCAACGCATTGAGTGTAAGGGCCAAGGTCACCTTTAATCTCAAGAGGGCCGAGTCCTGTTGTGGTGTGATGATGCGTCCAATAGCAAGCGCGGTTTCTTGCCGCAAATGAGCATTTGCGTCCCACAGCAGAGGTATAAGAGGCTCTAAAGCCCGTACATCACCGATCTGTCCCAGTGTCCCGGCGGCGATAGTTCGCACTGACGCATCCTCGTCTCTCAATGCGGCGATGAGCGCGGGCACCTGCCGTTTTGCCGCCTCGCGCTGTGTCCAGCGGGGGGAGATCCGCTCCAGTGACTGGGCGGCGCTCTGGCGGACATTCTTCATTTCGTCCCGCAGAGCGACAATCAAGGGTTCCACCGCCCGCGTATCGCCGATCCAGCCCAACGCCTCGGCAGCGCCCAGCCGTACCCAATTATCCTTGTCCCGCAGGACGGCGATCAGCGGTTCCACCGCGCGCGCATCGCCGATTTGCCCCAGGTCGTCGGCAGCAGCCCAGCGTACCCGCCAATCTTTGTCCCCCAGGGCAGCGATGAAAACCGGAACCTGCCGTTTTGCCGCCTCGCTCCGTGGCCAGTCGGGGACGATCCGGCTCAACGCAGTGACCACGGTCGAGCGGACATCGAAATGCCTGTCCCGCAGCGCGGCTATGAGCGGTTCCACTGCAGGCGCGCCGATCTTCACCAGCGCCTCAGCAGCGGCCCAGCGGACGCCATCATCCTTCTTGTTCACCAGGGCAGAGATGAACGCCGGGATCTGCCGTTTGGCCACCTCGCTCCGAGGCCAGTCAGGGTCGATCCGCCCCAGCGCATCGACCACGGCCGAACGGGAACCTTCCCAATCTTCCCAAGTGTCGCGCAGGGCGACGATCAGTGGTTCTACCGCCCGCGTATCGCCGATCTGACCCAGTGCTTTGGCGACGGCCTTACGGATTCCTCGATCCTTGTTCAGGGCAATGATCAGTGCCTCCACCACCTCACTCCGAGGCTCGTCAGGATCGATCCGCCCCAGCGCTTCGGCGGCGGCCCGGCGGGTTTGCCAATCCTCGTCCCTCAAGTCGGCGATCCGTTGTTTCAGGACAGAGATCCGGGCGTCCATCACGTTCTTTTTCTGCCACTCCTCCCAGGCATGCCGTCCCGCCATTTCATCTTTTAGTGGTTTCACCGTCTGCGTATCGCCGACCTGCACCAGTGCTTCGGCTGCGGTCTGGCGTAGCCGCCGATCCATATTCCCCAGGGTGGTGATGAATCCCTGAACCTGCCATTTGGCCGCATCGTTCCGAGGCCGGCCGGGGTCGATCTCGGGGTTGACCAGCCCCAGCGCTTCGGCGGCGGCCTGACGGATCCGCCAATCCTCTTTAAATGTTGTAGAATTCGCCACTGCAATATTTGAAAAGGCTATCCAGCACAACAATGCGCGCTGAAGGTGCCGCCTTGTATGTGAGGCCATGATGTGCCAGGGACTCATGTTCGAGATCTCGTCCGATATCGTTTACCCGGCAATGGCGCCATGCCAGGTTACCGGGCCATCTCCTGGCCCAGTCCCTCATCCGGCAAATCCATTTCACCGCGCGCGCGATCCTCGGGCAGATCCTCCGGTACCTGCCGCGATTTGAACTTGGTGGTTACCCCGAATTTTTTCAGCCGCTCGGAAACATCAGCGAACTCACGATGGCAGACGGCACCCCCGGAAGAAATGGGGGAGAGCAGCTGGATACCTTCCAGGCTGAGGCGGAATGTGATGATGCCGGAGGCATAGGTGTCAGTCTTGTAGATAAGCACGCTGCCCGGATCGTTACGGTCTTCCAGTGCGGGTTTTCCAACATCACCCCAACCCATCTCGTGACACACTTCCCGCAAAGACTGGAACACGTACCACCGCTGTTCGGCTTGCTGCTGCAAGGCCCTTGCCTGGTCGTGGCGTTGTTGCGAGGTTGTCGCGAGACTCTCAAGCTGTCTGGCAGACTCCACCAGTGCGCCGTGCTCTATCTGCGACCGGCAGGATTCGAGGTGATGCAGCAACTCATCCTGGGTGCCAGGGAACCACCGGTTCAGCGTCGCCGCGTTACCGCGTATCTCGATCTCGATCTGCTCGATGCCGGTGAGGAGTTCACGCGCCCGCGCATCCCGGCGCACCTCTTTGATCTCGATCAGGCTGTGCAGGCAAGCCTGGCCGGCATCACGGTGCGCCTGCAGCGCGTTGACGATCAGGTTGAGTTCCGTACTGTCCCTTTTTCGCACGAAAGTTGGAATTGGGTTACCCCTCGCCAGCCAGGCAAACACAGGCAGGAGATCGTGTGATGGAAGGACAGATTGCGACGCGTTGGGAGAGAGATGCCCTTTTATCAGCCAATCCCGCGCGTGTTCGATGTCAGCGGGAAAAGCGCCTGCTACGCCCATCGGGATACCGTCGAGCAAATCCTCTATCTTCGCCCTGTATTTCCCGATTTCCGCCCAGAGGCGCTCGATTCTCCCCATGGCCTCGTACCGCGCTTTTCTTTCCTGTTCCAGTTGAATGTCCGAATACTTGGTTCCACTCATGGGTTTTCTCCTTTGTGGGTGGCATTGAAACATTTGGATGCCATGCTATTTAAAGCGCAAATCATCAAGCGGCAACAAGGTCAATTTGGAGTGTCCATCCATTAAAAACGCTCCAGTATCGATGAAGTGGACGTTCCCCACTGTATGTGGCCTTCGATCAGGGCTGATGGTGTGTCCGCAGATCACATGATCGATTCCGGAAACGCCTGTATTCACGAATCCTTGAGCGCGTCGTCGGCTCCAGAGTGCCGTTTCGCATGCTGATGCGTCTCGCGTTTCAAGTGCGGCAGTAAAATACGGCCAGCTCATGTCTTCGGGAACGTCGGCATGCACGATGCCCACAAAGCCATGCGCGGTTTCAACTTCCAGTGCAAGCGGCAGTCGCGCTATAACTTCGCGAAACTGTGTTTGCATGGCAACGTCGGTATGTACCCACCATTCGCCACCAATAAATGCGATCCAGGTCGAACGCGCGCCGCGATCGTTTGCGGCAGACAGCAGCATTTTTTCATGGTTACCGAGACAGGCGTGAAACCACGGTTTGGCCAGCCAACTCAGCGCCGCCTTCGAATCGGGTCCGCGGTCGATGAGGTCGCCAACCGAAAAACAACGATCGGTGGCAGGATCGAAATTGACTCGCTCAAGCTCTGAGCGAAATAGTTCGAAGCAGCCATGGATATCGCCAACAACGAAGTCGCGGCCGGCAGTGATACGGCTGTAGCGTTTTGTAGTTTCATTGATCATGACGGGCGTTTCCATTGTGGCTCTCTTCGCGATCGCAACCCAACCTCAGACAATACCAAGTTCAAGAGCTGTTGATTTGCAATATTCAGAGCCACCGGAACTCCATAAGTAAAGAGTAACGCCTTCGGCTTTCAATCTACGAATTTCTGCAATTACAGCGGGCATGGGTATGCGCTTCTGCCCATTAGACCTGACTAGCGTGTCATCAATATCAAAGTAAATAATGCGCTGCATATTTTTAATGCTTAACGTTTGGCACGGGGAGGCGCCAATGACGAGATCAAGGCAACACCCCTGCGCTGATGAAACCCAACACCCTGAATCCGGACACGGGCAGTCCGCAGCGGACAATGGCAAAGCCGTTGTGAAGCCCGTTCGCGGAGGCAAACCGCCACACTTCGTCTCCGTCACGGCGTCGGTTTAAGAATGACTGCCACTTCGGACCGAATGTCGCATAACGTTTGAATTTCGCAGTTAAGGCCGCCAACCCATCTTCCCCCACAATGCTTGTCAATTCGCTCGCTTCGGGGGCATCCGGTCGCCACGTAGCGAATATGCCGTTGCGAATGGAGAGACGGAAGTCAATGTCGCAGGTCTGGCATAAGGCAGAGAACCAGAAACCACCGCCTCCACCGTACTCGCTCCAGTGCCCAAGGCAATGCACGCCAGTAAGCGTGCCCCCGCATAAGAGGCATTCACCAGCCGGAATGTCGGACATCTGTGGCATTCCTAGTTCCTCAGCTCCGGCGTGCCCAGCAGCTTGTCCTGCGTTTTCAGGATTGCATCCTGCGCGGCGCGCTTTCCGGAAAGCGAGAAGTCTGACTTGAATTCATCGAACTCGGCCTGTCCTTCTCCCGTGACAGAAATCACGGTGACCGGCTTGCCGGCCACATCGTTGATGTTGCTGGTCAGGTTCACGGTAAATTTTGTTGGTGGCCAGGTGAATGGGCTCGGCGAAGACGAATCCGTGGTGGTATCCAGGGTGAATATGTAGCTGATCTCGCGCTTGCCGATGGTGTCCATATCGTTGGGTGCCGGGAGCAGTGTTGCGCTCTGGAAGACGTTGCCGAGCATCTTGTAATACGCCATCTCAATATCCTTGTAGGGGCGGTAACTCACCTTGTCTCCGCCGCCACCCGGCGTTGTCACCTCCTTCTCGCGGATCTCGGGTGGGATGTAATAGCCCACGTTCTTGCGAATCGGTTGCGCATCGCCACTGCGCACGATCTTGGCAATGTCCGGACCGATGGCCATCGGATGGGCGCATCCGGAAATAATGGCAACTGTAACTACGAAAGAAAAAAGTCTGACGGTTTGCATTGAAATAACCCCTCGTTGTTTTTTTGGAACATTGCGGAGACTACTTGAGTGCCTGAAGAAAGGACTGATCTTCATACAGGGCTGCCAGCAGCCTCTGTACCAGGTTCGGATACTCCTGTTGCGCGCGCGGAATTGCGATAGCCCCAACAAATGACGATTCCCACTCGTGGCGGACGGATTTCACCTGGTCATAGCGCACCTTCCCGGCTTTCTGAACCACGAAACGGGCCTCGATATCGCCATGCGCCACGCTGAAACCGGCGGCGTCGATGTCGTTCTTCAAGAGCACACCCGAGATCTCCACCTCCGCACCGGCGGCCAGCTTGCCAGCGAGTGCCAATTCCTGCTTGATCGCCTCGCCGAGATAATTGGCGTAAGAATTGTTATAGGGAGACACCAGCGACGAGCCACGAAGGGAGATCGGATTGGCGTTGGCCGAATTCTTGTCTGAATCGAATGTCCCGACTTTCGCGGTATATTCTCCTGCATTTTTGAGTTTCTCAACGTTCGGGACGGCCGCGGTGTATTGCGGCGCCATCATCGAACATCCGCTCCCCAGCATTCCAATCAGAACGGCCAGTGACAGCGAGGTGATGCGTTTCATTATCGGTCTCCTTTTTTAATGCCAGCCTGCTACAACCCACAGATATGGTCAAAATAATCGAGGCCACCACCGGGATTTTGTGGACTCGTGGGTCGAAAACGCAAGCTACTGCCATCGAAAGCGGCTACCTGTGAATGGAGTCCCCCTCCGGCAAAGGTAACCCAGCCACGCCCTTTATCGTACTGGAAGGTTCCCGAACTCGGATCGCCTTGGGTAGGGCCGATGCGGTAGTGCTGACCGGCTTGGATTTCGATGACGCCCATGACGCTCGGCCAGAGCCACGGCATAAGCAGGCCGGTCACTGGGTCAAGCTGAAGCATCCAAGTCCAGCAGGTATAGATTCCTAGCGAGGGACCTACCTCTCTATCCCCACCGCCACCTTGATCCCCCTCTCCGGTGTTTTTGACGACGAGCCGGTCGAAACTTCCTGTTGAGGTAAATCGGATCACGCCGCCCACCCCCTCATCCGCGATATACAAAAACCCTTGCGAATCGAACCCTATATCTTCCGGGTGAGGACTGAGGCTGCCCGCTCCCCCCGGGATAAACTCTCCCTGAAAGACACCGCTGCTGTTGAACTTTAGGAGATTCCAGACGGGGGTTGCCGTCTCCGCACCTTTCAAGTTTCCGACATAGAGATTGTCCTCGCGGTCCACCGCCAAGTGGGTAGCGGATTCAAAGCCACTGCTCACAGATCCCCTTTCCACAATGTTCTGCAAAAAGATGCCATTTGCATCAAACTTTGCAACCATGCCGAAGTCCCCTACATAGAGATTCCCCTTTGAATCGACAGCCAAAGAGGTTGGCGCACCGATCCTTTTTTCTTCCACGACAGGGAGCACCTTGAAGTTTTGCCCATTTGCATCAACGCGTACGACCTCTTTTGGAGATGATGACGATAAGCCAAAGCCTCCCATATAGAGCTGGCCCTGGACATTCGCAGCGATCCCTTCAAAATGGAAACCCTGACTGCCGTCCTCCTTTGACTCTATAAGCAACTTTCGGACGAAGGCTCCTGCCTGATTGAATAGTAAGATTTCATCCGACCCGGTATCCGGGTTTGTTCCCGCATTTAAAACGTTATTGATATAGAAGTGGCCCTGGGAAAACCGGATACGTTTTCCAGACTCCAGCCCGCCTCTCCCTTTCGGGATAAAAGTTGAAAGCGCTCCTCCTTCGAGCTTGACAACCCTTCCCGACTCGGTAGAGATAAAAAGATTATCCGATAAGTCGAAGGTCAAGCCCTTCGCATTGCTTCCAATCACCGGCACGGGTGGTGATGGGTTGTTTGGCGCACCTCCATCCCCCGTGAGGACGGGTAATGGGTTGCTCGGCTCATCTCTGCTCCCACCGCCCCCGCAAGCGACCAACATCAACATCAGTCCACCGACGAAAACCAGTTTCCATTTGTCCAACTCTTCCTTCGGGATTTTCATTATCTTTACCCTCCACCACCAGCGTCATACTTCACCACAAAGGCGTCAAAGTTGAAGGTTCTTCCTGTATTCAAATTGCCGTTCAAATCGCCTTTGGTTGCTCCAGCCGCAAACACGTGGCCTGTGGCACCCACCGCTACGCCGTAGGCATAATCGCCCAGGGACGTGCCAGGTTGCCGGGTCCACTGCCTCACTCCTGCGGCATCGTATTTCATGACGAAGGCATCATCGAATCCCGCACTCCTGTTACCGCCCAGACCAATTGCGGTCTGTCCGCCTAGATAAACGCCGCCCAGGGTATCCACTGCAATACCGTGAACAACATCAGGCCATAGCCCCGATCCAAACTGCCGGATCCACTGACTTGCGCCGCTGGCATCATATTTCACCACAAAGGCGCCACCTCCAGAATTTCCTATGTCGCCGTCCAGGGCGCCAGTGGTACCCCCGCCAACATACACATTACCATTGGTGTCCACCGCCACGCTGCGGGCAAAGTCAGTATTTGACGTTCGGAATACACCAACACTCGCTCCGAATACATTGGTCCACAACCATGTCCCTGCGGCATCGTATTTCACCACAAACGCATCATAAACCCCTCCCACATAGGCGCTGCCGTGCAGACTGCCTGAGATCGCCCCGGCTACATGCACATTGCCAACGGTATCCACTGCCACGCTGCTGGCTGTGTCACGACCTCCCGCTCCAAATTGCCGAAGCCATTGTTCACCTCCCAGTGCATCGTACTTCGCGACAAAGGCATCGGCATCACCCCCGGCATAGGTGTTTCCGTTCAGACTGCCCCCGGCTCCTCCCGCCATGTATACATTGCCGTTGGTGTCCACCGCCACGCCGTTGGCCGAATCACCACCGGTTGTTCCGATCTGCTTGGTCCATTGTCTTATCCCCGCAGTGTTGTATTTCACCACGAAGACGTCACCATCACCGCCTGCATAGGTATTGCCGTGCAGGCCGCCATAGGTTTGCCCAACCACATAGACATTGCCAGCGGCATCCACGGCCACGCCAAACGCGCGGTCGAGAGCTACCGTGCCAAATTGGAGATTCCACTGTTCCACTCCTGCTGAGTTGAACTTCACCACAAAGGCATCACCGCCTCCCGCATAGTTCAGGCCACCCCATGTCTCTCCGGCCACATACACATTGCCACTGGAGTCGACAGCGATACTCTTGGCTTCGTCATCGCCTGCCGTTCCGAATTGTTTCGTGCCTGTCCAGCCCGCAGGGGGAGGAGGGGGTACCCCTGCAGGCGTCGCCGATACCTCAGTCGAGCGACTGCTCTCTCCACTTGCATTTTTGGCCGTTACGGCATAGTGATATTGGGTGCCGTTGGTGCGCCCTGTGTGTATATAAGGGGAGATGACATTCGTGATCTGAGACTCGGCGCCGTTGCCCGTGCGCCAATAAAGTGTGTAGGAGCTTGCTCCTGACACTGTATTCCAGCGGATCGTAACCTGACCATTGCCCGGCGTGGCGCTGACACCCGTGGGCACGGCGGGCAGCGGGGCAGTGCTGGCGACACCTGTGCCGCTCATGCTGACGGTGACCTTGTTGGCGGCGTCAGATGGAACGTCGAAGCTGTGGCTGAACAATCCTGTGGCGGTTGGCTTAAACTGGATGGTGAATGTGCATGAGGATCCAGCCGACACGGTTCTGGACGAACAATTATCCTGCACAATGGAAAATGGTGCGGGGAGCGCCGGCAGGGCATTAACCTTCATGTCCTTGTCCCCCGTACTCATCATCTGGACCGGGTGATCCTTCGTAGTTCCCACCAATACATTGCCAAATTGAGCCTGGTAATTTTGATCCTCGGGTTTATCTCCGCCCCCGCCACAACCCGCAAGAACCAGAAAAATCATCATCAAGAAAATGCCGTGGAAAAACTTTGCCGTTTTCATCAGATCGCCCTCCCTTTTTTATCCATTAAAATAGTCATGTCTAGTCATGTCATTTTGAAAGTTATCCCGCCACCCTGGAACGCCAAGACATTTTTTAAAGAAAAAATAATAATTATCAACAGCAACGTCCCGTTCTGCCGTATCGAACACACGCAGTCTCCGAATCAGGCCGCAGTCCGTCAGCTTCTTCATGCCTGCGGCGACCTGTCGGGCGCTGGCTGGTCATAGCCAGCATAAGGGCTGTAGAAGACAAAAGTGGTCTTCAATGTATTGATGATTGCGGCCTGCTTGGGGAAATAGCCCGCATAGTCAGACCATGCATGAGCAATGAAGGAATCCCACTTATTAGGGGTCTTGCTGATAAATTTTTCCCTTCACCACATCACGAATCTCAAAGCCTTTGGAAACAAGATCCTTTCCTGCCAGTATCAGCGCTGCGTTGTGATCTTCTGCGGCTATGAATGCGGTGACGTATGCTCCAAGCAATGCTTCTGGCATCTCCGTGTTATGGCCACGGCCAATATGGAATGTAATCCTGAAAAGTCCGTTTTCATGCGACATGATTCTTCTCCTGACAAGGGTTCTTTCTGGCCTTACTCCAAATGCCCATCCATTCTGAAGTTTATAGTCTTCTCTATGCCTTTCAATCGCAACGCCTGAGTGCTGAAATATGGATAATCGGTGATATATTCCCGAATTATCGTGATGGGGAAATTCAGCCCGCAATTACCATCCGAAAGGATTGCTATCCTGCTCTTCACTTTTCCCTGAATCGCCATTAACGACGAGCCATACAAACGGGGTTAGCGAAAGCCGTGCCACATAGCATATTATTGTTTTTATTGGTTATTGTTTATTTTATCAGGCAATATTCCGCCTGCTTCACCCAGTACATGTGCAGAAAGTCGCCTGTTTTAAAAAGATCGTGTTATTGTTTTAACATGATTGGATGCAGACATCGCCAGGAGCGTTTTTTTTGGATACATTAAGGTCTTCGCGCCTCATGCTGTTGCCGGCCATGATCGTGGCGGTGGCCGTAATTGCCAGTGCGGCATGGATCGCTACATCATTGGCTGAGGAAGAGGGAATTGCCGACTTGCGTGTGGTGGCACGTAATCGGCTTGACCTGTATCGCAACAATCTCGTGAATGCGCTGGACAGGCACAAAGACCTTGCTTTAGCCTTGGTGCGCAACCGTGAGGTCAATGTACTTCTCAATGATTCGGGCAACGACATGCGTGCAGAGGAGGTCAGCCGGCAGTTCAGAAGCCTCGTCAATGCGACTGGGGTTTTGGCGATTTTTCTGATCAACCGCCAAGCTCGCGTTATTTCGTCCAGCAATTTCAAAGATGTCGATAGTTTTGTCGGGCAGATACTTGATTTTAGAAAATACTATAAGGACGCTATAAAAACGGGCGTGGGGCGCCTCTTTGCGATCGGTACCCAAAACGGCATAGCGGGGTACTATATCGCGTATTCGACGGATGAACGAAATGGCGTAGTGGTTATTAAAGTTGGCGTGAACGAGTTGGAGGAGGCGTGGCGGCACGCCCCGGAGCGCGTCATGGTGACCGACCGTTCCGGCATAGTATTTTTGACTAACTTTGATTCCTGGCGATACAAAAGCCTGACCCGTTTGGATGGCGCCACGGTCGTGCGGGTCAATGCCGAGCTTCAATATAACAGGAGAAAAATCGAACCGCTCCCGCTTCGTTCCGTCGGCGATGATGTATTTGCAATGAACGATCGCCGCTTCCTCATGGAAACGGCGCAGTTGCCTGATAGCGATTGGACGCTGCGGGTGCTGACAGCGACGGAATCGATTCGCTACCGCACAAATAACGCCGCCTTACTGGCAGGGACAGGTACCTCGCTGGCGCTGGGAGTCGCGTTTTTTTTGATGCAGCGCCGTCGCGCTTTGAGAGACCATATCGCCTTGCAAGAGCGGACGAAGGAGGATCTGGAGCGGCAGGTGCGCGCACGTACCGCTGAGCTGGTAGAAGCGAGCAAGCTGGCCGCATTAGGGCAAATGGCGGCGGGTATTGTGCACGAAATCAATCAGCCCGTATCCGCCATTCGTTTGTACACTCATAGCTCAGACGTCTTGTTGTCGCGTGGTGTGATATCTTCAGTCAGAGAGAATCTTCAGGCAATCACGGCATTGACCGGGCGGTTAGCGTCGATCACCAGTCAACTCAAAGGCTTTGCACGCAAATCTTCGACGGAGGAGTTGGTGTCTGTTGATTTGGTAGCAGCACTGGAGTCCGCATGGTCGCTGGTAACGATGACCCGGTCTCATGAGGTCGTAAGCATAGCGAGGAATTTTCCTGGCGATCCAGTTCGGGTGGTTGCGCAGGATCAGCGACTTCAACAGGTATTGGTGAATCTGTTTACAAATGCCATGGATGCAATGAAAAACAGCCCGTGCCGGGTGATTGATCTAACACTGGGGCAGACGGGTGAGGCCGTATCGCTTGCAGTGCACGACTCCGGCCACGGGCTGGCTGAAGCGGATATGGCAAAGATCTTCGAGCCATTTCATACCACCAAGCCGGAAGGGGAGGGGTTGGGGCTCGGCTTGTCGATTGCCTATACTATCATCCAGGACTTCGGCGGCACGATCACCGCAGCGAATCATCCCGCTGGCGGCACTGTCTTCACTTTGACCCTCAAGAAAGCGTAGTCTAACCTCATGAAACAACATGGCATGGTTCTTTTTATTGATGATAACCCCGCTGTGCGTGTGGCAGGACAACAGGTTCTGGAGCTGGCAGGTTTGCCGGTGATCGCATGCGCCAGCGCTGAACAGGCGCTTCGCCATTTGTCCTATGACTGGCCCGGGATTTTGATCAGTGACGTGCGCATGCCGGTGATGGATGGCCTGGCGCTGATGAAACAGACACAGAATCTTGATGCCGATATTCCCGTTATCCTGGTTACCGGACACGGTGACATCGCCATGGCGGTGCGAGCGATTCGCGATGGGGCATACGATTTCATCGAAAAGCCGTATCCGCCTGAGCTTCTCATAGAGGCCGCCAAGCGCGCGCTGGAACGCCGTGGACTGATCATTGAAAATCGCCTGTTGAAGGCCGAACTGGCTGATTTGAATGGCAGCAAGAAAGCCATTATTGGCAAGGCGCTGGCCATGGAACGTATGCGCGCGAGGATTGCCCGAATCGCTGACACAAATGCCAACGTGCTTATTACAGGCGAGACCGGTGCAGGAAAAGAGGTTGTCGCACGCGCGCTGCACGAGCAAAGTATTCAAAGACGAAAAAATAAGTTTGTCGCGTTGAATTGCGGTGGATTACCGGAAAACATCTTCGAAAGCGAGTTTTTCGGGCACAAGCGTGGCGCTTTTACTGGAGCGATGGCCGATCGGGTCGGCCGAATCCAATATGCGCATGGTGGTACGTTGTTCTTCGATGAAATCGAAAGCATGCCCTTGCAACTGCAAGTGAAGCTCTTGCGGGTAATTCAGGAACGCGTGGTCGAACCTCTGGGAGGGAACGATAGCATTCCGCTTGATATCCGGGTGATTGCGGCCACGAAATTGGATCTCAAGCAGCTTGTCGACGAGGGACGCTTCCGTGCAGATCTTTATTTTCGCTTGAACGTCGTCACCATCAACATTCCTCCGTTGCGTGAACGACGTGAGGATATCCCGCTCTTGTTCCAGCATTTTATAAATCTTGCGGCGTCCCGATTCCAGTGTGAAGCGCCGGAACCGGAACCTGTCCTGATGTCCCGGCTCATGAGCCATGACTGGCCAGGCAATGTGCGTGAGTTGCGGAATGTGGCGGAGCGCTTTATTCTCGGTCTAAACGATGATCTGGCCGAAGATACCGGGCGAAACGGAGTGGATAGTAACCATCTTACCCTTGCCGAGCAGGCCGACCTTTTCGAGAAAACCGTCATCGAACGCGAGCTGTCTAAGCAGAAAGGCAATATTGAGGCGACTATCAAAGTCTTGGGTATACCGCGTCGGACCTTTCATGACAAATTGCGTCGCCACGGACTTAGGCGGGATGACTATTTCGAGTGATATAATCCCAAATCCCAAATCCCAAATGTTGCGTTGGCAGTCCCGCAAGTTTTCTTACCTCAGGTTGATATACAACAAAAGCGACCAAGCTCATGAACCTCCACGAATACCAGACCAAACAACTGTTCGCCAATTACGGCATCCCTATTCCCAATGGCCGCGTGGCGCGCAGCATTGATGAGGCCGTGGCAGCGGGCCGCGAGCTGGGCGGGGAGGGCTGGGTGATCAAGGCCCAGGTACACGCGGGCGGGCGCGGCAAGGCGGGCGGGGTGCAGCGTGCCCATGGTCTTGAGGAACTGGCGGCAGTGGCAAATCGCTTGCTGGGATCGCATCTGGTGACACAACAAACCGGACCCGCCGGGCTGCCGGTAAACACGTTACTGATCGAGCCGCTGGCCAATCTCGCGCGTGAGCTGTACCTCAGTATGGTCGTGGATCGTGCCCGTGAGCGCATTATCGTGATAGCCTCCGCCGCTGGCGGCATGGATATAGAGGAGGTTGCCGCCACGCATCCCGAAAAACTGTTGCGGGTGGTGATTGATCCGATTGTGGGTTTGCAACCCTACCAATGCCGTCAAATCGGATTTGACCTGGAGCTTGGCGCTACCCAAATAGTCAAGCTCACGCACATCATGCTGGGGCTGTACCGTCTGTTCACGGAAAAGGATGCCAGCCTGCTGGAGGTTAATCCGCTGGTGGTGACGGCGGAAGGCGATCTGCTTGCCATCGACGCAAAATTTAACGTTGATGAGAACGCACTTTACCGGCAGCCGGCACTTGAAGCGTTGCGTGATGTCACGCAGGAAGACGAAAAAGAAACTATCGCCGGGCGCTATGGGCTTAACTACATCACGCTGGACGGCAACATCGCCTGCATGGTGAATGGCGCCGGTCTCGCCATGGCGACCATGGACCTGATCAAGCTGCACGGCGGGGAGCCCGCCAACTTCCTCGATGTGGGTGGTGGCACCACGGCGGAGAAGGTTGCCGAGGCCTTCAAGTTGATCCTTTCTGACCACAAAGTGAAGGCGGTGCTGGTCAATATCTTCGGCGGTATCGTGCGCTGCGATCTGATTGCCGAGGGTATCATCAAGGCAGTTCAGGAGGTAGGAGTTACCATCCCGGTGGTGGTGCGCCTGGAAGGCACCAATGTCACCCAGGGCCGGGAGATGCTGAGCAATAGCGGATTGAGCATCATCGCGGCAGAGAGCCTGGAGGATGCGGCGCGCAAGGTGGTGGCAGCCGTGTAACGAACCCCACTCTCTTTTTCGAAAAAGCCCTCGCCCGCTTGAGGCGAGGGCTTTATTTTAGTCCTTATCCGATTGTCTCGCCCGTCTACGTCTATTTAGTTGGTCGATATGATGCTCACAAAATAACGACAGGTTGCCAGGCAACCAATTCGAGCACTTTGAATTAGACGCAACATCCCTCAAACGAAGAAGCTTTCGTAAAAAAACGCGAGACTATACAGGGCCTAGTCTTGTTTATCTGGCCACGTCAGTCCTCGTCAGTGTCTGAAACTTTGTCCTTGTCGCGTTTTCTCACCTGAATATAAAGCCGCTCCGCACCGTTGTTGGCGCCGGAATTGGTGACAAGGATGTCGGGTAGGCCATCGCCATTGACGTCACCGATCACCACGCCCGTGCTGGGGTCTGCCATGGGCGGGGAGTATTTCAAGGTTTTGTCGCGAAAGCGGCCGTGGCCATTGTTGAGGTAGAGCCGGTTCTGCTCACCGGCGAAGTCGTGCGCGTCGCGCAGGAATGGCCCGGAGTTGGCGATATAGGCGTCAAGATCGCCATCGCCATCGAGATCAGCCAATGCGATGGCATTGCTGGTGTCGAGAAGCGCAGGAAGGCGCGTACTGGTGACGTCGGTGAAAATTCCCCGGCCATCATTGAAATAGAGCCGGTTTTGTTGGGCGCGGCTGTTGGTTACGAAGAGATCGAGTTTGCCGTCACCATTGATATCACCGAGTTTGGCGTCACGGCTGGCGTCGTTTAAGGTAGGGAAGCGTGCAGTGGTTTCATTCGTGAATATACCTCGGCCATTGTTGATGAGGATATAGTCTTGTCCTGCATTGGCTACCACCAGATCGCCGTCACCGTCACCGTCGATATCGCCAAATGCGAAGGCCGCAGTTTGATCAGTGACCAGCGGCAGGCGCGCTGTCGTCTCATCGGCGAAGTGGCCACGACCGTCATTGATCCACAGGCGATTTTGAGCACCGCCCAAGGGGTCGCGAGAAAAGGGGTTTTCGTTGCCGACCAGAATGTCCACATCGCCGTCATGATCGACATCGAAGAAGCGTGCTTCTGCACTAATGTCTTCTGTCTTCCATCACATTGGCCAGTGGCGGGGGAAGGCGGGTGGTGCTTGCATCCGTGAAACGGCCATGCCCATCGTTGAGCAGCAACTGTTCTGGTCCGAGATTGGCGACTATGATGTCTATGTCGCCATCGTGATCGATGTCCGCCGCATCGGCTCCTGCGCTGTTGTTCATTGCCTGCGGCAGGCGCGTGGCCGTTTCGTCGCTGAAGTTGCCACGTCCGTCGTTGATGAGTATGCGGTTTTGTCGGCCGTCGAGGCTCGATGTGCCTTGGGCGAGGAAAATATCCAGATCTTTGTCGCCGTCCAGATCGGTGAGCAGCACCGCCAGCGTGTCGGTTAATGGTGGATTGAAACTGTCCACCGGTAGACGATGGGATTCATTGTTGAAGAACATGTCCTTGGCATGCGCAAGCGCGGGCAGCGTGCAGAGTAAGGCGATCGTCATGCCTATCCTTGTTTTGTGAGCACCCATAGCATCCTCCTGATTGACTTGGTTGGGTGGCCTACCGCATTGCCTCAAGATAAAAGGTTACCAAAGGGGGGGTCGTTTCCTCAAGCTCGGTGGTTACCGAAGAAGTTTGAAGATGGCTCTCAGTTTACGCTG
>LNEJ01000007.1 GCA_001464965.1 Gammaproteobacteria bacterium Ga0074134
GAATGTCCGTCTGCTTTTTGCCATTTCGTCACCTGTTTTATATTGAGGGTGATGTTATCACCCATAATCAGGTGGCCAAATTAACTATGCCACTACAGGAGCGCTAAAAGTCTCGTCAAGACTCTTGGCGGTCGATACTCGGAGATTTTGGGTATTAATCTTTCTTCTGGGGAACCGGAAGAGATATTTAAATGGTTTCTCGCCTCTGTTCTGTTCGGCACCCGGATATCCGAGACCATCGTCATAAACACCTACCGGGAGTTTGAGCGCCAGAGCGTGCTTTCCCCGCAGCGTATTCTCGACACCGGATGGGACGGTCTGGTGGTGATTCTTGATGCCGGCGGATATGTGCGATATGACTTCAAGACAGCCACCAAGCTTCTGGATATAAACAAGGCTTTGCTGGATAACTATGAGGGAGACCTGGGCCGTTTGCATGCAAATGCCGCTGATCCAAAAGATGTTGAAGAAAGACTGAAGGCGTTAGGTAAGGGCATCGGCGATGTGACGGTCAATATCTTTCTCCGGGAGATGAGAGGGATATGGCCCAAAGCGCAATCGCTTCCTTCCGAACTTGTTATTCTGGCGGCGCGGAATAGTGGTTTTATTCCCGAAACCCTTAATGACAGAGAAAAGATTCTGAAGATCCTGATCAAAAAATGGCGTGGTGAGGGGATGAAGGAAAAATATTTTGCGGACTTTGAGGCGGCCCTCGTCAGGCTGGGAAAGAGGTTGCGCAAGAACAAATCCGCAAGCATGAAGAGTCAAATATTACATTAGCCTGGGGCAATGCAATGTTGCCCCCGCTTCTGTTGGCGCTATTATGCCGCAGGCCCATGTTTGCGCGAAGTATGCCAGCGAGCCAGGGATTGACGAAGGTCATCCATGAGGGCGTAGCGCTTGCGATACATGCTGCGTTTCTTGGCTGGAATCTCGTTGAGATCTTTTTCATGATATTGCAGGGGAATTTGATAGAAATTGCGGTCGTATACCGTGCCCTTGAGCTCTTCCCAGTATTGATTATAATCGGTTTTGATACGTTTTCGCTTGGATATATAGCATTGATAAATGTGTGCCTCGCTTTTAACTGCCAATATGGTCTTGGCACCGTAACAAGTGGCAAGTTGCCGCAACAAATAGATGAGCAGATCCTTTGGGCGCAGGCCATGGGCCGACTTGGTTAGCTCGCGCACGAGGTCCTTTTTTCCATCATCACCGTTCTGAGCGGGCCCTTGCAGGCCGCCGATGACAAGCTGGATATCGCCGGCATCATTTTTGTTAAAAGAGAATGTTAGCGAATAGATTCGCGTGCTGTCCTTATCGAACAGCCCCAGGCCGAATTCTCCTTCCATTTCTATCTGAGTGCCGCTGAAGAGTGCGATTTGCAGCAGATACTCGTCCAGGGTGATATCAAACAGTCTGTAGTAACCATTGGCGACGATGGCATGCAATTCCTCGGCAGAGAAATTTTGCAGGGCAATCGTGTAGTGTTGTTTGATGCGGCGGAACTTGTCCTGGGCTTTGGCGCCACAATACAGATACGGCTTGCACGGTTTTTCCAGCAAACGCGGGTTTGCTTCCACGATACCCGCCAGTGCGGGCCCGGAAAAAAACCGGTAGTAATCGAGCATGTTTTTACGGTTGAGCAGCAGGCGAAAAATGTATTTGATCCGTCTTCCGAGCTGCGGAAAAAATTCACCGGGGTGGATGCGGCAGGCAAATGACAAAAGGGTACGCAGGTCACTCAATGGAAAAAGCCTCTGGGGGGCGACAGTAGCTGTTGTTTGTCATCATCTTGGCAGAGTGGCTCGTATATCATCAGGTAATCGTAGTTGTGCGTGTGCTCCCTGGTCTGTATCAGGGGAATGCGTGATCTGGTTTTCGCGCGGGTGTATTATTACCCAATGTGACGCAGAATTGGGTCAACGCCAGTATTTTACTCGAAAATATAAACGGAGCGGCTGATGATCGACACTGGGGCGATGCCTGTATTGCAGAAAAAATCCCTTTTACCTGATGAATTACGCAAGATGCACACCTATTGGCGCGCGGCCAACTATCTTTCAGTGGGGCAGATCTATTTGCTCGATAACCCGCTGTTGCAGGAACCCTTGAAGCTGGCGCACATCAAGCCAAGACTTCTCGGTCATTGGGGCACGACGCCGGGTCTCAACTTCATCTACGTTCATATGAATCGCGTGATCAAGGCCTATGATCTCAACGTCATCTATATCGCCGGGCCTGGCCACGGCGGCCCGGGGCTGGTGGCTAATACCTATCTGGAAGGTACCTATAGTGAGGTATACCCCAATATTCCGCAAAATGCGGAGGGTATGAAAAAACTGTTTAAGCAGTTCTCGTTCCCGGGCGGCATTCCCAGCCATGTTGCCCCTGAGACGCCGGGTTCGATCCACGAAGGAGGGGAGTTGGGATATGCCCTGTCGCACGCGTATGGCGCAGCTTTCGATAATCCTGACCTTGTCGTTGCCTGCGTGGTCGGCGATGGCGAGGCGGAAACGGGGCCTTTGGCGACGGCGTGGCATTCGAACAAGTTTCTCAATCCGATCCACGATGGAGCGGTATTGCCCATTCTGCATCTGAACGGCTACAAGATCGCCAATCCCACGGTGCTGGCGCGCCTGTCTCATGAGGAGCTGGAGAGTCTGTTCATCGGCTATGGCTATACACCTTATTTCGTCGAGGGCTCTGACCCGGACGTCATGCACCCGTTGATGGCGGCCACGCTCGATAACGCCATTGCCGAGATCAAGGCGATTCAGTCCGAAGCTCGGGCAACGGCGGGCGGGCTTGCACAAATCAAGCGTCCGCGATGGCCAATGATTATTTTACGCACGCCTAAAGGATGGACAGGGCCGAAACAAGTGGATGGTTTGAAGACGGAAGGTTTTTGGCGCTCCCATCAGGTGCCTCTCGCCGATATGGCAAGCAAGCCTGAGCACATCGCGCTGCTCGCGGCATGGATGAAGAGCTATAAGCCGGAAGAGCTATTTGACCAACATGGAACACTCAGGACCGAGCTGGCCGAGCTTGCGCCTGCGGGCGCGCGGCGTATGGGGGCAAATCCTCACGCCAATGGCGGTATCCTGCTCAAGGATTTGAGCTTGCCGGATTTTCGTGAATACGCAGTAGATGTGCCCCAGCCCGGCCAAGCATTGGCGGAGACCACGCGGGTCATGGGACGATTCCTTCGCGATGTGATGAAGCTCAACAGCGAGAACCGCAATTTCCGTGTGATGGGTCCGGACGAGACGGCGTCGAACCGCCTTGATGCCCTGTTCGAGGTGACAGACCGCGCCTGGATGGCCGAGATCCTGCCTGAGGATGAACACCTTTCTCCTGATGGGCGAGTGATGGAAATTTTGAGCGAGCACACATGTCAGGGTTGGCTCGAAGGCTACTTGCTTACAGGGCGTCACGGGCTGTTTTCCTGTTACGAGGCGTTCATCCACATCATCGATTCCATGTTCAATCAGCACGCGAAGTGGCTCAAGGTCACCAGCAAAGAAATCCCCTGGCGGCATCCCATCGCCTCGCTCAATTACCTGTTGACCTCCCACGTCTGGCGCCAGGATCACAATGGTTTCTCTCATCAGGATCCGGGCTTCATTGACCATGTGGTAAACAAAAAGGCCGATGTGATCCGTGTTTATCTGCCGCCCGACGCCAATACGCTGCTTTATGTCACTGACAAAGTGTTGCGCAGCCGTAATCTCATCAATGTGATCGTAGCAGGCAAAAGCGAGCAACCCCAATGGCTGGATATGGATGGCGCGATCAAGCATTGCACCGCAGGCATAGGCATGTGGGAGTGGGCAAGCAGCGATCGGGATGGCGAGCCTGATGTGGTGATGGCTTGTGCGGGCGATGTGCCCACGCTTGAAACGCTGGCCGCAGTGGATTTGCTGCGCACGCATCTGCCGCAACTGAAGATTCGCGTTATCAACGTGGTGGACCTGATGACACTACAGCCTCAGGAAGAACATCCGCATGGCCTGTCAAACAGGGACTTCGATACCCTATTCACCACAGACATGCCCATCATCTTCGCCTATCACGGCTATCCCTGGTTGATTCACCGGCTGACTTACCGCCGCACCAACCATAAAAACCTTCACGTGCGGGGATACAAGGAGGAGGGGACTACGACCACGCCTTTCGATATGGCAGTACGCAACGACCTGGACCGTTTTCACCTGGTTGCCGATGTGATAGACCGCGTGCCCACGCTCGGCTATACCGCCGCCCATCTGAAGCAGTTCATCCGCGACAAGTTGATCGAACACAAGCAGTACATTACTGCCTATGGGCAGGATATGCCGGAGATTCGGGATTGGAAGTGGTCTTGTTAGAACCTGTTCATGATCTCGTTGAAGGGCGCGTTGCGGCGTTGGATTTTGGCTCGAAATGCGAGGCCGGGAAGCGGCAGACTCCGTGTAAACTCTGCTTCCTCGCCAAAATCCGCCTTGCGCTGCATCCCTTGATCGAGTTCATGAACAGGTTCTTAGTCATAACCCTGAAATATCAATAGTTCCCACATTGGGTATTATAATACCCAATGTGGGAATATAAAACCGAGAAAGCTACAGCCGCCGCCTCAACATCAGGCCACGTCAAATATTCGCGGACACGAACTGATGCCAGGTGTTTCAATCCTCACCCGGCGCGAAGGCCGGGTGCTGTTTGGCCGTGGCTAACTTGTCCATGGGATCAATGGTTTCAATCCTCACCCGGCGCGAAGGCCGGGTGCTGTACGGGGAAGCCGAAACCAGGCCCGCAATAATGCGGTTTCAATCCTCACCCGGCGCGAAGGCCGGGTGCTGTCGTACAACTGCAAGATAATGATACACCGAAAAAAAACGTGCAGAAAGCGCGAACCTATGATATTTCAGCGTTGCTAATGGATAGTGGTTCAAGTGCCGGAGAAAATTCATCATATTTCACATGGCGTTAGATTGAGCGCGAACATCCCCGGGATTTGGGCGTCACTATAGGTTCGCGCATTTCAAATGACCAGCGGCGCTTCGAAGTCTATAGCCTGAAAATTTCCATATTCTTTTACGTGTAACTCAACCGGCTCGGTTAACCGATACAGTCGCAGATTATCTTCCTTTTCATCAATCTCCGCCAAAAGCCTGCGCACAAGATCTTCGTATTGCATAAGATTGACGCGGCACTCGAACACTGATTTCTGCACACGCTGACCGGTGCTTTCGCACACTTTCGCTACCCGCCGTAATCTTTTCCTGCCCGCAGCGGTTTCGGTGGATACGTCATAGGTGACGATAATCAGCATGATTTACCTCGTCAGAAAAGGTACGTAGCCTTCCATCTCGCCACGGATAGTTCTTGCCATGAACCGTGCCTGTAGCTGTGGCAACAGGCCGATAGGAACTTTTGTTTCCAGGAGGGGATGAGCGATTTGTTCTTGTTTACGTTCTTGATAGGCTATGACAACAGTTTTTCGAGCGTCATCACCGAGATAAACCGCGCCTCCTTCCCGCTCCTGAAAATCCTTGGCGCTGATTTGAGCGCGATTGATGAGCGTAAGTGCAAGACGATCCGCCAAAATGGCACGAAACTCTTCCATCAAGTCGAGGGCTAGCGCTGCCCGGCCCGGCCTGACAGCATGCAGGAACCCCAGCTGAGGATCGAGGCCGACAGACTCCAGGGCTGAGCGGCAATCGTTCATTGTCATTGAGTAAAGAAACGACAGTAACGCATTAAACCGGTCACGGGGTGGCCGGCGAGAGCGGCCATTCATGGTGAAGGCTTCCCGCGCATCCGTGCGCAGGAGACAATGCAGGGAAGAAAAATACACCTTTGCCGAATCGCCCTCAATACCTCGCACCACGTCCAAGTTATCCGCGATGGCCAGGTTTCGTAAAGACCCTGCAAGAGAATCGGCGGCACGGCTCAATTGCTGCTGGTCTTCAACATTACCCGCTTCGCGTGCGCCTCGCATTAGCACCTGCCGGGCATTTTTTATTTTTCCGGCAATCACGGAGCGCGAAACATCAACAGAAAACCCTAGGTTTTCGGAGGCGCGATGCTGGGCCTGACGCAGCAGGATATTCCCACTCACTGCCCCTTCCAATCGTGCCTTAAAACGCCCGTTGCGATCCAATAAGACAATACTGATACCCTCATCCGCACAGCGGTGCATGATGGAGGGAGACAACATCACATCACCAAAGCACACTACCGTGCCGATATGATGCAACGGCGCCTGCATTTTCTTTTCACGCTCTACGTCGATACGAATGGTGTCGTTCTCCAGATGCAGGTAAGCATTGGGGGTCATCACGTAAAGTGTATTGAGGATTTGTTGCATAGAACTCCTATTGAGGGTCTGGCAATGTCATGTGTCACACTTCATCAGGCTCAAACAGCCCGCTTCTCAGGACATGTATTTTACTGGTAGCGGCCACGGCTTCTGGCTGGCAAATTTCTTTCAGCGAGCACTCCTTGCAGCGGGCATCATTGACGGGCGGCGGGAGTTTGCCGGATTCGAATAAGGCACGAATGGCCGTTACGGTTTCTTCAACCTGATGACGCAGAGTATCGGTGATTTCAACTTCACGGCGGCGGCGCGAGCTGTGATGATAAATCGCGCCGCGACGAATCACTTTACCAGTCATTTCCTCCAGGCATAGGGCTTGGGCGGCGAGTTGCAGATCGTCATGATGCTTCTGCCTCTTTGGGCCGTGTTTATACTCCACGGGATAAGGCGTGCCATCGGGTAAAAACTCCACAATATCCGCCTTGCCAACCAAGCCCAGACGATCACAATAAAGCGGCAAGGCGCGTTCGATGCGTGCCCCGGCGTTTTCCGAAAATCCAGGATCATCCACATATTCATGTACGGCATTACCACGCATGGTATGCACATTTTCAGCGAATGCCTGTTCTATGTGAATCAGCGCATACTGGCGCGGACAATAGCTATAGTGCTGCAGGGCTGAAAGCATAATGGGTTCAATTCCCTGCCCATCCATGCCAATCATCCAAACAACCGTTGCAACAGTTCCTCGCGCGACACATGATGGTGTGCAGCCACATCGGCCAGAATCGCCGACAAAGTGCCGATGCGCAGGGGATCATGGTTAGGTATTGTTACGTGGTGCTGCACTGGAGAATCACATGTGAGGCGGACATGGCTACCGCTCTGGCGCGACACTCGGTAACCGAGTTTCTCCATCTGCCTGATCAGTTCCGCACCCGTGAGGCCGCGCGGCAATCTCATACAGCGATAACCTCTTCTCGCGTAAAGTGGAGGCGGATCATGCGCGGCTCTTTTCCTTCCTCGAAATGACAACGCACAGCATCCCGCACACACGCGTGAAGAGTTTCGATATCATCGGCCTCTGTAAAGATGGATTCGCCTAAAGCACGTGCGGTATAGCCCCCCTCTGGGGCGTCCTCGACTAAAAACAGGATTTCGTTCATCACTATTCACTCCTCGTTTATATCTGTACTCTAGCCTATTTTGCGTTCGAGCGTTACTCCCTTATGTGCCAGCGCATGGCCGAGTTTAGAAGCATACTTGAACACATAAAGCCCACGCGTGATCATCTTGGTGTGAGGGGTGGACTGCGCTCCGATCCCAATATTTTTACCATCCGCCAGCACAATCACAATATTCCTTTGTTAAAATCCATCAAGGATTTCTGGGGTCAATCCATTGAGCGGATCAAGCTTGATGTTACCATCAGGCTGCACTGTTAGCGTGCGGCGAACCTTGGCGGAGGAATGCTGCCCTGATTTACAGTTGTGCTGCCACCAGAGTACTTTTAGCACTTCCATACTTCCTGCCGGTCTAGCGGATGACTCATCGTTCTCGAATAACTTCGGAAGCAACTGCTTGATCGCTCCAGCATCGGCATCGCTGAACCCTGTTCGTTCGGCCAACTGTGGATTCATGCTACCGAAGAAAACGTAAACTCCCTTATCCACGCGGTGTTTCATGCCCATTGTGTCGGAGCCACGCTTGCTGCCGTCTCCCTCGCCGCTAACACTTTTGGTGATCTGTGTGCTGCTGACATCGACTGGCTCTACGCTGAATGCAGACTGAACAGTAACGGGGCCACGAATGCCAATGGACACGCCGCTATCCCCTTCGGTGTCCGCATCTTTTTTGCCCTTCTTGTCAGCCTTGAATGCAAAAAGTTGACCAAATGCACGAACGTCAAACCATTGCTCGCAAGCCAGCTTTGCTGTCTCGCTTGAGCCCAGCTTCTTGCCAAGTGCGGCATCTGCTCTTGCTTTGAGGCTTTTGAAATCGTCTTTTTTACGATCATCGGACTGTACAAAAATACTTTGATCACTCTCCAATAGCCGATCTCTGAGCTTACGTTTAATACAAACGTCAGTAATTTCCCCATGCCCGTCATAGTCGGCGCGTGGGCGATTTCCATTAAGCGGATCACCGTTAGGGTTGGCGTGTGTCACGCGCAGGACAACGGCAAAGTCGATTTTGTTTTGCAATATGCTCATGATGTCTTCCTTAATTGGTTTCGGTAGTGGTAGTTTCGGTATTTTCGTCTTGTTCCGTTTCAGGCTTGGCTCGCAGTGTTTGCCGTTGGCAGTGATAGCCCAGTAAAAACTCCCCAGATAACTTTCTGTCCTCCATAAAATCATCTGCCTGAAATAAATTTACAACATCATCAAGTTGGCTTTCCATTACGGCGAGAAATGCCGGACGCTTGGATCGCAAGCGAGTTTTGTATGGGCTCAATGAAAGCTCAATCGTTTTCCAAGTTGAAAATGGGTGGTCGGAAAAGCGTTGCATCAGCTTTGCGGCACTGGTATCACGTTTCTCGCCGCCAACATACAACGCTCGATCTTCGATGTTTTCCGCAATCGCCAAAAGTCGGCCATACAAGTAATCGCGGCTAGTTCGATTCAATTCTAATGCCATTTGGTAACTCCTTTCTTTGTGATAACCCCCAAATAAAGCACAGGCAATGCCAAGATACTTTTCCCATTCCCAATGCTCAAGTCCAACTCGATTGCTTACCCTGCGAACTGTAGATTCCACAAGATCACGAGGAATCTTTTGACCATCAATGATACAAGGTAACAAACGCTCTACCGTTGCTTTGCGGAGCTTTTCGTCTAACCGACGACCAAACGCAGCTTCGGCAATATCCTTGGGAGCTGGTGCGCCAATGAACTTTATGACATTGCTATAGTTTTGATGCCAAGCAAAGTTATTGTGCCAAGTCAAAACACGCTCCAGAAATTCAGCGCCAGTTAATTCTCGATAAAAAGTAATCGCTATGCGCCCATCGGTAGCTGAATCCAATCCCATAACGACAATTTCATTGGCGGAGCCAAGTTCGACTTGATACCCGGCAAGTAGTTTTGCAAGCCGCTGTCCAAAAGCTTGACCGGCATCGCCTTGATATACCTGCTCTTGCCGGGGTTCCGATTCCTCTGCCTCAATCTCAAATAGATCGAAGGAATTGGCCAGCGGGTCAGGAATTCGCTTGCCAGATACCGCCCATGCGATGACTGCCTGGCCCCCATTTAGGTATGCTTGCCGCCGCCCAATCAACCAACGCAAAGCATTATGGGCTTTTTGTGAAACTTCAATACCAACTGTACAAGCCTGTTTGGCGTTATCTTTTTTTGTGTCTGTAAATCGACCACGATAGGTAAAACCAGTAGTGTCGTTCGAAGAAATTAGCTTGGCTCCATCTCCACTATGTCGCAATTTGGCTGGGTGTAGTCTTGCCAATGTCATTTCCTTACCTGTTACCATGCAAAGCCCAATAGCAGCCTCCTTGCTGGTATCGAATTTTATCCAAGCATCCATCAAGTTATGGTCATCCCAAGTAGCAGGTAATGCATCCCTTGGCGTTTCAACTCGCCACCTCACCAATGCATCACCTTGGTCTCGAAGACCTTCTTTTGGAGTTAGATATTTAAATATGTCAGGGGTAGGCGTATCCAACTTCCATGATGTAAGAAGATGTCCATCGCCACCCAAGTGCAAAACATGCTCGCGGATAAGGTCAGTAACAACAGTTCGTTTGCTGATGTACTCGAATACAGCTTTCGCCTTAGGGTGAGAAAATTTGGAGGCACACCAACTATCCAGAAGCTTGGTGTAATCGGCAAAGTGAGATTTCTTTAGCCCCCCATATTTGGCGTAGTCCCCTGCACAATATTGGATTTTTTCGCATAATGGATATGGGGCCACCCCACTTGTTCGACCCGTCATTGACTTCTCCGTAGCGGGTAAAATCGTTACCTCCTTGGGTACAGAAGACGCGCGGAGAAAATTCCCCCTGCCATCTATGACAACCTCAATGTGAGCTTGCTGTGCGATATGGCTAATCGGCAACAGTGGGGTTTTGTCGTTAAGAAAGGCCGGATTACTCGCACACTGCTCATACGTCTCATAGAGTTTCTGAATCCAGCTCATGTCAGCTCCTCCAAGGACAAAGGCTCCTCGTTTTCCACATCAAGAAGATTCTGCCCACGCTCAAATTTCTTGACGGACATTTCCCTGACGAACTTACGAACCTTGCAATCCTCTGGGCGAGTAAATCGAATCACGCCATTCACCATCGTGGGTTGCCAAAAACGCGTATAGAGATTGTTGACACCGGTTTCATCGGGATAATCAAAACCGTGAAACATGAGGCCATAAGCAAGTTCACCATCATGATCGTAAGCCCCTTCTCCAGAACCAAACTTGCAAGGTTCGACATAGCCTTGGCAATCACGGGTACCAAGGAAAATATCTTGACGTCCTCCACGCTCCAGCATCCGCTTGGCGACGATATGATGCTTGGCTTCGTTGCGGTCTTCCGCGAGTTCAGGCCGGTATGTATTCCATTCAAAATGCGCTTTCACCTGATATTCAACATCCGACAGGAAAGTGTAGATCGCCAAGGTGTTGCCACCGCCATACTCCAGTGGCTTGGTGCCTTTGGTCTGAGTGCGGATACGCTTCATCACTCGTACTTCGTCAATCACCCAAATAATGGTGGGCTTCCAGTAGATCGACTTGGCAACGCCCTTGAGCGCCTCGTAAGTCGGGATATGGTAGGAACACTTCTCGCCGCCGATTTTTGTTAGCGGGTCGGTGAACAGGGAAAATCGCCCCCACACCTTGAATTCAATGCTGCTTCTATCGAAATCAGACACAATAAGCCTCCATCGGTTTGGGAGTAAGACCAAGCCCAAAATCTTCGTAGTAATACCTTGAGTCTAGGTAAAGAATGTCGATGCCCTCCTGAATTTCCCGCGCAGCACCGGATTCGAGTAGTTTTTGCAGGTCACGGGGGAAGATGTTGACAGTATATTGCCTAGCCTTGCGCAATAGGTCGAACTGTTTTTCGACGAGATAAGCACCCTTCAATTCGTTGATTAGGTCTTCTCCATCTTGCCCATAGGGAACGATAACGCCTCGGGTTGGCGCATCAATTGACTTGAACGCCTTGGCCGCAGCCATGAAAGACTGGCGAAGATAAAGATTGAATGGCTTAGTTTGACAACGGCGAAACTCTTCTTCAGCTTTGCTATTGGTGGCCAGCAGATTTAACAGCGTGTCGTCATGTCCCAATACTTTACTGCCCACCGGGTAATCCATTTCGCCGCGCCGCTCCGCAAAATAGTAGTTGAAATAACATTCTATAGCGGCTGGCCCGAGCAAGTCGTTGTCAAATCGGGCCGATTCTTTTTCAAACTCATCGAGAAGCCGCTCCGTGACACGCTGCCCACAGGCGATGTCCTTGAGCATATCCACTCGCTCTTCGCTGAGGTTGACAACATGGACATGCCCAACATCCCGTAACCCATTCCGGTTGCATCTGCCCGCCGCTTGCGCAATGGAATCCAGCCCCGCAACTGAGCGGATAACCGCACCAAAATCCACATCCACACCCGCTTCAATCAATTGAGTGCTGATGCAAAGTAATAGCTCCTTGGCTTTTAGTCGTTGCCGGATTTCATTGAGAATGGCGCGGCGGTGGGCTGGGCACATGTTCGTGCTCAGGTGGTAAATCGGCAAGTCTGACTGGCTACGGCATAGCTGAAATAGTGCTTGCGCCGATTTTTTGGTGTTGACGATTACCAAACAGCTTTTAGCTTTCTTTGCCTCTTCCAGCGCAAGAGCTGCAACTTCCTCATTCGACCAGCCACCGGGCTTTCTCTGATTGAGAACTTCGACCCGCTTTAATTGCCTGAAAAGCTCGCCCACATCAGGCATAATTTCGTTATCCGGCGAGATACGCAATGCCCCCTTGGATTGCTCCACCATATCCATAAGCGGTTGTGTCGCCGTACATAGCACGACAGTCGCGCCGCAATGCTCAACAAGAAAGTTGATAGCGTTACAGAAGAGGTGAATGCAATTGACGGGTAGCGTCTGGATTTCATCAAAGACCAATACGGTATTGGCTAATTGATGCAACCGTCGCGCTCCGCGTGTACCCACACCAAACAGCGTTTCAAGCATCTGTACGTTGGTGGTATAGACGACTGGTGCGTCCCAATTTTCGACCAACATCTTGGTTTTCCAATTTTCCTCTTCCGGCATGAGGTTGGAATGATGTTCAAGCACAACACTATCGGATTCCACGCCATCCGGTTCAAGAATTTTCCGAACAACGTCGGCATTCTGGTCGATGATGGAGGTAAAAGGGATGGCATAAATTACCCGATCCATTGTGTATTTTTCTGCGTGATGCAGAGCAAAGCGCAGGCTGGCGAGTGTCTTGCCGCCTCCCGTGGGAACCGTCAGGGTGTAGATGCCTTTGCCCTTCTCAGCTTTGTCCCGGCAATGTTGAGAGATGCTAAGACGAAGTTCGTCGATGGGTTTCTCGGCCACAAAACTTGATAGGTGGGTATCAAGCCGATTTATCAAATGCACCCAATCGCCATATTGTCCGTGTCTCCTAGCCTTTGTGGCGTGTGGTTTTTCAAAGTCGGCACTGTTGATACGGTCAGCATCAATCAGGCAGCTGAACAGGTAGCGAACAAGCAGTCCCACTTTGAATCGGACGATCTGTTCATCACCACGCTTTTCTCTGCCCACAACTTGACGGATAAATCCTGTAATACCGTTAATGATCTCTGGGTTACCCGCTAATTCACGAAAGCGTGCATCAACGGACTTGTCCATCTTGGCGATAGCTTCCTGAAGATGGGTGCGCTCATCGGATTTAGTTATTCTTTTTGTGAAACTATCCTCACCCAAGCTGCGGATGTCTGAAGACAGACAGTCAATCAAGCCTGAATGGTGAGATGCGATGCACAAGGCGAGTATCTGACCAACGACTTTTCCAAGCTCGCCGTGCTTAGAGAATTCTTGCCAAATTAGCTGCGCACCAGCCGTGGAATGATCTACCTTTCCTTTCTTGCTCTTCGCATCAACATAATCATCTTCGTCTTGGTCGATCAAACCAACGGCCGATTTCAGATATATTTGAAACTCATCACTGTACTTGCCCAAGTCGTGAAGTAAGCCGACAAGCTCACCTTGCTTTCTCATGCCTATTTTGGCGGCGAGTGATTTAGCTATTTCGGCAACGCCCAATAGATGGTTTTCAAGGCTTTGTATATCTCCATCCGCCTTCCTTTGATGTGCAATGTAGGTCATCGCGTCGCTATTGTTCATTGGTTGATAGCATGGGGCGCTCTATCCATTGACCAGACGTATCCTGCCTAACGTGGGCCAAAAATGGGTTTCCGGGGTTT
This sequence comes from Gammaproteobacteria bacterium Ga0074134, assembly GCA_001464965.1. Taxonomy (GTDB): domain Bacteria; phylum Pseudomonadota; class Gammaproteobacteria; family Ga007554; genus LNEJ01. The sequence continues at coordinate 13,732 of LNEJ01000007.1, forward strand.
TGCATAAATCACTCAACTTAAGGCTATAGTTTTATCTTGTTGTTCTTTTTACCATAGTCACAGGCTCAAAAGCTGAGCCTCTGAATGACCCGTGAAAAATATTTATACGTCGCGGTCATATCCCTTCAATGCCCCCTGCAACCGCTCCCTCACTTCCACCCGCAACCCCTCCGGTCCCACCACCTCCACATCCGGCCCGTATTTCAGGATATCCATGATCAATTCCCGAGAATCACCGTAGGGTATGCGCAATTCATAGCGGCCGTCTTTCAGCCAGTTCCCTTCCTGGGCTGGATGCCATTGCTCGTCGGCGACCCAACGGGCGCGTTCGGGGGTGAAGCGGAGTATGGCGGTTTGGGTGGCTTGGCCTGCGAAAATGCCGTAGGCGCTGGTGAAGTGGGCGTCGAGTTGGGCGCTGTTGATGTCTTCATAAAGCCTGTTTAGTGTATGGGCATTTTGAATGCGGTCGATGGAGAAGCTGCGCAGGGCTTGCCGTGCGTGGCACCAGGCGTCTACGTACCAGTTGTCGCGGTAGTGGATGAGCCGTTGTGGTGAGATTTCGCGTTCGGTGAGTTGGTTTTTTTCGCGCCCGAGGTAACAGATATGCAGGCGTTGACGTTGCATTAGGGCGCCAGCGATGGTTTGGAAGGATTCACCTGTGATGCGCCGTGCGGTGCTGTGTAGGATGCGCACGCGGTCGGGGAGTTCGCCGCTGCCGAGGTGTTCGGTTTCAAGGATTGTTTCAATGCGTTTGCGTAATGGGGAAAGATGCGTTTCCAATAAGCCGGGCTGGGTTTGATTCAGTAATTGCTGCACGGCGAGCAGGGCATAAAGTTCGGAGGCGTTGAACCAGAGGCCGGGGAGTTCGTAGGGATGTTCGCCGCTTTGTGTGTAATGATAACCGTTGGCTTTGCGATCATAGGCGATGGGTGCGCCGATGAAATTTCGCATGTCTTCGATGATACGGTTTAAAGTCGCGCGGGAGCATTCGAGGCGCTGTTGCAAAATTTGCCCCGGCACCGGATAACGTGCGTTACGCAGTTCTTTGTGCAGGGCGTAGATGCGGTCGAAGCGATCCATGAGTTTTTTGTTTTGTTATGAGTCTCATGACGCTACATTAAGCCATTATCTTCCGCAAGGGTTGGTTGTGAGATTATTGCTGTCATGAAAAAGCCTCTTCCTCGCACGGTTGTCGTTCTCGGGCTGGTCAGTTTTTTTAATGACCTTGCTTCAGAGATGGTGACGCCGCTCATTCCCATCCTGCTTGTGTCCGTGCTCGGTGCGGGGCCTGTTGCGCTGGGTTTGATCGAAGGGATGGCCGATGCCGTGTCGAGTCTTCTTAAGCTCTGGTCGGGCAGATTCTCTGATGTGCTGGGCGGCAGGCGCAAGTGGCTGACATTTTATGGCTACCTGATTTCCAATATCGCCCGGCCCGCGCTGGGCCTGGCTGGGAGCTGGTGGATGATGGCGGGTCTGCGCAGCATGGACAGGGTGGGCAAGGGACTGCGCACCGCTCCCCGCGATGCCCTGGTGTCGGACGCGGCGCCGCCGGAAATCAGGGGATACGCCTACGGCTTTCACCGCGCGCTGGACAACGCCGGAGGGATGGGCGGCAGTCTACTCGCTGCCGCTGTGCTGACGTTGTCCTCCTTGTCATTGCCACAGGTCATACTCTGGTCAGCCATTCCAGGGTTCATCGGCGTATTGCTGATCGCCTTTGGCATTAAAGAGAAAGCGAAGGAGATTGATCCTCCGCAACGAGAGCCTCTCCCGCCCTTGAGCTGGCGGCTGCTTTCGGCACCGATGCGGCGTTACCTGATGGTGCTGGTAATTTTTACGTTTGCCCGTGCCTCCGAGACATTCATTGTATTGCGCGGCAATGAGCTGGGCATGGGTGTGGTTGAGTTGCTGCTGCTGTGGGCCGCGCTGAACGGCGCCAAATCGGCTTCTTCGTGGTGGGGCGGAAAATTGGCCGATGCCCTGGGGCTGGAAAGGCTGGTGCTGATTGGTTGGGTGGCCTACGCTGCCGGCTTCTTTTTTTTAGGCGCAGTGTCGCAAAGTACCACCTTGTGGGCGGCGGCGATTACCTATGGTTTTTTCGCAGGACTGAGCGAGGGAGGAGAGCGTGCATTGATTGGTGCCTTTGCGGGGGCCGAGGAACGCGGCACGGCCTTTGGCTGGTACAACATGGCGTTGGGTTTGGCCGCTATTCCCGCAGGCCTGTTGTTTGGCGGGATCTGGCATTTTTGGGGCGCGGGCGTGGCATTCACCGCCGCAGGTCTGTTCGCGGCACTTGCTGCGCTGTTGTTGCATTTCTGGACAAGGGTTTCTCTGAAACACTAACCGCTTGCTACTTGCCGATGAGCAGGTTGCTAAAAAAGCCGAAAATGGAAATAAACAACGCAACAAAAAAACCGGTCCAGAACCCATCGACAGTAAAACCCGGCACCAGCCACGCTACCAGTAATAGCATCAATGTGTTGATGATCAGCAGGAAGAATCCCAGCGTGAGCACCGATAACGGCAAGGTCAGGATCACCAGCACAGGGCGGATAATGGCATTGGCAAAGCCGAGCAGCAGGGCGGACACCCAGAGCGCACCGGCGCTCGCGAAGGAAATGCCCGAAAATAGGTAACTTGCCACCCATAAGGCGAGGGTGATGATTGCCCAGCGCAGCAGCAGCGCGAGTACTGGGTTCAGCGCAGCCGTTATCATTCTGATCGCCTATGCCTCATCCGGGTAGACCAAGCGCAATGCCTCGCTGAATTGCGTTTCGGCCTCGATGACCACTGGTTCGATCACCTCCTCCGAAAGGCCGACGAGATCCCACGCCGCGGCCTCAAAAGGCGCCACGTGACGGCTGCCGCTGCTACCGAATTGCACGGCACTCGCAATGATGTTGGCAAGATGGGTTATCGCCGCGTCCAGCGGAAATTGCTGTGCCATCGAAGGCGCATGATGGAAGGCAACTGCCTCTTCCAGATGGGTAGGCAGTTTCCATGCGCGCAGCAGTTCTCCACCTACGGCGGCATGGTCAAATCCCATAACCGCCTGTTCTGCCTGACAAAGCGTTTCGCTATCATACGATGCCCGCAACAGCGCCTCACGTGCCAGCTCGGGGATTTTGCGGTAGATCAGCAGACTGCCCACATCGTGCAGCAGTCCTTCCACGAAAAATCGTTCCGTATGAGATTCGCCGCGCCTGGCCGCCAGTCCGCGTGCCACCAGGGCACAGCCTATGCTGTGGCGCCAGAAGCTGTCCATGGTGACAATATCGTTCGGCAACCCTGAAAACATTTTGACGACGGAAGTGGCTAAAATCAGATCGCGAAGTTCATGCGTGCCGATGATGGTGATGGCTCTGGATACCGTGTCAATCTTGCCTGGGAAGCCGTAAAAAGAGCTGTTGACTATCTTCAGCAGGCGCGCAGTTAACCCGGTATCCTGACTGATCACCCGCCCGATGTCCGCGGCCGAATAGTGCGGGTTGTCGATCATCTCGTTAACGCGCAGCAATACCTCTGGCAGTGACGCCAGGTGGATGATGCCTGCGACGATCTCGCGGGGGCTAATGGTCATGCCGGCAGGCTCCCGCGCTTAGGTGTCCTACGCGCAGTTCGCACAGCCGGATAAGGGTTTTGATGAACGGGTGGTTGACGTTATTGTGCCGGAACAATTCCAGCAAGTGGGGTTGTTGGTCGAGGGGTGCTTCGAACGAGGGTGGATTTTCGCTGGTTTGACCCGGCGCATCCAGGATTCGAATCTGGTCGATCCCGTGTGCTTTGAGCATAAGCAGGTGTTTGCGCGAGAGCTGGGTTCCGGCTTCCAGCAACAAGTTGCCGCTCGTGGAGCTCACGCTCGCGGCAAGTATGGCGCCTGGCTGGATTTCATCAATATTCTTATCTGTCATGTTTCCCCCTTGCTCCCTTTGATTGCACCTTACCCGTTGTATTTTTTTAATTTTTTTGATTTTACACTTTCCCGGTCGTCAAGCAAGAGGTGTAATTTGCGGCAACAGCCTGATTTTGTGCTGCGCTTCTATTGACCGGAAGGGACGGGATAAGTACTATACGCAGCCTCTAGCTGCAATTATTCCCCGGTAGCTCAGTCGGTAGAGCAAGTGACTGTTAATCACTGGGTCGGCGGTTCGAGTCCGTCCCGGGGAGCCATATTAAAATCGGTGGGTTAAGCGAGGTTTCGCGTAGCCCGTCGTATTCATTCTTACCTTTGCCCTTGTTATGTCAACAGCTTGTTGTGCGTGATGTTGCGGTGTTGCCCGTGCAATGTGGAGATCGTACGCGCAGTATGACCTTTAGGATAACGACAAAGACACTGATGCTTGGGCTTGCCCTGGCTCTCCTGTCCGGCTGTGCCGGTGTGTTTGTGCGGCCGGTGCCGCCCCAGGTTAATATTGCCGCCATCAGCCTCACTGACGCCAATCTCTTCGAGCAGCGTTACCACATTAAGCTGCGCCTGCAGAATCCCAATGATTTCGATTTGCCTATCAACGGCGTGCAGTTCCAGATCAAGCTCAACGGCCGCCCGTTTGCATCCGGCATGAGCAGTGCGCCGGTGTCTGTGCCGCGATTGGGTACGGCGGTGCTCGAAATAGACGCGATCAGCACGCTAGCGGAAGTGGCCCGGCAGCTTAACGACATCCTCATGAACCAAACCCAGGGTGTACGCTACACTCTCACAGGCAAGGTACACCTCGCCCGCCCGGCAATGGAACTGCCGTTCCAGCAAGAGGGGGATATGAAGCTGCCTTCGCTGGAGGGCAAGAGTTCCAAGTGAGCCACCGTTGGCCCACGCACTACCATATCAAATCATCGGGAATCTGATAGTCCGCATACGGATCTTCACTGTCATTCTTGCTGGCGCTTTGTTGCGGGTCGTTATAAAAAACCACGCTCTTTTCATTGCGGGCGCGAATTTTCTCTGCAATTTCCGCAGGTACTATTTCATATTGCTTATTCAGCCGTACGATGGCTGATTTTCCATGAGCAATCTGCTCGCGTGTCGCCTCAGTGACGAATATTCTTTTTACTTTGCTGTTGTCTATAAAATTATAAGGCACGTCACCATCACCTTTCGGTTGGCGATGCGTCTCTATTAGTTGTTTGATCTGTGCCGCAGCCGCCTGTCGCTCGGCTTCCTCTTTCCGTTGCAGATTTAGCTGGCGATCACGCTCAGCCTTTTCGGCTTGGGCTTTCTGCGCTTGTAGCTTATGTTCATCCACGACGCCAGGCTTGTTTTTGTCCTTCTGCGCGTTCTGTTTGTACTTATCATTTTTTGCTTTTTTGATTCGGCTCTCATCCACCAAGCCTAGGCCGAGCAATTGATCTTGCAATGATTTTGCCATCTATTTTGTCTCCCTGCGCTTGATATTGCATTTGGGCGGCGCGGTTCAGGCATTCGCCATTCCCGCGCGCTTTATTGCAGCAGATTCAATCCCAATCAGGCAACCTTCTGGCTCAGCAGGTAGTCGTCGTAGTTGCCCATGAAGTTGACGACGCCCCTCGGTGTCAGCTCGATGATGCGCGTCGCCAGTGACGAGACGAACTCGCGGTCGTGGCTGACGAAAACCAGGGTGCCTGGATAGTTTTCCAGCGCCAGATTGAGCGACTCGATGGACTCCATGTCGAGGTGGTTGGTGGGCTCGTCCATGATCATGACATTGGGGCGCTGCAACATCAGCTTGCCGAACAGCATGCGCCCTTGCTCTCCACCGGAGATGACCTTGACCGATTTCTTGATCTCATCACCGGAAAACAGCAGCCGCCCCAGGGTGCCGCGTATGACTTGCTCATCGGTACCCGGTGGCGCCCACTGGCGCATCCAGTCGAACAATGGCATGTCTTCGGCGAAGTCTGCGGCATGGTCTTGGGCAAAGTAGCCGATGCGGGCATTTTCCGACCATTTGATGGTGCCGCTGTCCGGTGCGATGTCGGCGACCAGGCTGCGTAGCAGGGTGGTTTTGCCGATACCGTTGGGGCCTATCACGGCAATGCGTTCGCCGACTTCGATCGTCAGATTGAGGTCACGGAATAGCGTTACCCCACTGTAGCTTTTGCTCAGACCATCCACTTCCAGGGCCAGGCGATAAAGCTTTTTCTCCTGCTCGAAGCGGATGAAAGGATTGACCCGGCTCGACGGTTTGACATCATCCAGCTTGATCTTGTCGATCTGCTTGGCGCGCGAGGTCGCCTGCTTGGCCTTGGATGCGTTGGCGGAGAAGCGGCTGACGAAGGTTTGCAGTTCGGCAATCTGAGCCTTTTTCTTGGCGTTATCGGACAACAACCGTTCGCGGACCTGGGTGGCGGCGGTCATGTACTCATCGTAATTGCCCGGATAGACACGCAGCTCACCATAGTCCAGGTCGGCCATGTGAGTACAGACGCTGTTCAGAAAGTGACGGTCGTGGGAGATGATGACCATCGTGCTGTTGCGCGCGTTGAGTATGTCTTCCAGCCAGCGAATGGTGTTGATATCAAGGTTGTTGGTGGGCTCGTCGAGCAGCATGATGTCCGGGTTGGCGAACAGGGCCTGGGCCAGCAGCACACGCAGCTTCCAGCCCGGCGCCACGGCGCTCATCAAGCCGTTATGCTGCTCCAGCGGGATGCCGAGACCCAGCAGTAATTCACCGGCGCGGGACTCAGCGGTATAACCGTCCAGTTCCGCGAACTCGACTTCCAGCTCGGCCACCTTCATGCCGTCTTCCTCGCTCATTTCCGCGAGGGAGTAGATGCGGTCGCGCTCCTGTTTTACCGGCCACAATTCGGCGTGGCCCATGATGACGGTGTCCAGCACCGTGTAATCCTCGAAGGCGAACTGATCCTGACGCAGCTTGCCGAGGCGCTTGTGGGCCTCGATGCTGACCGTCCCCGACGATGGCACCAGATCGCCACCGAGGATCTTCATTAATGTCGATTTGCCGCAACCGTTGGCGCCGATCAGGCCGTAGCGGTTGCCATCGCCGAATTTGACCGAGATGTTTTCGAACAGGGGCTTGGCCCCGAACTGCATGGTAATGTTGGCTGTAGAAAGCACGGTACTGTTCCAGAAAAATAGTTAAGGATGGTCCTGATTTTGCGATTTGCCGCAGAGCGCAATAAGGGGGCTGAAGTCTCCCCCCTTATTGCGTGGATGTTTGTGCTCTAAGCGCCACTACGGCCCTTGGCAAAACCACCGCCTGCGGCAGGACGGCGCGGTGGCCGGTTAGCGCCGGTTTTCGGAGCCGAATGCGCGCCCCCGGCGCGCTTGTCTCTGCCTTGGCCCGGCGGGCGTGCTTGCTGGCCACCGCTGCGACGGTTGCCGCCGTCACGGCCATTGGTCAGAGGCACGGCCTGGATCGATGGATCTGGCTCGAAGCCGGGAATCATCACCTTGGGAATGTCGCGATTGATCAGGCGCTCGATGCCGGCCAATAGTTTGTTTTCGTCGATGCACACCAGCGATACGGCTTCGCCACTGCATCCTGCGCGGCCTGTTCTGCCGATACGGTGGACATAATCCTCGGCAACGTTGGGCAATTCGAAGTTGACCACATGCGGCAGTTGATCGATATCCAGGCCGCGCGCGGCGATGTCGGTGGCTACCAGCACCCGTACCTTGCCTTGTTTGAAGTCAGCCAAGGCCTTGGTGCGCTGGGGTTGGCTCTTGTTGCCGTGGATAGCGGCGGCGGTGATGCCGTCTTTTTCCAGTTGCTCGGCGAGACGGCTGGCGCCGTGCTTGGTGCGGCCGAACACCAGTACCTGCTGCCAGTCGCCAGACTTGATCAGTTGGGCGAGCAGTTCACGCTTACGTACGCGGTCCACTGGATGCACTACCTGGGCGACTGTTTCCGAAGCCGTGTTGCGGCGTGCCACTTCGACCAGTACGGGTGAGTTCAATAACTGGTCGGCCAGCTTCTTGATGTCATCGGAATAGGTTGCCGAAAACAGCAGATTCTGGCGGCCTTTAGGCAGCAGCGCCAAAACCTTTTTGATGTCATGGATGAAACCCATGTCGAGCATACGGTCGGCCTCGTCCATCACCAGAATCTCAACCCGGCTCAGGTCGACGGTCTTCTGGGTGACATGATCCAGCAACCGTCCTGGCGTTGCTATCAGGATATCAACCCCTGCACGCAGTTGGGCAATCTGTGGGTTGACCTTGACCCCGCCGAATACAATGGCGGATTTCAGCGGCAGATGTTTGCCGTACGTGCTCACGCTCTCGCCGACCTGGGCCGCCAGTTCTCGAGTCGGCACCAATACCAGGGCGCGTACGGCACCTCGCTTGGCGGCGGCGGTGTTGGCGGTGAGCCGCTGCAGCATCGGCAAGGTAAATGCGGCGGTCTTGCCGGTACCCGTCTGGGCGCCGGCCATGATATCGCGCCCCTCAAGAATGACGGGAATCGCCTGGGCTTGCACCGGCGTAGGTTCGGTGTAGCCTTGATCGGCAATGGCACGGAGTAATTCGGCCGACAGGCCGAGTGTTGAAAATGACATAGTGATGTAGTGTTCCTGAAGTGGCCTCCCAAAGAGCATGCTCCCTGGTTCGGTCTAGGCGGGTTAATCTGTTGATTTGGCGGGGATAACCTGAGAGGGATATACCGCGGCAGTTCTTATCAGTGCGCCCGGAAGGAGATCCTTTCCGGGCGCGGCTGGCGCGGACCGTACAGCGTCGAGATAAAAACTTGGTGGCATTATAGCATAACTGGAGGATGAGCGTTTCCACATTGTGCCGTCGCAGGGGTGATTTATTCACGGTCATCTGTAGTGGTTCAGATTTAACCTGACAGACTGCGTCATATCTCGAATGGCGGGGTTGTGCCAGCAACAGTCACTCATACTGTGTGCAGATCCAACTTGTGATTCCGGGGATTCTTGGGCTAGGGCTATTTTCAAAGATCGGATGTTGACGTAGATCGAAGACGAACAAGGCGCTGTGGATTTTCAATGCTTCTTGAGCAAATTCACATTGCACTCGCCGCAACCGCACCTAAGGGCTTCAGCCTCACCGTGTTCGGGTGTAACGAAAAACGTGGCGTTGCACTTCATGCAGGTGAATGCCTCAACAAGCGCCTTGAACGCGTTGGCGACGGGTTCGAAGTCATTTCGATGAAGATTGGCCCACTCGTTGAAATGGACCGCGGTATTTACCTGCCATTGCTCGACTTTTGATGCCTCAACAGCAGTACCAAATCGGTCCTCCTGCTCGGTGATTGCGGCCAACTTTTCGGTCTGCCCCCATGACTGAGCGGCGGCTTTCCCCACCTTCAGAAGCTTCTTCATCTTCTCAATTGCATTCGGGAGCAGGTCACCGAGACTGAACTGCGCATCGCCCCGAAATTCGACTTTCGCACGCAGTCCTTGGCATGCCTCCTTAGAAAAATGTTCTAAGTAATTTCTAAGCAATGCGGCAGCGCCTCGCACGTCGTTCTTTTTGAGCATGTCAGTAAGCTCTTCCCAAACGTCCCGATCATTCCACTCGGTTGGACCCAGATCGACGTTCCATGTTCTGAAATGCGTGAATCGCTTAGGCCCGATTAAGCCGACAGTTTTCATGTGCCGGAGCCAGATTTCATCGTGGGTCGTCAGTAGAAACTGGGTGTTTGGAAATTGCTCGCGGAGCATTTTACTCACCTGCCTGCGGTGCCCAGAATCGACTGACATGAGCACATCGTCAAGGACTGCGAAAGTGAATGCTTCCCCCGCCAAGTGATTCATCAATGCCAAGTAGAGGCACAATCCCATTCCATCCTGATGTCCCTCGCTGTGGTAAGCGCCTGGTGGGAAAAATCCACGACCGTAAAAATCGACATCGAAACCCAGCTTACCCGTTGATGGTTTGAGTTGCGCCTGAAATTTCTCCTCGTCATCGTGATTCACAAGACGATAAAGCTTGCTGAAGGAGGTTTCGACGTTCTTGTATATTGTTTCTAGCGCAGATGTGGTGACGTTCCCATACGTCTCGAAGATAAACTGGGAAGCTCCAGCTTTTTGCTCTGCTCCTCTGAGTTTAAGAGATGCTTGACGATAAGCTTCCAGCCTCTCTTGACCAACACTGAGGTAATCGCGAGCAGCATCTTGTTGAGTCGGCTCGGGTAAGGCAGCGATAGCAGTGTCAAGCTGTACAACGGTAGCATGCACCTGTTCAGATACCTTGCTCGTCGCTACCAATGCATCGCTGGTTGCACTCAGAGGCAGAAAACTCTTGAGAGCGGTTGAGATATGAGCCAGATCAGCTACGTAACCACTTATCGCGGCGCAGTCAACGGCGGGCTGAAGCAGCACGCCGTAGCGAGCAGCTGAGGCAGCTGCGGTTCGTACAGCCTCAAGCTCGGTAATGATCGGGGCTAGCTTCTGTTCCAGCTCCTTACGCTGTTTCGTCGCTGCCGAGTACTGTCCCAGCTTATGGGCCAAGTGATTCCGAAAGTCTTCTGGCTTCCATGGCGTGTCACATACCGGACACACCTTGTCATCGAAAGAATTCAACGCATTTCGCACTAGCGCTTCTCTCGACGCGAATTGCAGGAATTGCTCGTTCTCCGAAAGATTGCTAACAGCAGAAGCCACCTTGGCGCAAGCGGACACAAACTCGGGACTCTGCACGCTGACAAGCTTCTTTTTTAAAGCTTCGAGATCTGCTTTGGCTTGAACCTTCGCAACCTTGCTCGGCTGTGCGGCTGCGGTGGCAGACACAATCCCATCCTTAATTGAGGTGTTTTCTTCGAGAGCAGGAATTTCCGGAAGGGATAGTACAGTACGCTTTTCATTCGCGGCCGTTAGGATCGTCGCAGCAGATACCTTGGTCAGGTTCATGGCGCGCTGGAGTGCCGTAGCTGCTTCATCTCTTGTGCTCTTCAGCAGCTTTACGTCCCTATTGCTAGCGTTTGCAATTTTCTGGAAAAAAACTCGAAGCGCTTCAATCTCATCGAGACGGAGTAGTTCCTGGACCTCCTTTGCCCGCTTACCCGGTTCGGCGAGAACGTACCGAATTAGTTCTCGGCGCGAGAGTGCAAACTCAGGATGCATGGCAACCTTAGCAAACACCGCTCGAATATCTGGATCGTTTGGTGTCATCGTGAGGTTTTTCGCGTCTTTTACACTGCGAAGAATCGTCGCATCCTTCTTGAGCGATAGGATGTGGACGGTCAGTGAGACATAGGCATTCTCTGGCTTGTTGCGGCTGTCCACATGCGGGCCATGCTCTTTTACAGATAACCCGCCAGTACCGGCCCCAGACAGACGCGAGATGCTGCCCGTCAATGCGAATTCAAGCGCATCTACTATGCCGCTCTTCCCGGTGCCGTTCGGACCGCAAATGGCAAAGTTTTCTCCATCGAGATCCAGTGTGAGGTCACGGATGCCCCGAAAATCTCGAATGGATATGGACTTGACGCGGATCACAGGGGTTCCTCCCCAAACATGGCTGTCCGCAGTGTAGCTTCCGTAGGTTTTCCGTCAAAGATCGCTACTTTGAGGTTTTGAGCAATCTCGCGGTAGTCCTCATGCCCCCCGAGGACAGATAAAAACTCGCCGATTATCAGATGTGCAACGCTTCCGCTCCCTTGAACAATAGGGGCGTCACCGTTCGGATCCGTGGAGTCTATCTTTTCCATGCTCATTCTTGTCCCGTTGCTCTTGGACCGGCACTTGATTTTTTTGGGTCAGGTTGAAGCTTGCTCTTCTTGTGCGCCACCTTCTTTGCGTCGACCTTCGGAGCTTCTTCCTTCGCCGGTTCCTTCTTGGCGGTCTCGGGGAAAGTACCGAGATCCTTTGCGCCTATCTCAATCGCACGCTCTCGCCATGCAGCCCGATAGCGCTCTTGTACTTTGTTGCCAAGACGCGAAACTACATGGTGCGGATTGAGGACAAGCACCCAATGAAAGTCGTGGTCGGTGCTAGGTTTGTAGTCGATGAAGCCGTGTTTCTTGAGGTGCCGCATGCGCTTACGCCAAGTGTCGACGGCGCGCTCGCCGGTGAAGCCGGCTTCGAAAGCCATCTGCTTCTCGCTGGCTAGCGCGACGATGCCGGGGGTGAACAAGCGACACCATATCGTGAGGTAGGTCATGCCTGCTGGCTGCCCTTTTGTCAGTGTGTCGATGATGTTCATGAGATACGCCATCGTTCGCGGCATCGTGGTGAAGCCGCCCGCCTTCTTGCGATCCCAAAAATGTTCTTCGGGCACATCGGGCCAGAGTTCGGCTCGCATTGCCAATGCGCGCTCTTCCATCTTGTTTGCCCGCGCCTTCGTCTGTTTCAAATTCAATACAATCTCCTTCGCTGTTCCTTAGGGGAATGAAAGGGACTCGGGACCGGGTTTTGGATGCCCGTGTCGCTGCCGATGCTCGTCAGCCAAGTGGGATTTGGAGGCCCCGCTTGATGGTTTGAACGGTCCCGAGCTTGCGAACAGTATGGAGGATCAGGCGTATCTTGGGCAACGATTACTCCCGATCGATGTGGCCTAATCTTCGCGCTTGCACACTGCCCTTCTATTGTTCGTATTCATCAATCTATCACATCCGGGAATAGTCAGTTGAGCTATTTCACTCAGACACCGCACGAAAAAGTCCGTCTTCTGGCCGTTTCAGTTGCGGCGTTAGTACTCTTTGTACTCTTGTACTCTGTGTATTCATTGTGCTCACTGTGCTTCCGGGGTTTGTAAGGGGGCTGGGGTACAGTTTGGTGGTCAAACTCAACAACCACCGGCTAAAGCCGGTGGGTTGGGGTTGCGGACTGAAAGTCCGGATACGCGTCGACTGAACGACGCGTCTTACACTCCCTTCTCCCGCCTGCGGGAGAAGGGCCGGGGATGAGGGGCTATGCGATGCAAAAAATGTAATCTCTGCTCAACGCCCCTCACCCTACCCTCTCCCGCAGGCGGGAGAGGGATTTTGTACGACATTTACACTCAACGACACAGGCATACACTGATAACTTCGCAGCTGAAGCTGACCGGCTAAAGCCGGTGGTTTAAACCTTCTGATGGACAATTAATCAGTGAGCCAATAAAAAATCGCTGGGTGCCACCACACCGCCCAGTATGGGAGATACTCAACGAGTTTTACCATATGTTCTGAGCTGAATGTCCGCATCGGGTCGATTCCAGCCATTCAGATGATACCGCCTGTCAGATCAAGTGCTGACTACCACACCTATCCAATAGCATCCTCACGGAACGCGCGTTGGATGTCCTCCACCTCGGTGCGGCTTTGTATCAAGGCGTCGACACAGTTCCTGTCGAGCTTGAGGCCGCTCAGGCTTTGCAGCATGGCGTAAGCTTCCTGATTGCTCCATGCCTGCTTGTAGGGACGGCGGCTGGTGAGGGCGTCAAAGATATCTGCTACCGCGACGATGCGCGCTTCCAGTGGTATCTCTTCGCCGCTGCGTCCGTAGGGGTAGCCCGAGCCATCCAGTGCTTCGTGATGAAACTCGGCGATATTGCGCAGCATGTCGATGTGTTGCATGCCGCTCAGCTTGAAGTTGCCCAGCATGCGATCAATGAGTTCTCGTCCACGCGAGGTATGGGTCTGCATGAGTGTGCGCTCGTCCGTGGTCAGATCTCCGGGCTTGAGCAACACGTCGTCCGGAATGCCGATCTTGCCAATGTCATGCAGTGGAGAAAAGACGAAGATTTTCTCTACAAATTCATCGGACAGATTTTCTTTTTCCGCTAGTTTTGAGGCGATGAGCCGGGCATAGCGCGACATGCGGTCCAAGTGTGAACCCGTTTCACTGTCTCGCACATGAGCCATGTCACGGGCCGTTTTCACTGTTGCCAGTAGAGTCTGGATGGAGGAAAGCTCGTGGATGATGGCGAGCGAGATCAAATGCCCGAAAGGGTCGAGCTGGCGCAGCACGTCCTCGGTGTAGGGCGCGCTTTCATAGGAGTTGAAAAACAGAAACCCGAAGAAGCTGCCATGACTGAACATGGGCATGGTATAGCTGGCGCGATAACCCTGGCGGGCAATGCGCTGGGTGTGCTCGTGCCCGCCCTCGTTGAATATCGCAAGATCGTTCACCACGCGCGGCCGGCCTCTTGCCAGAATCTCCTGCAACGATTTGGATTCGGCCAGTGCGGTCTGATAGTGCGCCAGCGGCTGGTCGCCGCTGCTGCTGTGGATAAAGGTCTTCAGCAGGTCGGTTTTGGGATCATAGAGTGCTGCGGCGATACGGTCGATAAAGGGAAACCGATCCTTTAGTGCAGTATGGATAAACTCCAGCTTCTCCGCCAGACCGATGTTCTGATCAATAGGAGTCAGCCTGTCTTCATGTTCGAATAACACCTTTGTGGCCCCCTAAAATTATCGCCCTCACGCGCTTGATATGCATTATTCAGGCCATTGTTTTAGGCGTGGCTGAAGGCCTTAATGTGTTGAGAAGGAATAGGTTATTGCTTGAGCGCCGTGCCAGAGAATTGACGTTGTTTGGCAGGAGCCGGAAGGCTCAGCACCGGGATAGTTATTGTGTCTGGGGCAGGCAGAAGGTAAACGTGACGCCATTTTCAGGGGTGCTGTCGACGCGTATGGTGCTGCCATGAAGATCCAGAATCCGCTTTGCAATGGCCAGGCCGAGTCCGCCATGGCTTGAGTCCTGCTGACGGTCCCGCGATAAAAACGTTCTAAAGACATGGGGTAAATCGGCTGCGGGAATTCCGCAACCGGTGTCTTTGACCTGAATTTTCACGCTATCACTTTCCACCATCATTGGGTGCGGGCCGTCCCCCGATAGGGTTGGAGCGCATGCTGCGGGTCTACTTCGTCCAGCAGTGGTTTAACCTGTCCGATCCGGCGGTGGACGATTCGCGGGCAATGCGTGGCTTCGTAGGCGTCGATCTGGGGCGTGAGCCGGTGTCGGACGAGACCACGGTGTGCAAGTTCCGGCATCGGCTGGAGGCGCACATCGGCGCCGACAGCAAGACCAAGCTCATCCACACCGTGGTGACCACACCGGCCAACGTCCATGACAGCCAGGTGCTGGGGGAACTGCTGCACAGAGGTTCCTCTAACTATTCCGCAACACCTCCAGCGGTGGACTCTGCAAGATAAAACGTGTGCCGAGCAGGCCTGCCAGGCCCACGCCCAGTGTGCCGCCCACGATCCCGGTTAGCCATATCCAGGGATTCGCTGCGAACGGCAGATGAAATACATGGGTAGCCAATAGATACCCCAGCAGCGTGGCGGCGGTGGAGGCTACCAGGCCGGCGAGCAGGCCGAGCACGGCAAATTCGGAAAACAGCCCTGTCAGTAATTGTCCGCGCCGCGCGCCCAGGGTGCGCAGGATGGCGCTTTCGCGGATGCGTTCATCCAGAGTGGCCTGAATGGCGGCATATAACACCAGCAGGCCCGCCATGACCGTAAACAGGAACACGTATTCCACGGCAAGGCTGACGCGCTCGATGATCAGGCGCACTTGGGCCATGATCGCTGCCACGTCGATCACGGTAACGTTGGGGAATGCCTTGACCAGCTTGTTCATCAGCTCCGGCTTGTTCTGTGGGACATAGAGGCTGGTGATGTAGCTGGCGGGATAGCCGTCGAGTGCGCCAGGAGGGGCCATCACAAAGAAATTGGCGCGCATCGAATCCCATTCCACCTTGCGCAGGCTGGTGACCTTGGCAGTGAACTCTTCGCCGCCGATCATATAGCGCAGCGTGTCGCCGAGGTTGATCCCCAGTGTTTTGGCTAGCCCTTCTTCCACTGATAAGACACGTTTGCCGTAATCTTTGGTGCTCCACCAGTGCCCGGCGACGAGCTGGTTGTCGGACTGGATTTGTGCGCCCCAGGACAGGTTGAATTCGCGCGATACCAGGCGTTGTGCGCGTTCGTCGGTGTATGTACTCGCGGATATCGCATTATCATTGATGCCAGTGAGGCGGGCGCGAATCATGGGGAACAGGGTGGGTTCGGTGCCGTTTTCACGGGATAAAAAGGCGTGTATGGCAGTCACCTGGCTGGGCTGAATGTTGATAAGAAAGCGGTTTGGCGCATCGGCAGGAAGGCTTTTTTGCCAGTCCTTGAGCAAGTCGCCGCGCACCAGGGTGAGTAGCAGCAATGCCATGATGCCAATACCGAAACCCAGGATTTGCACTACGCTGCCCTGTGCGCGACGCGTGATGTTGGCGATGCCGAAGCGCCACGTCGCAGCGGCGCGGCGGCGTAAGAGGCGTAGCGCGCTGATTAACGCCAAAGCGAATATGGTGAGCACCAGTAGTGCGGCAGCGGTTCCTCCCAGCACGTAACCGCCGAGTTTAAGGTCTCCGGCCTGCCATAGCATGAGTGCCGCCAGTGCCACTACGCCAGATCCATAGGCAGTAAGGCTGCTCGCCGGTGGGGCGCCAATGTCGCGCCGCAACACACGTAGCGGCGGCACATGCTTGAGATGCAGCAGCGGCGGCAGGGCAAAGCCGGCAAGGGTAATCATGCCGGCGAGCACGCCGAATACCACTGGCTGCAATGAGGGCAGCGGTAGTTCGGCGGTCACCATTGTCCCCAGCACCTGTGCCAACACACCCTGCGCCGCATAGCCCAACATGCAGCCGGCCAGGCTGGCGGCCAGTCCCAGCAAAAGAATCTGGAATACGTAAATGCGTGTGATGTCCGCCTGCACCGCTCCGAGGCAGCGCATCATCGCGCAGTTATCAAGATGGCGTGTCATGAAGCGGCGCGTGGCAATGGCCACGGCAACGCCCGCCAGCATCACACTGACCAGCGCCGCCAGGCCGAGAAAGCTCTGCGCGCGGTTCAGCGCGGTGCGCAGTTCGGGGCGGGCGTCTTCTACGCCCTCGATGCGTTCACCTGGTTTCAGGCGATTCGCAATGGCGGTGCGGTAGGCGGCGATATTTTTTGCCTCGCCCGCCACCAGCAGCCGGTAGCGGATGCGGCTGGCGGGCTGCACCAGTTGGGTGTTGGGCAGATCGGCCAGATTGAGCATCAGGCGCGGTGCGATGCTGAACAGATCACCGCCTCGCGCGGGTTCGCGGGTAAGCACCGCCGCGACAGTGAGCTGAGCCTCGCCCACGCTGATACGGTCGCCGGCCGCGATATCGAGCGGGCCAAGCAGTCCTGCGTCCAGCCATACCGTGCCCGGTTGGGGGATGCCGGAGGCGGGTGCGTCGAGCATAAAGCGCTGCGGAGCGATGTAGAGTTTTCCCCGCAATGGATAGCCATCGCTCACTGCCTTGATTTCCGCCAGATGGGTTTTTTCCCCCACTACTACCATACTGGGGAAATCCAGCGTTTCGGCGTTGCGTAGATTATGCTGGCGCGCGATCGAACGCAGTTCATTCGCCAGCGGGTGATCCGAGGCGATCAACAGGTCCGCCCCCAGCAATTCGTTGGCCTGACGGTGCAGGGCCTGGTCGATACGGTCAGTGAAAAAACCCACGGCGGTGACGCTGGTGACGGCGACGATGAGCGCCAGCGCCAGCGCGCGCAGCTCACCGGCGCGCCAGTCGCGCCGCAGCATGCGCATGGCCAGCGCGAGTGTGTTCATGCTTCTCCCTTCAATCTGCCGGTTTCCAGTTCCAGGCGCCGGTTGCAGCGCTGCGCCAGTGTCTCGTCATGGGTCACTAGTACCAGGGTCGTGGCCAATTCCTGATTGATTTCGAACAGCAGATCGGCCACGCGCTTGCCAGTGGCGCGGTCGAGGTTGCCGGTCGGTTCGTCGGCGAACAGCAATTTCGGTTGCGGTGCGAAGGCGCGCGCAATCGCCACACGTTGCTGCTCGCCGCCCGACAATTGTTTGGGATAGTGATTCCTGCGCGCGTCCAGCCCCACGCGCGCCAGCACCGCCTGTGCCACCTCGCGCGCATCGCCTCGCCCGGCGAGTTCGAGCGGCAGCATCACATTTTCCAGCGCGGTAAGATTGGGCAGCAGTTGAAACGACTGGAAGACAAAGCCGATCATCGCCCCACGCAGGCGGGCGCGGCCATCCTCGTCCAGCGCGAACAAATCAGCGCCATCAATCCACACCTGGCCGCGGCTCGGGGTATCCAGGCCTGCCAGTAGCCCCAGCAAGGTGGACTTTCCAGAGCCCGAGGCGCCGATAATCGCCACGGCCTCACCCGCTACAATGGTAAGATCTATATCATGCAGCAGTACCAGTTCGCCTTCCGGGCTGTTGACCTGTTTGGCTAAATTTTCCGCCCGCACGATCGGGTAAGAGGAACCATCGGGCATGTTTAATAGACTCCTGTTACTGATTTTTTTTGCAATTCCATTCTCCAGTAGTGCGGCGCCTGCGCCCGTTATCTTGGTGCTGGGTGACAGTTTAAGCGCAGGGTATGGCATAGATCAAAATTCAGGCTGGGTGTCCTTGTTGCAACAGCGCCTCACTAAACGCTCACGTAATTACCGGGTCATCAATGCCAGCATCAGCGGTGAAACCACAAGCGGCGGACTGGCGCGCATCGGGCAAGCTCTGAAAATCCATCAGCCGGCCATTGTGATTGTCGAACTGGGCGCCAATGACGGTTTGCGTGGCCTGCCGCTGGATGAAATGCGCAGCAACCTCTCCGCCATCATAGAACAGAGCCGCAGGAGCAATGCCCAGGTGCTGCTGCTGGGAATGCGCCTGCCTCCCAACTATGGCCTGAGTTATACCCAGAAGTTCCATGAGACCTATGTTGATCTTTCCAAGCGCTATCACGTGCCGTTTGTACCCTTTCTGCTGGAAGGTATAGCCACCGATTTCTCGCTCATGCAGGGTGACGGTCTGCACCCTGCCGCCGCCGCCCAGCCAAGAGTTCTGGACAACGTGTGGAAATATTTACAGGATATGCTGCAGAAATAGAGCAGTTTATTTGCTTCCATTTGATGCTGCGGCCATCCCCTCGCGCCGTAGCGCCATGATTCCCGCAAGGCATACCAGCAGTGCCCCTGCCAGCGTCAAAGCATCCAGTTTTTCGCCCCACAGCATCCAGCCTAAAAGTGCGGCAAAAACCACTGCGCTGTAGGTGAAAGGGCCAACGAATGCGGCCGGGGCCAAGGCATAGCTGCGTGTGAGCAGCAACTGCCCCGATGTCGCGAATATCCCCGCAACGGCCAATAAGCCCAATAGTGTTGGCTCGGGCGTCTGCCAGCTCCACAGCAGAGGTATCGCCGATACCATAACGCTGATGGTGCTGAAGTAAAACACAATGCGTGTGGTCGGCTCAGTTTCTGCCATGCGCCGGATATTGACCACTGCGAGCGCCGCCAGTGCACCCGAGGCCAGGCCGATCAAAGTGGCCGACGAAAATAGCCCCATGCCGGGTTTGAGAATCAGTGTAATTCCGGCAAATCCCACGGCTATCGCCACCCACAGTACACGTCCTGCTTTCTCGCGCAGCCAGAGCAGGGCGATAAAAGGCGTAAACAGCGGTGCGGTAAAATTGAGCAGTACCGCTGTGGCAAGATGCAGGTGCGCAATGGCATAGAAAAAGCAGTACATGGCCGCCAGTCCGGCCAGTGAGCGTGTCAAATGCGAGCCAAAATGCTGAGTCGCCAACGCCTTGACGCCACCACGCAACAGCCAGGGCAGGAGGGCGAGAAGACCAAAGAAATTGCGGAAAAATACCACCATTTCATTGGGTAGATGCGCTGATGCTGTTTTGATGGTGGCGCCCATGGCGGCGAACATCAATGCAGCGGCAATGGCTAACAGGGCGCCACGGGCACGGTTTTCAGGATACATGAGCCATGGATTTTTTTCGGTGCTTTGCCATGGAAACCTTTCTTGAAGTTCCGAATAAAGCCGCGTGCCCTGGAATACACAATGTAACTGGAATCAAAAATCGCTTTTGGATGATGGCAGGCTCGTGGAGGGCGGCGCAATCCGGCGCCAAATCCTTCTTTTGAGCAGATAGAGCAATCCTGTCAGGACTATCAGGTAGCCGACGGCATAGTAACCGATGTGGTGGCGTTCATTGGCATGGGGGTCTGCTGCCCAGTTCAAAAACGCCGCCACCTCCGCGGCTTTGGTTTGCAGTTCATGCTGCGCGGCAGGATCATTTGCTGCGCCTGCGCCAAGGATGTCAGGCATTTTGACACCCGGGAACAGCCGGTTATTGGTGTTTCCAACGGCATCCTGGTAGAAGCTGGTAAGCAGTGTATAGATATAACGCGGCCCTCCCTCGCGCGCCTTGGCCATCAAGGAGAGATCCGGTGGTATCTTCCCATAGGCTGCCAGGCCGGCCTCGGGGGGTGTTTGGCTCATCAGGGCTGTTCCCAGGGTATGCTCGCCACGCATTTCGTCGACCTCTTTTTTCGTAAACCCGAGCGCCAACAGGTCGTGATAGGTGATGTACTTTAAATCATGACACCCCATGCAGGTGCCAACCGCGGTCTGCGCGCCGCGCTTCAATGCCTCAGGGGAATCTGGGATGATGACATCGGCAAGCTTCGCAGGTTCGGCCCATACGCCTATGCAAGGCAACATAAGCATGAATAACAGGCTATAACGAGACAGGCGCATCGTGCTCATTGTCTTGCGCCATGCTGGGATGCTTCGTTGGCAAGGATTTCCTGCACGGCGGGCGGCAACCCGCGTGCGCGCAGCCAGCGCTCTTCCCAGATGGAGGCGAAAGGCAAAACCAGGAACACGCCAAAATAGATGAATGTGGCGATGCGGTTGATAGACACTACAGGACCCACGGGCGGCTGACCACCCACATAGGCAAGCACCATGATATCCAACACGAATATGTAAAACAGGAGTCTATAAATCGGCCGGTAACGTGCCCCTCCGGGTATTTTTGAACGGTCCAGATAAGGGAGGGCGCCATAAATCAGGATTGATAGCGCCATGGCCACGGCCCCGCCCAAGGCGTCAGGCACAGCGCGCAGGATGGCGTAAAAGGGCAGGAAGTACCATTCCGGTTCGATATGGGTGGGTGTATGCAAGGGATTTGC
This sequence comes from Gammaproteobacteria bacterium Ga0074134, assembly GCA_001464965.1. GTDB lineage: Bacteria > Pseudomonadota > Gammaproteobacteria > Ga007554 > LNEJ01. The sequence continues at coordinate 34,614 of LNEJ01000007.1, forward strand.
AGGAATATTATTTTCTGTTCCGATGAAAAAATCAGGCTTGAAGAACAGGAATGCACAAAAAACGATAAGGAATATGCCCAGTCCGAAGAAATCTTTAATGGTGAAATACGGGTGAAAGGGGATGTTGTCCTTGGCTCTAAGGTTGATGCCCGAAGGATTGCTGCTCTTCACGCTGTGCAGCGCGATAAGGTGAATGAATACCATGGCGAAGATCACGAAAGGAAGCAGATAATGCAATGCAAAAAATCGCGTGAGCGTAGGGTCGCCGACAGCAAAGCCGCCCCGCAGCCAGATCACGATCTGATCGCCGACGAAGGGTGTTGCGCCGAACAGGGCGGTAATCACTTGAGCGCCCCAATATGACATTTGTCCCCACGGTAGCAGATAGCCCATAAAGGCGGTCGCCATTATCGTCAGCAATATGATCTGGCCAGACCACCACATCAGTTCGCGTGGCGCACGATAAGACCCATAGTATAGAGTGCGTGCCATGTGGAGATAGATCACCACAAAAAAGGCCGAAGCGCCTGTTGAATGCATGTAGCGCAACAGCCAGCCGTAGTTAACGTTGCGCATGATGTGCTGCACGGAATCGAAAGCGAGAGCCGTGTCCGGTTTGTAGTGCATCGCCAGAAAAAGGCCGCTCACCACCTGCAGAACTAGCACAAAACCAGCGAGAAAACCGAAGTTCCACCAGTAGCTGAGATTGCGGGGCGTGGGATATTCGGTAAGTTCGTGCTTGATGAATGAGCTGAGTGGAAAGCGCTGGTCGATCCATGCGATGACACGGTTGGACATGGGTGGTTCCCTTTATGACTTGCCGATCACAATCTTGTCGGCGGTAGCGAAGGTATAGGGAGGGATGTCAAGATTGCGTGGCGCTGGGCCACTGAGAATGCGTCCGCTATTGTCATAGACACTGCCATGGCAGGGACAGAGCCACCCTTCGGAATTTTTGTTGGGGATGCAACCCATGTGTGTACACAGCGCTATCACGACCAACCATTGCGGATTTTTAACGCGCTGCCCATCAGGTTGCGGATCCTTGCCGCCATTCGATGCGGCCATCGCGGTGATTTCATCGGGTGTGCGATGCAGGATGAAAATGGGCTTTCCCTGCCAGGCGACGGTTTGCATCTGGCCGGCAGCAATACCGCTGAGATCGACTTCGGTGTTTGCCTCCGCCAGCACGTCTGTGCTCGGGTTCATACTGCTGATGAAGGGCCAGCAAGCCGCCACGGCACCGGCAGTGGCTACCGCTGCCGTCACTGTGCCCAGAAAGTCCCGCCGTGCGGGATCCTGGGGAGCATTGCCATCGTCGCTGCTTGCTGTCACACCTTGGTCTCCACAGTTGTTCGCAACACACCTGCATACGCTACTTTGGTTTTCATTTTAACACACTCCAGCGCCCAGCCAGACAGACGCGTTTGTGCGACAATCCGTGGCATCAGTAAAGTTCATCTGGCTTCGTAAAATCAACAGAGCCTAAAGTGTTCATTCACGAAAATCCATCAGGCCCTTAATTTCAACGTACACGTATTCGCAATTATCTTGCGCGGTGGTAAAGCAGGTGCGATCCGCTGCAGGACCCGTTCAGCGGTGATGCGATAGGCGGTGAGTTTACCGCCATAAACTGTCAAAAGCCGGGGACTGCCGGGCAGACCAGTATGCAGCGTGGTGTCGCGGGGCCGCCCAAACGCCGTTCCCGTGCCGGAGGGCAGGACGCGCAAGCCGGCAAAGGCGGACAGGATATCGCCCTGCCGTAGTGAGCGATAGAACGGAAAATAATGCGTCAACGTTTCCAGAAGATAATTTTTTTCTCCCGGCAGCGGTTGTACGGCAGCAGGGTCGCCGTGATATGTGGTTTCGGTTGTGCCCACCATTATCTTCCCCTGCCAGGGCATGACAAATACCGCACGCTGGTCGCGCGGGGCCTCCACATAGTAGATGCCTTGGGTGATTTCACCACCCACGATAATGTGCGTGCCTTGTACCAGTTCAACGTTCAGTTGTGCCGGAGGCGGGGTGATCTTGTCGAGGACGTGGTTGACCCAAGGCCCTGCGGCATTGACCAGAACTGACGCTTCGCAGGTCTGCGTTTGGCCGTTGTGCGTATAATGGACGGTACAGCCTTGTGCGCCAATTTCCGCGCCAGCGAAGGTTGATGGCATGCTCAACTGGGCTCCCAATTCCTGGGCCGAGTGCATCACAGCGCGGGTGAGTGCGGCGTCATCGGTCTGGCCGTCCCAGTATTGAAATACGCCCTGGAGCTGGGTGGTGTCCAGCCCGTCGAGATTGGTCCAGGCTTGGCGGGGCAGGGCATGAAAGCGTGTTGCCTTGTCCATCCCGCCCAGCATGGCATACAGGCTCAGGCCCGCGCGTAATTGCCAGGGGCGGCGCGTGGTATTGCGGTAGACGGGGATATAAAACGGTTGCAGCCGAACCAGATCCGGTGCCAGCTTGAGTAGCAAGGCGCGCTCCTGCAAACATTCGCGCACCAACCCAAACTGTCCGCTCTCCAGGTAACGCAGGCCGCCATGAATGAGCTTGCTGGAGCGGCTGGAAGTGCCGCTTGCGAGACTATTTTGCTCCAGCACCAGCACCGAAAAACCCCGCGCGGCGGCGGCCTGGGCGATGCCCGCGCCATGAATGCCGCCGCCTATTACTACCAGATCGTATTTCATCATGGTCAAAAGGATTTGCAGGGTGCGCCCTACAATGACGCGGGAAGATTACCCTAAAAACGGCAGTAGGTTCCAGCTGCCGTTTTCAGGATTCTTTATCCGAAGCAAAACAGCCTCGTTTACGCAGCGGCGGATATTTCAGCATTTCGCCGATGGCCATGGTTTCGATCAAGTCAGCGCCGCGGTTGCCGAGCACCATGGCTATCTCGGGATTGGTAACCTCATAGAGCGCCCACCGCCAGGGACCCGGCCACAGGATATCAGCAGCAGGTATCTTGGTGTGATTGCAGAACAGATAATTCGGGGCCAGTTCAGTTGCGGTGGCGCGGCTGGCATTATTCCACTCATGCAGCACCCAGCCGATACGGTGCACACCCATGGCCCGTGCACAGCGTATGGCAAGCTTGTCGTACGAAATCAGCACGCATTGTTTGCGGGCAGGTTCCAGCACCTTCATTACCGCCTTCACTGTGTTCTCAATGCCAAATTCCTGGAGGCTCTCCTCCTTGACTTCGACAAAAGCCGTGGCATGCGGCCAGCGCTGTATTAAGGCAACTATCTCTGCGAGGGTAGGGATGGCAACGTCTTTAAACGTATCCCCGAAGCGGGCGCTTTCGTTGACATGAATGCCTTCGAGCTGCGCCAGGCTTAGCGATAACAGGCGTTGTTCAACGCCCGCAGTGCGTGTGAGGGTGTCATCGTGACTCAGCACTGGCACACCATCCTTGGTGAGCTGTACGTCAAACTCAATAAAGCAGGCCCCGGCCTGCAATGCGGCTTCGATTCCGGTCAGGGTATTTTCGGGATAATGTTTGGCGTAGCCGCGGTGGGCGATCAGGCGAGGTATGTTCATGTGTTTCATTGTAAAGCAGAGTCAACTGCCAGGGAAGTGTGTCACCCTGTTATTGCTTTATTCTACGTTTTTAAAGGCGATCCCACATAGCCCTGTCAATGGTTACAGTATAAAAAGGCTTGCTATAGCTCGCTGTCCCGGCTCATGCTAATGTTATATTCCATCGATCATTAACAGGGAAGACGCTTTCATGGCCGCTATCGAGTTGACGAAGGAAAACTTTGCGGATGTTGCCGCTGCCAACGACATCGTGATGGTCGATTTTTGGGCGCCCTGGTGTGGGCCGTGCCGCTCTTTCGCGCCCGTTTATGAGCAGGTCTCCGCCGCATACCCAAACATTGTCTTCAGTAAAATAAATACCGAGATTGAGCAGGAGTTATCTGAACATTTCGAGATTCGCTCCATACCCACCTTGATGGCAATTCGTGAACAGGTGGTGATTTTTATGCAGGCGGGCGCCATCCCCGCCGCCGTGCTGCATGACATCATCAGCAAGGTTCAGGCGCTGGATATGGCCGAGGTGCACAAGGAAATCTCCCGGTAGAAACTCGCGTCTATTCTCCGTTACCCTGTTGCAAAAGTATCAGAGCTTCAGGTGCCCTTTACACTGAGCCTGTTTTCCGGCGGGCCTTCGCGCCTGCCGGGCCGGGCGTTTTTCCGCTTGTGCCCGCACGTCCAATCATTTCCCGCGCGTGCGCCCGCGTCTGCTCGGTGATTTCTACGCCGCCCAGCATGCGGGCGATTTCTTCGTTGCGTGCGCTGTCATCCAGCCGGCGAATACCGGTGGTGGTGCTGTTGTGTTGAGTCTGTTTGCTGACATGGAGGTGATGGTGGCCGAGCGCGGCGACCTGGGGCAGATGGGTAACGCACAACACTTGATGGGACTCGCCCAGCGCGCGCAGTTGCCGTCCGACGGTCTCTGCTACGCCGCCGCCGATGCCGGTGTCCACTTCGTCGAAGATCAGTGACGGAATGTGGCTGCTGTGGGCAGTGATCACCTGGATGGCAAGACTGATGCGCGACAGCTCGCCGCCTGATGCCACCTTGTGCAGCGGCTTCACGGGCTGACCAGGATTGGTGCTGACCAGAAACTCCACGCGCTCCATGCCTGTGGGAGAAAAGCGCTCGTCATCCAGCGGGTGCAGCGCGATTTCAAAGCGCGCATTTGGCAAGCCCAGCGGCTGCATGGCGGTAGTCACCCGCGTGGCCAGATCGCCTGCGGCGCGGCTGCGGCCTTCACCCAGGGCGCGCGCCTGCTCGCGATAGGCGAGGGCAATCTGGTCAAGTTCATTTTGCAACTGTCCAAGGCGTGCATCGCTGTGTTCTATCGCCGCCAGCTCGTCACTCAATCGTGCCAGCAGGGCGGGCAGCTCGCCGGGCGGGATGCGGTGCTTGCGTGCCAGTTGATGTATCGTATCAAGGCGTTGCTCTATCCATTGCAGGCGTTCCGGGTCGAGCTCCAGGCTTTCACGGTAATGGCGCAGCTCGTTCGCGCATTCGCCGGTCTGGATGAGTGCGTTGTTGAGCAGATCGCAAGCGGCGGCGAGGCGGTTGTCGATGGCGCGCAGTTGCTCGATTTCACCCAATACCTTGTCAAGGAGGGTGAGCACCGCACCCTCGTCGCTTTCGTAGAGGCTGTGCAGCGCGGATTGGCAGGTTTCCAGCAGGCGCCCGGCATTGGCCAGCCGCGCATGTTCTTCCTCAAGTGCGCTGACTTCCTGTTCGCCCAGATCCAGCGCCTCCAGTTCACCCGCCTGATAGCGTAGCAGTTCTAGGCGCGATTCGCGGTCGTGGGCGGCGCGGCGCAATGTCTCCAGCTCTGCACCTGACGATTTCCACTGCTTGTAGGTTTTTTCGAGGGCGGCGAGCAGTGCGGTGTGCCCCGCATAATCATCTAGCAACTGGCGCTGCACATCGCTTTTGAGTAGTGACTGGTGTTCGTTCTGGCCATGAATATCCACCAGCTTTTCCCCCAGCTCCTGAAGCATCTGCAGGGGGGCGGCGCGGCCATTGATGTAGCCCTTGGAGCGTCCTTCGACGGTGATGGTGCGGCGCAGCAGGCATTCGCCGTCCGCATCCAGCTCGTGTTCCGCAAGCCATGCCTGGGCCGCAGCCATGCCGCTCACATCAAACGCCGCATTGATCTCGGCGCGCTCGCAGCCATGACGGACTACGCCGCTGTCGGCACGGTCGCCCAGCACCAGTCCGAGGGCATCCACTAGGATGGATTTGCCTGCTCCGGTCTCTCCGGTGAGCACCGTCATGCCGTGGTTTAACTCCAGGTCAAGGTGGTCGATGATAGTGAAGTCGCGAATCTCGATGTGTGTCAGCATGGTTGCGAGTAGAGTTGCTTATGGTCTGGTGGTGAGTAGTTTATTCAAACCCGCGCCGCGCCGCTATCTTTCAGTGCGGGGATTACGCCAAATAGTCCGAACCTGCCGGACATGGAGCCGGTAACCCGATAGAATAACGGTACACTCCGAAAGGCTGAATATGATCCAAATGGAAGGCGGAATATGAATGAATTCGTCATGAGCCATGAGGCGGCCATACGACTAGGGGTTTTCCTGGGGGTTTTCATCCTGGTGGCGGCGGGGGAGATGGTGGCGCCACGCCGCACCCTTGGCACCTCCAAGGCTGTGCGCTGGTTTAGCAATCTGGGTATTGTCTTTCTCAATACGCTGACGGTGCGTGCGCTATTCCCTGTGGCGGCAGTGGGCATGGCATTGCTGGCCGAAGAACGCGGCTGGGGGTTGCTGAATAATATTGAGATGCCTTACTGGCTGGCTGTGATAGTGGCCGTGGTGGTACTGGATTTCGTTATTTATATCCAGCATGTGATGTTTCATGCCGTGCCACTGCTGTGGCGTTTGCACATGATGCACCACGCCGACCTGGATTACGATGTGACCACCGGCGCGCGTTTTCACCCCATCGAGATCATTCTGTCGATGCTGATCAAGCTGGCTGCGGTGAGTATTCTCGGGCCTTCCGCACTGGCCGTGCTGATTTTCGAGGTGCTGCTGAATGCCACGGCAATGTTTAATCATGGCAACCTGCGTATCCCTGTGTCCATGGACCGTGTGCTGCGGTTTTTCGTGGTGACGCCGGACATGCACCGCGTGCATCATTCAGTGATAGCGCGCGAGACCAACAGCAACTTCGGCTTCAATCTGCCATGGTGGGACAGGCTGTGTGGTACTTATCGCGCCCAGCCGGAGCAAGGGCATGAGGGTATGGCCATTGGGCTCAAGCAGTTCCGCGATCCGAAACGGCTTACCTTGCCGTGGATGTTGGCTCTGCCGTTCATCGGCAAGACGGGTGACTACCCCATTAACCGGCGCGGTTCTTGACCATCCGCCATTCCTGCCGGCTGGATTGATTTGATGGTGGCTTGGAGTCTACTGCGAATGCCTAATGCACCGAATCTGCGCGAGAAAATCGTGAAATCTGCCCTCACCGTTTTGCCGGGAGTAAAACGGGATAGCCACAGGCTACCCGAAGGGCGTGCGCCAGGGATGGCGCATGTCACCGTAGCGGTTGGCTACGGCTGCGGAATATTTCACGATTTTCTCGCCCCATCTTCAGCACCTTAGTCATTCTCGCTACGACTCCAACGCCACCCATAACCGGCTCGCATAGGCGTAGCGCAGCGAAGCTTATGCGAGTCCGTGTTGATGGGAATGTTAGGCGTCGGTGTCATCAACGTGTGCCGCAACTAGTAGGTTGTATTTGTGATGTGTGTCAAGCCTTAAAGGCTCTGGTACCTCGCATCCCTTGTAGCCGTAGAGACCCTCACTCAGCCTTTGAATAAAGCGCCCGATTCCCACCACGAAAAGCTCTGCGTACGTCGAACCTGTCGGCGTTCTTTGATACATCTGCTTCAACTCCGCTGACGAGGTTGCGTCGACGTGCGCGCCGCCCCCTTTGTCAGCAACGGTTCGAATCACCGCCCTTACTGATAGGCGTACCGGGTCAAAACTAAGGAGCTGTTGTGCCCATGCCTCTGTAGTGGCTGTAGTGGCATAGTTAATTTGGCCACCTGATTATGGGTGATAACATCACCCTCAATATAAAACAGGTGACGAAATGGCAAAAAGCAGACGGACAT
>LNEJ01000008.1 GCA_001464965.1 Gammaproteobacteria bacterium Ga0074134
CCACACACGCATAACGGTGGGCTGGCACCGAATGCGGCAGAGAAGCAGTATTGGATGGACTATAAAACCGTGGCCAAAAAGACTTGACCACTACAAGGGATGTTTTGCTTCCGGCAGACGAGGGGCGTGGCGTAGGCCAAGGGGTGAGAAATCACCAGATCAACACCTGCCACGGCATTGAGCGTATCGGTATAGGTCTCTTCAATGCGTGCCATCATTTCGCGGGTAATATGTTCACCTCCCTTTACAGGATCAAAAATGCGTTGCAGGAATTCCCGAATTGTCGTAGGTGTTGTGTAGTGATCGAGATTGCTGCGCAGGTGGATAAATGGGACGCCTTCGGCTTCGATTTGCGTCTGGTAAAGGGTTGTGCTGCAAATGGCAACATCATGCCCGCGCTGTTGCAGTGACTTGGCCAATGCAATGTAGGGGTAGAGATCACCATAGGAGCCAAAACAGGTGATGAGTATCCGCGCCATATAATTTAAGCTCCTGCTCCGTCAATAAAACAATCCACCACATGGGTTAAACGTTCGTCCAGTGAAAAGGAGCCGGGATCGGAGAACCACAATAGACAGGTAGCCGTGAAGTTGAGCATGATCTGCGTGGCGAGTTCTGTTACCGCGATGTCATGGCGAATATCTCCGTCTGATTGCCCGGTTTCCATTACAGCGGTGAGAAAGAGGGCAAAGTCGCTGCGCAGATGCGGCTGGGTGTTTTGACCGATTTGCTGAAACTGATAGCTGAAGTGGATGCGGGCAAACTCGGGTTCGGCCTTAAAGCCTTCGGCGGCAGAGAGAAACGCGGCGATCAGGCGACTGCGCGTGTCTGGATAAGTTTCTAACAAAAGGGGAAGTAGATTGCTCTGCTGCCGGGCGTTGTTTAGCCAGTAGGCACTGACGATCGCCTCTTTCACCGGGAAGTGGCTATAGAGCGTACGCTTGGCCACATCGGCTGTTTCGGCAATCGCCTCCATGGTGGTATTAGCCAACCCCTGTTTTCTGAACAGATCCATCGCGCACTGCATAATGCGTAACTGCATCTCGATTTTTTTACGGTCGCGTCGTGTGTGTGTATTTGACTTGGACATGGCTTGAATTTTATATATACGATGGGTGTTAGTATACGTCGTATACTTTAAAAATCAAGTCTTGACAGTAAATAGTCCGATCCATATGCCAGCGCTGCCGCAGTCGGTTCATTCACTAGACGGGCTACATCGAGTCCGGCGATGCGGCAGGCGTCCTTGATGGCGCTGCGCTGGTTGTCGTCGAAGTAAGCCGGAGAGCTGTTCGGGAGAAAGCTCACGGTCGCGCGGACTCGCCGACAATGACTTGGCCGTCGGCAGTTACGGCTACATAGTTGGGAAAGGCCTTGCCGCCGAGTTGGATGTGCCAAGATCGATACCAATGATTGCCATGTTGCCTCCTCACGACTTTTAGCAGATGTTTATCTTAGCGCTGAAAAGACTGCATGGATTTTGATTTAGATCAAAGTTTGTATAGAAAACCGGCGATAGAATTCAAAATATCATTTTTTGGGTCGGGTTGCCGCATGCGCCCTGACTAATGAGGTCTATCTCAAGTGGCCTGCGACTATTGCCATGCCGCTAAAATGGAGGAGCATCCAACATGCTTGAATCACTGAAAAAGGTTGGTACGGAAATTGGCAAGGAACTCAACCGGGCATGGGAGCATCTCGCGGAAGGGTGGCGTGAATTATTGAGCCGCAGCGGAGATGCCCTGACCCATTTCACCAAGCACAAGGAAATCGAACACATCGAGGAGACCGCCGCCGGGACACGGTTTCCTAGTTGGAGTCTGCTTGCAGGAGAGTTGCAGGAGACCAAGGATGCAATCGTTGTGCGGCTGGAGATGCCGGGCATGGAAAAGGAGGATTGCGCCATCTCGATTGAAGGCAATACCCTGCGGGTGCGGGGTGAGAAGCGTTTTCAGCGAGAGGCAGACGACGGTGTTTATCATGTCATGGAACGTGCCTACGGCAGCTTTCAGCGTGGCATCCTGCTGCCACATAACGTCGATGCTGATAACGCTAAAGTTGCATATGAAAACGGGGTGTTGACGGTAACTTTACCCAAAACCGGCAGCGCAACGGCGAAACGCATAGAGGTCAAATAACATGAGTGATTTTGTGCATATCGTCTGCCCGCACTGCGATGCGATAAACCGGGTGCCTGCCGCGAAACTGGGTGAAGGTGCCAAATGTGGCCAATGCAAGCAACGATTGTTTGGCGGGCATCCCGTGGAACTTACCAGCGCCAATTTTCAGCAGCACATCGGGCGCAACAGCATACCCATGGTGGTGGATTTCTGGGCGCCCTGGTGTGGTCCGTGCCGGATGATGGCGCCAGCATTTGAACAGGCGGCCAGCCAACTAGAACCCAACGCACGGCTGGCAAAGCTCAATACAGAAACAGAGCAGGCCATCGCAGCCCAGTTTGCCATACGCAGTATCCCTACACTGGCGATTTTCAAAGGTGGACATGAGATCGCCCGCCAGGCTGGCGCGATGGATCTTGGCAGTTTGGTGATGTGGGTGCGTTCACATGTGTAATCCTAAAAGCGGCCGTTGGCGCCTACGGCCGCTTTTAGGATAATCACGGAGACTTTTAGTGAGTGCCGAAGATATCACTTTGTTTGCTCTCCATGCCAGCCGCGAATTTGGTGAAAGAGTCAGCGCGCATCTTGGCATCCCGTTGAGTGACCACGAGGAAAGAGAGTTCGAGGATGGGGAGCATAAATCCCGTCCGCTGGTAAATGTACGGGGGAGGGACGTATTTGTTGTCCAGTCACTCTACAGCGATTTACAGCAGAGCGTCAATGACAAACTTTGCCGGCTGCTGTTTTTTATAGGCGCCTTACGAGATGCGTCCGCGCAACGAGTTACAGCGATAGTTCCCTATCTTGGCTACGCGCGCAAGGACAGGAAATCACAGCCCCGCGATCCGGTGACAAGCCGATACGTCGCCAGCCTGTTCGAAGCGGTCGGCACAGACCGTGTTGTGACACTCGATGTGCACAATCTTGCTGCTTATCAAAATGCCTTCCGTTGCCACTCGGACCATCTCGAGGCCAGAAAGCTATTCGTGCGGTATTTCGCCGGCCTGGTGCAGGATGCCGAGGTTGTTGTGGTGTCGCCGGATGTTGGTGGCATTAAGCGTGCCGAACAGTTCAGGCAGGCGCTGAGCCGGGTACTGGACAAGGCGGTGTCCACTGCTTTTCTCGAAAAATACCGTAGCAAAGGAGTTGTCACCGGCGAGGCCATTGTGGGTGATGTTAAAAACCGGGTGGTTATTATCATCGATGATTTGATCAGCACCGGAACAACCATGGCGCGCGCGGCGAAGGCGTGTCATGGCCTGGGCGCTGTAAAAGTCTATGCCGTGGCATCGCACGGAGTATTTGTTGGCGCGGCCAGCCAGGCATTGGGGGATCAGGCATTGGAGAAGATCGTGATTACAGACACTATTCCGCCGTTTCGGCTTGATCCTGCTCTGGTCAAAGAGAAAGTTGTCATCCTGGATGCCGCAGCACTATTTGCCGAGGCCATTAAAAGAATCCACTCAGGGGGTTCGCTTGTGGAATTGCTGGATATTTAGTTGAACGAAATTGCTACGATTAAAAACCTGCGCCAGCCTCACGAATATGCGTACCGGCCATGTCTAGATACTGTCTTGCCAGGGTGAGCCATTTTGAGGCATCCTGAACTTTCGGTTCTCGCAGATGCCACACGGCCAGTTTGGCCCGCAGGCCAGCCCGGTAGCTCTTATAAAAGTGCAATAGTTTTCCGGGTGGGGTGTCGCCAGTGATCTGGCTATACGTCTCCATGATGAGGTGATCTACAAAAGCGGGCGCACCGAGTCGTTCGCACTCCATGACCAGAAATGAAAGTTCATCCGCCGGATCAAGTATCCGAAATTCGCGCTTGAATTCCAGGCAATCAATAATCACGGGTTCCGGCTCCAGGCAGACATGTTCAGGCCGTAAGTCGCCGTGTGCTTCGATAATTCTTCCTTCGCGGACGCGCTGGTCAAACAGTTCGGACGCGCGCTTGAGAAATTCCAACTGCGCCGCGCAGACGCTGGGCACCCGATCCACAGGCAAGCCGTAGGCCGGTATCGTCAGTTCCCGGAGGTTGGCATGTATGTCGGCCTCGAATCGTTGTCTATATTCGGAAGGCGCTATCTCAATGGGCGGGGAGTCCTTATAGAAATTGGCAAGTACCGTTGCGGTATGGGTAATCTCAGCCGCGCTGACTGTGCGATTTTTTATCGCATGGTCGAGCATCCGCCCTCGCGGCAGGCGGCGCATCTTGACCAGCCAATCGACTGCCGTGCCTTCGCCACCCAGGCGCATGCCGCCCATCTCATTAACCATGAGGGGCACAGTGCCAATATATACATCACGCGCCAAACGGCGGTTTAGCCTTACTTCCTCATCACAATCGTGATGCCGCGCATCAACGGTGCTGAAGTCCAGGAATTCGTAACGTACGGGCTTTTTGAGCTTATAGGCGTAGTTGTCAGTCAGGAATACCCACGACATGTGGGTTTCCACGGCTTCTATTTGCCGCGGATTATCCGGGTAGCTTGCTGGCCTCTGTAAAAATTCAACCTTGGCCTCAATTGCATCCCAGGCATCGTGACTGCGCTCTGACTCCGGCGGCATTTTTGGCTGGAGAAGGGCGGTTAAGCCCTTCTTCCGTACCGTCATTTCCGGTTTTTTGCTTCCCTGACCTGTTCACGCGAGATGAGCTTGGCGAGCTCGTTCATCTCCTCGGCCAGCAGCTCAACCAGGTCATCCACCGAGACGATGCCCACCAAGCCACCGTGGGGATCTACCACCGGCATTCTGCGCACCCCTTTGAGGCGCATCAACTGAATCGTCTCGAAAACGCCATCAGCTTCCCTGGTAGTAACCAATTCCAGGCCCATGATGTCGCCCGCTGTCAGGCTGTTTATGTCCGCCTCCTTGGCGATGACCTCAATGACGATGTCCCGGTCTGTCACGATGCCAACAGGAATGCGCTTATCGTTCTTTTCATCCACCACAATCAGGTCACCCACGTGATGACGGCGCATGAGCTGTGCGGTTTCCAGGATGCTCGTATCTCGCGTGGCAAATACCACTTCGCGGTTGCAGATTTCACCGATGGGCATGGTAGTTCTCCTTGTGATTATGGTGGGGTGCTGTAGGTTTTACAGCTTCTTATCGATTTCCGCTTCCGCCTCCAGCCAGTACATATGAGGATCGCCAGTAAATCCGTGCTGTTCTGCCCGGAAATAGGCTGCTTCGGCAATCATTGCATGGCGTTCAGCGGGAATAACGGTGAACTTCTTAGTGCGCTTCGGGGCGGACTTGGCAGTCCCTACCTTTCCTGGCGTGTCACCGGCAGTAGTAGTGCGCGTCGATTTCTTGGGTGCGGCTTTCTTAGGCTCGGCTGCCAGCACATTCTCCTTCTGTGCGCTCTTCGGAGCGGCCTTGGCGGCTTTTAGCGGCGTGGTATCTGATACCTCACCCGTGGCGCGTGCCGGCTTCTTGGGGGCGGTCTTTTTAATGTCATTCATGAGTACATCCTCCTTCTACAGTAGATATGGGTACATATTAAGAATATTACACGATGTTTCTTTGATCTATATCAAATCTCTCTCAATTAGGAGTAATTCATTGTATTGACTTGCTGATAATATGCGTAGGAATAGCGGAATCCCCTGAATTTACAAAGCAGGGAATGTTGTTCTGAAAAATGGTCCATTTTTGTTACAGGAGAAGTGTCATGCTCGATCATATAGGGATTGATGTCAGTGATTACGAAAAGAGCAAAGAATTCTACAAGAAGGCTCTGGCGCCGCTGGGCTATGAGCTGATTATGGAGATGTATGGCTATGCCGGTTTTGGCGCTGACGGCAAGCCTGATTTTTGGATTTATGGGGGCATGGCAACCACTCCACAGGTTCATATCGCATTCAGAAGCAAAAACAGGGCCACGGTATCAGCGTTTTATGAGGCGGCGCTCAACGCAGGGGGCAAGGATAACGGCCCGCCAGGCATACGAGCCATGTATCATCCCCATTACTTTGGCGCTTTTGTGCTGGATCCTGATGGCCATAATATTGAAGCGGTCTGCCATGATCCTGAGTGATGGCACTGATCAAGAAGCAAGGAGGGCGTCATGATTTTTTCAAACCGTTCTGAAGCCGCCTCCCTGCTCGCAAAGAAACTCGCAAGCTTTGAAGGCAAAAATCCGCTGATTCTCGCCATCCCGCGCGGCGCGGTGCCTATGGCGAAAATCATTGCCGATGAACTGGGTGGGGAATTCGATGTGGTATTGGTGAGGAAATTACGTGCGCCGTATAACCCTGAATTCGCCATCGGTTCGATAGACGAAAGCGGCTGGGCCTATATCGCGGATTATGCCGAAGGGACGGGTGCTACCAAGGACTATATCGAGCGCGAAAAACAGGAACAACTGGAGACCATGCGCAGAAGGCGTACCCAATACACCCCGGTTCGCCCGCCGATTGATCCGGCGGGCCGTATCGTCATCGTGGTGGATGACGGGCTTGCCACTGGCGCCACCATGATTTCCGCGTTGCATGCGTTGCGCGCCAAGCACCCCACGAAATTGATCTGTGCCGTACCCGTTGCACCGCCGGATACGGTGGAAAAGGTGAAAGCCTATGCCGACGAGGTGATATGCCTGGAAACCCCGGTTTATTTCCAGGCGGTGGGGCAATTTTACGCCGCATTTCCGCAGATTGAAGATGATGAGGTTGTCGAGATTCTCAGGAAAAGCGTGCAGACGGTCAGGAGAAAACAATAGGTCAGATTTCCCTGAGAAAGTGGCTAAACCACTGCGCTGCCTGACGCGCGACCTCTTCCAGAGTGCCGGGCTCCTCGAACAGATGCGTAGCGCCTGGGATGATGACCAATTCCTTCTGGCAATCCAGGTGTGCGTAGGCCTGCTGGTTCAGTTCAATGACTACATCGTCAAAGCCGCCCACCAGAAACAAGCTCGGCGCCTTGACCCTGCTTAACTCGTCAGCCCCCGCCAAGTCGGGCCGTCCACCGCGGGATACCACGGCGCCGATCTTTCCAGGCATCTGGGCCGCAACCATCAGTGCCGCTGCAGCGCCGGTGCTGGCGCCGAACAGGCCGACGTGCAGTGTTTGGGTCTGAGGAGTTTCCCTAAGCCAGCGGGCAGCGGCAAGCAGGCGCTGGGTGAGCAGGGGTATGTTGAAGCGGTTTGCATAATCGCTGTCTTCCTCTCGGGTTAGCAGGTCGATCAGCAACGTAGTCAAACCCGAGGTGCGCAGTACCCCCGCCACATAATTATTGCGCGGACTGTGGCGGCTGCTGCCGCTGCCATGGGCGAACAGCACGACGCCTTGGGCATTCTGCGGCACTTCCAGCATTCCTTCCAGGCTGATCGAATCGGCGGGGATATGTACCAGTTGTTTCAACATGGCTGTCATCTCCTGTTTTCAAATGGCAACTATTCAGCACTTTACCCCGCAAAGCCAGGCTCTTCCCTTGAGAGGGTAACTTTTGCACCTGAAACAACTTTAACTTTCGCATACAATAGCGCAATCGGAAAGATTACGGAGCGTCCTTGTGAAATTGTCAGTAGAAAAATTCCGGGCATGGGAACATAAATCCATCACCTTGCTGGGGATGTCAGGTGTAGGCAAGACTCGCCTTTCGGCCATGCTGCGCCAGCGTAACTGGTTTCATTACTCGGGCGACTATCGGATAGGCACGCGCTATCTGGATGAACCGATCCTGGACAATATCAAGCTCCAGGCGATGCAGATTCCTTTTCTACGCGACCTGCTGCGCTCGGATTCGATCTATATCAAGAACAACCTCTCGGTCGACAATCTCAAGCCGGTGTCGAGTTTTCTCGGTAAACTCGGCAACCCGGAGCTAGGTGGTCTTTGCTTACCGGAATTCAAACGCCGCCAGGAGCTACATCGCAAAGCAGAAATTGCCGCCATGCGCGACGTGCCGGAATTTATCAGCAAGGCGCAAGATATCTACGGCTACATGCACTTTATCAACGATGCCGGTGGCAGTGTCTGCGAACTCGATGATCCGGAAACGCTGGAAATCCTGGCGCAACACACCTTGATCTTGTACATCAAGGCGACACAAACCGACGAGCAAGCGCTCATCAGCCGTGCCGAGGCCGATCCCAAGCCGCTCTATTATCGTGAATCCTTCCTTGACGAACAGTTGCAGACCTATCTGCTTGACCGCGGCTTGGCTTATGTCGCGCAGATCGACCCCAACGATTTCGTCCGCTGGATGTTTCCGCGGCTGTTTTATTCACGCCTTCCCCGTTACGACGCCATAGCAAACCGTTATTGCTATACCGTCACCACTGATGAACTTGCCCAAGTCAAGAATGAGGCGGACTTTCTCGCTCTGGTGGAGCAAGCCATCACCCGTCAGCCCTAAACCGGCCAAGAGAAGTTTGCGATGCCCTTAGTAGCCAATTCTGATTTACCCGCATTCAAGCGCCTGGAAGAGGAGGGCGAAACCATCGTCCAAGGCGATGACGCCATCCACCAGGACATCCGCGAGCTGCACATCGGCCTTCTTAACATGATGCCCGACGCCGCACTTTCAGCCACAGAGAGGCAATTCTTCCGTTTGGTCGGCGAAGCGAATCAGATCGCGCAATTTTACATGCACCCGTTCACCCTGGACGCATTGCAGCGCGGCCCCGAGGCCCGCGCCCATGTCCAGCAGTACTATGAAACATTCGACCAGATCAAGGAGAAAGGTCTGGATGCGCTGATCATCACTGGCGCCAATGTGAGCCAGCCCGACCTTTCCCTGGAGCCTTTTTGGCAACCCTTGATTGCGGTCATCGACTGGGCCTATGAAAACGTCACATCGACCTTATGCTCTTGCCTGGCTACCCATGCCGTGCTGCAATTTCGATATGCACAGAAGCGACGCGCGCTCGGTTTCAAACAGTGGGGCGTGTATTCGCACCGTGTGGTTGACCGGATGCACCCACTGGTGATCGGCGCCAACACCCGTTTCGATGTGCCTCACTCGCGCTTCAACCAGATCGACCGCAGCCAGTTTGATGCCGCTGGCCTGCATGTGCTCGTGGAAAGCGAGGAGGCCGGTGTGCACCTGGCGGTGAGTGAAGACCTGTTCCGCCTGGTTTTCTTCCAGGGCCACCCGGAATATGACATCATCAGCCTCCTCAAGGAATACAAGCGCGAAGTCCTGCGCTTTGTCCGCCGCCAACGCCCGGACTACCCGCCCATGCCTGAAAATTACTTTCCGCTCAAAATCGCCGCCGTTCTCGAGGAGCACAAGGAACACGTGCTACACGCGTTCAACCGGGGCGCTCAGATTACGGAATTGCCTGAGTCGCTGATCATTCCCGAACTCGACAACACGTGGCACGATAGCGCCGAGGCCGTAATCAACAACTGGATCGGCAAGGTTTACCAAATCACCAACAGTGATCGCCGCCTGCCGTTCATGGACGGCGTCAATCCCAACGATCCGCTGGACTTAAAATGAGCGCGCAAGCAGGAAACATCGTTTATCTAGGGCCGCCCGGCTGGACCCGTGAGCAGGCCATAATCGAGTCGCAACGCCTGGGGTTTGATGAACCGCTGTGGTTGGGCCGGCGTGGCTATGGTGTCGGCTGGGTGGCTCAAAACCGCAGCACGGCCCCCGCCAAAGCGGATGCCCGCGCCCTCTGGCAGTCAGGGAATGGCGTATTTCTTCCTGGCCTGGTTGCGAGCGGCCTGACTGCGCAACAAGCTAACATCGTCGCCGCCCAGCGATTAGTGGAGCGAATTCTGGAGGGAGAGGGCGGTGCTGATTTGCTGGACGAAGAGCCCTACGCCACACGCCTGACGCCACAATTTGAGCTGCTGGCATCCACCTGCGATGAAGGCGACGACCAGGAAATAGAGACGCTTGAGTTTGATGTCCTCGCAAACGGCAACATCGTAGCCGAGAATCTCTGGGTCAAGCTCTCTTGGCTCTCCTATGACGAAGATGACGCCTCACTGCGTTTTCGTTTTTCATTCGGAATGGTGGGTTATGAAGACGTAGCGGAGGATTATCAGCGCCAGCACTATGCGGCGCAATTGACGGAGGCCGTGTTTCCCGAATCGTACATCATAAGTGCAAACCCAGAGGTGGAACGTATCCTGTGCGCGACTCTGGCGATCAAGGCGCCGGCATATGTCGAGCGTATTGTGTATTTCAATGCGCCCAATGGTGGCGCCCAATTCCATCAAGACGTTGAACGCGGGCATCTTGGCGTGATCTTCGCCCAGGTTTACGGCCGCACTAGCTGGTTGGCCGTGCCTAAGCCGTCGCTCATCGAAGAAATTCAGCGTTACCTGGCGCGCCCTGATGCGCATGCCGGGTTGATCGAGGCGGGCGTGAAGCCCCGTGGCTTGAAGACATTACTGGACAAGGCAGCGAACCGTGACAGCCTGTCCGCCTACCTTGACGATCATCAAAACGATCCGCTCGACATCCTGCTCAACCGTGTCCCTGTCTTTGCGCAACAACTGATTGAGGCGAGATATGGCTACATGCTTGAACCGGGTGATGTCATCCTGTTGCCGCAACAAGGCATCGGCCATTGCTGCTGGCACTCGGTGTTTTGCATGGATGATTACATCGGCGAGGCGCTTTCATTTGCCGTGCGAGAGCGGCCTTGAGGGTTGGTCCGCAGTCGTAACGGCCGGTTAATCCCCGTAAAGGGCGCATTGCGGCGTTAAAATCAAACTCAAAATGCTCACATACTCCGTGTATGCTCCGCTTTTTCGTTCGATTTTGCCTTGCACTGCCTCCCTTGATTGAGAGTGTGAACAGGTTCTTAGGGCTATCAACATCTTTTGCCGGCCGTCTGATTTGATTGAGTAGCGCCGCCTATTCTGGTATCTTATTTACCCGTCTATATGTGTATTTGCTCACCTGCTTGTGCCATGAGGGCACGCAGCGGCTTCCCCGCGTTCCTATTTTCAGGTGTTCATGACTAAATATATTTTCGTTACCGGCGGCGTCGTATCTTCCCTGGGGAAGGGCATCGCCTCCGCCTCACTGGGGGCCATTCTTGAGGCGCGCGGTCTGAAGGTGACCATGCTCAAGCTGGATCCCTATATTAATGTCGATCCCGGCACCATGAGCCCGTTTCAGCACGGCGAGGTGTTCGTTACCGAAGACGGTGCGGAGACTGACCTTGATCTGGGGCATTACGAGCGCTTTGTCCACACCACCATGGGCCGGCGCAACAACTTCACCACCGGCCGCATCTATGAAAACGTGATCCGCAAGGAGCGCCGTGGCGATTACCTGGGCGGCACCGTGCAGGTGATTCCGCATATCACCGATGAGATCAAGCGCTGCATCATGGAAGGGTCGGTGATCCCAGGAATCGGGCCTGCCGACGTGGCAATGGTCGAAATCGGCGGCACAGTGGGTGATATCGAATCGCTGCCGTTTCTGGAGGCGATTCGTCAGATGGGTGTGGAACTGGGTCACGACAATACCCTGTTCATCCACCTGACACTGGTGCCTTATATCCCCTCGGCAGGCGAGATCAAGACCAAACCCACTCAGCATTCCGTTAAGGAGCTGCGCTCCATCGGCATCCAGCCGGACGTCCTGTTGTGCCGCAGTGACCGCCCGCTGCCTGCCGATGAGCGCCGCAAGATTGCATTATTCACCAATGTGCCCGAGAAGGCGGTGATCTCCGCGGTTGATGTGGACAGTATCTACAAAATCCCGTTGCTACTCCACGAGCAGGGGCTGGATGACATCGCGACCGAGCGCCTGCACCTGCACACGCCCAAGGCAGACCTTTCCGCGTGGCAGAATGTGGTCTACAACATGGGTCACCCCAATGCCGAAGTGACCGTGGCCATGGTCGGCAAGTATGTCAATCTCACCGAGTCCTATAAATCACTGTCCGAGGCGTTGATTCACGCCGGGATACACACTCGCACCAAGGTGAATATCGTCTATGTCGATTCCGAGGAAATAGAAAAGAGCGGCCCTGGCTGCCTGGAGGGCATGGATGCCATTCTGGTGCCGGGCGGGTTTGGCGAGCGCGGAGTCGAAGGCAAGATCATGGCGGTGGAGTTTGCCCGCCGCCGCGCTATTCCCTACCTGGGCATCTGTTTGGGAATGCAGGTGGCGGTAATCGAATTCGCCCGCCATGCCGCGGCGCTAACCGAGGCGCACAGCACTGAATTTGACCCCAACACGCCTTACCCGGTTATCGCGCTGATCACTGAGTGGATGACGGAGCAGGGCACGCTGGAGCGGCGCAGCCCCGAATCCGACCTGGGCGGCACCATGCGGCTGGGCGGCCAAAAGTGCCAATTGCTGCCGGGTTCGCTTGCCCGCGAGCTGTATGGCAAGGACGTCATCATGGAGCGCCACCGCCACCGCTATGAATTCAACAATCAGTTCCGCGAGGTTCTGGAAAACGCGGGAATGCGCTTTTCCGGCATGTCCATGGACGGCAGCCTGATGGAGATGATCGAATTGCCCGCACATCCCTGGTTTGTGGCCTGCCAGTTCCACCCGGAATTCACATCGACGCCGCGCTCCGGACATCCGCTGTTCAGCGGTTTCATCCGGGCCGCATGCGCCACTCATGATGCCGCCAAAGAAGGTGTTTAGCCTATGAAATTATGCGGTTTTGATGTGGGGCTGGACCGCCCCCTGTTCCTGATTGCCGGGCCATGTGTCATCGAAAGCCGGCAACTCGCGCTCGATACGGCGGGGGCGCTCAAGGAAATCACGGCTCGCCTGGGTATTCCCTTTATCTACAAATCATCATTTGATAAAGCCAACCGCACCTCCAGCAAGAGCTTCCGCGGCCCAGGCCTGGAAGAGGGGCTGCGCATACTCGACGAGGTGCGGCAGACCATCCGCGTGCCGGTGCTCACCGATGTGCATGAGGATACGCCGCTTGGCGAGGTGGCCGATGTGGTGGACGTGTTGCAGACACCCGCGTTTTTGTGCAGGCAGACCAATTTCATACAGAGCGTGGCGAGCCAGGGCAAGCCGGTAAACATCAAGAAGGGCCAGTTTCTCGCGCCGTGGGACATGAAGAATGTGGTGGAAAAGGCCCGTGAAACCGGCAATCCGTTAATCATGGTGTGCGAGCGCGGCGCGTCTTTCGGTTACAATAACCTGGTGTCGGATATGCGCGCCCTGGCAGTGATGCGCGATACGGGTTGTCCGGTGGTCTTCGATGCCACCCACTCGGTGCAGTTGCCGGGAGGGCAGGGCGCAAGTTCTGGCGGGCAGCGTGAATTCGTGCCAGTGCTGGCGCGTGCCGCCGTCGCCGCGGGTGTGGCGGGCCTGTTTATGGAAACCCACCCGGATCCCGATAAGGCACTGAGCGATGGCCCGAACGCCTGGCCGCTGGGCCGGATGGAAGAGCTTTTGGAGACCCTGAAAGAGATTGATGCGACCGTCAAGGCGCGGAAATTCGCTGAAATGTAGGGTGCGTCTCACGCACCTTCAGGTTTTGGTGCGTAGAGCGCACCCTGCATCTCAAGACTAGGCGTGAATTTTTTTTACTGTAATAAAGTGGAGTGGAGTAGTTGATGTCACAGATTGTGGATATACGTGGGCGTGAAATTATTGATTCGCGTGGCAACCCGACCATCGAGGCCGATGTGGTTCTATCATGCGGCGCCGTAGGACGCGCTGCTGTGCCTTCCGGCGCATCAACCGGCTCGCGCGAGGCTATTGAGCTACGGGATGATGATGCACATCGCTTTGGCGGCAAGGGTGTGCGCAAGGCGGTGGCCAATGTCAATGGCGAAATCCGCAAGCTGTTGCTGGGCCGCGATGCCAGTAATCAGGTAACGATTGACAGGTTGATGATCGAGTTGGACGGTACACCCACAAAGGCGCGGCTTGGCGCCAATGCCCTGCTGGCGGTATCGCTGGCCAGTGCCCGTGCGGCCGCGCAGAATGCCAAGCTCCCGCTGTATCGCTACCTTGGCGGTGACGGCCCGTTCCAGATGCCGGTGCCGATGATGAATGTCATCAATGGTGGCGCCCACGCTGACAATAGCGTCGACATGCAGGAATTTATGATCATGCCCGTTGGCGCGCCCAGCCTGGCTGAGGCGGTGCGCATGGGTGCAGAGGTTTTCCATACCTTGAAAAAGGTGTTGCACGCCAAGGGTATGAACACCGCCGTGGGTGACGAGGGTGGTTTCGCGCCCGACCTGCCCTCCAATGAGGCGGCGCTGGAAGTGATCATGGAAGCCATCGCAAAGGCGGGGTATACCGCCGGCAAGGATATTTTCATCGCCCTGGATCCGGCCAGTTCCGAGTTCTATAAGGATGGCAAATACCATCTGACCTCTGAAGACAAGCATCTGACCTCGGAGCAGTTCGTGGATTATCTGGCGGCCTGGGCGGATAAATATCCCATCATCTCCATTGAAGATGGCATGGCCGAGGATGATTGGACGGGCTGGAAGTTGCTCACTGAACGTCTCGGCAAACGCGTGCAATTGGTGGGTGATGACCTGTTTGTCACCAATACCGCGATACTCAGGCAGGGTATAGACCAGGGTATTGCCAATTCCATTCTCATCAAGGTCAACCAGATCGGCACCCTCACCGAATCGCTGGCCGCAATCGAGTTGGCGAAAAATGCCGGTTACACGGCCGTGGTTTCGCATCGCTCCGGCGAGACCGAAGACAGCTTCATTGCCGATCTTGCTGTCGGCACAAGCGCAGGACAGATCAAGACCGGCTCCATGTCGCGTTCCGACCGTGTTGCGAAGTACAACCAGTTACTGCGAATTGAGGAACAACTGGCGGGACAAGCAAGCTATCCAGGACGGAGTGCCTTTTATAATCTGCCCAAGCCGTAATGAAAGCGCTGGTCGCGGGCCTCGTCGTCCTGCTGGTGTTTTTGCAATATAAGCTGTGGCTGGGCGAAGGAAGCCTCAACGAAATATGGCAATTACACCAGGCCATTGACGCCCAGGCCCGCGAAAACGCCACGCTCAAAGAGCGTAACGCGGCACTGGATGCCGAGGTCAAGGACCTCAAGCACGGGCTTGACGCCATTGAGGAACGCGCCAGGGCCGAACTGGGAATGATTAAAAAGGACGAGACCTTCTACCGGATTGTGGAATAGGAAATCCTCCTCCCCCCCTTTGTCCGAGGGGGGGAAGTCTTAGAGCCATCCCTATGACCCCATCACTATCTGATAACTGCTGGGCCGTGATCCCCTCTGCGGGAACAGGCTCACGCATGGGTGCGGCCATTCCAAAGCAGTACCTGCCGTTGCTTGGCAGCACTGTCATCGAACACACGGTGCGGTGTTTTCTGACTCATGCACGCATCAAGGGGGTAGTGGTTGTCATTGCCCCTCATGATCCGCACTGGGACCAGCTCCAGTTAAAAAATGCTGCGTCACTGCTCATCGCTGAGGGCGGTGTCGAGCGTTATCATTCGGTATTAAATGGCTTGGCAAAACTCGCGGGGGTCGCCCAGCCGCACGACTGGGTGCTGGTGCATGACGCCGCGCGCCCCTGCATCCGCCATGCTGATGTTGACCATCTCATCGCCACCCTGGCCGATTATCCTGCCGGTGGCCTGCTTGGTGTGCCGGTCTCCGACACCGTCAAGCGTGCCGACAGCCAGGGCAATGTGCTGGAGACTGTCTCGCGCGTTGGCTTATGGCGAGCGCTGACGCCGCAGATGTTCCGGCTGGATGATTTGTCGCGCGCGCTCAGGCATGTCGTGGATAACAACTTGATTGTGACCGATGAGGCCGCCGCCATGGAGCTGGCCGGATTTTCACCGCGCATGGTGGCCGGTCACGCCGATAATATCAAGATTACCCATCCGCAGGACTTGGCGCTGGCGGAACTCTATCTCAAGCAACAGGAGAATCAACAATGAGGATCGGGCACGGTTACGACGCGCACCGCTTTGCGCCGGAGCGCAGACTGGTGCTGGGCGGCGTGGAGATCCCCCATGACCGGGGCATGGCCGCCCACTCGGATGGCGATGTGCTGATTCACGCCCTGTGTGACGCGCTGCTGGGTGCGGCGGGGCTTGGTGATATCGGCGGTCATTTTCCGGATTCCAGCGCGGACTTCAAAGACATCGACAGCCGTATTCTGCTGCGCCATGTGGTTGCGTTGCTGAACGAAAGCGCACTTGCCATTTCCAATGCCGATATTACCGTGGTTGCGCAGGCACCCAAATTGAAACCACATGTCGCTGGCATGCGGGAATGCCTCGCCTCCGATCTGGGCATCGCCGCAGACCGCGTCAACATCAAGGCTACCACCACCGAGGGGATGGGTTTCACCGGGCGCGGTGAAGGGATAGCCGCCTACGCCGTAGTGCTGCTCACAGAAAATGGTGAATAACATGTCCGGGGGATTGCCTTATGCCGGGGGTTGCCCGAGTGTATCAGGCGTCATCCGTGCCACGGCGGAAGATTTTCAGGTGGATGAAGACCTGGGTTTTGAGCCTGCGGGCAAGGGCGAACATATCCTGCTGCAAATCCGCAAGCGCAATACCAATACGGAGTGGCTGGCGCGCGAATTGTCACGGCTGGCGGGCGTGAAGGCAATGGATGTCGGCTATGCCGGGCTCAAGGATCGCGCCGCCGTGACCAGCCAGTGGTTCAGCGTTAATCTGGCGGGCAAGCCGGAACCTGATTGGACGCAACTCGCATCGGATGACATACAATTTCTTACTATCGCCCGTCACGACCGCAAATTGCGCCGCGGCGCCCTGACGGCAAACCGTTTCAAGCTGGTGGTGCGCAACTTGAAGGGTGACGTGCCTGATATCAAACCCTATATCGAGCAGCGCCTGATGCGAATTGCCGCGGAAGGCGTGCCGAATTATTTCGGAGAACAACGGTTCGGGCACGCCAATCTTGAACGCGCCACGGCGATGTTCACCGGGCAAGCGCGCGTCAAGGATCGCCATCAGCGCGGCCTATATCTGTCTGCGGTGCGCTCCGAACTGTTCAATCGTGTGCTCGCGCGCCGCGTGGCGGCGGACAACTGGAACAGCGCCATAGCCGGTGATGTTATGATGCTGGATGGCACACACAGTATCTTTGCCATCGAAGCCGTGGATGAAGAGATCCAGCAGCGCGTGAGGCAGCAGGACATTCATCCCACCGGGCCAATGTGGGGCAGGGGAGAACTGCGCACCCGCCTGGATGCCAAGGAGATAGAGGAAAGCACCCTGAAGGATTACGATGCCTGGCGCGCAGGGCTTGAAGAGGCGGGGCTGGAGCAACAGCGCCGTGCGCTGCGCCTCAAGGTGGAAGATATGCGCTGGGAATTTACCCCGGAGGGCGATTTGCAACTCCAGTTCCGCCTTCCTCCAGGCAGTTATGCGACGGTGGTTTTACGCGAGGTTATAGCTTCAGGGTTCTGAAAATAGGCAGGCCAGGACGCGCATAGTGAAATCGTAGGGTGCGTTCCACGCACCACAATCATTGGCGGGTGGGACGCACCTTGCATAATCATTTCAGAGCCGCAAAATCAGTTTTTATACTTTTCAAAAAGGAGACTCCCATGCGTAATTTGATCCTTACCCTCATGCTGGGCCTTACCATGCTCTTGAGCGGTTGCGGCTATAACACGCTGCAATCCACCGACGAGCAGATCAAGGCGAGCTGGTCTGAGGTATTGAACCAGTACCAGCGCCGCGCTGATCTGGTGCCGAACCTGGTGAACACCGTCAAGGGTTTTGCCGCACAGGAAAAGGATGTGTTGACCCAGGTGACCAACGCGCGCGCAAAAGTAGGTTCAATCCAGGCCACCCCGGAACTCATCAACGACGAACAGGCCTTCGCCAAATTCCAGGCCGCCCAGGGCGAATTGTCCAGCGCCTTGTCGAGGCTGCTGGTAGTGTCGGAAAACTACCCGCAATTAAAGTCTGACGCATCATTCCGCGATCTCCAGGCGCAACTGGAAGGCACGGAAAATCGCATCACGGTGGCGCGCAACCGCTACATCAAGGCGGTGCAGGAATACAACGTAACGGTACGCTCGTTCCCCAGCAATCTGACCGCGATGGCGTTCAGTTTCAAGGTCAAGCCCAATTTCAACGTGGAAAACGAAAAGGCCATTTCAGCGCCGCCGACGGTGGATTTTGGCGCCCCCGCGAAACAATAGTACCCCCGGGCAAATACCCATGATGAAACTGTGGCGTGTGTTGTGTCTGCTCATGCTGCTTGCGTGCGGTGCGGCGTATGGCGCCGATGACCTGGTTGCCGTGCCGCCGCTGCAGGCCCGCGTTACTGACCTTACCGGCACGCTGACGCCAGAGCAGCAGTCCCAGCTTGAGCAGACTCTGCGCGCCTTCGAGGCGCAAAAAGGCAGTCAGGTCGCCGTGCTGGTGGTGCCAACCACCCGGCCGGAAGCCATAGAGCAATTCGGTATTCGTGTAGCAGAACAGTGGAAGCTCGGACGCAAGGGCGTGGACGACGGCGCACTGCTGCTGATCGCCAAAGATGACCGGGAGATGCGCATTGAGGTAGGTTACGGCCTGGAAGGCGTGCTCAATGACGCCACCAGCAAACGCATCATCAGCGAGATCATCACGCCACGCTTCAAGGAGGGTGACTTTTATGGCGGCATCAAAGATGGTGTTGACCAAATGATACGTGTGATCGAGGGTGAACCCTTGCCGGAGCCTGCCAACAGGTCTGCGGGCACAGCGGGTTTTGATCAATTCATCCCCATTGCTTTTATATTAGCGGTGGTAGTAGGCAGCGTGTTGCGGGCCATACTGGGAAGATTTCCCGGCGCTATTGTCACCAGCGGGGTTACAGCGTTGGCCGCCTGGCTGTTTGCAGGATCATTGCTCATTGCTATTATCGCCGGAGTGATAACATTTTTCATCGTGCTGAGCGGCGGCATGGGACGAGGCGGCGGCTGGTCCAGCGGCGGCGGATTCGGGCGTGGTGGCGGTTTTGGCGGTGGAGGCGGCGGCTTTGGTGGAGGCGGCGCCTCTGGAAGGTGGTGATATGAATATCAAACGCATCATCAAACATCTTACGATGACCCACTGGCAGGTCAGGCGCGCTTTTCCGGGCGACACCTTGCAGGCGATAGAAAAAGCCATCAAGGCCGTTGAAACCACTCATCTGGGCGAGATCCGCTTTGCCGTGGAAGGGGCGCTGCACAGCACGCCGCTCTTCAAGAGACAAACCGCGAGGGAACGTGCCCTGGAGGTTTTTTCGCAGTTGCGGGTGTGGGATACTGAGCATAATAATGGCGTATTGATTTATCTGTTGCTGGCCGATCGCGACGTAGAAATCGTCGCCGACCGCGGAGTACATGCGAAAGTCGGGCAGCAGGAATGGGAGGCAATCTGCCGCACGATGGAGACTGCTTTCAAACAAGGCCGTTATCAGGAGGGTGTGATCGGCGGTATTCAGGCGGTGGCGGAACACCTCACAAAGCATTTTCCTGCTGGCGGCGTTAACCCCAACGAGTTGCCCGACAAGCCAGTGGTGCTTTAGAACCTGTTCACAGCTTGGAGTGGCTTCTAAGAACCTGTTCACGATCTCGATCAAGGGAAGAGCGCAGCGAAGGGTTCCCAGCGCAAGGCAAAAGTGGCCGAAAAAACGGAGCATACACGGAGTATGTGAGCATTTTGAGGTCACTTTTAACGCCGCGATGCGCCCTTCAGCGAGATCGTGAACAGGTTCTAAAAATCTTTCGGAGTGACAACCATGATTCAAATCAGATCCTGCTTGATTTTCGCCACCTTGATGTTGACCGCGTGCGCGAACCTCGCCCCCAAAGATGAAAGCTCACCGTTTTATGCGGTTCCCGCCGGATCCAGGATAGTGCTGCACCAGGATCTCCAGATTCCACCAGACAGGGCGCGTGTCTATTTGCAGAATGGCAAAGTCGTGAAGGGTCCCAGCCCGTTCTCACCTTACTGTCAGTTTGAAGTGAATGATGTGCTTCCTGCAGGGCAAACCCTCAAGGCGGACGAGTTTGTGGTGCGCAAGACGCAAATGGGAGAAGAGTTTATCGCATCCCGCAGCCCATTCATAATGGCTGTTTCAGGGGGAGGAAACTCCGGCTCGCGTGATTTGCTGCTGGTATGGCACCTCTGGCTGGAATCGCCGCGCCAGCCGAACGTGCGCAAGATGATCTGCGGCGGCAAGTTTGATACCCCGTATCGCGCGCGCCGTCCCAGCATCAATGAGATCCGCACCCAGCTCGGCGATATCGCGACACTCAAGATCATCAGCGATAAATAACAACGGCCCCAGTATTTGGCATAACCATGAGGAAGGTAAAAATGAAATTTCCTGTAATCACTATTGCATCATCCATCTGTATTGCCCTGGCGCTGAGTGCCTGTGGGAAGAAAGAGCAACAACAGGAGGAAGAACCCTCTGTTTCTTCTCCAGTCTCGTCAGTCAGCACCCCGGAATCAAAACCCGAAACTCCCCCAGCCGCTCAGCCTGCGTCTCCCTCTGCAACTGGCACCCCTGCTTCGCCTACGGCGATCGCTCCCGCTCCCGAAGCCGCCAAACCCCAGGAAAGCGCCCCGGCTCAACCAGCGGCCGCTGAGAAAAAAGCACCTGCCGAACAACAACTGGCCGCCACTACCCCGGCCAAACCCGAGGGCGGTTCAGACGCCTTGGCCCTGGCGCAAAAGAGCGGCTGCCTTGCCTGTCATAGCGTAGAAAAGAAGATTGTGGGCCCAGCGTGGAAGGATGTGTCCGCCAAATACAAAGGCGATGCCGAAGCCAAAGCCAGGTTGATCGCCAAGGTCAAAGCGGGCGGCAAAGGCAACTGGACAGAAGTGACCGGCGGTGTACCCATGCCCCCTTATTCCCCGCGCGTCTCCGATGCGGATATCGAAAAGCTGGTAACTTTTGTGCTATCGCTGGCGAAGTAGGACGTTTGACGAGAATATGCAATATTTTGGCTGCAACGGCTTACATTTACCCTCCACTACTCAACTTTTCCCACACGTCGCTACCAAAACAGCAGGCCGATAAAATTTGACGGGCAGGAGAAGAGAGGGCGCGCCCTTTCGTGGTCGCGTCTGTTGAGACGGGTTTTCGACCTTGAGCTGGAAAAGTGCCCAAACTGTGGTGGTCAAGTGAAGGCGGCTTCGGCGATCGAAGCGCCTGGAGCGATCCGCAAGATTCTTACCCACTTGGGGCTGTCCCCCCTCCACCTCCCAAGACGCCAGCCCGCTATGATTGCTAGGGATGACGTTGGTCTGTCGATGTTGTGATGTCAGAGGGCTCGGCTGGTGAGGGAATACCCTTGCTCTCGGGTAAATATACCGTTTATGCTTCCTATACACCGCTGTAAATATTCAGCTGACTGAGGGAGGCATGCGAGAACTCGAAGTAGGATTTGCCGCGATCAAAGTGCAAGGCAAGCGCGCTCCGGAAGAGCTAACCGCCGTACACGATATCGGTGCCAATTTCGGTACAAATTCTGCGGGGCGCACGGCAACTCATCACTTCGGCTAAAAAAGTCAAAAGCCGGGTAATTTGAGAGAGGAGATTGCAATGACCAACGTAATTGTTGTCATCGGTGCCGGGTCGATCGGTCAGGCGATTGCGCGACGAGTAAGTGCAGGTAAACATCTTGTGATCGCTAATTTGCGTCAGGACCATGCTGACGCTGCGGCAAAAATCTTGAGCGACGCTGGTTTTGACGTGAGCACCGCTATAGTTGATGTTTCATCGCGAGCATCAGTACACGCTCTCGTAGAAAAAGCGACATCCCTGGGAGAGATTACCGGAGTCATACACGCAGCAGGTGTTTCCCCCAGTCAGGCTTCACCCGAAACGATTCTGAAGGTCGATCTCTATGGAACCGCACTGGTGCTGGAGGAATTCGGCAACGTTATTGCGCCCGGAGGTTCCTGTGTCGTTATTTCGTCGCAGTCCGGGCACCGCCTGCCTCCGCTGACCGTCGAGCAGAACAAGGCGCTTGCAACCACGCCTGTTGAGGAGCTACTCAAGTTACCTATGGTTCAGCCAGATCAGGTGGCGGACCCTCTTCATGCTTATCAGATTGCCAAACGTGGCAATTCCCCCAGAGTGATGGCAGAAGCGGTCCGTTGGGGAAAGCGTGGGGCTCGCGTGAATACCATAAGCCCCGGCATCATTATCACGCCGTTGGCAAATGACGAGTTGACAGGGCCGCGCGCCGCTGGGTATCGGCGCATGATCGACTTGTGTCCGGCAAGGCGAGCTGGCACCCCAGACGAAGTTGGCAATGTCGCAGCGCTTCTCATGGGGCCTGACGGTGCATTCATAACCGGCAGCGACTTTCTCATGGATGGTGGTGTGACGGCAGCTTATTGGTTTGGTGAACTCGCCCCAAAGTAGAAATAGGACTAAAAGCTAACTGGTAGAAAAAGGAGACCTAATTATGAAAGCATATGGATACGCCAATCATTCCCCTACGGACAAGCTTGCACCGTTTACGTTTGAACGCCGGGAGCCACGCTCCGAAGATGTAGCGATTGACATCATGTATTGCGGCATCTGCCATTCGGATATTCACTCGGCGCGCAATGAGTGGGGCGGAACACATTATCCCTTTGTGCCCGGCCATGAAATCGTCGGGCGCGTGACAGCGGTCGGCGATAAAGTCACAAAATTCAAACCAGGTGATCTGGTCGGTGTGGGCTGCTTGGTCGACAGTTGCCGCCATTGCCAATCCTGTAAAGAGGGGCTGGAACAATATTGCGAAAACGGTTGGACGGCAACTTACAACAGTGAAGATAAAATCGGTGGTACGCCGCATACCCATACGTTTGGTGGTTATTCCGACAAAATCATGGTGAGCGAGCGCTTTGTACTGTGCATACCGGAAAATCTCGACCCTGCCGCCACTGCACCGCTGTTATGCGCCGGGATTACGACATACTCTCCGCTAAGACACTGGAAGGTTGGACCGGGTCAGAAAGTCGGAATTGTCGGCCTGGGCGGTCTTGGGCATATGGGCGTCAAGCTCGCGCACGCCATGGGCGCGCATGTCGTGATGATTACGACATCCCCCGAAAAAGGCCATGATGCGAAGAAGTTAGGGGCAGACGAAGTGTTGATCTCCAGGGATGCGGAAGCTATGGTGGTGGCTGCGAACAGCTTCGATTTCTTGCTCAACACAATTCCTGTTGGGCATGATGTCAATCCATACATGGATTTGCTCAAGCGTGACGGCACGATGGTGATTGTCGGTGCAGTCGAGGCCCTTACAAAAGTCAGTGGCGTCCCCTTCATTTTTAAACGCCGTACCTTGGCGGGTTCACTCATCGGCGGTCTGCCGGAAACACAGGAAATGCTCGATTTCTGCGGTGAGCATAACATCACTTGCGACATTGAAATGATCGACATCAAAGATGTGAATATAGCCTATGATCGTACTGTCAAGGGCGATGTGAAATACCGATTCGTTATCGATATGGCAACGCTAATGAACACATAAAGGGGAGAAAGGAATCTTTCCATGACAAATGTTCTCATCCTTGGCGCGAATGGGCAACTCGCCCGCAACACAACCCGAGTCTTTCTGCGTGACGCCGATGCGAGGCTTACCCTTTATCTGCGTCGGGCCAGTCGCCTAACCAATCTCGATCCGAAGCGCGTTACGATCGTTGAGGGTGACGTCCTAGGCCGTAAGACCCTCGAGGCGGCGATGAGAGGGAAGGACGTTGTATACGCGAACCTCGCTGGTGATATAAAGCAACAAGCTGAGCATATCGTCACGGCAATGCATGCGACCGGCGTCAAGCGGCTCATATTTATAAGCTCAATGGGCATCTACGAAGAAGTCCCAGGCGAGCGTTATCGTAGCGTGCTCGATGCCCCCAACCAGCTCTGGGTGTCGGACTTCACGTATGTGTCGACCTGGCAGGGTTGGCTGTATGTGGCCTTCGTCATTGATGTCTTCGCCCGGCGTATCGTCGGCTGGCGGGTCAGCCGCACCATGGCCACGGACTTCGTGCTCGACGCGCTGGAGCAGGCCCTGTACGCC
>LNEJ01000009.1 GCA_001464965.1 Gammaproteobacteria bacterium Ga0074134
TTCTGGTTTAGTGGTCATACAGCCACCACTACTTTGGCACCTCGATGCCGTTTTGGAAAGGAAGCGTCCATTACATTATTTTGGGACATCCAAGCCCCAAAGAACCAGCAATCGGCAATGACCGATTTCTTTTGTCGTGACTGCCCTGCGTCCGCTACGGCGCGTCGCATATCACTCCTGCCCCGGCTCTATGCTGCGCAAGCACGGCTCTCACGGATTTCTCCCTTGGGTTCTTTTTTCATGGCTCATGGTGTGAAAATTGATCTTATATTACCATCCTTCCTCTCAAAGTGTTATACATCCGCCGATGCTATAATTTTGTCGTTGAAGCGCGTTTACGTTACCATGTTGGCCTATGACTACGAATACTATTAAGTCCCGTTTTGCCCCTAGCCCCTCTGGTTTTTTGCACCTTGGCAATGCCCGCACGGCGCTGTTCAGCGCGCTGCTTGCCCGGCCTGAGCCGGGTGTTTTCCTGTTGCGTATAGAGGATACCGATCAGGGGCGCAGCAAGGCCGAATATACCCAGGCGGTGGAGGAAGATTTGCGCTGGCTGGGGCTGAATTGGCAGGAAGGGCCGTCCGTGGGCGGCGAGCATGGCCCCTATTTGCAATCGGAGCGGGACACGATTTACCGGAATTATTTCGACGTGCTGGAGCAGGAAGGCCTGGCTTACCTGTGTTTTTGCAGTGACCGTGAACTTGATCTGACGCGCAAGACGCAGCTTGCCGCTGGCCAGCCGCCGCGTTATCCCGGCACGTGTGCGCGATTGAGTCCCGATGAAGTGGTGGCTCGATTGCAGCGCGGGTTGCAGCCAACCTTGCGTTTTCGCGTCCCGCCCCGCCAAGTGGTGGAGTTCGATGATCTGGTGCGTGGGCCACAGAAATTTAACAGCGGCGATATCGGGGATTTCATCATTCGCCGCGCCGATGGCTCGCCCGCGTTTTTTTTCAGCAATGCGATTGACGATGCCCTGATGGGGGTGACCCATGTCTTGCGCGGAGAAGATCATCTCACCAACACACCTCGCCAGATCCTGCTGCTTGAGGCGCTGGGGCTGCGTGTGCCGAGCTATGGGCATATCTCGATGATTCTTGGCGCTGACGGTGCGCCGCTCTCCAAGCGCCATGGCAGCCGCAGCATCCGTGAATTGCGCGAGACAGGTTATTTACCGGGGGCGATCAACAATTATATGGCGCGCCTGGGCCATCATTATGAAAACAATGCTTATATGGAGCTGGATGGACTCGCCGCGGAGTTCGGCGTCGGCCATCTGGGGCGCGCGCCCGCGCATTATGACACCACCCATTTATTGCACTGGCAGCGTGAGGCGATTGTCCACGCACACTCTGATGTGCTGTGGCAGTGGATGGGAGCGGAGGTGCATGCCCTGGTGCCGGAGGAGGATGCGCCTGCCTTTGTCGCGGCAGTGCGGGCCAATGTCATTTTCCCGGAACACGCATTGAAGTGGGCGAGGATTCTCTGCACCGATCCGCTGGAGCTGAATGACAACGACGCGCGGCAGGTGATCAGTGAGGCCGGCAGCGCATTTTTTGAACATGCGCTGGCTGGGCTGGAGCGGCATCACGCCGATTTCAAGGAGCTGGTCAATCACATAAAACAGGAAACCGGCGCTAAAGGCAAGGCGCTGTTTCACCCCCTGCGTGCCGCATTGACGGGGGAGCTGGACGGGCCGGAAATGACGAATGTGATGCCGCTGCTGCCGTTGGAGCGAGCGCGGGCGCGCTTGCAGGCCTGTCTGGAGATGGCGGATTGTAAGTAGGGTACGTTCCACATACCATTGTCGTTGGTGCGTGGAACGCACCCTACGTTTGTCCCACACCCAAATTTGTGATCATTTCCCAGGAGGTAAAAATGGCCCAAATGCATGAGATTGACTATCAAATCTTTGGCTCAGAGATGCAGTACGTCGAGATCGAGCTCGATCCGCAGGAGGCGGCAGTGGCGGAGGCGGGTGGCATGATGTACATGGAGGACGGCATCGCCTTGGAGACGGTGTTTGGCGATGGTTCGCAACAGAAATCCGGCTTCATGGGGGCATTGATGGGCATGGGTAAACGCCTGTTGACCGGAGAGTCGCTGTTCATGACAATTTTCCTTAATCAGGGCAGTGGCAAGAAAAAAGTTGCCTTTGCTGCACCGTATCCCGGCAAGATTATCCCGTTGCATCTGGCGGGCATGGGGGGGCAAATCATTTGCCAGAAGGATTCCTTTCTCTGCGCCGCCAGGGGTGTCTCGGTCGGTATCGCCTTTCAGAAAAAGCTCGGCGTCGGCTTGTTCGGTGGCGAAGGATTTATCATGCAAAAGCTGGAAGGCGACGGGTATGCTTTTGTGCATGCGGGCGGGACGTTGATGGAGCGCGCGCTTGCTCCCGGCGAGCTGATCCGGGTCGACACCGGTTGTCTGGTGGCATTGCAGCCCTCGGTGTCCTATGACATCGAATATGTCGGCAAGGTGAAATCAGCCCTGTTCGGTGGCGAAGGCCTGTTCTTCGCCACGCTGCGCGGGCCGGGCAAGGTCTGGCTGCAATCACTTCCTCTGAGCCGCCTGGCAAACCGTATCTATGCCGCCATGCCTGCCGCGGGGGGAAGCAGCGAAGAGGGGTCTGTGCTGGGCGGATTGGGGAATATTCTGGGTGGAGACAGGTAGTCAGGGCGCGCCTCGAAGATGGCATCTTTCTCCGCTTTGTGTTTTGGCCCAGGGTTGCAGCCTCATGGCGAGAAGATTTCTGTCCAGATCGGGGAGCAGGGCCTATGCCTTTGGCCGGGAGAACCACGGGAACAGATCATACCGTATCAGCCTATCCAGGTTTCCGCGGGCGGCTTTGACCATGAACAGATGATCCTGGCATGGAGCAAGGACGCTCAAGCCTGGTCGCTGACGTTGACTGACAAACATGCCCAGGATATCCTGCTCGCCCATACACCTCCCGCGCTGGCTCCGCAATTGGTGCAGTGGCGCAAGAAGATCCATGGCGCCAAAAAAAGGATGCGGGCGGGATGGGTTGCGCTGGCGCTGTTTTTACTCGCTCCCTTTCTCTTGCTGGCTGTGCTGTTGTGGAACCCCGATCCGGTCATCGGCTGGGCGGTCAACCGCATCTCGATAGAGAACGAGCAGAAGCTGGGTGATCTCATCTTTGAACAAATCCGGCCCTCGCTCAAGCTTGTTACGCAGGGCGAAGCGCCGCGCATTATTGCAGAGATCGGCCAGAAATTGGCCACAGGCTCCCCGTATGCGTTCAAATGGCATGTCGCCGATGACCCGGCAATCAACGCCTTTGCCATACCGGGCGGGCATGTTGTGGTGTTTTCCGGCCTGATCAAGGCGGCCGATTCGCCGGAGGAAGTGGCCGGTGTTCTAGCGCATGAAATCGAGCATGTCTTGCAACGCCATACCCTGAAAGCAATGGTGCACAATCTGGGTTGGCGCGCGGTGATTGCCATGGTAACAGGCGACTGGACGGGCAGTCTGCTGGGCGAATTCGCCACCCAGATGGGCATTTTGAAGTATGGTAGAGACAAAGAATCCGAGGCCGACCTGAAAGGCTTGCAGCTTCTAAAGCAGGCGCGGATTGATCCCAACGGCATGGAACGTTTTTTTGACAAGCTGTCCAGGCAGGGTGGCACGCAGATTGCCCTTTTATCCACCCATCCCGCAAGCAAGGAGCGGATGGAGGCCTTGAGTGCCGCTATAAAAGAGACCGGCGCATGGCGCAGCCAGCCTCTTCCGTATGATTGGGGAAGGGTCAAGGCGTCGTTGCCGGCTCGATAGTTGGGGTTGGCTGCTTCGGAAAGGAGGTACAGTGCTCGAACTTAGGCCAACTTGTGAAAACTGCAATAAGCCATTGCCGCCTGACTCTCTTGAGGCACGCATCTGCTCCTATGAATGCACCTTCTGCGCTACCTGTGTCGATAGCGTTTTAGGTAATGTCTGTCCAAATTGCGGCGGTGGCTTTGTTTCTCGGCCAATCAGACCGTCGAAAAACTGGAAAGACGACAACTATCTTGGTGAGGATCAGGCAAGCACAAAAATCAAACACAATCCGGTAGATCCTGTAGTCCACGCACAGTTTGCGGACGCGATCACGAGCATTCCGCCTGAAAAACGGTAACGCGCGATAGTGTCAGCGTCATCAATGCAGAGAGATAAATGATGCGTAAGACCCTGATTGCCGTTTTAGTTCTTCTGCTCAGTGGCTGCTCGTGGATGTATGCAAGATTGTCATACCACGGCGCCAGCCAGGGAAAGCGACGCGTAAGCGAGCGCAGGCTGGCAACCCCCGGATAGCCGCAGGGGCCGGGGGTTTTGTCGGAGTCTGGGCGCAAGCC
>LNEJ01000010.1 GCA_001464965.1 Gammaproteobacteria bacterium Ga0074134
AATGTCCGTCTGCTTTTTGCCATTTCGTCACCTGTTTTATATTGAGGGTGATGTTATCACCCATAATCAGGTGGCCAAATTAACTATGCCACTACAGAGAGACATCTCCCCGGCCTTTTTTGTGGGCGGTATGTGGTGCGCTTTTTGCGTTTGGTCATTGAAACCGCCCTGTGAACTCTGTGTTCTCTGCGACCAATTGCTTTTTACAGGTTTAAGGCTCAAACCAAAACGTCAGTTTTCGCCGCGCAGATAAAATCATTTTCCGATAGCCCATTAATTGCATGGGTGCTGTAGCGCACCTCGCAGTGGTTGTAATGCACGGTGAGGGCAGGGTGATGATCTTCCTGATGGGCTATCCATGCTACGGCATTCACGAACGCAATAGTTTGGTAATAGTTCTTGAAGTTAAAGATCCGGTTGATTTCAGTGCTGGTATCGTTGATTTGCCAGTTATTCAAATGATTGAGAAGTGCCTGCGCCGCCGCCTTGGTAAGTGGCGCATCGCCAGCATGACAGGGGTTGCAATGTCTGGTTGCAAGATCTGACATGGTGGTTACTTGAATTTGTAAAAGGTCGCGTTCAAGTAGGCAACGACATCCCCTTTTTGTGCGTCAGACCACCCCAGCTTGTTCATGCTTTCGCAAAACTGCACGCGTTTTTTTAGTGCGGACAGCGAGTGAATAATACTGTCCGGCCGTGTATGTATGCTGGAGTCGTGACAGGAAAAGCAGTTGGCTTTGTAGAGTTTTTCACCTTGATTGAGGTCTGCGGCCTTGGCATGGCCCGCATAAAACATCAGTGCGGCCAGAAACAGGGTGGTGCTCAGTATGAAACGAGGCTGGTCCATGGCGATCTCCTTATGTGTGCCGGTTTAGAGCCTGCCTGTGAATAAATCATCCCTGCGACGGAGGCCGGTTTTGAGCAGGACAAGGAACACTGAGCGTAGTGTGCTGTTGCACATGAGCGAAGCGTGACGCCGCACTGCTCAAAACCGGCCCCGTCCCTCCGGGTTGCGCCCCAAAACACGCCATGCGGCGTTGCTCGCCGCTCATTTGGAACAACCAAACTTCGCGCCTCGCGTCTTGCCTGGCGTGTTTTGGGGCGGCAACGCAGGGATGATTTATTCACAGGCAGGCTCTTAATTTAGCAGATAAGTTCGCAATTCGCACCGGGGCCGGAGGGTGAGAGTCGTGGTACGCCGAATAGAGTGGGTCGGGTGTCAGCGTGGCGGCGTTCTCCTTATAGAGTTTGACCAGCGCGCGGATCAAATCGTTCGGGTCGGTTTGAGCGGCGGCGAAGTCGTCGGCCTCGAATTCATGCTTGCGCATGAAATAGGCCATCACCGGCTGCATGAAGAAATTGAATACCGGCGCCACCAGCAAAAACAGAATTAATCCCATGTAAGGGGAGGGCTGCGTTACTCCCAGTCCGGCATAAAACCACGCTTGATCTATCAGCCATCCGAGCAGTGCAAGTCCGGCAAGTGCCATCACAGCGGTCAGGGCAATGCGTTTGTGGATGTGGCGGCGCCTGAAATGGCCAAGCTCATGGGCCAGCACGGCCTCGATTTCGTCGGGGTTCAGAGTGTTTATCAGGGTGTCGAAAAAGACGATGCGTTTATTTGTGCCCAGCCCCGTGAAGTAGGCGTTGCCGTGCCCGGAGCGGCGCGAGCCGTCCATGACAAAGATGCCCTGGCTGGCGAAGCCGTTGCGGTTTAGCAGAGCCATTACGCGATCCCGTAGCTCGCCATCCTGCAAGGGTTTGAACTTGTTGAACAGCGGCGCGATTACCGCGGGATAAGCCCACATCATCAGCAGTACAAATCCCATCCACACCGCCCAGGTGTATAGCCACCATAAGCTGCCGCTGTTTCCCAGCAGCCACAGAACAAGCCACGCCAGTGGCACGCCTAGCACGAACAGCAGGGCGCTTTGTTTAATGAGGTCGATGATGAACAGCCTGGGCGTGGTGTGATTGAACCCAAAGTGTTGCTCAAGCCGGAATGTCTGATAGACGGACATCGGCAAATCAAGCAGTTGCATCAGAACAAATAGGCTGATCAGCACGCCCACGCCGGTTGCGAGCGGGGCGAGATGCAGGTTGCGCCAGGCATTATCCATGAGGTCCAGCCCGCCGCCAAGCGTCCATCCCGCTAACAAGAAAGTGCTGATGCAGATTTCTGCTGTTTCCAGCCGGATCTTTGCCACCGTATAATCCGCCGCGCGCTGATGAGCGGCCTCGGGGATTTTGTCGCGGAAGGCATCAGGCACATGCCCGCGATGGATCAGGACATGGCTCTGCTGGCGGTGCGCCAGCCACAGGCGCGTACCGGCGCTCAGAACCAGCATAAAGAGGAATATCAGAGTGAAAACGGCCATCAGCTAAAATTATCTCCGGGTTTTTTCGCGCTGGGAAATCTGTCTCTGCTAGAATGCGGGATATCACTATGACGAGAAGGCTTTATGGCGCAAAACCCCAGCAACCTTATCTGGATCGACCTGGAGATGACAGGTCTGGATACAGAGCAAGATTATATCATCGAGATCGCCACGATCGTTACCGATGCTCATCTGAATATTCTGGCCGAAGGTCCCGTGCTGGCGATACACCAGAATGCGGCGGTGCTTAATAACATGGATGCCTGGAACCGCACGCAGCACGGCAAATCCGGTTTGATCGACAGGGTGCGCGCCAGCCCCTTGACGGAAATCGACGCCGAACAGCAGACGCTGGAATTTTTAAAAAAATATGTTCCACCCGGCAAGTCACCCATGTGCGGCAACAGCATATGCCAGGACCGGCGCTTTCTGCATCGTGCCATGCCTGATCTGGAAAAATATTTCCACTACCGCCACCTGGATGTCAGCACGGTCAAGGAACTGGCATTACGCTGGGCACCCACCGTCGCCGCCGGTTTTGCCAAGAATAAGGAAGCAAGCCACCTGGCGCTGCAGGATATACGCGACTCCATCAACGAGTTGAAATATTACCGGGAACATTTCTTTACGCTGCCGCAGGGCTGATTGAATGGAAAATAGCGTGGGATTCCGTTCGGAGTAATACTGTTAACGATGCTTTGAGCGGAATAAACCGCGACTTCAATGCCCCACTGCGACCTGAGCCAGGATGAAGCACGCCAGGCGAATGAACCGTTCACGATGAGCGGGCACGTTCCGCATTATTTCGCTGATCTGGGCCATTCCTCACCCAATACCAACCTTGGCAACGGTAACTCGATTGCTTGCTATGGCGCGCGCGATTTTCATTATTAACATGGCTATCCAGTCATGCTAATTTTTGGAAAAAATGGGGTAATAAATAATGAAAATAAAAAAACGCAACCTCGCAACCTCGCGAGGCGCGGTGGCCTGATATTTTCTGACATGGCCAGAAATGTGTCATCCGCCGATTCTTTTTTCACTGTCTTGGGGTAATTGCCGCATGAGACTGAGCCGTTTTTGGCAAGGATTGGTCATCTGGGATGGAAAGCTAAAGGAATTCTGGCCGTCCTCCGCGCAGCGCACATTGCGCTGGTTTGGTTTCGGTGTTCTGATCCCACATTTCCTCATTGGATGTACCAATATGGACTCACAGAAAGATCGCCTTAAAGTGAATTCCCCGGATTTTTCGCCGGATAACAAAACGCTTCTGTTGGCCTATTGCCCCCCGCGATCGGACTGTACCTTGGCCTTGTATGAATTGGGTTCTGGACGGTTATCGGTTTTTCGGCCTCCGCAAGGAGAAGAGTGGGGGATGGGAAAGTTTTCGGCGGATGTAGTGGCATAGTTAATTTGGCCACCTGATTATGGGTGATAACATCACCCTCAATATAAAACAGGTGACGAAATGGCAAAAAGCAGACGGACATTC
>LNEJ01000011.1 GCA_001464965.1 Gammaproteobacteria bacterium Ga0074134
TGTAGCAGTTTTGTCGGCTTCATATCGCCCTCCTCGGGAAATATTAAAACCGGACAGATTGCGTGCTACAAAACCGGACAGATCAAAAACTCGCAACAGTGGGATTGAACGTTCAGCAGGGTAAATTTGTTCTTCTCCCCCTCGCCCGCAAGCGGGCGAGGGAACAAAACAGCTAGGCGCGTTCAGGGGTTATTCCAATTTCTATTTCAACCCATATTGTTCATGAGGCGAAATAGCGTGCGCACTGCCGTTCGTGGTGATCTGACCGAACTGTGAATGGCCCCTCGACAAGCTCAGGGCGAACGGTTTTGAGGTTCATGGACAATCCGGGTTTAAGCGTAATGGAACGGTGCTGGGTTAACTCCCTTCCCGGACTTCCTTCTCCATCTGCTCCAGGCTGATGTGGCGCACATCCTTGCCTTTGACCAGATAAATCACATATTCACAAATGTTGCGCGCGTGATCGCCGATGCGTTCGAGGGCGCGCGCCGCCCAGATGACGTTGAGCACGCGGGTGATGGTGCGCGGGTCTTCCATCATGAAGGTGATCATCTGGCGCATCACACCCTCATATTCCTGATCGACTTTGAGATCCTCCTGCGCCACGCGTACCGCCGCCTCTGTGTCCATGCGGGCATAGGCATCCAGCGCATCATGCACCATCTGGCGCACATGGGTGCCCAACGCATGGATCTCCATGTAATTATTTTTCGGGCGCTCCTCGCCAGCCAGCC
Source organism: Gammaproteobacteria bacterium Ga0074134 (assembly GCA_001464965.1). Lineage (GTDB taxonomy): Bacteria > Pseudomonadota > Gammaproteobacteria > Ga007554 > LNEJ01. Next base: position 735 of record LNEJ01000011.1, read on the forward strand.
GCACAGCCATGCGCGCAATCTTTTCCGCCTCGTCACCGATACGCTCCATATCGGTGATGGTCTTGATCACCGCCAGCACCAGGCGCAGATCGCCCGCGGTGGGCTGGCGGCGGGCGATGATCTGATTGCATTCTTCGTCGATGGTCACCTCAAAATTGTTGACCTTATAATCGGTGACGATAACCGCCTCGGCCAAGGGCACGTTGCCCTGCACCAAGGCGCTGATCGCCTGCTCGATCTGCTGCTCGACCAACCCGCCCATTTGCAATACGAGTGACCGGACGTTCTCCAGCTCGACGTTATACTGGCGTGAAATATGTGTATCCAAGGGTTCCATAGCGTTTCTCCAGTAACCGGTCAGCCATAACGTCCGGTGATATAGTCTTCTGTCTGTTTTTTGCTGGGATTGGTAAAGATGCCGCCCGTCTCACCGAACTCTACCACCTCACCCAGGTGCATAAAGGCGGTATAGCTCGATACGCGCGCCGCCTGCTGCATATTGTGTGTGACAATGAGAATGGTAACTTGTTCTTTCAGCTCGGCGATCAGCTCTTCAATGCTGGCGGTGGCGATGGGATCGAGCGCCGAGGTGGGCTCATCAAACAGGATGATTTCCGGATCAGTCGCCAGCGCCCGCGCAATGCACAGACGCTGCTGCTGTCCGCCGGAGAGGTTGAAGGCCAGGTTGTTCAGACGATCCTTGACCTCGTTCCACAATGCCGCGCCACGCAGCGCCTGCTCAACTTTCTCATCCAGTATCCGGCGCTTATTGACCCCGCGCACCCGCAGCCCGTAGGCCACGTTTTCATAAATCGATTTGGGGAACGGGTTGGGTTTCTGAAATACCATGCCGATCCGCATCCGCACTTCGATGGGGTCGATCTTTGGGCTGAGGATATTGACACCATCGGGGTGCAGTCCAATCTCGCCTTCGTAACGGTTGCCCGCATAAAGATCATGCATGCGGTTAAAACACCGCAGAAATGTGGACTTTCCACATCCCGAGGGACCAATCAGCGCCGTAATCTGCTTGTCTGCAACCGGCAGATTGATGCTTTTGAGCGCCTGATAATTTCCGTAATAGAAATTGAGGTCTTTGACCTCGGCCTTGAGAGTGCCCATTGCTGCTTGCGGCATAAAATCTATGCTCCTACCACTTGATGCGTTTACGGAAATGATAACGGATGAATATCGCCAATGCGTTCATCAACAGGGTCATGACGATCAGCACCAGACCGGCAGCGGCAGCATTCACATGAAACGCCTCCTGCGGGCGTGATACCCAGTTAAACATCTGGATGGGCATCACGGTAAAGGCGGACGACAGCCATTCGAAGGAGACATAGGGAAATTCGCTCTTGATAGGTGAATCGGGCAGAAAGGCGATATATGTCAGCGCGCCGATGGTGATGATGGGGGCGGTTTCGCCGATAGCGCGCGACAGGCCAATGATCACGCCGGTGAGTATACCCGCCATGGAATAGGGCACCACATGCTGCGACACGGTTTGCCATTTGGTGGCGCCCAGCGCAAATGCGCCTTCGCGGATGGTACCGGGAATGGAGCGGATCGCTTCCCTGGTCGCCACAATCACTACCGGCAAGATCAGGATGGCCAGCGTCAGCCCCGCCGCCACGATGCTTTGGCCAAGATCGAGCTGGTAAACAAACAGGCCTAGCGCAAGCAGACCATAGATAATCGATGGTACGCCCGCCAGATTGGTGACATTGATCTCGATGAGATCCGTTATCCAGTTTTTGGCGGCGTATTCTTCAAGATATACGCCAGCGGCGATCCCCAATGGCACGGCGGTGAGCGCTGTCACCAGCATGACGAGCGTGGTGCCGACCCAGGCCGACAGAATGCCCGCCTTGTCCGCGTGACGCGATGGGAACGAAGAAAAAAAATCCCACGAAAGGCGCGGCACGCCCTCCATCGCCATACTGCCAATCAATGCAACTAGGGCCACCACCCCGCACAGCATCGAAAGCAGGCCCACTACCGCAAAAATGACATCCCAGCGTTTGCGGCGGGCAATCATGGCCCGCATTACCTGAACACCTTTATCTGGCGCCATTAGTAAACCTCCCGGAAGCGCTTACGCAAGAGATGTCCAGCTATATTAAAAAAGAGCGTCATCAGCAACAGCACAAGACCGGCGGCAAAGATTGTCTGGTAGCCGAGGCTGCCATGGGGAAGATCACCAAGGCTCACCTGCACGATGTAGGTGGTTATGGTCGCTGCCGGCTCCATCGGGTTCCAGGTGAGATTGGGCTGCATACCTGCGGCCACGGCCACCACCATGGTCTCGCCAATGGCCCGGGAAATACCCAGGATGTAGGCGGCGGCAATACCCGAGAACGCAGCGGGAGTAACCACCCGCAAGGCCGTCTGGAAGCGCGTGGCGCCCATCGCATAGGAACCTTCGCGGATGTGCATGGGCACGGCGCGCATGGCGTCCTCGCTGATCGAGCTGACATAGGGGATGATCATCACGCCCATCACCAGTCCTGCGCTGAGCATGTTAAAACCCGGCAAATCGGGCAGGAAATACTGTAACAGCGGCGTGACAAACAACAATGCGAAAAAACCGTATACCACAGTGGGAATGCCATCCAGCAATTCGAGGACAGGCTTGATAATTTCACGGACACGGTGCGGTGCGAATTCACTCAAATAGATGGCAATGATGGTGCCCAGCGGTATGGCCACGCTCAGGGCCACCGTGGCGGTTACCAGGGTGCCTGAAACAAGCGGCATAATGCCATAGTGGGCATCATCGAAAAGCGGCGTCCATTGGGTGTCCGTGAGGAAGTCCACAAGGGAAACATGCTCAAAGAAACCCAGGGACTCGCGCACCAGAATCACTACGATAGCAACCGTAATGGCCACCGAAGAGAGCGCGGCGAGAAACAGCAGGAATTCGATAAAACGTTCGCGTAGATGGCGCAAACGCCGATGGGCGAACCGGGATATGTCAGGAGTCACGGATGTCGATCTGTTATTTGGCTATCAACGAGCATCAAAAGAAGGCGCATATTATGACAGAATTATGACAATAAGATGACAAGAAATAATAAAGAGAGAAGCTTGCATGGCTCCCCTCTTTTGATATTGTTGATCAAAAAAGTTACTGCTTGGCTTCGCGCGTCAACAGATCTTCCACTTTCAACCCAACCTCGGTGTCGCCGCCAAAGACGGTACCCAGCTTGCGGTTTTTGAAGTGCTCACCGCCCATTGCATAGGCCTTGGCAGGCAGCGGAATATACCCCACCTCTTTGGACAGCTTCGCGGCATTTTTCAGGTAAAAGTCCACGAACTCCTTAACCTCTGGCTTATCCATGGATTTGGCGCTGACGTAGATGAAGATAGGGCGAGACAAGGGCTGATAGGTGCCGTTAATCACCGCCTTCTCGGAGGGCAACACCGGCCCCTTGCCGCCATCGATAGGCACGGCCTTCAGCTTCTTGGCATTTTCCGTGTAATAGGCAAACCCGAAATAGGCCAAGCCGTTCTTGTCGCTTGCGACGCCCTGCACCAGGACATTATCATCCTCGCTTGCCGTGAAATCACCGCGACTGGACTTGGCCTTGCCGACGGTAGCCTCGGTAAAGTAATCAAACGTGCCGGAATCGGAGCCCGGACCGAATAGCTTCAACGGTGCATCAGGCCATTCGGCGCGCACCTGGTTCCATTTTGTGACGGTACCCTGCGCGGCAGGTTCCCACATCTTTTTGAGATCTGCTACGGTCAGGCTCTTCACCCAATCGTTCTTGGGATTGACCACGACCGTCAGGGCATCATAAGCCACCGGCAACTCAACATAGGAGATGCCAGCCTGGCGGCAGGCTTCCATTTCCTTGGGCGCAATAGGGCGCGATGCATCAGAGATATCCGTCTCGCCGCGGCAGAATTTCTTGAAGCCACCACCTGTCCCAGAGATGCCGACCGTGACATTCACTTTACCCTTTTTCATGCCCTGGAATTCTTCGGCAACCGCCTCAGTGATAGGGAAAACAGTGCTGGAACCATCAATCTTGATCACGGCCTCGGCCGCATTGGCGGGAAGGGATGACACGCCCAGCGCGCCCGCCACAATAGCTACGCCAGTCAGGGCCTTCATCATCTTCGTTGTACTCATCGGTAAAAAACCTCCATCAGGATTGAGTAATTGGATATTTGTCATACTATCCCAGCCAAATATGACAATTTGATGACAACACCACAAAAAGCCATGTCTTACGTTATGCGAACCATCAGATGCGGAGGAAAATGACAGGCAAATGTGCTTCCCTTGCCCAGTTCGCTTTCGATACTCAACTGGGCGTCATGGCGATTCAGCGCGTGCTTGACGATGGCCAATCCCAGGCCTGTGCCGCCACTCTCACGGGAGCGGGCCGCATCAACACGATAAAAACGCTCCGTAAGCCGGGGAATGTGTTCTGCGGCAATGCCAACTCCGGTATCGCTTACTTCAAGATGCGCCCCTGATATGTCTGCGTACCATCGGATATAGATATCCCCGCCCGCCGGCGTGTATTGCACCGCATTGAAAACAAGGTTGGAAAAGGCGCTGCGCAGTTCTTCGCTATTTCCCTGCAACCGCACGCGCGGGTCAGCATCAAGATGAATCGCATGCCGCCGTTCACCGCTCAGCGCCACCGCCTCCTCGCGTATCCCCGCCAAAACACCCGACACAACCACCACATCCCGGGGATGCAGCCCCCTCTCCATTTCCAGGCGTGACAACAGCAACAAATCTTCAACAAGGTGCTGCATTCGCGAGGTTTGCTGCCGCATCAGGTGCAGCGACCGGCCCCAGTGATGCGTCCGCTCATCCTCATCCTCACTCATGGTCTCGAGAAACCCGCCGATCACTGTCAGCGGTGTACGCAGCTCATGCGATACATTGGCAATAAAATCACGCCGTATCTGCTCCAGCCGGTAAATCGGTGTAATATCGCGCCCCACCAGCAGCAAATGATCCTTGCCGTAGGGCACAACACGCACCGCCAGCATCACCTGCTCGTTGACCGGCGAAGGAAACTGCACCGTTACCGTATAATCCCCGGTCGCAAAAAACTCCGTGAAAACCGGATGCCGCACCAGATTGACGATACGGCGCCCCCTGTCCAACGGTGCGCGCAGCCCGAACAACTCCCCTGCCGCGTTATTCCACCACTCGATTTCACCCTGAATACTCAGCACCGCTGTGGCATCGGGCATGACTGCGGTGGCCTCCTGAAAGCGATTAAGCATCCTTACGATCCTGCGCCTGCGCAAACGGTTGCGTTGCTGCAGGCGATAGATATTGTAAAATACCTCTTCCCATACACCATTTACCTCGGGGGGATGAAAGCGTTTGCCTCCCTGGAACCAGCGCAACAGACGCACCAGATTGAACAAGTGCCAGCCCAGATAGCCCAATACGCCGAACAGCAGAAACAGCGCCTCGCGATCGGAGAGCACGCCGAGAACCAGCATGACAAGCATAAGGCCCGCAACCCACCGTGCTTCGCTTATCCAGGAATCAGACAAAAATCAGGTCCTTTGGTGAATTGATGCACAGGTCGTCCTAAAGCAGAAGAAAAGAATGCTGCACAAACCTAAAAACCGCAGATGCAAGCCACAGAACTTACAGAGATGATACGGGTTTTCGTATTTATTCCTGATCACCGGGCGGGTGAGGGCAATATTCACACTATCGTTTTCAATCTCAGCTGATTTTAGCGGAAAAACGATAACCCGTGCCCCGCACTGTCTGAATCAATCTGTCATGACCACCCGTCGTCAGCGCCTTGCGCAAACGCCGGATATGGACATCCACCGTGCGTTCTTCGATATAGACATCGTTGCCCCATACCTTATCGAGCAATTGGCCACGGCTGTAAACCCGCTCGGGGTGGCGCATGAAAAAGTGCAACAGGCGAAATTCCGTTGGCCCCAAATCGATGGCCTCCCCCCTTATCGTAACGCGATGGCTGCCCGGATCCAGCCATAATCCGCTCACCTCCATCGGCTTATCGTTTACTTCGGGCGCGGCGCGGCGCAAAACCGCCTTGATGCGCGCCACCAACTCACGGGGAGAAAAAGGTTTGGTGACATAATCATCCGCACCAACCTCGAACCCCTTTACCTTATCCATTTCTTCGCTGCGGGCAGTCAGCATAATGACCGGGATCTGGCGGGTAGCCTCCTCCTTTTTGAGCCGCCGCGCAAAATCAACGCCGCTCAATCCCGGCAACATCCAATCCAGCAGCACAAGATCTGGCGCACTTTCAACAATCATTGCCTGCGCCCGCGCGGCATCCGCCGCCGCCACGATAGAAAATCCGGCACGCTCCAGCGCAAAAACCACCATCTCGCGAATTGCCGACTCGTCTTCAACCACCAGAATTGTGTCTGCCATTATGTGTTACGCCACCTGTAGTTCCACCAGACGCTGTCCGCCAATGCCCAAAAGACCGGAAAGCCGCCACACAGCCCCCAAAAATTACCAGGGGGCTCTCTTATTCAATATCCCTTCAGGCAGTTATTACAATTGAAATATGTTACAACCATGTGACAGGCGGCACCAACTGGCAATTCTTCTGGCGCCGAGGGCGGCCGCATCATGCAGAACCGGGCAATGAACTTTTTCTTGGCGCATGACATTTTTTTGCCTTGAAATCGTGCGAAAAATGCCCAAATTCCGGCGGAGGTCAACTTTAGCAAACATCTCAAAGACAGGACACACCTATCCCCGCCAAACCACTAACACCAATAAATTTATTAATTTGATAATTTAATCAATACGTTAAGAATTAAATGCGGCGCCTGGGTGCGATTGGCAACACCAGCGGCATAGCTTGTGCATTATCTTTAAGCGTGTTACCCCCCTCCTCGTGTGACACGCTTGTATTAAACCTCCCACTTAATAAGGGGTGCGCAAGCACCCCTTCTTTTTTAGCGAAGGCCGTTTTTTCGCAAAAACCGAACGAAAGCAATAGCCGCATATAATCACGCCTCACTCATCAGAAACAACGCCTCGGCTACGCTTGGCCTCGCCGCGGCGGCGCTTGCCCTCCAGGCGGCGTTTTTTTGAGGCGAGTGTTGGCTTGGTTTTTTTACGGAGTATAGGTTTTTCGGCGGCCTTCTGAATCAGCTCCACCAGCCGCTCCAGCGCATCCTGGCGATTCCGCAATTGCGTTCGGAAGCGCCGCGCGTCGATGATGATGACACCCTCCGCGGTCATGCGCCTGCCAGCCAGTGTCATTAGACGCGCGCGAATTTCATCGGTCAACGCGGGGGAATGGGCAGCATCGAAACGCAGTTGCACCGCCGTGGCGACCTTATTGACATTCTGCCCGCCTGGCCCGGATGCGCGGATAAAATGTTCTTCGATTTCGCTTTCGTCGAGGACAATGGTGTGCGTGATATGGATCATAATGCCTTGTGAAGCGCGGCTACATCGCAATTGTAAACCACCGCATACCGCGCTGCCTTTCAATCAGCACCTCAGCCACCACGGGATTCATTGTATAAGTAAGATAACAAACATCGGATGGATGGGATAAAACCTCCGGCGTAAAAATCGTACCATTCACTCCATCGCAACGGGCGGATTTGACCAACAGGCCATTCTGGCTTTTTTGCTGGAGATAGGCGCCCAGTTGCTGCGTGTAAACGTAATCATGTGTGGCGACAAGTTGCGGGTAATCTTTCTCCTTGCCGCGCAAATCAATCAGGATGGCATCGCACTGCACGTTAAAAACCCGCCGCTCCGCCATGATAACGGTATTTTCCTGCGCATAGCTGTCCATAACAAAGCGATACCAATGATAGGACGACTCGTAAACCGTGGTTTCCAGATCCAACGAGCCGTACCATACTCCGTAGCGGGTGCCGTTACTAAAGCGTGTCTGCTGCCAGTTGTGCTTCAGGAAGGGATAGGTGATGACCGTGCCATAATCGAATGGCCGGGTAATCAGTGGCGCATGGCTTTCGATAGAGCCCGCCGACTCGGCGGCAATCGCCACCTGCATCTCTGCCTCGCTCTCGGCGAGATCATCAAAAATCGCCTGGGATTCGCGGATGCCTTTGATATTTCTAATGAGATGCCGGTGGAAATCCACGGCGGAGGAAATCAGCTCGCCATACGTCATGACTTCTAGCGGCCACGCTCGAAGTCAAGATATCTGCGCACGGCGAGCAGCCCTTCGTAGCCTTCAGTCATAATGGAAAGCGGGGTTTGGCCATCAAACCTGCGGTTAGGGGTGACGACCCAGCGGTAGGCCAGATCACGATTATGCGGAAACAGAATGCGCAGGGATTTGTGTATACCCAGCAAGTGCCCCGCGCGCCCGATGAGGTCGGCATTATCAGCAAGCGGACTGCCCTTCTTATAACGTGCCACGGTTGAACGTGAGTCACTGGAAAGCCCAAGCAAGGCCGCTTGATCGCCAGTATTCAACCCCCAAAGCTCGAACAGTTTTACCACCATTTTGGACAGGCTTTCTCGGCCCTGTTTGCTGTGAATATCAGTCTTTCTTAGCGGAATCGGGATAATGGCATTCATTGTCGCCCTCGGCCATGATTCAAATGGTACTGTTTTTGTACCACAAGATACGGTCTGATGTCAAGCATACCCTGGGATCAACTGCAACGGCGGCTCGTCCAGCGCCGCCATCTGCTCGCGCAAGGCGAGGATCTGGTTCTGCCAGTAGTGCTGGGTATTGAACCAGGGGAAGGCCATCTTGAACGCCGGGTCTTCCCAGCGGCGGGCGAGCCAGCCGGAATAGTGGATGATACGAAGGCTGCGTAGCGCCTCCATCAGCTGCAACTCCGCGGGGTTGAAGTCATAAAATTCGCTATAGCCGTCGATGATATAAAGCAACTGAGCGTTCATGGCGGCGCGGTCACCGGACAGCAACATCCAGAGGTCCTGTATCGCTGGCCCCATACGGCAGTCATCGAAATCCACGAAGTGCGGACCCGCCTCTGTCCAGAGAATGTTGCCGGCATGACAATCACCGTGGAGGCGGATAGTGGTAATTCTGGCGGTTTGCGCATAGCATCCGCGCACCCGCGCGAGCACATCCTCCGCCACGCTACGGTAGCTCAATTCCAGATCGGACGGGATGAAGCCATGCCCCATAAGAAAGTGCAAGGGCTCATCACCGAAGCTCTCGATATTGAGCGTAGGACGGTGAAGAAACGGCGTGATGGCACCCACGGCATGGATGCGGCCAATGAAGCGGCCCACCCACTCCAGCGTATCGGGGTCGTCCAGTTCGGGCGTGCGGCCTGCACGGCGAGGAAAGAGGGCAAAACGAAACCCCTCAAATTCATGCAGGGTATGACCTGCCTCATCGGCCAAAGGCGCGACTACTGGAATCTCGCGGCTGGCAAGCTCCAGGGTGAAGGCGTGCTCTTCGAGAATCGCCTCGTCCGGCCATCGGTTGGGACGGTAAAACTTGGCGACAACCGGCGCACCGTCCTCGATACCGAGCTGGTAGACGCGGTTCTCGTAGCTGTTGAGCGCAAGCATCCGGCCGTCACAGCGCAATCCGACGCTCTCGACGGCGTTAAGTAACCGGTCCGGGGTGAGATCCTGATAGAGCAGATTGGAGTGCGGCATGGTTTTTCACCCTTTGAAAGAGGGTATCTTACCACCACTCCAGCCCTCCCCAGATATGATGGGGAGGGCTTCGTTAATTATTTAACGTCGAGCAGCTCCACATCAAACACCAGCGTGGCGTTGGGAGGAATCACGCCACCCGCGCCACGCGCGCCATATCCCATTTCCGGGGGGATAATTAGCGTGCGCTGGCCACCCACTTTCATGCCTGCCACGCCCTGATCCCATCCCTTGATGACTTGCCCGCCACCCAACAGAAAGTCGAACGGCTGGCCGCGATCACGCGAACTGTCAAATTTGGCGCCATGGTTGCTGGGAGCCTTGGGGTCGTAGAGCCAGCCGGTGTAATGCACGATCACCAGCTTGTTGGGCACCGCCTCTTTTCCAGTACCCACCTTGACGTCGGTTTTTACCAGTTGGGTAATTTTGGCTGTTTCTGTCATCACTGATTTTTCCTGTTTCGCTGTTTCGGCAAACGCCACGCCATTCACGCAACAACCCACACCCAAGACGAGCAGAGTGGCGGCGAAGGTTCCTGTTTTTTTCATGCTGCAAGCTCCTGTTGGATTTTTGGTAATTATTAATAAAATTGGGATGGCGAGCATCCGGGAAGGCGCATTAGTCTCTGGCAGTCGGATCCGGCTCTACCAACAGCGCGCCAGTAAGCAGCGCCAACGCCCTCACCACCAGTATACCTTTACCCTGTCCACGGTGCTCCATCCTCAGGCTGCTCTCGGCGTCACCGCGCAATAATTTACGCCCTATCTGGATCTGGAACACATACAAAATGTAGAGGGACAACACCATAATAAAATGCATCCACACCAGGAAGGAACTGATATCTCCATGCAAAAACAGGCGGGTATACCAGTCACGATAGATATACAGGTAGACGGGTATGCACATATCAAACAACATGACGAAAATCATCGTCGAGACGTGGAACTTGCGGTGCTGCGGCCTGAAGAAAGCGGCGAGCATGAGGAGGTATGTCAATAAGACAATCGCCACCATTATCAATTTTTCTGTCATTGCTTAACCATTCTTCGCACCTTCCAGGTTATGTTTCACCGATATTAAGCACCAGCTGCTTTCAACATCTCCACTATCTTCGTATTCCCGTTCGTTTCCGCCTCCTTGATGGCGTTGCTGCCGTTGCTGTTCATGGCGTTGACATCAGCCCCGGATTTTAAAAGCATCTGCACAACTTCGGTATGCCCGGCGCGGGCAGCGAATATCAAGGCAGTGGTGCCGGACACGCCAAACACGCTGCCGCCAGCACTCAGGTCAGCGCCCTCCGTGGCATTGACATCGGCCTTGTTTTTCAGAAGAAGCTCTGCAATTTTGGAGGAACCGTTCGCCGCCGCAACCATGAGCGGAGTAAGCCCCGAAACGTCTTTGATATTCGGATCGGCCTTTTGTTCAAGAAGCGCCTGAGCAGCCGCCGCATGGCCGCGCTCCACTGCCCAGAACAGGGCAGTTTTCCCCATAAAACCGCGCGTATCAACCCGCGCACCCGCATTCAGCAAAATCCGGGCAACATCGGCATGGCCGTTTTGCGCGGCTTTGATCAATACCGTGTTCCTGCCAATGGTGCTCATTGCAACGGTAAATGAACTGGTGCGATTCTCCTGTTCCACGGCATTGGGATCCGCGCCCTTGCCCAGCATCAAACGCATAATGTCACCTCGCCCCAATTCTGCGGCGACAAACAGGGCGGTCTCATTCCGGTGGTTGGGGCGGTTGATATCCGCATCATGATCAAGAAGATAGCGCGTGGTCTCGGTGCGGGCATTGCGCACGGCGGCAATCAGCGCCGTATCGCCGCGCGAAGCGGCTTGTACTACCTCCTGATCAGCCATTGGAACGCTTGAAGCGGATATAGCCCAATCACGCAAGCCATCCGGCACGGTATTCACTTTGGCACCATGCTCGACAAGCATCTGTACAACCGCCGTATGGCCAGCCAGCGCCGCCTCCAGCAAGGGCGTTACGCCAGCCCTGTTTTTGACGTTTGCCCGCGCGCCTTCTTCAAACAATTGGCCTACCTTTTCGGTATCGCCATTTCTCGATGCCTTGATCAAGGCATCGTCCAGATTGAGGCTGGTATAAACTGCTTCCTTGCGCGCGCCGGCCTGTCTCAAGGTGTGCGCGATATCCGCATATTGATTACGTTCCGCAAGGCTCAATGCCGTGCCACCATGGGCACCCCTGAGGTTGGGATCGGCCCCCTTGGCGAGCAGAGCATTGGTGATATCGTGCCAGGGGCCGTCGGCAGACATCAGTCCATGCCGTGCGGCATACATCAGCGGCGTATATCCGCTGTCACTCGCCGAAAGATCAAGCGTGTTAGTCGCATTCGGGTTCGCACCCGCCGCCAGCAACATCTCTACCAGCCTGATGTTGCCGTACTGAACGGCAGGAAATAGCGCATTTTCCCCCCGGTTGTTTTTGGCGTTGACATCCGCCCCCGCCTTGAGCAATAGCTTGGTGATCGACACATCACCTTTTGTAACAGCACCCATGAGAGCGGTATGCCCCACGTTCGTGCTCGCCTTCACGTCGGCGCCCGCCTTGAGCAGAATGTCAACGATTGCGCCCTGGCCGGCAGTGGCGGCGGCAATCAATGCCGTAGTCCCGAACATATCCTTGGAATTCACATCCATGCCGCGCTCAAGCATGTAGCGCACCACCTTATCATGGCCATACGTTGCAGCCAGCACTAGGCGGTCAGGGCTTAAAGCATCGCCGGGTATGGGCGAAGGAGCGGCTTGCTCTGGAGCAGGAACGGCGGCTGCAGGAGGACTATCGGCCGGCTCCTCCGCGGCGTACCCCACGGCAACGAGAGCAACGCTCATGCCGCAAAACAATAAACGGCAACCCTTACCAAATGACCCCGACACACTATGCCGCTTCATCGCCGTACCTCCCACCATTAATTTTTTATTTTTTTCTACATTCCGCAATAAATACCAGCCCGGAAAACAACAGCCGGCCACGCAAGCCAACCTTATGACATAGCAACAAACTCAACAATCAACATACTTGACATCGTTGCATTTGCCAAGCCGTTTGTAGCCCGGCAGGCTATCTGAACTACATGCTCCGCCAAATACACACCCCTCCGCTCGCCTTGTCGATAGCATCCAGCCGCCGCTCATGCGCCGCCTGCTCGTCCGCCGTTGCCTGGATCACCTTCAAACGCGGCCGGGCCGAGTCAAGATGGCGGATTGCCTGGCGTGACGCCTGGCCTGCGTCCTGCCCGCTGTCGAGGGATAAACTGGCCTGTCCACCCGTCATTGCCAGATAGACATCGGCCAGTATCTCGGCATCCAGCAAGGCACCGTGCAGATCGCGCCGGCTATTGTCGATGTGGTAACGTTTGCACAGCGCGTCCAAATTGTTTTTCTGGCCGGGGTGCAGCTTCCGGGCCAGCGCCAAGGTATCAATGACGGCACAGTGATCGGCAACCGCGCCGTGCGACCGCCCCAGCCAGGCAAACTCGGCATTGATGAAGCCGATGTCAAAGGGAGCATTATGGATGATCAGCTCCGCCCCTTTGATGAAATCGAGGAGCTCGTCAGCCACATCGGCAAAGCGGGGCTTGTCGAGGAGAAACTCATTGCTGATGCCATGCACCTCAAATGCCCCGGCATCGATCTCGCGCTCGGGTTGCAGGTATTGGTGGTAGTGATTGCCGGTCAGACGGCGGTTGACCAGTTCCACACAACCGATTTCGATGATGCGGTGCCCCTGCGCGGGATCCAGGCCGGTGGTTTCAGTATCCAGTATGATCTGCCGCATTGATATTCACCTTATTTCATTTCATCGATGGCACGGTTGGCAAGCTGATCGGCCAGTTCATTTTCCGCGTGCCCGGTATGTCCCCGCACCCAATGCCAGGCAACATCATGCCGTTGCGCCGCGGCTTCGAGACGCTGCCACAAGTCGGCGTTTTTGACGGGCTCCTTGGCGGCGGTTTTCCAGCCGCGCTTTTTCCAGTTCGCCAGCCATTCCGTGATTCCCTTTTTCACATACTGGGAATCAGTGGTCAAGCGGACTTCGCAAGGCCGCTTCAGCGATTCCAGAGCCATGATCGCCGCCATGAGTTCCATGCGGTTGTTAGTGGTAAGCCGCTCACCGCCATAGAGCGATTTTTCTCGTCCCTTATGACGCAACAACGCACCCCATCCCCCAGGGCCGGGATTGCCACGGCATGCGCCGTCAGTGTAAATCTCTACTACATCAGACACGCTTCATATTCCTCACGCAAGGCCTCGCAGGGGCAGCGATCAGACTGCGGCGGGGACGCCAGCGCGGCTTGATCGGCGTCATGGTGGTTACCCGTTTTTTGGCCACCACCATGTAAGCCCCGCCCAAATGAGGCCACAGCCGCGCCCCTGCTTTTTCCATGAACATCAGCTTGCGCATCACCCCTTCCCGTTGCAAGGGGGGGCGAAAAAAATATTGGCGAGTCTGAATAACATCGAACCCCAGCAAGGCGAGCCAATCCTTAATACGCATCAACCCAAGAAAACGTCCGCACCAGGGTGCGGCACCCCGGCGGGCCAACAGCCTCCGCCATATCCCCCAAAAACTCCACGGATTAAACCCCAGCACCACTACATGCCCCTCCGGGATCAAGATGCGCTCCGTCTCGCGCAACACGCTGTGGGGATCGGACTCAAATTCGAGGGTATGCGGCAAAACCACCACATCCACGCTGTCTGAAGCGATAGGGAGCTCATCCGCGCAGGCACGCAACACACTGGTGGAAGAATCTCCCGCCAGCGCATCGGCATCCAGCACCACCCGGTGGGAGATGCGGCTGGACGCCAGCAGATCTTCATGGTGAATGCGCCCAACCTGCAACAGGTGATAACCGAACAGGTTCGGCAATACCTCATCTAATTGCCCGCGCTCGGTTTCCAGCAGCAGGTGGCCGATGCCATGGGCATACCAGGCACGCAAGTCCCGGCGGAGGCCGGGGGGGGCGCCATGATCAAACGTCGGTTTCATACCATCTCTCTGGTCCACAAGTTGCTAGCATAACGTGCTTTCCATCAGATGTGTCAGACTATAGGCGTTGACCCTGCCGTTAATCCCTGAGAGCATAAAATGTTTTCTTATTCCAACCTTATTGATCGCCACGCATGATTACTGTACTCACTATTCCAGCCTTCACGGACAACTATATCTGGTTGATTTGTAACGATAGCGCCAAAAAAACGGGGCGCCATGCCGTCATCGTGGATCCTGGCGACGCCGAACCCGTCATCGACACCTTGACCGAGCTATCGATCATCCCCACCGCCATCCTATTGACGCACCACCACAACGATCACATCGGGGGAGTGCGCACCCTGGTGAAGCGCTACGCCATCCCGGTGTATGGCCCCGCGCTGGAGCGTATTCCTGAAATCACGCATCCGTTACGTGAAGACGATCACATTATACTTCAAGGGGATAAAATAAAATTCCGTGTCATTGATGTTCCCGGCCACACCGCTGGACATATTGCCTATTACGGCCACGGCATGCTGTTTTGCGGCGATACAGTATTCGGGGCGGGATGCGGGCGATTGTTCGAAGGTACGGCGGCACAAATGCACCAATCACTAAAGAAAATCGCCGCGCTGCCGAAGAATACTCTTGTATATTGCGCGCATGAATATACCCTTGCGAATCTGAAGTTTGCAATGAAGGTGGAGCCGGACAGCGCGGATATCCGGACGCGCCTGCTGGATGCCGAACGCTGCTGGGCGAATGGACACCCCACGGTACCCTCTACCCTGGAGCTTGAATTGCGCACCAATCCTTTCCTGCGCTGCCATGTTCCCGGCGTTATCGCAGCGGCGGAAAAATTCGTGGGTAAACGTCTTGCCTCCGAGCAGGAGGTATTTGCTGTGGTGCGTTACTGGAAGGATACACTGGATTAACCGGCAACCATTGAAAATACAATTTTTAATTTATTTTCATAATGTTGTATTTTTAAGAAGCATTAACTTTAATGCCTTATGACTTTCATGGTTTCTTAAAGATGTCATCATAAGGTATAATCCCGGCTTGCAACCGGACTGGAGGAATCATGGGCATAGACAAAAACCAGACACGACGCTTACTTGGCTTGTGTTTGTCTAGCACGATCATGCTCTACCTTGGCGGTTGCGCCATGCAGCAAAGCAAGGCGCCCAGCACGAACACACACCCGGCTGACCGCATCCAAGGGTCCGCCCTGCCTGTCACCACCCTCGAACCCGCTTTAGCACAACGCGCGCCGGGATCAAGTGACGCATCATCAACCCTTAGCATCCCCGGCTCGGAACTACCCGACCTTTGGGAGAGTGTTGTTACCCTCGCGGCACAACCCGAGTCTGCTCCGGTAAGCGTAATTAATGCTGCACTCGCGGACAACGCCCCTTTAACTAGCCAAAAGTCCACCCCCGAACTGGCCAAACGTGAAAGAAACCCTGCTGCCGGAACAATGGCAACGGCCAGGAAAAAACCTGCCGCGGAGGCTCTAGCCCCAGCAGCGGCGGTATCAGCCGATCTGCGCGTAGGCATGGCAAGTCCTGCCAGCACAGCAACGATCAGCGACACCCCGAACAACCAGGATATATGGGATCGTATCCGTACCCGCTTCAGTCTGCCTGACCGCGATCATCCGCGCGTTCAGGCAAGCAAAAACTGGTATGCCAGTCGCCAGGTATACCTGGACAGAACCATTGAGCGCGCCACACCCTACCTCCACTATATTGTGGAAGAAATCGAGCGGCGCGGCATGCCTTCGGAACTCGCGTTGCTGCCCATCGTGGAAAGTGCCTACCAGCCACTCGCCAACTCCCACGCCAAGGCTGCGGGAATATGGCAATTCATCCCGTCCACAGCCAAAAATTACGGCCTGAAGCTGAACTGGTGGTATGACGGTCGCCGCGACATTCACGCATCAACCCGCGCCGCACTCGACTACTTGCAGAAACTTAACAACGATTTCCAGGGTGACTGGCTGCTGGCGCTGGCCGCCTATAACGCAGGCGAAGGCGCCGTGATGCGCGCCGTCAATAAAAACGCCGCAGCGGGCAAACCCACCGATTTCTGGTCCCTCCAACTCCCGGTGGAAACGCAGGGCTATGTGCCCTGGCTGCTGGCAATCACTGACGTTGTCGCCGCACCGGCAAAATTCGGCGTCACACTGAAATCCGTGTCGAACCAGCCGTATCTGACCACTATCACCACAGACACCCAGATTGATCTGGCGCTGGCAGCCGAATTGGCTGACGTCCCACTGGAAGAAGTTCACCGGCTTAACCCCGGCTTTAACCGCTGGGTCACTGATCCCGACGGACCTCATCACCTGCTGCTGCCCATCGAAAAGGTGGAAAGCTTCAAGACCAAGCTCGCCTCTCTCCCGACCGAGAAACGCGTCACCTGGACACGCCATCATGTCCAGAAGAAACAGTCTCTTAGCTATATCGCAAGCCTCTACGGCACTACCACCACACTGTTGCGCCAGATCAATAAACTGACCAGCAACATTGCTCGTGCCAGCACCGACCTGCTCGTACCGGTAGCAACTAGCGATCTGGGCAGCTACGCATTGCGCATTGCTCAAAATTCAACTCTACAGGTTTCTCAGAATACATCCAGCACGGATGAGCCAAAGGCCAAGGAAAAAACTGCGTCGCACACTGTGGGCCGTGGCGACACCTTGTGGAAGGTCGCCCGCAAGTTTGGCGTAACCCCCCGAGAACTGGCCGCCTGGAACGACCTGACACCCAAGACGAGACTGAGCGCCGGGCAACAGCTGGTAATACGCTCGGGAGCAGGCACCACACAGCGCCTGACCCTCAGCCGCGCCTCATCGCGTTTGGCCAATACAGAGACCACTCTGCGCCGCATCAGCTACAAGATACGCCCCGGCGACACCCTAACCCATATCGCCGACCGCTTTGATGTCACCCTCGCAGAACTGCGCAAGTGGAACACCCCCGCCAAAATCAAGAGCCTGAAACCGGGGCAGAAACTGACCTTGGTGCTTAATTAGATGTAACGCCATTCCGCTGGAATGGCGTGTGTGATCCATCATAGTCCAGTAAGACGCGCGCAAAGGCGTGATTCAGTGCTACACCAGCGTGACGGCGGTCGACGAGAGAGCGCAATTATCATTGACGCTCAGGCCCACGGTTCAGGATCAGAACAGGAGCTGTTGCTGCCGGTGATCGCCGCCACCGCCGCGTTGCGCACAGGCAAGACGGTCATGAGTGCCGATGCGGCTATCACTCCGAGCCAACCTCAAGGCACTGGCCGAACAACAGATCGATGCCTGGCTCCGCCCCCCTCGCTACGCTCTCCCCGGCAACGGTTACCGCAAACGCGATGAGCGCTATGCCGACCAAGAGATCCACAAAGCTAAACCCGACCCACTCTGGGATAAGCGAGCCACCTTCCCAGCCAAACCAAATGCTACACGACGGCCGACTTCAAACTCGCGGGTGATCACAGCCACTGCATGTGCCCAGCAGGCAAGCCACTCTAAGGTGATCCGCCATGCTGGAGCGTGGGTGCTAAAGCGTGCCGCAGATTCCGTTGACCTGTTTCGCGCCACCCGCGCCAGGAGCTTCGCTCTGGCGCGGCCCCGTGGCCGCCCACCCCCCGCGTTTTGGTGACGACACCCTGTGCTGTGCTGCGCATAGCCCGGTTTGTCCTGAATGCCACCCAGTATCCCCAGCCCATCGGCAGAGACACTTCCCTGTACGCTCAGGGGGAGAGTTTAATCGCGGAAAATGGGTATATTCTTATATTTTACCCTGTCTTAATATGATGTATTATATTTTTAATTGTCCATCACAAGGTTTAAACCACCGGCTTTAGCCGGTCAGCTTTAGCTGCGATACTGTTGCACCAGGAGGTGCGACATGGACTATAGATACG
>LNEJ01000012.1 GCA_001464965.1 Gammaproteobacteria bacterium Ga0074134
CGTATCTATAGTCCATGTCGCACCTCCTGGTGCAACAGTATCGCAGCTAAAGCTGACCGGCTAAAGCCGGTGGTTTAAACCTTGTGATGGACAATTAACGCTCAGACCTCTTGCTCAAGTGCTATCAATTGATGCAAGATAGCGAAGGAGTAGCGTTACCCTTGCCAAGCGGGGTCGCCATCTTAAAAAATCAACTACGGCGTTTATGGGAGAGATTTGATGTCAATGCCTGAGATTCTAACTTATATGGTCGGCACCATGGGCGTCATTGTCACCGTATTAATGGTGATACTGACCTACCAGGTTTACAAAACGGATATGTACAGGCCGGATCTTAACCCAAAAAACAAAAAGTAATACAGCCTTCCGCCCTGCGGGTACCAGCAACAGCCCCGCAGGTCGTCATCTACCCCCAGCAAAGCGCCTTTTCTTTTTTCGCCCCCGGATAGCCGCCAGACAATCACTCCGGCTATCGCACCTTCAGCGGAAAACGCAACTCTCTCGTTTTATCCCCCTGCTCGACACGGACAAATATCGACTGGGTTGCGGGATCAGACACCATGAGCGCCCTGCGGTAGACCCCCACATGGCCGTCTTGAATGGCCTGCTGCCAGACATCGCTCTCACTCATGCGTACAGACACAATTAAATCAAAGACAGGCTTGCTGGGTTTACGGGTTGCCGTCACCAGAAATTCGTTCATGCCCACAATGGGAATTTCTGGTCTGGGTTCGACTCTGATCTGCATATCACCCCACATTTGCGGCGGTATGACTGGGGCGTCTTGGTTCGCGCATGCAGCCAGCGCCAAACCTAGCAAGCCCAGCAATATCATTTTCATGACTGGCCCGCCGCATACTTTTGCAGATATCCCAAAATCTCCCGCTGCTCTTCATCGGTAAGCGGCTTGGAACTGCGCATCACCAGGTTATGCTGCATCCTGTCCACAATATTGGGCCATTCCTTCGCTTTGCGGCTGGAGGGCTGAGGCGGCACATGGCATTCTGCACAGCGCGCTTTAAACATTTTAGCACCGGCGGATTGAGGGTCAGGATACGAACCCAAAGAAACGGTCCCCGATTGCTTTGAAGAACACCCCACAGCCAGCACCAGCATCACCCCCAGATACCCAATTTTTATTGCCCTGCTCATTGCCAAGCGTCAATCCTGTTTTTGTGTTTTTGAATTATTCTCGCGCGCCGCCTTTTTAGCGCTGCGGATATGGCGATAATCCACCAGCCAGTATATAACCGCGACCGCTATCGAGGTGTAGACCACCCCCAATGGCAAACCCCAATTAAACCAGTCGCGCTCATAGCCGGGACGATCTCCCCAGAAGGGAAAGTTCAGCCCCACAGCAACCAGCAGGAGCGCAAGGAAAATCGCTATGAACCAGTAAGGGATGTTGTGCTGGGAATCGGGGATGTTCTCCACCATTTCCCAGTCTTCCAGGCCACGCTTTTTCAGGCGTTCGGCCTCGTCGGCATAACCATACTGATTCTCAGGCTGCTCACCCCATCCCGCCTCTTTGACCGCCGGTGGTGGCGGCGCCTTTTGTTCTTTGCTTGCATCACTCATCTCAACTCCTCCCGGCAAAATGGTGTACACGGAAATCGCCCTGCCAGCCATCCGCAGACCGGGCATGCACCACGAATGGATGTATCCCTGACGGCATGGCCTTGCTGATATGCAAAATAATATCCTTGCGCTCGGCCGTTGCGAATTCGGCATGCGTGGCGGCCAGGCTATACATCTCTTTAGGCAGACCCTCAACGCTTACGTTCACTGCTCCACGCTCATAAATTTTATGCGCAATATTGATCCGGTACTCCTGAACCTGCGCGCTCTGAGACACATCGGAGCGATAGACGGAAAAGCTGTACGGCTGATAGTTCCATAGCCCCCAGGCCGCCATCAAAAAACCCAGCGCGAACACCGGCATCGCCCAGCCCGCACGTTGCGTCAGCGAAGCCAGGTTAGAATTGGAAACGGCGCCGCCCTCAACGGCCTTGCGCTCGCCAAACTCAAAGTTCAACAGGCCAGGAAGCCCGTGCTTGTTATGGAGCGAATCGCAGGCGCTGATACATTCGCCGCAGTTGGTACAGCTATCGAAGACTAGTGTATTGCGCGGATCGATATCGACCGGACAGGTAGTAACGCAAAAATTGCACTTGGCGCACTCGTCAGAACGGGTTTGATCATACACCACGTGCAGCGTCTGCCGGGTCTTGAACAGGAATTGCCAGATTCGGTAAACACAGGTGTAGCGGCAGATGTAATAGCGCATCACCGCCAGATTGCCCAGCGCCAGCAACACAAACACCGAATAAATCAGGTACAGGGAGCCCATCACGCGCGGATCGTCACGTAGCGTGACGAAAGACCAAACCACATCCGGCGGATAAAAATACAGCATGGGAACCAGCGCCGCAGCCATGGAAGCCAGCAACAGCTTGGCACCAAGCATCAGCCAGTTACTCAGCTTGTTTTTGCCCGATGAAACCCGCGCATTCTCGCGGCCATCCCAATCCACCGTCGCCCGCTTGCCCAGGTATTTGAAAGTCAGCTTATTGGCCCACGCGGACAGGGTATTTTGTGGACACACCCAGCCACAAAACGCGGTGCCCATGGTCGAGTAAAACATCACCAGGGCACAAGCCAGCGCCAGCCAGAAACCAAACACAATAAAAAAATCGGAGAACCAGATCTGACGGCCCAGCACCACAAACCCGGAGCTGGTATCAATCCGGAATATCCCCAGAATGGGGGCTAAAATCAAAAAGATAATCGCACCCGCCTGCATCGCGCGGCGCTTCCACGCCAAACCCTTAATAATCATAGGCTTGGAGGAAGAGGATTGAATCACAACAGGAATTTTACGCAGGGCTTCGTTGGCACTCATCAACCGATACCACATTAACCAGTCATTGGCGCACTAATGCTGACACATCGCCTCATCTGACTCAAGAGATTCCCGCATGCAGGGCGGCAGCACTCGCCGGTGGGGCTGTTCTGGCGGAAGGCAAAACCACGCCCGCCGAACAGATATTGCGAGATATTCAATCAGATGAAGTGTACCAACCACGCCTTGAGCCAGCTTCGCCATATTAACGATTACAAAATGTCGGGCACAGATTGGCGGTGAAGAAGATGCAGCATGCCCAGCAACGCCCTCACAAGCCTGTCAAAACAACGTTAACTGATCACCGCCACGAACTGGCACGCAAAATTGACGGGTATCCAGTCTCAAGCGCTGCTGATTCAGCCCCAGCCGCTTGCAAGCCAGGCGGAAACGGTTATCAATCATATCCGCATAGATACCCGTGCCTCTCATGCGCGCGCCGAAACTGGCATCATACTCTTGCCCATCACGGGCTTGCCGGATCAGGCTCATGACATGCTCAGCCCTTAGGGGGGCATGAACAGCCAGCCACTCCTTGAACAAGTCCTTGATCTCCAGCGGCAGTCGCAGCAACACATAGCCCGCCCAGCGCGCTCCCGCCTCGCTTGCCGACTTCAGGATGGTCTCCATCTCGTGGTCATTCAGCGCGGGAATAACAGGCGCGGTGAGCACGCCGGTAGGGATGCCCGCTGCATGCAGCGCACGGATGGTCTCGATGCGGCGTTGCGGGGAAGCCGCGCGTGGCTCCATGCGTCGCGCAAGCGATTTGTCCAGCGTGGTCACCGATACGTACACTGTCACCAGGCTCTTCTTTGCCATCGGCGCGAGGATGTCGATATCGCGCTCCACCAGTGCGGATTTGGTAACTATCGCCACCGGATGCTGATGCGCCGCCAGCACCTCGAGCACAGAGCGCGTGATGCGCCGCTCGCGCTCGATGGGTTGATAGCAATCGGTATTCGCACCCAGGGCGATAACCTGGCAATCATAATTTGGCTTGCGCAGCTCTTCCGCCAATAGGCGTGCGGCATCAGGCTTGGCGAACAGACGGCTTTCAAAATCCCGCCCTGGCGACAGCCCCTGATAGGCATGGGTAGGGCGCGCAAAGCAATAGATGCAGCCGTGCTCGCAGCCGCGATAGGGATTGATCGAGCGGTCAAACGGCACATCCGGTGAAGCATTGCGCGAGATGATGGTGCGCGCGGCTTCATGGGTGACGGTGGTCTTGAGCGCAGGCGGCTCCTCATCAAGAATGCCCCAGCCATCATCAATGGCAGCATGGGTATGCGCCTCATAACGCCCGTCGTCATTGCTAACCGCGCCGCGTCCTTTGAATGGGATCATTGACACCCTGCCTCCAGCGTTATGAAAATCCGAATTCCCCTTTGTGTAGGATAGGACATTATAATGCGTCATAACTATCTGAGCTAAAAACAGAGTGACCGATATCAAATATCCCACCGGTATCGCAGTGGCCCCGGAAACCCCGGAACTGCATCAGGAAGCGGCGCGTATCGCTACCGAGTTTGGTCTGGCTCAAATGGATGTGCCATCAGCCGGCCATCCATTTATCCTGACGGTCACTCCTGCACGGCTGGAATTGCGCGAGACGGGGATCAACGCCGCAGGGGCTATCTATGTGGACTTCGCAGGAGGCACGGCGGAGCATCGCCGCCGTTTTGGCGGTGGGCGCGGGCAACCCCTGGCACGCGCGATTGGCCTCAGGGGCGGCGCCACACCCACTGTGCTCGATGCAACGGCGGGCCTGGGGCGCGACGCATTCGTGCTGGCATGCCTGGGCTGCAAGGTGCATTTACTGGAACGTTCGCCCGTTGCCAGCGCACTGCTGCAGGATGGCCTGAAGCGCGCCAGCACCGACCCTGAAATCGGCGCGATGGTGCGCGAGCGAATGACGCTGAGCTTTGGCGATGGCCTCGTCTTCATGAATCAAATCAGCGAGCTTGCGCGACCGGAAGTGGTCTACCTCGACCCCATGTACCCGCCGCGCACCAAGAGCGCAATGGTAAAAAAGGAAATGCGCGCCTTCCACACGCTGATCGGCAAGGACGAAGATGTCCCCGCCCTGCTCGAAGCGGCCTTAAAATGTGCCCGCAAACGTGTCGTCGTGAAACGTCCGCGCCTCGCAGAGACCATTGACGGACCCAAGCCAAGTATATCAATCGAGAGCAAGAATACCCGCTTTGACGTGTATCTGATCATGAGAAACACCTAAGGCTCTTGTCACTTATAATAATAAGCCCTCGTGATGTATTGACTCAACATCCGCTCCGTGTTGAAAAACGACCCATTGAGCGCAATTGAATTGCGCATTACGTCAGCGTAGCGACCTGGCTCTTGGCGTCCATCTGGTAGAGAAGCTCGCCGAGGACTCGGAGTCCGTAGGCATCGTGTTGCGAGTTTTTGATCTGTCCGGTTTTGTAGCACGCAATCTGTCCGGTTTTAATATTTCCCGAGGAGGGCGATATGAAGCCGACAAAACTGCTACA
>LNEJ01000013.1 GCA_001464965.1 Gammaproteobacteria bacterium Ga0074134
GCCACACACGCATAACGGTGGGCTGGCACCGAATGCGGCAGAGAAGCAGTATTGGATGGACTATAAAACCGTGGCCAAAAAGACTTGACCACTACAAAGAGCATTTGAAAGCGGGTTTGTACAAAGTAAGTACATGGTGACGAATGCCACATAACACGGCGCTCAACCTGCCTCGCGACGTCGCCGCTTCACGTAGCTCGCAGGTTAGATTTGCGTTATGTACCCACTGTCCACAATATCAATCGAGTGAGGATTTAATATGATAAAGATTTCTGTAAGCATTGATGTCTCAAACTTGAATCAAGCGGAGACTTTTTATATTGAAGCGCTAGGTTGTAAGAAACTGAGAGATCAAGGCTCTAATATGGCTGTTCTTTCTACAGAGAATTGCGATATATATCTACAGGAAAAAGAATCCGGAACAAAACCTCTCGTGTCAGGTGAAGTTGTCCGTGATTATAAACGCCATTGGACACCGGTTCATTTGGATTTTCTTACCGAGAATGTGGATGATGTTGTTAAAAAAGTAGTCCGATTCGGCGGGCTACATGAAGGTGGAGAAAGTGGCGATTGGGGTTCAATTGCACATTGCGCAGACCCATTCGGTAACGGTTTTTGTGTAATCAATGAACAACACACATAACCCATCGCTGCAGCGGACGCTCCACCAAAAAGTGTGGCTCCGCGCCCCTGAGCTTTCATGTTGGGCCAACAGAGCCACTTGAATAGCATGGTATTCGTACTATCATACCTGCATGATAGAGTTGTTCAAAGATAAAGCTAATGAAGACATATTCAACGGCGTCAATTCGAAAGAAACCCGGAAGCGTGTCCGAAAACACTTTGGCAAGTTGCGGCTAGGAAATTAGATCAATTGGATTCCGTGCAATCTCTGAAGGAATGAAAAGTTCCTCCAGAGATTATGGTTAGAATTACAAGCAAAAGGGAACCCACCCGGGTGAAATGCTTCGTAATGAGTTCCTTGCTTCCATGAACATAAGTCAACGTGATCTTGCAAACGCAAGTCATGATCCCTATCAGAGAATCAATGAACTTGCAAACAAAAAACGCGGCGTAACTCCAAGTACTGCGCTACGTTTAGGTAAGTTCTTCGGCGTGTCTGCGGATTTCTGGCTCAACGCACAATTCGATGCGATCTTTTCAAGGCGCAAGCCATAGAGAAGCGAAAACTGGATTCCATTCAAGATTTTCACCACATACAAAGAACGGCCTAACATGTTATTCAATCACTTGCCGTGATCGAAAAATGCCGGCGGCATCGCGCTGTTCGGCATTCTCGGCGCAGGGGTGAGAGATGCCCAGCTACGCGCAGTCTCACTCAGCTATGACCAAATACCAATAACAAAATCCCGAAAATCGTGGCTGAGATACCTAAGGTGAGTATCATCCAGTCGCCTTGCAACAGGCCAGGTTCAAGCGTGGCCTGATCCGGCCGTTCGGGATTATAAAAGACCCGGACGCTCGCGCCCGCAGGAAATTTCTTGACATAGCTTGCAGCGAGTTCCGACGTCGGGTTAGTTCCGCTCGGAAACTCAAGTTCGCGCCGGTAAGTTTGGACACCCACCCTGTAGCTGAACAGGATATGTGGAAACAGGTCGTCAGTATCCGAGGCGAGCCTAGACTCCTCGATTGTGCCTTCGGTCGAGGGCCAGCGCAGCGTTCGCCGACCCTTGGCGATAACCGACAAGCCCCAGAGTGTGGCAGCAAAGCCGGCAACGACGAAGAGAACAAGAATGATTACATAGGGATTCCACATCGGGCTTCCAGTCTTGCATCAATGCACTGATAAAGTGCGGCACTGTAATGATAACATTCGACGTGCTTCGGGCGTTAAGAGTCTATCCGTGACACCATTCCCTCATTACCCACTACGATTCTCCAGGCGCCAGAAAGATTCACTTACGCATTCGCCAGTAGATTTCGCCACCCAGCGAAGGAAAAAGAGCACCAAAAAGCAGATTAAGCCGTAGCCATATTTTGGAATTTTCAATAAATGCGCCGGTTTTCCGCATCAGGAAAGCGCCAGAAATAAAATCCAGGCGGAGCCCGGAGCTGTTCGCCATGCTTTCCACACGTTGCGGTGAGAATACACTAACATGGCCAAACTGCGATGCGGTACGACGGATTCTCTTCTGCCAATAGGAAGCCGCACATTTTGGCGTGACCGGAAAGCCGCCGATCATGACACCACCGGGCGCTAGCGCGGCGGACAGCCGTTGGGTCAATTGTTCCGGCTCAAAGAGATGCTCCAGAAGGTGAAGCACGATGATCACGTCGTATTTTTCATCCAGGACAAAATCGGGTAGATCAACATTAGCCTCGATCTGCCTTGTATAGCCAGACTCGCGCAATTCGGGTTGCAGCCTGCAATCCACCGCCACCCAAGACTCAATATCGGCAAACCCGGCATCTCGCGTGAAGCGCAGCATTTGACCTCGGTCAACACCAATCTCGCACACGCGCAACGGTCGCCCGAGCCGGATTCGCTCCTCTTGAATCAGGTTATACGTAAACCAGTAACGCAACAATTTGACCGGATAGCGAGTGGCGCGAGGTTTGACAAAAATGTCTTTTATCCAGTTCTGTTCACTAATGACAGCCAGGCTCCAACTCCATGCAGCGTATATTGGGGTTGCTGATGGAATTGAGGAGGATGCTTGCCATGCTGTTTTATTCTGAGTCATTACTTTACTTTTCTCCTGTGATTACGGATAGGTGGTGAGCTATAATGAATAGGGGCGACAGACAGTACCCGCCGCCAACGTCTACGAAAGTCAGTCACATCATTTGTCCTTGCTTTCTGCGGATTTCTGCTCCTCTTCTTCGTCCGTATCTTTGGATTTCTCCTTGGCCTCCTTGCCCTGATTTTCACCCGACGGACCGAGCAGAGTGCCAGCGGCCTGCTTGGCCTGGTCGATCACCCCCTGCGCTGATTGCTCGGCCTTGCCCAACACCCGTTGGGCAGACTGTTCGGCCTGTTCACAACCCGCCAGGCCGACGACCGCCAGCGCGATCACAACGACTCTCATACGTGCCATGGTCCCTGCCGCTTTCATTGAATTCAGATTTGGTTGAGCCACGCCATTACTCGCTATTGTTGGAAAAGCCCAGAAGGTGCAGCAGGCTGGTAAAGAGGTTAAAGATGGCGACGAACAGCGTCACTGTTGCCATGATGTAATTGGTCTCTCCGCCGTGAATGATATTGCTGGTCTCATACAGGATCAGCCCCGCCATGAGCAGCACGAACATAGCGGAGACGGCCAGCGACAGGGCGGGCAGCTCAAAGAATATTGCGCCGAGACCGGCAAGGAAGGCCACCAGAATGCCCACCATGAGAAAGCCGCCCATGAAACTGAAATCCTTGCGGCTGCTCACAGCGTAGCCGGAAAGACCAAGGAAAACAGCCGCGGTCGCGCCCATGGCAATCATTACCACCTGACCGCCGTTGGGCAGACTGAGATAGCTGTTGAGGATAGGTCCGAGGGTGTATCCCATGAAGCCAGTGAGGGCGAATACAAACCCTAGACCCAGGCTGCTGCTTTTGAATTTGGCGGTGAGGAAGAGCAACCCAAAATAGCCGATCAAGGTGATAATCAGACCAGGGTGGGGCAGATTCAACGCCATCGACGCGCCAGCTGTGAGAGCGCTGAATGCCAGCGTCATTGATAACAGCATATAAGTGTTGCGTATAACCTTATTGGTTTCCAGAACCGATGTCTGGGCACGGCCAAGAGGCGTTATTTGCGAATTCATGTTCATGGGGTATTACCTCTGATGAGAGTTGAGTTGAATGCTAGGCTCCGATGTGGACTCAATATTCCACCAGCGAGCCGGGAGCGAGTTCCTGACGCGACGACATACGAACTGGCCGCCGTTGCCGGGCAATATGGCGCGCCGCTGACCTGCCGGCGCGTTCCGCCGCGCGGTCAATGGCGAGATAGAGATCGGATTCAGTATCCTCGACGACAACATCGGCCAAGTGCGCCAGACGCACCTGAATTTGACAGCGCTTGTCCGCGCCGCCGCGCGGGCCGTTGACATCCGACAAACGCACTCTGGCTTGGGAGATGTGGTCAGCGCGGCACCCCAACGCATGATGCAAACGTGTCGTGACATACTCGCGCAAGGCTTCCGTGGTAGTAAATCCGTGTGCATAAATATTGATTTGCATAAAAGTCCGCCTTCTGAAATACCCCCTCGGGGGTGGTGAGTGAACCCTACGCATTCAGGATAGGCGTCAATTATCAACAAGAAAAGCAGTGTTATTCTGTTATATTATTCGGAATTAACGAACTATCGGGGCGCCGCCATGCTTAATTACAAACAGTTGCACTACTTCTGGGCCGTCGCCAAAACGGGCAGCATCGTCCGCGCTTGCGAACAACTGAATCTCACGCCGCA
>LNEJ01000014.1 GCA_001464965.1 Gammaproteobacteria bacterium Ga0074134
TCCAACCAGCGTCAAACTGCTGAAAACCGCGATGGTCGTAGCTTTTCGTCACGCTATGCCCCATTTTTTACCCACACGATTTCCTGAAGAGCCAAAGATTTTAGTGCAACTGATACTTCCTCACCGCATTATTATGCTCTTGCAGTGTTTCCGAAAAATAGTGGCTGCCATCGCCGCGCGCCACAAAATACAAGGCCTTGCCTGGCGCCGGATGCACTGCAGCTTGCAGGGCATCACCGCCGGGCATGGCAATCGGTGTGGGCGGTAGGCCACGGCGCAGATAGGTATTGTACGGGGCATCCGCCATAAGATCATGCTTGCGCAGGTTACCGTCAAACGCGTCGCCCAGGCCATAAATAATAGTGGGGTCGGTGGCCAGCGGCATGCCGATCTTCAGGCGGCGGATGAATACACCCGCAATCATTGGGCGCTCGGCGGGCGCGGCGGTTTCTTTCTCAACGATAGAGGCCATGATCAGCGCCTCATAAGGCGTTTTATAAGGCAAGTCTGGGTCGCGCTTTTGCCAGGCTTCATCCAGGCGCTGGCCCATCAAACGATAGGCGCGCTGTAAAAATGCCACATCAGTGAAATTGCCGGAAAACTGGTAGGTATCCGGGTAAAAACGGCCTTCAGGGTGCTGGTCTGGCCAGCCCAGCTTTGCCATGATCTGCTGATCCGTCAGGCCAGACAGGGTATGCACCAACTTCGGGTGGCTGTTGACAGCGGCCATCACCTGCCGGAAGTTCCAGCCTTCCACGATAGTAAGCGCATATCCCACCACCTTACCCGCCACGAGATTGTCCAGCAGTTCTACGGGAGTCATCACGGAGGTCAACTGGTATTCGCCCGCCTTGATGCTGTGCTCCTTGCCCTGCCAGCGCGCCAGCCATACGAGATAGGTGGGGTGATCAATCATGCCGCGCTGCGCAAGATCTCTTGCAACCTCCTTCAAACCGGCGCCAGGCATGACGGTATAAGAGACACTCTTTTCCGGAATACGCAACGGGGTTTCGACGAATTGCGTCATATCCATGTACAGCCAGCCGATGGCAAAGCTGCCGAACAGGATAAGGAAACCGGTAAGTTTGAACAGAATATTTCGCATGGTGTGGGATCAGGTTTAGAAAAAATCAGCGCCACGGCATCTATGGAATTCAATAGCGCCTATTTTTATTTCTAAAACTCCTGCCTCCCAATCCTATCAGCAATATAGCGTGTTATCGGACGATGCACCGGAAAATCAACCCCCGCGCAGTGCCTCACTGGCCACACGCCAATCAGGCTGTTGCATAGAAACACTTCATCGGAGGACTTTACATCATCAAGGGTAATTTGCGCGATATCGGCCGGAATATCCATGCCGCGCGCGCTATCAAGGATATAGCCGCGCATCACGCCCGCCACGCCGCACTGTGACAGGTCCGGGGTCAGCAGACGCCCATTGCGCACGATGAAGAGATTACTCATGGTGCCTTCGATGACATGCCCCTCCCCATCCAGCATCAATCCTTCCGGGATCGCCGGATCATCCCATTCGCTGCGCGCCAGCACCTGCTCCAAGCGATTGAGATGCTTGATGCCTGCCAACGCGGGATTGCTGCCCAGGCGGGTTGAGCATAGCCGCACGGCCACCCCCTCCACCCAAAACGCTGGGGGATATTCCGGCCACGCATAAAGCGCCACCAGGCGGGTAGGTTGTACCGCGCCGCAAGGTGGAGCGCGATATCCCCGGCCACTGCTGCCACGCGTGATGATGATCTTGAGCACACCTTCGGCGACACCCTCACACAACTGCGATGACTCGCGCCGAAGCTGTGCAGTGTCTATCGGAGCAATACCAAGGCGCTCGCAGCCAAGCAAAAGACGCTGCATGTGCCTGTCCCATAGCGCGGGCACGCCATCATGTACGGCAATGGTTTCAAACAGACCATCGCCGTAATGCAGGCCACGGTCATTGGCGTCGACTCTCGTGCCCGGCACACCATTCACCAGCATCCCAGCCATTAACTTCCTCCCTTTGCAAAAGGAGGATCCATGCCCAGCGCCAATAACAGCCCACGCGCCTTGGCGCGGGTCTCCTCCAGTTCGGCCTCCGGCACGGAATCGGCCACGATGCCTGCACCAACGCGCAGCCGCACCTGGTTCTCTTCCACCCACATGGTGCGAATCAATATATTCAGGTCCATGCTCCCGTCATGGTTGAGATAGCCCATCGAGCCAGTGTAGGGTCCGCGCGCCGCTTGCTCAAGCTCGGCAATGATTTCCATGCAGCGCACCTTGGGGCAACCGGTGATGGTGCCGCCGGGGAATACTGCACGAATCACCTGCCCCGGCGTAACATCGGAGCGCTTGATTCCGCGCACATTGGAAACGATGTGATGCACATGGGCATACGATTCCAGCCCCATCAATTCATCCACCTGCACGCTGCCGGGCACACACACGCGCCCCAGGTCGTTGCGCTCCAGGTCGATCAGCATCACATGCTCGGCACGTTCCTTGGGATGGGCAAGCAAGGTCTGCGACAACGCGTGATCTTCATCGCCGATACCGCGCGGCCGGGTACCCGCGATGGGACGGGTCTCGACCACATCATCGCGCACCCGGACCAAGCGCTCCGGCGAAGAGCTTAGTATCGCGCCACCGTTGTATGTCACCAGTCCCGCGAATGGCGCCGGGTTGTGCCGCCGGAGATTCCGATAAAGTTGCGCACAGGCAACGCCTTCCGCCAACACACCGGAATAGGCACGCGACAGATTAACCTGGAACACATCACCTTCAACAATGTAGTCTTTGATGCGCCGCACTGCTTCCAGATACCGCTCCGGTTCATCCTCCCGCACGCCCGTCTGTATATTGGACAAATCGTCATCAGTCTCCATCGTCACAGCTTGCAGATCACACATCATCACATCCAGCAATGACGCATAAGAATCCTCAGCCACGATGAAAGTCTGTTTCAGCGCGTGGTCCCTGATGACAGCCGCAGGAATACGTGTGGCGAACGCAATGGGCAGGCATGAGGCACGCCCGGACAGATCCCCGGATAGATCAAGTCGCAGGTCAAGACAGGACTCAATCTGTCCGGCAAGTTCATAACCAAGATAGACAAACCATCCGCCGGAAAATGGCAAGTTCGATTCAGCCTCTGTGGAGGGTAGACGTTCTCTCGCCCACCAGTCATCGAGGTTATTCAGAAAATCCGGCCCATTGACAGGCAGACCGCCGCCTTTGAGAGCGTAATCACCGGTCAGCGGCCGCTCCCGGCATCCGGCCTCTGGCGGCACTCGTG
The DNA here is from genome assembly GCA_001464965.1 of Gammaproteobacteria bacterium Ga0074134. GTDB lineage: Bacteria > Pseudomonadota > Gammaproteobacteria > Ga007554 > LNEJ01. Next base: position 3,293 of record LNEJ01000014.1, read on the forward strand.
CATCCATGCACAGCGCAAGCGATTGCCCAGGAAAAGCAAACAGGATGTCATAACGGGCATGCGGCATGCCATGAGCAACGCTCTCCAGCAGGAAGGGATAGCGTTGCGGATGAGCCAGGTGTAACCCTAGCAGATCTTGATAGATGTCGAGCTGGCGTATCAGTTTTGCAGTCAACCCAGGACAAAGAAGCGATATTTAACCGCGAATCATACTATGAAAATCAGTCAGCCACAGAGACGAGGATTCACAGCGAAAAACGATTCTCCATGAACCTCTGTGTTCTCTGTTACTTACATCTAACGCAGCTTGCTCACCACCAGCGTCGCATTGGTTCCGCCAAACCCAAACGAGTTGGACAACACATGTTCAATCTTCATCTGCCGCGCCGTATTGGGCACATAATCCAGATCGCACTCAGGATCCGGCGTGATGATATTGATCGTGGGCGGAGCGACCTGATCGCGTATTGCAAGCACACTGAAAATCGCCTCGATGCCACCCGCCGCACCCAGCAAATGGCCGGTCATGGACTTGGTGGAACTCACCGCCAGACGGTAGGCATGCTCACCGAAGGCTGCCTTGAGCGCCTGGGTTTCAATCTTGTCACCCGCGGGTGTGGATGTGCCATGGGCATTGATATAGCCAATATCATCAGGATTGAGACGCGCATCGCGCAGTGCGTTGGTCATGCAGCGCCGCGCGCCGTCACCACCCTCGGAAGGCAGAGTCATATGATAAGCATCGCCGCTCATGCCGAAGCCGGTCAGTTCCGCGTAAATCGTGGCGCCGCGTTTCCTGGCGAATTCATATTCTTCCAGCACCACCACGCCCGCGCCATCACTGAGCACAAAGCCATCGCGGTCTTTATCCCATGGACGGCTGGCGGTCTGGGGATCATCGTTGCGGGTGGACAACGCCCGCGCCGCAGAAAATCCGCCCAACCCGCTGGGAGATGTCGCCATCTCCGCGCCGCCCGCCACCATCACGTCGGCATCGCCATACATGATGATACGCGCCGCCTCGCCGATATTGTGCGCTCCTGTGGAGCAGGCGGACACCAGCGCAATATTGGGACCCTTCATGCCATACATGATCGAAACATTGCCAGAGATCATGTTAATGATGTTGCTGGGCACGAAGAACGGTGAAATCTTACGCGGACCGCCATCCAGGAAGTTCTGGTATCCCTTCTCAATGCCCGGCAGGCCACCGATGCCCGAGCCTATCGCAACCCCGATACGCTCGGCATTCTCTTCAGTAACCTCCAGCCCGGCATCGGCAATCGCCTCTTTTGCGGCGGCGACGCCGTAGTGGATGAAAGGGTCCATTTTTTTGACATCTTTCGGAGGGATATAATTCGTAGGGTCAAAATTCCAAACGGATCCGCCAAAACGCGTCGGAAAATCCGAGACATCAAAATGGGTAATCGGGCCAATACCGCTCCTGCCCGCCAGGATATTCTCCCAAGACTCCTTGACTGTCAGGCCCACAGGGCCAACCATGCCAAGTCCGGTGATGACGACACGTCTTTTTGCGCTCACGCTTGATCTATCCCTTCAAGTTACATCAAAAATACGGCGGGGCATAAACAAAAGGCCGCCACCACAACAGTGGTATGCGGCCCCCCATCCGGTAATCTTCTTATTAATTTGGCGAGTATTATTTAATCAATGGCTCAGATGGGTATTGACGTAATCAATCGCCTGCTGAACAGTGGTGATCTTTTCTGCTTCTTCATCGGGTATTTCGCACTCGAATTCTTCCTCAAGCGCCATGACCAGTTCTACAGTGTCAAGCGAATCAGCGCCAAGATCATCCACGAATGAAGACGTATTGCTCACCTCTTCATCCTTCACCCCTAATTGTTCTACAACGATCTTCTTGACACGTTCTTCGACAGTGCTCATGACAGGTAAATCCTCCAAGTATATAAATAGCAGATTAACTGCAAGCGGTATTTTATTGAAAAAGTGCTACGGATGCTAGTTGTTTAACTGTAAACCCTGCGCTATCGCACTCAACCCATATACATTCCGCCATTGACATGCAATGTTTCACCGGTAATGTACGAAGCGGAGGGCGACGCCAGAAAAGCCACCGCCGCCGCGATATCCTCGACACGGCCCAGACGGGTCAGCGGAATTTGCTGCAGTAACGCCGTTTTCTGATCCTCCGGCAAGGCACGCGTCATGTCGGTATCGATAAAGCCGGGGGCTACGACGTTGACGGTGATGTTGCGCGCTGCCGCCTCGCGCGCCAAAGCCTTGCTAAAGCCTATGATCCCTGCCTTGGCAGCGGCATAGTTTGTCTGGCCGGCATTGCCGGTGCACCCCACCACTGATGCAATACTGATGATGCGCCCCTTGCGCGCCTTCATCATGGCCCGCAAGCAAATCTTTGAAAGACGGTAAACGGACGTGAGATTGGTGTTGATAATACTATCCCACTCCTCGTCCTTCATGCGTATCAGCAAGTTATCGCGCGTGACACCCGCATTGTTGACCAATATCCCCGGCGCACCAAAATCCTGCCCGATCTTTTCCAGCGCGGCGTCAATAGAGGCCTGATCGGTGACATCAAGGACCATGCCTGCGCCCTTGATCTCGTTGTCCGCCAGATACCTGGAAATCTTTTCCGCAGCATCCGGTGAAGTTGCCGTGCCGACCACCACAGCACCCTGACGCCCCAGTTCCAGCGCTATCGCACGCCCAATTCCGCGGCTCGCACCAGTCACGAGAGCTATTTCGTTATTCAAAAACATTGAATCTCCACCTGCAAAGACAATTTAGTGCTATCCGGCGACGCACAGGGAAGAGCGACAGCGAAGGGTTTTGCTAGTGTCGCTGGAGGCGCGGCGCCGGAAGCAGCCGGCACGCCACAGGGTTCCACTATGCCGGGAGCGGTCAAGCCTGAAGCGCCTCATCCAGAGTGACTGGATCGAACACCGGCAGCACCGCCATATCACGTTCGATGCGTTTGTTAAGCCCGGCGAGCACTTTGCCGGGGCCACATTCTACCAAACTTTTTACCCCCGCGTTTGCCATGGAACGAATGGTTTCCACCCAACGCACCGGGTTATACAACTGCCTGACCAGCGCATCGCGGATTTTATCCGCTTCGGCATAAACAGCTACATCGGTATTGTTAACGACCGGTATTCCGGGTGTTTTCAATACGACCGTTTGCAGCAGCGCGGCAAGGCGCTCGGCGGCGGGCTTCATCAGCAGGCAGTGTGATGGCACACTCACCGGCAGCACAAGAGCGCGCTTGGCACCGGCCTGCTTGGCCAGCTCGACGGCACGCGCCACTGCCGCCGCCGTCCCTGCCACCACCACCTGGCCGGGAGAGTTGAAATTCACCGCTGCCACCACCTCATCCGAAGCGCCAGGGGCGGCCGACGCATCCCTGCACACCTGAATCACCTGCGCGTCCTCAAGACCGAGAATCGCCGCCATCGCGCCCTCGCCCGCCGGCACGGCCTCCTGCATGTAGCGCCCACGCTCCGCAACGAGGCGCACAGCATCGTTAAAATCCAGCGCGCCGGCGCACACCAGCGCCGTATACTCACCCAGGCTATGCCCAGCCATCATCATAGGCATAGCGCCCTGCCGGGCCTGCCAAACGCGCCATACGGCAACCCCCGCGGCAAGCATGGCGGGCTGGGTTTTATGAGTCTGATTCAGCTCCGCTTCCGGGCCGGACTGAACCAGGTCCCACAGATCATAACCCAGCACCTCCGATGCCTGGCCAAACGTCTGGCGCACCTGGGGATAGGCAATAGCCAGCTCCGAGAGCATCCCCACGGATTGTGAACCTTGACCGGGAAAAACAAAAGCAAGCGACATCGACGTACCCTGTAACAGATTTATGTTTTTTAACGAAACATTACGAGATATCTTGTCCACGAAACTCACGAAAAAACAAAAACAATGGATTGATTTAGCAATTCACTGGATAGGGGCAATATGCACCTAAATATTTTCGTGTTTTTTCGTGACAACGTGGATAACCAAGTTTTTCAGGTTAATACTTGAGCAATGCCGATCCCCAGGTGAAGCCCGCGCCAAAGGCCTCCAACAATAGCATATCACCCCGCTGGATGCGGCCATCCCGAACCGCGACGTCCAGCGCGAGCGGCACCGAGGCCGCCGAGGTGTTACCGTGCTCGCCCACGGTGACAACCACCCGTTCCATGGGCATTTTCAGCTTTTTGGCGGTGGCTTCGATGATGCGTATATTCGCCTGATGCGGCACCAGCCAGTCCACGTCGGACTTTTCGAGCTGGTTAGCCGCCAGCGTCTCATCCACAATACGCCCCAGGGTATTCACGGCGACCTTGAAAACCTCGTTACCCTGCATCTTGACGTACTGACTGCCCTGTTGAATGTTTTCAAAACCTTGCGAGATGCCGTAGGGAATGGTCAGCAGGTTTTCATAGATGCCATCGGAATGTGTATGTGTAGAGAGGATACCCGGCGTATCACTGGCGCCGAGCACCACCGCGCCGGCGCCATCACCGAACAGCACACAGGTGCCGCGATCGGTCCAGTCAACGATGCGCGACATGGTTTCCGCGCCCACTACCAGGACATTGCGCGCACTGCCGGAACGGATAAACTTGTCCGCAACATCCAAGGCATAGATGAAGCCGGTACAGGCGGCCTGAAGATCAAAAGCCGCCGGGCCGCGGATATCCAGACGCCGCTGGAGCAGACAGGCAGTGCTGGGAAATATCCGGTCTGGGGTGGTGGTTGCTACCACAATGAGATCGATATCGGAAGTCTTGATACCCGCGGCTTCAATGGCGCGCCGCGCGGCGGCTTCGCTCATGTCACAGGTGGTCTCACCGGGGGCTGCAATGTGACGCTTACGGATGCCGGTACGCTCCACGATCCACTGATCCGTAGTGTCGACCATCTTTTCAAGATCGGCGTTAGTCAACACCTTTTCAGGCAGATAGCCGCCGGTGCCGATGATGCGCGAATATTTCAACTTGCACGCCTCTCTGTCAGGAAGGATTCCAGTTGCGTTCTGATGCGTTGCGGCACATCCTTTTTGACTTCGGTCACCGCCTCTTTGATGGCGTTGGCGAACGAAAAAACATCCGCGCAACCGTGGCTTTTAATGACGATCCCCTGCAATCCCACCAGACTCGCACCATTATACTGGCGGGGATCAATCTTGGCGCGAAACGCCTTTAGTACCGGCATCGCCACCAATGCCACCGACCGGGTAAAGATTGAACGTTTGAATTCCTGTCTCATGTAATGACTGATCATTTTCGCCACGCCTTCGCTGGTTTTCAGCGCGACATTACCAATAAAACCATCACATACCACGACATCGACGCTGCCTTTATAAATGTCATCGCCCTCGACGAAACCCACATAATGGATGTCGCTGGCGGCGAGCATGCGCGCAGCCTCCTTGACCGTCTCGTTGCCCTTGATCTCTTCCTCACCGACATTGAGCAGGCCGACCCGCGGGCGCTCGATGTTATCCACCGCACTGGTCAACACCGACCCCATTACGGCGAACTGGAATAAATGCTCGGCGGTTGAATCCACGTTCGCGCCCAGATCGAGCATGTGAGTGTGCCCCGTCATGGTCGGCAAGGCGGAGATAATGGCGGGCCGGTCGATACCAGGCAAGGTTTTCAGCACATAGCGGGCGGTGGCCATCAATGCGCCCGTATTACCTGCGCTGACACAAGCCTGGGCGCGGCTAGACTTGACCAGATCAATGGCAACACGCATTGATGAGTCCTTCTTGCCACGCAACGCCTGGGAAGGCGGCTCATGCATTTCGACACATTGAGAGGCGTGCTGGATCTGCAGCCTGTCGCTGGTCCGCGCATTGTGCGCCAGCAGTTGCTTGGCGAGGATATCCTGATCGCCCACGAGGATGAGCGTGAGATCCGGCTGCTCGGCAAGCACGCTCAGGGCGGCGGGTACCACCACATGGGGGCCATGATCGCCCCCCATGGCATCCAGCGCGAGAGTAAGACCCAAGTCTTACTCGCCCTTGGTGTTGATGATCTTGCGGCCGCGGTAATACCCGTCCGGGCTGATGTGATGGCGCAGATGGGTTTCGCCCGTGGTGGGCTCAACCGACAGGGTGGACGAGGTCAGCGCGTCATGGGATCTGCGCATGCCACGCTTGGAGGGGGTTTTACGGTTCTGCTGTACGGCCATTTTTCATACTCCTGCTATATATTTAAAGCGTTTAAAATCATTTGAGCAACCCGCAAAGGTCACCTACATCTTCTTCAGTTGCGCTAGCACTGCAAACGGGTTTTTCCTGTCTTCCTGGGCCAGCTCATCCTGTTCTTCCTCAACAACACGCTCTTGCCACGCCGGGCATTGCTGCTCGGGGTGCATCGGCGCCACTGGCAAGACCAGCAGCAACTCGTCCTCAATCATCTCATTTAGAGAAACAGGCTCCGCGCCTACAATCAACGGCTCATAGGCGCTTGGCAAACGCCCAGCTTCCTGCATCGACGCCACCACACCCAGCGCCACTTTAGCTTCCAGTGGCAGTTTCATTGGCTGTAGACAGCGCTGACAAACAACATCCAACTGTGTGCGCAGGGAACCGTGGATGCACCGGATTCCTTCCATGTCCACACTAAACGCCAGCTCGAAATCCACCGCGCCTTGCGTCGAACACAATGAAGGTGCAAGCCGCGCCATGCTTGACACAGCCACTTGCCCCTGCAACACCGCTCGGGCATCAGCAAGACGTAAAGGGTCTATATATTCGGGCGGCTGACTGGGCATAAGCCGAGCATTTTACAATTGGCGGGCACCTCCTGTCAAAAAATGCCCGATAAATCCAACTCTTCCAATTTAGCAGTCTTGACTATAGCGATTGATTCCCGTAGAAGTCGATAATTAAAGAAAGCAAGGCGCAGGCCGATTCTCTGATACGACACAACCAACCCGCGAGGCAGCCGCTTGATCAAGAAAGTGTTGATCGCCAACCGTGGCGAAATCGCTGTGCGCATTGTGCGCGCATGCGCGGAGATGGGCATCAAATCGGTGGCGATCTACACCGATGCCGACCGCCATGCCCTGCACGTCAAGAAGGCCGATGAAGCTTACAACATCGGCCCCGAGTCGGTCGCCGGCTACTTGAATGCCCACCGTATCGCCAATCTGGCGGTGGCCACCGGCTGCGATGCGCTGCATCCCGGTTATGGCTTTCTATCGGAAAACCCCGAACTGGCCGAGATTTGCGCGCGTCGCAACATCCGCTTTATCGGCCCTTCCGCCGACGTGATCCGCCACATGGGCGACAAGATCGCCGCACGCCAGGCGATGATTGCCGCGGGTATTCCGGTCATACCGGGCAGCGAAGGCAATCTTAGCGGTATTGACGAGGCGCTGGCACGTGCCGGTGAATTCGGTTACCCGGTAATGCTCAAGGCCACTTCGGGTGGCGGTGGACGCGGCATCCGGCGCTGCGAAAACGCCGAGGAACTGAGAAAAAACTATGATCGCGTGATCTCCGAGGCCACCAAGGCGTTCGGCAGCGCGGAGATCTTTCTGGAAAAGTGCATCGTCAATCCACGCCACATCGAAATGCAGGTGCTGGGCGACCACCACGGCAATGTGATTCACCTGTTCGAGCGCGACTGCTCGATCCAGCGCCGCCACCAGAAATTGATCGAGATTGCCCCGTCGCCACAACTTACCGATCAGCAACGCGCCTTTTTGGGCGATCTTGCAGTGCGCGCCGCGCAAGCCGTTGGCTACCAGAATGCCGGAACCGTGGAATTTTTGCTGGATGCCGGGGGGAATTTCTATTTCATGGAAATGAACACCCGCTTGCAGGTGGAGCACACCGTCACGGAGCAGATCACCGGCATCGATATTGTGCGCGAACAGATCCGCATCGCCGCGGGGCTGCGGCTACGCTACCGGCAGGATGAGGTGCAGCGCCGCGGCTACGCGATGGAATTCCGCATCAATGCGGAAGATCCGAAAAACGATTTTCTGCCCAGCTTCGGGCGTATTACCCGTTATTTCGCGCCCGGCGGTCCCGGTGTGCGCACCGATGGCGCGATATATACCGGCTATGAAATACCGCCCTATTATGATTCACTGTGCGTGAAGCTGACGGTGTGGGCATTAACCTGGGATGAGGTGCTGGACCGCGCCAATCGTGCCTTGCAGGATATTGGCGTGTACGGCATTAAGACCACCATTCCTTATCATCTGGAAATCATTCGCTCACCGGAGTTCCAGAATGCGACATTCGACACCAGTTTCGTGGAAAACCATCCCGAGCTGATAAACTACTCCGTGCGCCGCCCGCCGCGCGAATTGGCCGCCGTGATTGCCGCCGCCATATACGCGCACATGGCCACGGCCAACGCCCACTCTTAACCCAGCAGCGAGTGCCTGACATGTCCCGCGTCCACATCACCGACACCATTCTACGCGATGCACATCAATCCCTGATTGCCACCCGCATGCGCACCGAGGATATGCTGCCGATCTGCGCCAAGCTGGATCAGGCGGGCTTCTGGTCGCTGGAGGTCTGGGGAGGCGCAACATTTGATGCCTGCCTGCGTTTCCTCAAGGAAGATCCGTGGGAGCGCCTGAAAAAGCTCAGGACGGCACTGCCCAACACCCGGCTGCAAATGTTATTGCGCGGACAAAACCTGCTCGGCTACCGCCATTATTCCGATGATGTGGTGCGCGCCTTCGTGCAGCGTGCTGCCGCTAATGGCATCGACGTATTCCGCATTTTTGATGCGCTCAACGACACCCGCAATCTGCGCGTATCCATAGAATCCGTCAAGGCCGCGGGCAAACACGCCCAAGGTACCATGTGCTACACCACCAGCCCCGTGCACAGCACGCCCAAGTTTGTTGAGATGGCGCGCGAGCTGCAAGCAATGGGCTGCGACAGCATCGCCATTAAGGATATGGCCGGGTTGCTCACACCGATGGTCACCGCGGAATTGGTGCGCCACCTGGTCAACGCGGTTAAAATCCCCATTCATTTACATTCACATGCCACCTCTGGCCTGGCAAGCATGTGTCAGTTAAAGGCCGTTGAAAACGGCTGCCGCCACATTGACACCGCAATTTCCAGTTTTTCCGGCGGCACCAGCCATCCACCTACCGAGAGCATGGTCGCGGCACTCCGTAGCACGCAATACGACACCGGCCTCAATCTCGAACTACTACAGGAAATCGGGTTCTATTTCTACGATGTGCGCAAGAAATACCAGCGCTTCGAGAGCGAGTATACGGGCATCGACACGCGTGTCCAGATCAACCAGATCCCCGGCGGCATGATCTCCAACCTCGCCAACCAGTTGCGCGAACAGGGCGCATTGGACCGCATGAATGAGGTGCTCGCGGAAATCCCGCATGTGCGCGAAGACCTGGGATTCCCTCCCTTGGTCACACCCACCTCGCAAATCGTTGGCACGCAAGCCCTGCTCAATGTATTGGCGGGCACGCGTTACAAGACCATCACCAATGAGGTAAAATTTTACTTGCAGGGGCGTTACGGCAAAACGCCGGGGGTGGTAAACGCCATCGTGCGCCAGCAGGCTATTGGCAATGAAGAAGCCATTGATTGCCGTCCCGCGGACCTGCTCAAGGATGAGATGGAAACACTGCGTGACGACATCGGCGTTCTTGCAACATCGGAAGAAGACGTATTGAGTTACGCCATGTTCCCGGAAATCGCCCGCACGTTTCTCGAACAGCGCGCCACGGGCACGCTCATACCCGAACCGCTTGAGATGGCACGCGAGGGCGAGGCCATACGTGGCGCGACACCCGTGGAATTCAACGTCACCCTGCACGGTGAGACCTATCACATCCACGTAACAGGCAGCGGCCACCAGGAGCAGAACAGGCGGCCCTTCTATGTCTCCGTGGACGGTTTGCCTGAACAAATTATCGTTGAAACGCTACAGGAACTCTCTAGCGAGCCTGCAAAGCAAGCCACGGGGAAAGGCAGCAGGCGGCCGCGAGCCCAGGCGCCGGGGCATGTCACCACGTCCATGCCGGGCACCATCGTCGATGTCCTGGTAAAACCGGGCGACGCTGTGAAGGCGGGCGACCCGGTGCTGGTGACCGAGGCCATGAAGATGGAAACTGAAGTACAGGCGCCGATTACCGGCAAGGTAATCGCCGTGAATGTACGCAAAGGCGATAACGTTAACCCCGACGAGGCACTGATTGAAATCGGCTGAACATCATAATAATGGGCACAAGCGGCAGCAGCTGATCCTGGCTTCTTCCTCCCCTTTTCGAAAAGAATTGCTGCACCGGCTGGGCTTGCCCTTCAACGCCATCCCGCCGCAAGCCGATGAAACGCCTCTGCCCGGCGAGTCGCCGGAAAGCCTTGTGGCACGGCTCGCCGGCACCAAGGCGCACGCGGTCGCGCAACAACACTCCGATGCGCTGATTATCGGCTCCGATCAGGTAGCTGTGCTGGACGGCGAAATGCTCGGGAAACCGGGCAATCACGACAATGCGGTAAAACAACTCACCAACGCCTCCGGCAAGCGCGTGGAGTTTCTGACCGGGCTGTGCCTGCTCAACAGCACCACCCGGCGCATGCAGGTGGATGTCATCCCCTTCGCGGTTGTGTTTCGTGTGCTGAGCGCGGCGCAGATCGAGAATTATCTGCGCCGCGAGCAGCCATATAGCTGTGCGGGCTCGTTCAAATCGGAAGGTTTGGGAATTGCGCTCTTCGACAAACTGGAAGGCGAAGACCCTACCGCGCTCATCGGTCTGCCATTGATTAGCCTGGTGCGGATGCTGGAGCATGAGGATGTGAGGATTATTTGAAAAAGCTCCGATGATTTCATCCTGGAATCATCGGAGCGTGCACCTCCCTATGCCCAGGAACCTCTGACATATCAGAGGTTCCTTGAGTTTTTTTATGTTTAGACGCAAAGGCGCAAAGAAAATATTCGATGAAGGTCCTTTCAAAATGGCTCTGGCGCGGCCTTATCCTCGCCCTGCTCGCAGCACTGCTTTACCAAGGCTGGATCTACTGGCAAGTAACACGTCTCGATACCCTCAATCCTGAAGACACCGCGCTGATGCGCGGACGCATGGCGGAGATGACTACCGCATCAGAACCAGCCCGCATAGACTATCGCTGGGTGCCGATGCCGCGCATTTCACGCTACCTGCAACGTGCCCTCATCGCCTCGGAAGACGCCACTTTCTATAGTCACGAAGGCTTCGACTGGGAAGGCATCAAGGTCGCCGCGGAAAAGAATATCAAACAGGGAAAGGTCGTCGCAGGCGGCAGCACCATCACCCAGCAACTCGCAAAAAACCTGTTCCTCTCCACCCAGCGCACCCCGTGGCGCAAGGGGCAAGAGGCCATCATCACGGTGATGCTGGAAAAAAGCCTGAGCAAACAGCGTATCTTTGAAATCTACCTGAACGTGATCGAATGGGGTAATGGTGTATTCGGCGCGGAGGCCGCCGCCCACCACTACTTCGGAAAATCCGCCGCGAAACTGACGCCCCGCGAAGCCGCATGGCTAGCCGCTATCGTGCCCAATCCGCGCTATTACGATACCCACCGCAACGCCCGCCGCGCAATGCGCAAGACCAAGATCATCCTGGCGCGCATGGCGGTACGATACGGCCGTGACTTCAACGCCGCGCCACGCCTCATCGCACCCCCTGCCAAGCCTATGCCCGAACTCGACATGCCGAAAGAAACTGAGCCATCGGCTGAGCCGGAAATAGCGCCCACGCCCACAGCCGGTACGGAAACAAGCGCGCCACAAGCCACACCGCCCCCGGACGATAGCAGCCCGCCTCCTCCACCGGGCCCTAGCGCTCTGCCAGGTCTGTGATATTGTGGTGGCTTGATTAGCGCCGCAAACAATCCAGGGTGATGCTCATGATCGTTCTATTCACGGATTTCGGACTGGAAGGCCCATATGCCGGGCAGATGAAGGCGGTTCTTGCGCAACTGGCGCCGAGGGAACTGGTAGTAGACTTATTCTCCGACGCCCCCGCTTGCAATCCCAAGGCAGCGGCCTATTTGCTGCCCGCATATACCGAGGAATTCCCGTTGGATACGGTGTTCCTTTGCGTTGTGGACCCCGGCGTCGGCAGCGCCGCGCGGCGGCCCGTCATCGTGCGCTCGAGCGGCCGCTGGTTTGTCGGACCTGACAATGGATTATTCGACATCTTGACGCGGCGCGGATCGCATGTCGAATGGTGGGAGATCGCATGGCGGCCACAGCGGCTATCAAACACCTTCCACGGCCGCGATCTATTCGCGCCGGTGGCGGCACATCTAGCGCGCGGCATACTGCCTTCTGATGAACTTATCGCCGGCAAGCCGCTGGATGGGGGCTTGGAAACAGGGTGGCCCGATGACCTTTATGAGATCGTCTACGTTGACCATTTCGGCAATGCCATGGCGGGGATACGGACAGCATCCTTATCCAGCAATGCGGTTTTAAAGGTAGGGAAGCATACCCTGCCATGGGCACGCACCTTTTCCGATGTCGTGCCGGGCCAAGGATTCTGGTATGGAAATGCTAATGGTCTTGTTGAAATTGCCGTAAATCAGGGGCGCGCGGATCAGCTATTGGAGCTGAAGATAGGGAATTCTCTGAAATACATGTAGGAGCGAGCAAGCCCCCTCCTACATGCTGTGCCCCACTTTACAAAATCTCCGCTGCGTGATCAGCCAGGCGTGAGCGCTCTCCGCTCTTGAGGGTGATATGCCCGCCATGCGCCCAGTCCTTGAAGCGATCAACCACATAGGTGATGCCTGAAGTGGTCTCGGTGAGATACGGCGTGTCGATTTGCGCGACGTTGCCCATGCACACAATTTTTGTGCCGGGGCCGGCACGTGTGATGAGGCTTTTCATCTGTTTGGATGTCAGGTTTTGCGCTTCGTCGATAATGACGTATTTTTTCAGGAAGGTGCGGCCACGCATGAAGTTCAAGGAGTGAATCTTGATGCGGTGACGCAGCAGGTCGTTTGTGGCGGCACGGCCCCATTCACCGCCATCGGCGCTGGCGAGCACTTCCAGGTTATCCATCAACGCGCCCATCCAGGGCACCATTTTTTCCTCCTCCGTACCCGGCAGAAAGCCGATGTCCTCGCCCATCGGCACGGTGGCGCGCGTCATGATGATCTCCTGATAACGGCGCTCATCGAGCACCTGGGCAAGCCCGGCCGCCAGCGTCAACAATGTTTTGCCCGTTCCGGCGTTGCCTAACAGGCTCACAAAATCAATCGCCGGGTCCATCAGCAAGTTGAGGGCGAAGTTCTGTTCGCGATTGCGCGCGTTGATACCCCATACGGCGTGGTGCGCGCTGCGGTAATTAATGCAGATCTCGACAATTGCGGTATCGTGCTCAATGCTGCGCACAATGCCTTCAAAACCACTCTGTGCGCCGTCGTGCACCAACTGGTTGGGGTACCACTGCGCGATGTCCGGCCCGGAAATCCGGTAAAACGTGCGGCCCTCCTCCTTCCAGGAGGTCAGCTCCTTGCTGTGCCGCTCCCAGAATTCCGGTTCAATCTCAACCTGGCCTTTATAGAGCAGGGTGAGGTCGTCGAGCACCTGGTCGTTTTGATAATCCTCGGCAGGAATCCCCAGTGCCGCAGCCTTGATGCGCAGATTGATGTCTTTGGAGACAAGGATAACCGTAGCGTCGGCAAGCTTCTCCTGGAGCGCCAGCACGGTTTCGAGTATGGTATTGTCCGGCTTGTTGCCCGGCAGGCTGGGCGGCAGGTCGTGCGACAATATCTGGGTTTGAAAAAACAGGCGTCCACTTTCGAAGCTGGCGTTAACGGAGGTAGGCAGCTTGAGGCCCGCCTCCATACCTTGCTCCAAACCGCCACGCATTAATTCTTCCATGAAACGGCTGGCCTGACGGGCATTTCTCGCCACTTCGGAGGGGCCGCGTTTGTTGTTATCAAGCTCTTCCAGCACCATCATGGGCAGAAAAATATCGTGCTCCTGAAAGCGGAAGAGTGCTGCGGGATCGTGCATCAGGACATTGGTGTCCAGCACAAAAAGACGTTTTCCGGTGACTTTATTTCTTACCATGGCCGTGCCCTTTTATTGACTAAAACAACAACAATGCGCCAGATAAAGTGCTCTATTAACTTTATCGGCAACATGAAAATATTTGCCAGTTGCCTGCCGCCCTCACAAAACCCGCCGCGTCCGCACATCCACCCAGTCGCGCAAGTGATCACCAAGAAGATTGACGGCGAGCACCACCAGCATCAGGATAATGCCCGGCGCCAGCACCATGTGCGGCGCAACCAGCATGTAGCGTGTACCATCACGGATAATGCTACCCCACGAGGCGGCTGGCGGCTGAACGCCTAGCCCCAGGAATGACAAACCTGCTTCGGCGATAACCACGCCCGCCACGGCAAAACTGGCCTCGACAATCAGTGGCGCGAGAGTCAACGGCAGAATATGACGCACGACAATGCGCACCTGCCTCACACCCATTGCCACTGCCGCCTCTACATGCAGGCGCTGCTTGATGGACAGCACTTGGGCGCGTGCCAGCCGTGCAAAGCCAACCCAGCCTACTGTGCTCAAGGCGATGATGACGTTATCGACACCCGGCCCCAGCAAGCCGGCCATGGCGATAGCAAGCAGGATGCCGGGAAAGGCGAGGAAGATGTCGATGATGCGCACGATAACGTGATCCCACGCGCCACCCATATAGGCGCCGGCCGTACCGATGGCAGTGCCCATCAGCGCGGAAATCATCACCACCCATAGCGCCACGAACAATGAGGTGCGCGCCCCAACGACAAGACGATCCCACAAGGGACGGCCCAGATCATCGTAGCCCAGCCACGCATCCGCGCCGGGCGAAACAAGTATCCGGGAAAGCTCGATATGATCAGGCTGCAAATCCAGCAGCGGGCCAAACACGGCCATGCCCAGCCACAACAGCAAAATACTCGACGGCAATCCCAGACGCATCACCCGCATTACATATCCTCGTGCAGACGCACGCGCGGATCAAGCCAGACATAGGCAAGGTCGGTGAGAGTGTTCACCAGCACATAGGTCACGCTGATTAACAGTATACATGCCTGCACTACAGGGTAATCACGCCTGTGGATGGCCTCGATGGTCAACTGTCCGATGCCCGGCCAGGAAAACACCATTTCCGTGACTATCGCACCGCCCAGCAACGCGCCGAGTTGCAGGCCGAGCACGGTGATCACCGGCAACAGTGCGTTGCGTAATGCGTGGTGCAAAACGACTGTATATTCGGTAAGCCCCTTGGCGCGTGCGGTGCGGATGTAGTCTTCATTCAGTGTTTCCAGCAGCGTGGCTCGCACCATGCGCGACAGGATCGCCGCCAGCGCCGTGCCCAGCGTCAGCGCGGGCAGCACCAGCGACGCAAAACCCTCGCGCCCGCTCACCGGCAGCCAGCCCAGCCACAAGGAAAATATCAGGATCAACAGCGGCCCCAGCCAGAAGTGGGGGATGGAGATGCCAAGCAGCGATATGACCCTGGCGCCATGATCCAGGGCCGTATCTTTACGCACCGCCGACAGCGCGCCGAGAGGCAAGGCAATAACCACGGCAACCAGCAATGCGGCAACCGCCAGCTCCAGCGTCGCCGGCATGCGCTCCAGCATCATTTCGGCAATGGGACGCTGGCTATGCAGCGATACGCCAAGATCAAAATGCAGCAGACCATTGAAATAGTTGAATAGCTGCACAGGCACCGGTTGATCCAACCCCAGCGCGTGGCGCAATGCCGCCCGGTCCGCGGGTTGGGCGGACTCCCCCAGCATCACTTCCACCGGGTCGCCGGGCACCAGATGGATCAGGAAAAACACCAGGGATGACACGCCAATCACCACTACGGCGGCGCTCAACAGGCGGGACAAGATGAAATTCAGCACGCTCGGCCTACTCTTCGATCAACACTTTCGTCCCCGCCTCGACCTTATCGAATAACGCGATGATGTCGCGGTTGCGCATCCTCACACAGCCATGTGAGCCGGGAATGCCCATCGGCACATCATCAGGCGAACCGTGAATATAGATGTAACGGCGCATGGTATCGACATCACCCAAGCGGTTCCTGTCCGGCTCCAGGCCGCTCAGCCATAGAATGCGCGTGAGTATCCAGTCGCGATCCGGGAATTGTGCGCGCAACTCCGGGCAATAAATTTCACCCGTAGGACGCCTGCCGACGAAAACCGTATCCGGCGGACAACCCTCACCAATCCTGGCACGAATCACATGCCAGCCGCGCGGCGTGCAGTTGCTACCCTTGCGCTCTCCTGGGCCGTTCGCCGCCGTGGAGACGGAGAATTCGCACACTATCTGGCCGTCTTCGCGCAATTGCAGGTGTTGGCTGGCAATGCTGATGTGAATGGTTTTTTCAGGCATGACACACAGCATTCAGTTTATTTACGCACATCCGGGATTTTTCTGGCTTCCTTGATTGCACTGACGACATTGTACCCTGAAGCAGGCGCCAGCGAGGTTTCTGTAGCGAAAAAGTCTGAAAAAATCACCTATCAAGCCCTAACCGGCAGGAATACCCTGAACGTCGTGGCTTATGCACTGGCTGGAGGATGAGGCGCGCGCAGGCAGCCCGCTCTAGCGGGCCAAACATCTAACGCATAACTGGCTGAAGATGGATACCGAATTCAGATGCACGTTGACTAAGGAAGCTCTGAATAATTCCATCCTGGAATTCTCAGAGCACGAAAAGCAAAAAATGTGATTTTTGCTTTTCTTCATTTTTCAATCCCTTGCCGTGATCGAAAAATGCCGGCACCACCATGTGCCAAGGAACCTCTGAATAAATCAGAGGTTCCCTAAATCATCAGGGATTCACGGACATATTCTGCTTGGTTAATACCCTCAATGTATCGATCAGCTCCTGATTCGAAACCTGAGACTTCACCAGCACGGCGGCTGTCTTGCGCGCATCTTCGGCCGTAACATCCTGCACGGAGAATATCACCACCGGAGGCTGCGGATTGAGCACACTGAGCAGTGGCAGCACGTCCCAGCCCGAACCATCGGGCAACCCCAGGTCAAGAATAATCAGATCATAGCGTTGCTGCTTGAGCTTGTCGGCCACCTGCCGCAGACTGCCGGCGTAATCAAAATCAGCGATATCCTGCGCCATGGAAGAGACCACCTGCCGGACATCAGGATCATCCTCAACATGCAGGATACGCGGCTTGTGATTACCGCCACACACTGCGACCTGTTTTAATGCGCCTAGCAGCCGCCCCTGATCAATCGGCTTGTTGAGCCAATCCAGTACGGCAAAACCGCCGCCATTCAGCTCCTTGCGGGCCTGCTCGACCTGTGCGGACACGACGATGATAGGCAATGTCCGCGTAGCCTCCTGTCCACGCAGCTCACGAATCAACGTTACGCCATCCTCATCCGGCAAGCCGATATCCAACGTCATCGCGGCATAGCGATTCTTGCTGAGCATCTGCTTGGCGTGCGCCGCGTCATACGCAACATCGACATCAAAACCATCACCCTTCAGCATCACCTCAAGAAATGACGCCACATCAGGATCGTCCTCGCAGACCAAAACCCGAGGAAGCGCAGCATCGCTACCGGCCGCGCTTTCCCGCCACTCTGGCAAATCAAAATAAAACATGGCGCCCGTTTCACGTTGCGCATCAAACCCAAGCTGCCCGCCCATTCTTTCGATGATCACCTTCGAGATGCTCAAGCCCAAGCCGGTGCCGCCTTTCTGGCGCGTATCGGACGTATCAGCCTGGGAAAATTTCTGAAAAATCTTGTCGCGAAAGGCAGGGGGAATGCCGGGCCCTTGATCCGTCACCGACACCCTGATCATCGAACCATGCCGCCCCACATCTATACCAACACGGCCATTCAGCGGGGAAAACTTCGCTGCATTTGAAAGCAGATTGGACATAACCTGCATCAGACGGTCGCTATCCATGTTCACCTTGACGCCCGGCAGTGCCGTAACCAGCTCAAACTTCACACCATACTGCTCGCCATAAGCATGATTCGACTCCAGCGCGGACTCGATGAGCGGCATCAATGCTTGCGGATGCAGATTAAATGTCATCTTGCCGGACTCAATCTTTTCAATATCCAGGATATCGTTGATGAGATGCACCAGCCGTTCACTGTTTTTGTAAGCAATATCAATCAGAGGCTTGGCGCGCACGGGCAATTCACCCGCCACGCCACCCGCGAGCAGTCCTAGCGAACCGCGTATCGAGGTCAGCGGGGTACGCAACTCATGGCTGACCGTGGAAACAAACTCGTTCTTCATCAAATCAATTTTCTTGCGCTCGGTGATATCACGCACGATGGCGATAAATAATCCTTTGCCTTCTTCCGTCTCCACTAACTGCAAAAATATTTCAACAGGAAAGTCATGGCCATCCTTATGGCGATGCAGTGTTTCGAATTGCATGGACGCCTTTTCCCCGGAAATCAGGGGCGCTATCGCACCGCGAAATACAGGCTCCGGCATTAGCGGCTTGATTTGATAGGGTGTCATGGTCATCAGCTCATCACGCGCATAGCCCATGCTCTCCACCGCCCCCCTGCTCAGATAAACGAAACGCAGGCTGTCCGCTTCAAACATGAAAATCATGTCGAGAGTATTATCTAAAACATGCTTGAATCTATTCAGATCCTCCAAGATTCGCACGCGCTCGGTCACATTGTAAGCAATCCCCAAAAAACCTGTAATATCACCCTGACTGTCCCGCAATCCCGTCACCGACAGGTTTACTTTGAGACGCCCGCCATCCTTGCGGATACAAGTCCACTGGTTTTCATCTGCCTCTCCCAGACGCGCCTTGGCAACAAACGCATCAAACCCAGGCTTCACCTCGACACCCAGCTCTGCGCTCAACACCTGGGCACGGCGCGCAACCTCACCAGGATCGTGCAGAATAGCCGGGGTGCATTTACCTATCATGTCTTGCGCGGCATACCCCAGCATGCGCTCGGCCGCGGCATTGAAAGTACTGATCACTCCGCTCTGATCGGTCGAAATGATCGTGAAATCCGCGCCATCAAGGATGGCTTTCTGCAAAGCCGTGGTCTCGCGCAATACGGCCTCGCTTTTCCTCAACGCGCCCGTCATGCGGTTTGCCAGGGCCAACGCCCTTTCTCGATACGTTGATAAAATCAAGATAATCGCGCACAGCAGGGCACTCAAGGCCACGCCGCTGATCAGTATTATCCACGACTCCTCCTGATTGATATTCTCAATAAAAGCCGGACCAGGGGAAAATCGCAGCGTCCATGAGCGCCCACCCACATCTATTGATGCTGTTTTCGTAAAAAGAGGAGGGTAATTTTCTTGATCCTTGGGGGCCTCTCCGTACAGACGCGCTTCTGGCACAACCTGCCTGCCATCAAACACTTCAAGCCTGATGTCCGGCCATTGCCGGCCCAATATGCCCTGCATCAAATCGTTAACGCGAAACGGACTATAAATAAATCCCAGCATTGCCGCGCGGCGCTCGGCCAGTGTGCCGGCAGGTTGCCCGTTAGCGTAAAGCGGTAAATACATCAAAAAACCAGCCTGCTTGTCCTTGCCGGTCTCCTGAATCAGCGTCACCTTCCCCGAAATCGCGGTCACCCCTGTATCCCGCGCCTGATCCATGGCAGCGCGTCTCACACTTTCGGAGTACATGTCAAAACCAAATGCACGCAGGTTGCGCCCTGCGAACGGCTCTAGATATAGGACAGGATAATATTCCGGACGCTGGCCCGGCGGCTTGATGCTGTATCCAGGAAATCCCTCGCTACGCACAGTTTCTTCATGAGCATCACGCTCCGGCAAGGAAACGCGCTTGGCAAAGCCGACCCCCTGAATCCCAGGATAGCTTCTTGCCAAATCCAGGCCTGCGACATACCGACGCCACTCGTCGCGCTCAACAAACTTTGAAGCAGCAAAATAAGCCACCCCGCCTTGCAATACCTGCTCATAACCCTGCATGCGATTCTTTATAGCCAGTGTCATCTGGCTCGCCTGCCCGTCAAAGTACAGCTGGCCTTGTTTCAGGGCATTTTCCCTGGAAACAAACCATCCCCACACAGTCAGCGCCAAACAAACCAGCAGCACCGTCCAGGCGAGGGGGCCACCTCGAATCCATCCATTTGCATCAGTACTACCAGACATAGGCATACGGTTCCCGCCAAAATTCCGACAAAATGACTAGAATATGCAATTTTAGCGCCGTCTACAGCAAATCCGACTATCGAACAACAATGACAATAAGGATATAATGATCAAATATATATACGACGCCATATCAATCCTCCGCACGCTGGAAGGCAATACCACTCCAGTGCACCCTGGCAACCCGCTATCGCAATGAATAATGAGCACTAACATGACCCAGGCCTCACCCAAAGTTGGCTTTATCAGCCTCGGCTGCCCCAAGGCGCTCGTTGATTCAGAGCAGATCCTCACCCAATTGCGCGCCGAAGGCTATGCCATTTCCCCTTCTTATCAGGACGCCGACCTGGTGGTCGTCAACACCTGCGGATTCATCGACAGCGCGGTAGAGGAATCACTGGACGCCATCGGTGAAGCGCTGGCGGAGAATGGCAAGGTCATCGTCACAGGCTGCCTGGGCGCGCGCGAAGAGGTTATCCGGGAGGCACACCCACACGTCCTGGCCGTCACTGGCCCCCACGCCATGCAGGAAGTCATGCACGCCGTGCATAAACACCTGCCACCCTCACACGACCCCTACACCAGTCTGATACCACCTCAGGGCATCAAGCTGACGCCAAAACATTATGCCTATCTGAAAATATCCGAGGGATGCAACCATCGCTGCAGCTTTTGCATCATCCCCTCGATGCGCGGTGATCTGGTTAGCCGCCCCATTGGCGAAGTCATGCAGGAAGCCGAGCATCTGGTCAATGCGGGGGTGCGAGAATTACTGGTGATCTCGCAAGACACCAGCGCCTATGGCGTTGATACCAAATATCGCACCGGCTTCTGGAAGGGCAGGCCGCTCAAGACCCACCTCACGGCGCTCGCGGATGCACTGGGAGATCTTGGCGCATGGGTACGCCTGCATTATGTATACCCCTACCCTCATGTCGACGACCTCATTCCCCTCATGGCCGAAGGCAAAATCCTGCCTTACCTGGACGCCCCCTTGCAGCATGCTAGCCCCCGCCTGCTCAAGGCCATGAAACGCCCCGCCAACAGCGAAAACACCCTGGCACGGCTGCGGCTATGGCGCAGCATTTGTCCGGACATCACAATACGCAGCACCTTCATCGTCGGCTTTCCGGGGGAAACGGAGGATGACTTCAAATATCTGCTGGATTTCCTCCACGAAGCCCAACTTGATCGCGTCGGATGCTTTGCTTATTCCCCCGTGGAAGGCGCCAGCGCCAACGCTTTGCCGAACCCGGTACCTGAAGAGATCAAGCAGGAACGTCTGGAACGATTCATGAGCGTCCAGGCCGGAATCAGCGCCGCAAAATTGCAAGGCAAAATCGGAAAAACGTTCAAGGTGCTGGTGGATGAAGTTGGGGCCACAGGCGCGATCGCCCGGTCAGCCGCGGACGCACCGGAGATTGACGGTCAGGTGTATATCGAAGATGCGGCTGGCCTGAACCCAGGAGAGTTCGTGGAAGTGGAAATTATCGACGCTGACGACCATGACCTTTGGGCTACAGCAAAGAAAGCCAAGGGATAGGGTTGATTGCTGTTCCCTATTTATAAACCTGCAAGAACGACTTGGCGTCCTTGAATTGAGACTCGTCGGCAAACTGTCCGAGGTGAAAAACATACTGCTGCTTCTTTCCAGACAAATCCAGCCCAGTCAAAGCAAAGCTCTTGCCCGCGAAATCCGCAAAAAACCGCACACCCTTCACCAGATCCACCTGCGTCCCACTCCGCAACTCCAAGCGCACGCGCTGCTTACCGATATCGATGGCAACCGGCGCCGCCGGCAATATCATCAAGCGGGTTTTGAGGATACGGTTAGCGCCCGTAAGCAGAAAAAAAGTGGCCATGAACACCAACAGATATGCCCAGCTCTGGTTCGGCCCGAACCATACCTTAAGGGCAATCGCCACAAGGAATATCACGGTGGGGACATACAGCAGCAAATCCCAGGTCATACCCTTGCGATCCTGAACCAGGACGTAGCGTTTTTCTGATTCCGCCATATTAACTCTTCGCAGGCAAAACGCGGGTAATGGCTGCCTCAAGCTCGCCATACAACATACGTCCCGGCTGTTTCGACCGCACCACACCATCTTTGTCGATCACAAACGTCCAGGGGTCGCCTTTCACGCGAAAAGCAATAAAGGCTTCGGTATTTTGATATTGATCCATATGCAGGAAAAGCACTTGAGACTCGTATTTGGTAAGCAGGGATTTCAACATTTGCAACTGCACATCGCACACAGTGCAGTGGCCGGGCGTGGCAAACTCCAGAACAATAGGCTTGCCTGTTTTGAGCGCCTCGTCAATCGAATACTGATACATCCTTTCATCGGGCTGGCGGTAACTGGTGATCTTGCTGAAATCGCCCCCCACATCCGCCAGGGTCTTGGTTCTAAGACTGGGCGCTTTCTGGCCGACCAGCAAGGTGTCCTTGTTATTTCCCCCATCGCACCCGGCAAACATCAATCCAACCAACAGCGCACAGGCGATGCGGGTGCCCTTCAGCGCAAAACGGCGGCTGCCGGACTGGTTGTTCGCACGGCCACCGGTCATTTTCATTGGCGTTCTTTCCATCCCGAGCATGTGCGAAAGATGTTGTATGCCCAAATACAATTGGCCAGCAATACTATTGAACCAAACACGCCAACCAATATCATGAATGGCTTTACAACTGTTTTAACCTCATCGGGTGGCATTTCCATGCTCGCCAGTCCGCCCATCGTGCCTGCGGCAACAAAAAACACCACCATACCCATTAGTCCAAGATTGTGCGTCCAGAAATGAACCTTCACTAGCTTAAGACTAAAAATGGGCCGCTTCACCAAACGCGGCACAATAAAGTACACAGACCCGAAAATAGCCATCTCCACCCAGCCCAGCAAATTGATATGTCCATGACCAAGCATGATCAAATGAGCGTGGGGACGGTTATTAATAAAATCCCGCAGGTCCGGCAGCATTCCCACCACCACTCCCCAGGAAAAACCAATCAAGCTATATATTACGCAGGCATAAAAAAACCATAATGTATAACGCCTGTATTCTATTTCGTTCTGATGCAGCCAGGGTTCGCTGTTACTCATTAGTGCTGATGTTCCTCTCCGGCAGGACCACTACCCTGTGGCTTGTCGCGTATATCTTGATATTTATCCTTCCAGGTTTCCGGTGCAAAAGCACCCACCATTCCATCAATAAATCCGGAGCGCTCCTTCGGCGGCTGGGCAGCCGCCGCAGAGCCACGATCCGCTCTCAGCTCCGAAAGGAAAACGGCGATCTTGTGGAGATCCTCTTTAGGCAACGATGATACATAGGCAGCTTCTTTGGGCGGCAAGCCATGATCGAGCGTCGGTCCGCCATACGTCTTTTCCGGATCAATGAAAAAACTTTCGATCCATTGTATAGAACGCTTGGAGCCAATGCCATCGAGACTCGCGCCCATGTTCGTGCCATTGCGCATCGCCCGATGGCAGGAGTTGCAACGGGCTTCACGATAAACCTTGGAACCCTCCAGCCCCACAGGTGAGAAATCGAAGTG
Organism: Gammaproteobacteria bacterium Ga0074134; assembly: GCA_001464965.1. Lineage (GTDB taxonomy): Bacteria > Pseudomonadota > Gammaproteobacteria > Ga007554 > LNEJ01. Next base: position 27,021 of record LNEJ01000014.1, read on the forward strand.
GGTGGTTACGGTAAACATCGGGGCTTCGGAGCGCGCGCGCACCACTTCCATAGCAATGAATGCAATGATCCCCAATATAAAAAACGCGCCGAAAATACTGAACAGTATCTTTTCGCCGTACTTGAGACGTTGTTTACTCATGTGATTCTAGCGCCTTTAAAAGTATCGGAAATCACCAAGCGCCGCGGACACACTGAGTGATTCGCGCCGCCAGCAAATATAACCAAGCAACAAAACGACGCTAATGAGACAAAATTCCAGGCATGAAGTTCAGGCGGCCCATCTAAAATTAGGGGTGAGGAAGTACTTCCTCACCCTCTAGTACATCTGATGACAACCAGCGGAACGCCGGTTTAGTGCGGGTCGTAAGCGTGGCGCGTATTGCCGCTGGAATAGAATGAGGTGATCGCCAGATAAGCAGCTGCGTTATTGATATCATCATCGGACATCTTTTGTGCAACAGCGCGCATCGCACCCTTAGGATCATTGGCACGGCTGCCATCACGCCATTTCTTCAATTGATTGACAAGATACACATAGCGCTGCTGACCAATCATGGGGAAAACTGGCGGGGCGCCCATGCCATTATATCCGTGACATGATTTGCAGGCGGTGATGCCCTTCTCATTACCGCCCCACTCGACCAGCGACTTGCCCTTGTGCGGCAAACCAACCACTTGACCTGCGGCCTTCAACTCTTCAAGGTTGGAGACCTTGGTGTCACCATGCTTGCGCAGGCTCGCCAAGTAGGTCGCCACATCCTTGCGGTCCTGCTCGCTCAGACCCTTGGCATTGGTGTTCATGACGAACATGGTGGTGTCGGTACGCTTGTCGGCCGCAAAATCCTCCAACTGCTTCAAGAGGAAGTTATAAAACTGGCCGGAGATGCGGGGCGTGCCCATATTGTCGTCGCCCAGCCCCTCAGGACCGTGGCATGAATTACACGCGGGAACACTGCCCTTGCCTTCCGTGAAAATCTTTTTGCCATTGGCAAGATCACCGTCACCCTTGGGCCACGCCACACTCGCCATCACTACCGATGGCAACATTGCCGCCATAAGTAAAGCCGCAGTCGAAACTATTACACGTTTCATCTTAAAGACACCCTCCCAAGTATTTAACCATTTTTATCATCCTGTGGCCCAAGCCCGGCAGGCGGGCAGATCGAGCGTGCGATCGCCAACCATAAACAAAGCCACACCGCAGGATTCCCACCCGCACGACATGCCACCACTTTTGTTGAAAGCCCCCCGACCCATCAAACGGGATCAGGAATTCATCTTAACCAAAAGTGCCGCAAAAACAAACGCCCCAACAAACCAGATCGCGTAGATAGTAAAGACTTCAGCCGAGTACATCATATTAATCGCCTCCACTTTTATGAGTCACCCTAATAACTAGAGCCTGAATATTATATTGTTTTATTCAAGCTTGAGGATATATAACATGACACCTAATATTAATGCAAGCACTATCCCCTCCGATCCATGCGTGATAATTTTATCTACTTTAAGGAAGCTCTGAATAATTCCATCCTGGAATTCTCATAGCACGAAAAGCAAAAAATGTGATTTTTTCTTTTCTTCATTTTTCAATCACTTGCCGTGATCGAAAAATGCCGGCACCTCCATGTGCCGAGGAACCTCTGAATAAATCAGAGGTTCCTTAAACTATCCTCCCGCCCTGCTTGTCATAGTAGGGCGGGTGCTTCGAGCCACACATCGCCTCAAACATGTTAAGCTACAACAGAAAACTAAAATTCTAAAGGAAAGTCAATGCAATACCGAATCTCAGGCCGCCATCTGAGCCTGTTAGCCATGATCATCTGGGGCGGAGCAATACTGGCACTGGGCCTGGTTAGATTTGAACCCTACGGATTGGATGAAGGCGCCGCCAGGGGGCTGCTGCTGAATTGGTCTGTCGTCGACAACATTGCCAGCCCCATTGTCATCTTCGGGCTTCCCGACTTCCGGGCATTGTTTTTTGTGCCGCTGGGGCTTTATTGGTCGGGCAGCATTATCGCGGCCAAGGTATATACCTTAATGATGGCCTTCTCCGCCATCCTGCTTCTCTATTCCTGGAGCCGCCGGACTAGCGGCATCGAAGCTGCGCTGATCCCCAGTACACTACTGGCGATATCGCCGCTCATGATCACGCAGATTGACGCCATCGGCGCGGGCCCCTACCTGCTTCTGACATTTGGCCTTGGTGCTTGGCTGGACAAGACCTATCGCGCGGCACAACGCCCTCTGAGTGGCTGGTATTTTCTGCAACTCTTGGCCATCGGCACCAGCGTCACCCTGCACCCTGCCGGACTGGCTTACCCCCTGGCTCTGATGTGGCGATGGTATAAAGACCCCGCCGATACCCGCCAGAAAAGACATGTCCTTATCGGCGCCACCCTCATCACGGCGCTCGTTTTGATCATGCGGCTGGGATGGCCTGACATTACGACGTGGTGGAGCAACCCTATCGCCACGCTTGGCCTGGCGAATCTGGGTAATCCACTGGAAGAACCAAGTTGGGCCACCGGCACGGTGTTCGCAGCGTTATTGCTACTGGTGCTGTGGCTGGAGCGGCGCACATTGCTGGGTGACCTGATGGGCAGCATGCTGCTGCTGGGTCTGCTGATCGGCCTCGCCGCCGCTGACGCCACATGGGCCATGCTGGCGCTGGTGCTGGTTTTATATCGCGGAGTCCCGCGCTTGATCGCCGCAAATCAGGCGCTGAACAAAAGCAGCCTGATGGGCCGCTATGGGTTGGTGATGATTGTAATGGTAGTTATCTCCACGACCTTCATGCTTGCGGACAAAAGCTATGCGCGCATCGTGAAAGACGGCGAATTAAGCCCCGAGGATCAGCTCATCAAGCTGCTCGCAATGGAGGCATCGGACACCAAACAGCCGTTTCGCGCCGCCAGCCAATGGCCGGCCCGCAGCATGATCGCGTGCAAGCGTGACGTATTGCCATTGCCGCCGCCCGCCAAGGATGGGGAAACCCTGCTCAGGACGATCAAGGGCATTACGCACCTTACTTTCAACCCCTATAACCCTGCCTACCGCGAGCTTGGGCGCAATATTGCTCAATTGGGCGCCGCAACACAAACGCTGGCGCTACAACAAGGGGGGGTAATTATTAAAATACGGCCGGCGAGCAAACCTGCCACTCAATAAGGCTCGCGGACGGCAGACTTTAAAAAACCGTGCAGGCCGGGGCGCCCAACATCAACAGCGTGAGGAGCTGCCCCGGCGCCGTTGTTGCGTTGGAGCCTCTGGCTCTACGTCCTCCAGCATCATTCCGCCGCTTTTTCTTGCGATGATGCGGACTTCGCCATATCCGCCATTCGTCTCTCGCGCTGGTACACAACCACCGAGCCGATACGCAATACGGTCAGCACCAGCATCAGGGCACTCAGCGCATAAATCTCATCGGGCATGATCTTGTGCTCAAACAGGCCAATCATCAGCTCCCGCAAAACAAACACAATCCCGGCATCGACGATAAATGTCATGCGCAGACGCTGGGTATGGAAATACTCAACGAGCGAACGCGATAGCTCCACCAGAATGAAGAGGGTCAAGACATCGGAGATGATCTTGGAGTAGTGCTTGCCCAGCTCCTTCTCGACCATCAGGTCACCGACGGACATGAACAGGTGCAGCACGCCAATGATCATGCCCAGCGTGATGAATAACAGCATGGCACCGAATACAACGCCGATAACCTTGTTGAACAGCTTCAGAAAATCGATATTCATGTTTTACCCTTCGTCTTTTTTAGCTGTATATCAGCGCTGGCACGCCGAACAGAAAAATGTGGAGCGCTGCCCCTGTTTAATTTGAACAATAGCACGCCCGCAGCGAGCACAAGGCTGATCCGTCCTGCCATACACCTTGAGCTGCTGCTGAAAATAACCCGGCTTGCCCTCGCCATTATAAAAATCGCGCAGCGTGGTACCGCCTTGGGCGATTGCGTCGCTCAATACCTGCTGGATGGCCTGCGCCAGGCGCTGATATCGCTGCTGCGAAATACGGCCCGCTGCTCGCAGGGGGTGGATGCCGGCGAGAAACAGTGCCTCACTCGCGTAAATATTACCTACACCCGTGACAATATGACTATCCATAATAAATTGCTTAATGGCAAGGCTGCGGCTACGGGAACGCTGATGCAAATAAGCGCCATCAAACGCATCGCTGAATGGTTCGGGGCCGAGATCACGCAACAGTGCGTGGTGTTGCGGATTTTCCTGCGTCCACAACACGGCGCCAAAGCGGCGCGGATCGCGCAGGCGCAGGCAATCGCCGCTAGCGAGCACAATATCCACATGATCGTGTTTTTCGGCAGGGGTTGCGCCTGGCAGGATGCGGAGGTTGCCTGACATACCCAAATGGATGATCACACTGCCCGCCGGGGAGCACAACAGAAGATATTTGCCGCGCCGCTCCACTGCCTGCAATGTTTGCCCTGTCAGCCCACTGGCAAGCTCCGGGGAGACGGGTTGCCGCAAATGGGCATTACGCACAATAATGCGCGCGACACGCTGTCCCACGACATAGGGGGCAATACCGCGGCGAGTGGTCTCGACTTCGGGGAGTTCGGGCATATTATGGACTCTGTCCGTTGCCTTGGCGGCTCTTGAGAGGCTCCTGCAACAGCAGGCGTTTTGACTGTTCCGCAGTAAAATGATACTGCATGCCTATGTCGCGGCGAGCCAATATCAACTCCGGTTCTCTGGCGACAATTTCAAATCGCAGCTCTGCCTCCGGCTGAAGACGCACCACAACTTCACCCAGCGCCTTGCCGTCCGGGACATACGTCTCAACGCTGCGCGCCTCGGCGCGTTGCCATTCGTCCGCCAGGCGCTGCATCGCATCCGCGGAAAGACTCGCCGATGGCGGCACCGCCGTCCAGCGCCCATCTTCCGCGCGGCTGATCGTGGCGTCAGGCAGTTTAATCTCCATCTGCTTGAACCCCGCTGGAAGCAAGGCGGGATTCACCAGCGCTGCCAGTGCGATATTTGCATCCCGGTAGCCGCCATCGTCGATCAGATGCACGACTTGCCCTACCCGCACGTATCGCCGTCCCTCCAGTGGTTCGATGCCGCCAAAGGCGAACTCGATATCATCGAACTCCACATAAAGATCGGGGGAGTCAAGTTTGAATTTTTTCAAATCCACGCCACGCACATCAAGTTGCGCGTAACTCGTGGCCCGGGCCAGTTCCAGTAAGCGCTGCACATTTCTGCTATTGGCGGGCACGCTGATGGGCTGATTGAGGCGCCAGCCATGGACATCTTTAACCAGGCTGATAGTTTCGCCATCCCTGTGATTGATGCGAATTTGGCTGATCTTGCCGGGATCAATAACCGTCAGGGTGAGTGGCTGTTCTGTTGACTCCCTGCCAGCCTCATAAAATGTGAACAAGGCCAGTCCCGCCAGCAGGATAAACAATACCAGGTTGACCCAGGCGCGCGAACTTATTTTCATCTGTGTATCGCCGTTAGCGTTTGCGGCGCCGCAACCAGATCAGCAAACCGCTACCGGCCAGCATGGCTGGGATGACGACGAGAAAGCCGGCACCAATAACAGCATAGCGCGTTTGCGACAAATTGAGCGACAGGTCAGGGGCGGTCTTGACTGGGATGGCGATAAAAGCGTCGTCATGCGCTAGCCAGTTCACGATATTCATTCCCAGGTTCAGATTACCGCCATTGCCGAGATAGGCATTGGAGAGGAAATCGCCATCCCCCAACACCACAACACGCTGCTGCATGTCCTTGCCGCCGGCATCCTTGACTGCACGGTTCAGGCTCACGCCAATGGCCAGCGGTCCTGCAACATCACCACCTTGATTAAAGCTGATATCACCGGAAAGCCTGCCGCTTTCCGACCAGCTGCGCTCTCCCGTCATCAGAAATGGCTGGCCATCCCAACCTGCGGGCGCGGTTAATTTCAGGCCGCTCGCCAGGGGAAACAAAGTGACCACATTGAAATCCTGCGTGATGGGATGATCGCCGTAATCGGCCACCAAGGCAAAGGCGGGATTGTTGATCGAAAACGCCTGCGTGGCGGGATCAACGATTACGCCGGGCAGAAATTCAACGCCAAGCTGCTGGGCCAGTGGCATCAGGCCGTGCAATGAGCCGGGATCACTCAGCCACAGGAGATTGCCGCCGTGCGCCACGTAATCCTGGATCAGCTTCACCTCGCCCGGCAGCAAATCCACTTGAGGACCGGCGACAACCAGTGCCGTGGTGTTGGCGGGGATCTGCGGATGGCTGGCCAGATTGATGGTTTGCGCCTTGAAACCCTTGGCCTCGACCTGACCGATCCACGATTCCAGGTCATGATTGGCCCGGCCATGTGGGTTGCGCTCGCCATGCCCTTCCAGAAATACAATCCAGCTTTCTCCGCCGCGCGCGAGACGCTGCAAGGCATTGGTCAAGCTCTGCTCGCCAAGATCCTTGATCTTTTCCATACGCCCTGCGTACTGAATGACTATCTCGCCATCCGCGGTGATGCCCTGTTCACGCACTCTATCCGGCTCGGCATCGGGATTGATGAAAGTAAGGCGCATATCGCTTTTATGCCGCTGATACATGCCCACGATTTCGGAGATACGCTTGCGCAGCGGCTCCGCCTCACGGGCAAAGGCGGTGACAATGACAGGCCCCCGCACCTCCTTGAGCAGTGCCACGCTTGCCTGGGAAAGAGTGTTGCGCCCCGTGGCCGTCCAATCCGCCTGATAGTGATAGCGCGTGCTCAACCAGGCCAGCAGGCCAAGCACACCCATAAACAACACCACGAACAGGATGTTTTGCAACCGCACCTGACGACGGGATTTGCGTGTAACCTCCATGGGATATTTCCAATCAATGCTGTAGGCGATCGGCATCCAGACGACGCACGCTCAACCCAAGAAAAAAAACGATAAACAACAGGTAATAAATCACGTCGGCGCTGTCAAACACCCCCTTGAGCAATGGCTCATAGTGGCGCAGCAGAGAGAGATAGGCAAGGATGCCGCTGACATGCTCATTCATGACACCGTTCCCCGCGTTGCCTGCCCAATCCAGCACCCACAACAGGAGCAACATGCCGAAGCTGCCAACGGCGGCGATAGCGGGCTGCACGGTAAGGGTGGACATGAACAGACCCACGGCAGCGAAGCTGGCCAACAGCAACGTCAACCCAAGCAGGCCGGACAGAAACATACCCATATCAATGGAGCCGCCCAGCAACAGTGCCAGCGGCATCAGGGCGATCATGGCGAGCACCAGCAGTAAAAATGCCATGATTCCAAGATACTTTCCAAGGATGATCTCGCTCATGGAGACCGGCGCGGAAAACAGCAGGCTGATAGTCTGCGCCCTGCGCTCCTCGCTGATCAGACGCATCGTCACCAAGGGCACCACCAGCAACAGCACAATGGCGGCGCTGCCAAACAGCGGCACGACGACCAATCCGGTGACGCCGGGCGCGCCCTCCAGTCCCACAAGGCGCGGCTGGATCTGCATGAATGTCTCGATCTGGGCCAAATACAAATATGCCAGAATAAACTCGACCACGGCCATGATGGACCAGGCCAGCGGAGAGAGAAACAGGCTGCGCAGCTCGCGCGCCGCTATGGTGAATATCATTACGCCGCTTCCTCCGTCACTACGGCATGCTGTTCCGTACGCGTGATGTCGACAAAAATCTCCTCCAGCGACATGCGCTCGGGCGTCAGCTCATACAATCCCCATCCGTGCTGCACCGAACGTTCGACCAGAATCTGGGCTGGACTGGCATCGGGAAAATAGTGCACCCGCAGGCGGCCATCCGGCAGAGGGACCACCGACCTGACGCCGGGCAACGATTCCAGCTCCAGCACTGGAGGTGGATTGCGCAACGCCACCAGCATACTGGAGGACTGCATGCGCGCCAGCAATCCATCAATGCTATCGTTCAGCACCAGCCTGCCCTTGTTGATGATCTGTACCCGGTCACACGTCGCCTGCACCTCGGGCAGAATATGCGTCGAGAGAATCACGCTGTGCTCGCCGCTCAACTCCCTGATCAGCGCGCGGATCTCGCGCACCTGTATCGGGTCCAACCCCACCGTCGGCTCGTCGAGTATCACCAGTGCAGGTGTATGAACAATCGCCTGGGCGATGCCCACGCGCTGCTGATAACCCTTGGAGAGATTGCCAATCAGGCGCGCGCCCACCTCGGTCAATCCGCAGCGCTGCTTGGCCTTGTCCACGGCGGCATTGCGCCTGTCACGCGGGATGCGGTTGAGGCGCGCGCAATAGTTCAGATATTCATCGACGGTCAGTTCACGATACAACGGAGGCTGATCAGGCAAGTAACCGAGCGCGGCCTTGGCGAGTTTTGGTTGGTCCAGGATATCGATGCCGTTGATCCACACCCTTCCCGCGCTGGGCGCCAGATTGCCGCTCAGAATTTGCATGGTAGTGGACTTGCCCGCGCCATTAGGCCCCAGCAATCCCAGCACCTCGCCCTTGCCGATATCAAAAGTAACATCGTGCAAAGCGCAGATATCGCCGTAATAGCGAAAAAGGTGTTCAACACGGACCAGAACGTCGTTACTCATTGGGTCATTATACATGATGCACGACCGCCCCAACCGCCTCACAAGTTGAACATTTTTAAAACTTTCACAAACCCGCCATCAACTGCCAAGACGAAGCGTAAGGCCTTTCAAAAAATTTCTGAGCAATTGATCGCCACACTCCCTGTAATTTTTTTGTCCTTTCTTTCTGAATAATGCACTCAACTCGGACTTCGATACCTGGAACCCTGCCAGCGCCAAAATCCCATGCATATCATCCTCCTTCAACTCGAAGGCAACCCTGAGCTTTTTCAATATATCGTTATTTGTTAACAAAGAAGCTGGAGATTTATGCTGATCCGGCTCACGTCCACCCTTGCCTCTCTTGTAAATAATCAACCCATCCAGAAAAGATTCCATGACATCATGGTCACACTCAAGGTAGCCTTTCTCATCTTCCTTTTTCAGAAGATTAGCTATAGTTTCCTGATCAATTTCACGGCCTGACAATTTTATTATCTCGGCCATTTTTTCGTCGCCAACATTCAGCGCGTATCGAAGCCTTCGTAACACATCATTATTTACCACAGTCAACTCCAGCTTATTGAGAATACAGTGATCCTTGCCACGCCATCATACCCCTGCACGCAGCAATTGAGTGGCGCGGACATACGGCGGTTTTTTCCTTGAGCCTAGACGACTGGCAAGGAAAATATCATATTACAAGATGACAGGCCTAAACGGATCTCCCCTGCCTTAACGAGCGTTGTATAATTTCCAGCTTTGAGCAGGGAACATATGGGTAACTTTGACGAAGAACTCCGGGGCCGGCTTAACGCCGAGACCGGGAAATTGACCTTGCATGAGCTTGAGCGCCATTTTGCGCGTGGTGTAGTGGTCAAGGTTGCAATGGATCTTGACTTGGTCGAGGTCGCGGCGTCCATGTCCAAGGATGACAAGACTGCCATTGAGAGCCTGATACAGGCCGACAAGCTCGCGCGCGCATCGGTGAAAGATCTCAAGGGCTGGCATGAGCGCAGCCCAGTATTCTGGGCCGTGGTGGTCGCGCCGTGGGTACTCGTTCAAGAAGCCAAGCCCCCGCATTCCTCATAAGCAGGCGTTGACGGCCTCGCTAAACGAAAAATCTTGCCAAGCATCACAATGATCCTAGAAACGGCAGTTGACCGCTTCTTTGGACGATTAGCAATATGTTTTAGATGGGTTTTGTCATACCCTGCGGACTCATCTGTTTGGTGAGTCCGCTACGGGGCGGATTGCACGATTTTCAGTGCGCATGGCAGCGTTGCAACTCCTTGGAATGGAACAACCATTCCGCGTCGTTGCGCCTTACACCGTTCAACTGCCGTTTCTAGGATGATTTGATTTTATTGGTGGGCCCGCTCGGACTCGAACCGAGGACCAAGGGATTATGAGTCCCCTGCTCTAACCAACTGAGCTACAGGCCCTGGATAGAAAAGGGAGTATACCGCTGAAGCGGGTCTCTCGTCATCCTGGATGCGCAAAAAAACTATCTCATCAGGCGGCTATAATACCGCCTGATGAGATTTACCCGGTTAATCCAGGAAACTGCGCAGATTTTCGGAGCGGCTGGGATGGCGCAGTTTGCGCAATGCTTTGGCTTCGATCTGGCGAATGCGCTCGCGCGTTACGTCAAACTGCTTGCCGACCTCTTCAAGCGTATGGTCGGTATTCATATCAATACCAAAGCGCATACGCAGCACCTTGGCTTCACGCGCCGTCAGCGTTTCCAGCACGCCCTGCGTAGCTTCGCGCAGACCTTCGACCGTGGCGGCATCAGGCGGGGACATGACATTCGGATCTTCGATGAAGTCGCCCAAATGGGAGTCTTCATCGTCGCCGATTGGCGTCTCCATGGAGATGGGCTCCTTGGCGATTTTCAACACCTTGCGCACCTTGTCCTCCGGCATTTCCATCTTGACCGCCAGTTCTTCAGGCGTGGGTTCGCGCCCCATCTCTTGCAAGAGCTGACGCGAGATACGATTGAGCTTGTTGATGGTCTCAATCATATGCACGGGAATACGGATCGTCCTCGCCTGGTCCGCAATGGAGCGCGTGATCGCCTGCCGTATCCACCAGGTCGCGTAGGTGGAGAACTTGTAACCGCGACGATATTCAAATTTATCCACCGCCTTCATCAGGCCGATATTACCTTCCTGGATCAGATCCAGGAACTGCAAGCCACGGTTGGTGTACTTTTTGGCTATGGAAATCACAAGACGAAGATTCGCCTCAACCATTTCCTTCTTGGCACGCCGCGCCTTGGCTTCGCCGATAGAGATCTTGCGGTTGACATCCTTGATCTCGTGGATACCCAAGCCGCATTCATCCTGTATGGCAATCAGCCGGTTCTGTGCAGACAGAATAGCCTCAGCATGCTGCTCGAGCACCCGTGAATAATCACGCTTGGCCTTGATTTGCCGTGTCAACCACTCCAGGTCGGTTTCATTGTCCGGAAAAGAGGTAATGAAATCCTTGCGCGGCATATGTGCCTGGCCCACGCAAATGTCCATGATCACCCGTTCGTGGGCGCGTATGCGATCCATCGTTTCCCGCAGCCTGTTGACCAGGCGATCTATCTGAAGCGGCGCAAGCTTGATCTCCAGGAGCGCGTCGGAAAGCTCCTGACGGCATTTTACGGCTTTGGCATGTCCCCGGCCGTGCTTCTCGGATGCTGCCATGAATTTCTCATGCAGTTCACGCAGATTGGCAAAACGCGCACGCGCCTCTTCAGGATCCAGCCCGGTATCAACGTCGTCCAGCTCGGCGTCGACATCCGCCGTTTCCTCTTCATCATCATCGGGGATGTCGGCCGCGGCAAATTCGGGTTCTTTTTCAAAGTCCGCAGCGGGAAGATCACCCTCGGCCACAGCGGGATCAATATAACCTCGGATCACCTCGGTAAGACGAATTTCACCGGCCTGCACCCTGTCATGCTGCCGTATCAGCTCGGCAATCGTCTCGGGGTACGTGGCGAGCGAGGACAACACCTGGCCCAGGCCGTCTTCGATTCGCTTGGCAATCTGGATCTCACCCTCACGGGTAAGCAGTTCGACCGTTCCCATCTCGCGCATATACATGCGCACCGGGTCGGTAGTGCGGCCGAATTCACCATCGACGCTCGCCAGCGCCGCCGCCGCTTCTTCCGCCGCATCCTCATCTGCGGCAACGGCAGTATCGGCCAGCAACAAGGCATCGGCATCGGGCGCAACTTCATGCACCGGGATACCCATGTCATTGATCATGCTGATGATGTCTTCGATCTGTTCGGGATCGACGATCTCATCCGGCAGGTGATCGTTGACCTCGCGATAGGTAAGAAACCCTTGTTCCTTGCCTTTTGCGATTAATAGTTTTAACTGCGACTGTTGCTGTTCCTGATTCATATTACCCAGTAGTCTTTAGGTTTAAGGTTGATTGAACTCAGCAAAAATAACTTTCTATCTTACACTAAGCCGCATGTCATGCAAACGAAACCTGCAAATTAAGCCAAACGTTCCTCCGCACACGCAGGATGGAATCATCCAGAGCTTCCCTTTTTTTCGCTGGCCGCTTCCTGCTCGCCTCTCGAAAGCAACCGGCCCAATTCGCCTCTCTCCTCAGCGCTCAGACCCTCCAGACGCTCCTTGTGCAGCAAGTTCTCGACAAATTGCTCAATGCGCTGCTCACGCAGGCGCCTCATCACACCGCCAAATTCCGCTTCCACGCCCTCGGGCAAGGTAGGGGTCCACTGCGCCAATGTAGCCAGATAATGACCTTCCTTGGTATCGCGCCAGCGCTCTAGAAGGGCGCCAACCTTTAAATGAGGCTGCGCATGCAGTAATTCAAGCAATTCTTCCAGTAAGCGTACTCCGGGAACATCAAGATCCCTCAACCACCTTGTATCACCCGCCCGAAGCGCCAGATCCGGCCTGTAAAGCAGCAACTCAATCGCCATGCGCACGGGCGAACGGCTGCCAGCCTGTCTGGCCGGCATGGCTGCGGGCCGTCGCGGCGCTCTGGCATCAACCTTGCCGCCGCTCACCATACCCGCCAGCGCCACGGCATCCATGCGCGCCACCTCAGCCAGCCGCGCCATCATCATATGCTTGAACGCGCCCTCCGGCACATTGGACAATTGGGGGCGAACAAGTTCCACCAGCCGGGCGCGTCCATCCATGCTTGATATATCGGCCTGTTTGGTCAAACTGGTATAAAAAAAAGTCGAAAGTGGGATCGAGTTCTCAATACGCGCCTCAAAACCCCCTTGACCTTCCTTGCGGACCAGCGTATCGGGATCCTCCCCTTCGGGCAGAAACATGAAGCGCGCGGTTCGCCCATCGGTCATCAACGGCAGGGCGTTTTGCACCGCCCGCCACGCCGCGTCGCGTCCGGCGCGGTCGCCGTCAAAACAGAACACCACCTCAGGGACAACACGGAAGATGCGCTCCAGGTGCTCGCGCGTGATGGCGGTGCCCAGGGTTGCCACCGCATTGCGAACGCCGAACTGCGCCAGCGCCACGACATCCATGTATCCCTCCACCACCAGCAGCCGGTCAAGCTGGCGCGACGCCTTGCGCGCCTCATACAAACCGTAGAGTTCACGACCTTTGTGGAACACTGGCGTCTCGGGCGAATTGAGGTATTTGGGCGTATCGTCCCCCAGCACCCGCCCGCCAAAACCGATGACACGGCCACGCCCATCACGGATTGGGAACATGATGCGGTCGCGGAAACGGTCGTAATAACCACCACCTTCTTTCTCTATCAGCAAGCCCGCCTCCGCCAACCGCGCCTGGGATGGGGGATTCCCTCCCTGCGCGCGCAACAGGTTGTCCCAGCCCGGCGGGGCGAAGCCGATATCGAATTCGGCGGCGATTTCGCCACTCAGGCCCCGCCCTTTCAAGTAATCGGTTGCACGCCGCGCCTGGGAATGTTCGCGCAACTGCCGACGGTAGAAAACAGACGCCTGGGCAAGCAGCTCATACAGATCCTTACCCCTGGCCGCCACAACAGAGTCCGGGGCTGTCTGCGGCACCTGCATCCCGGCGCGCGCCGCAAGATCATGGACGGCTTCAACAAAATCCATGCGCTCGTATTCCATCAAAAAGCCGATGGCAGTGCCGTGCGCACCGCAACCGAAACAATGATAGAACTGTTTTTCAGGGCTGACGGTAAATGAAGGGGTCTTTTCGTCGTGAAACGGGCAGCGTGCCGTGTAGTTGCTGCCCGCCTTGCGCAAAGGGACGCGCGCATCGATCACCTCGACGATATCGACGCGCGCCATTAACTCATCGATAAACTGCTGGGGAATTCTGCCTGCCATGCGCTATTGTAAGCTTCCAGCGCTGCGCCTGCGAGGGCAGGGGGAGAGAAATTCTGAAGCTCGCGGATGAAGTCCTCATTCACGAAGCTTGCCAAGCGGCTTTTATCAGGGGGACGGAAACAACGCAGTCAAGGTAGTTTTGATCTTGGCGCCCACCACGCCCATATCGGCACGGCCCTGGACGCGCGGCTTGAGCGCCGCCATGATCTTGCCCATGTCCTTGGCCGAGGTGGCGCCGCTGGCGGCTATCGCCTCGTCAATCAGCGCGCCGATCTCCGCCTCGCTGAGCTGGGCAGGGAGATATTCCTGGATCAGGCCTATTTCAAAAGCCTCTTGCGCGGCAAGCTCGGCGCGCCCCGCCGCCTCATACTGGCTGAAAGAATCGCGCCGCTGCTTGATCATCTTGTCAAGTATGGCAAGGACTTGCGCATCATCAAGGGAGATGCGCTCGTCGACTTCGCGCTGTTTGAGCGCCGCCAGGATCAGGCGAATCACGCCCAATCGCTCTTTCTCCTTGGCGCGCATTGCGGACTTCATGTCGTCCTCAATGCGCTGCTTCAGGCTCTGCTCACTGCTCGCCATAATACCCCCACGCAGGAGCGGGCACAAAATCCGCCCCTGTAGCCTGCCAGGAAAAAGCCTAATACATGCGCACCCGTTTGGTAATATCGCGCGAGGACTTCTTGAGCTGCCGCTTCACCGCCGCCGCCGCCTTGCGCTTGCGCACCGAGGTTGGCTTTTCGTAGAACTCACGAGCACGGACGTCAGCCAATGTGCCGGCCTTTTCACATGTTCTCTTAAAACGACGCAAAGCGACTTCAAACGGCTCGTTCTCTCTTACGCGAACTAATGGCATCTATAAACCTCAACAAATGAAAAATGGATAAAAATCAATACAAAACTTAAAAAAACCGCGCTTGGGCAACTACTTGCAACCGATTAAACCGCCAATTCTAATCCCAAAACATCAGGGATGCAAAGATTTATGCTTGGCGCGCGGCACACACCGGACAAGCCGGGTCTTGCGATAGCCGGATCGTCCGCCAGTTCATGGTGAGCGCATCCAGCAGCATCAGCCGCCCGGCCAGGGTATCGCCAATGTCAAGCAATAGCTTGAGGGTTTCCGCAACCTGGATACTGGCGATAATGCCGGCGGCAGGGGCAAACACACCGCCCTGGCCGCACGTCTCGGCGGCCTCTCCATCCTCCTTGTACAAACAGCGGTAGCAGGGGCTGCCAGGCTGATCCGCGCGAAACACCGTCACCTGCCCTTCCATGCGGATCACGGAACCGGATACGAGGGGCGTCTTTTCCATCACACAGGCTTCGTTGAGCGCGAAGCGCGTGGCAAAATTATCACTGGCATCAACCACCACATCGGCAAGCCGCACCTGCTCGCGCAGCGCCTCTCCGGACAGGCGCGCATTGATGGCGCTGACTTCGATGCCCGGGTTGAGCGCCAGCATGACATCCCTGGCGGAACTGACCTTGTCGCGCCCCACGTCGGCGGTGCGGTGGACGATCTGGCGCTGGAGATTGGTAAGATCAACCTGATCGTCGTCGCTGATCACCACATGACCGACGCCGCTGCTCGCCAGATACATCACCACCGGCGACCCCAAACCACCCACGCCGATCACCAGCACCCGCGAGCGCAGCAATTTTTCCTGCCCCGCAAAGTCGATCTGGGACAACAGGATATGACGGCTATAGCGCCTTAACTGTTCATCATTCACAACAGAGCACGCTTAACCGCACGTGTAGACATAAAAAGCATCCACCGGAACGCGCGCGTTATCGGCCCATCCACCTATCAAATAAGCGGATCTGCCTACCACCGCAACCCCCATTGCCGCCAGCGTGCCCGGCATGGGGCCGACTTGATGCCACACGCCCGCTTCAGCGTCATAATAAGCGGCGCGGTCATGGATGCCATCGCCGCTGTACCCGCCAAAGATGAAGATTTTCCCATCCAGGATACAGGCGCCCAGGCCTGCTGCGGTCCATGGCAGTACCAGCGTCTCGTCCCTCACCCATACACCTTGCGCCGGATCATAAGATTCCACAAAGTCGAAGTTATTAAAGCCCTTGCTGCTGAAAGCTACTCCGCCCATCGTCAATATCTTCCCCCCGGAGACGACGGCGGTGAGAGCGAACCTTGGCGTGGGCAATGGGGCAATCTCCTCCCACCCCCCTTTCGTAATGTCCAGGCGCTCACAGAAATCAAAACCCGGGTCGGTTTGCGGCCCGCCCTGCGTGGCGTCCGGATGATGCCCACCCATTACATAGATGCAACCATCGAGATACGCCACCGCCGGGTAATCATGCGGCCTCAGCAGATCAGGGCCACGCTCCCACGCATCCCGCCCGGGGTAATAAATTTCGACCTCTGTCAAAAAACGGAATGTCCCATTTGACTGCTTGAATCCCCCGCCCATCACATAAATACGATCACCAACAGTGACTGCCACCGTCCCCGACCTCAACGTAGGCATATCCGCGCGCTTTTCCCAAACCCCAGTGGCAGGATCGTACATCCGGGTCAAATTCATGCTGGCGAAATTCACGCCGCCGCCGCCAAAGGTATAAATTTTATTTTCATGGACAACCACCGACGGGTGAGACCGCGCGACATCCAGAGGCCCCTTGCTAACCCATCCGCCCGAACAAAAAGCATCTCCCATACAACAGCCCTCTTTTAAGTAGTTAACATATTAAATTATAATTGTTTTTTATTGAGAAACACCCCGCCGCCATCCATGCCATCCTATCACCAGCAACAAAAAAACCAAAAATTAAACCATCAATACTCTATAAAACGAGCTCCATTTATGGTAAAAAAAGCGGGTTGGGGTAGGGCAGAGGAGCTTAAAAAGAGCGAAAAACTCACATAAGATCCTTTTTAATATACAAAAACAACTAAAACATAACACAAGAATAACCGATACATAAGTTAGATACGCACACAATACGGCCTTGCAAGATAAAGAAATGACATTGAATATGCCCAAACGCTCTTTTAGTCACCAAACGTCAGGGCAGCCATATTGGCTATTGCAGGGTTTTTCGTGTATGTTACTAATATCTGACTATAATGCTAGGTTATTCACGTGTTGGCGAAACCCACTCACTCAACCCTGAGGAGACAAAACCGTGCTCCATAACAGCTCTCTTAACAACAGCTTGAGCGTGGCTCCGCAGGCGCCTGCCAGCGTCCAGACGACCTCGCTTCCACCCCTTCAAGACGCCTTTGGGCGCACGTTCGACTATGTACGGATTGCCGTCACGGATCGATGCAACCTGCGCTGCACGTATTGCATGCCGGAAGAAGGCGTCGAATTCAAGCATAAGGATTCCGTCCTAAACGCTGAAGAAACCATGCGCATTATTTCGGTGCTTGCCAAGATCGGCATAAAAAAGGTGCGTTTTACCGGGGGTGAGCCGACCATCCGCAAGGATATCGTCGATCTCGTCGCAGGCGCGGCGTCGACCCCAGGCATCAAAGGAGTGCATCTCACCACCAACGGCCTACTGCTGCACCGCTACGCCAAAGACCTGCTCAATGCCGGACTCACCGGACTCAACCTTAGCCTGGACAGCATGGATGCCGACCGCTTCATGCGCATCACACGCCGCACCGGTGTCAATACGGTGCTCGACAACATCCAGTTAGCGCTGGACATGGGTTTTCCCCGCGTCAAGGTCAACGTCGTGCTGATGCGCGGCTTCAACGAAGACGAACTGGAGAAGTTTACCTCCTACACAAAAGACCATGCAGTTACTGTGCGATTTATCGAATTCATGCCGTTCGATGCAGAGCAGATCTGGGGCAGCGGCGACCATTTCGCCAGCGCGGAGAGCATTGTTGCACGCATTCATGCGCTTTACCCTGATATCGGCCCTGCTCCGGGCACACGCACCGAACATCATATTTTCAAAGTCCCCGGCTGGGCAGGCAAAATCGCCGTCATTCCCGCCTTCACCCGCAGCCTGTGCGGCAATTGCTCGCGCATCCGCGTCACCGCCGATGGCAGCATCCGCAACTGCCTGTACTCCGATGACGAGTACAATCTCAGGGAAGTCATGCGCGAGGGCGGGACGGATGATGACATGATCGCGCTGTTCCGAAAGGCATTCGCCGACAAGGCCATCGACGGCTATGAGTCGAAAAAGCGATCCGACTCTAAAATCAGCCTTTCCCCGCACCGCGGCAGCATGACCCAGATCGGCGGCTAAATCAGACAAGACAAGACCCAGCACCTTGCCTTGCTCGAAAGGCAAGGCGCTCGCTACAATCAATACTCCGGCCAAATTCAAGCAGGTACACAGCACAATGGAAAATGAATTTACCCATTTCAACGCCAAGGGCGAGGCCCATATGGTGGATGTCGGCAACAAGGCCGTAACCCAGCGCGAGGCCGTCACCGAAGGCCGCATCTACATGAACCCAAAGACCCTGGAAATGATCATGCAGGGCACCCATAAAAAAGGCGATGTATTGGGTATCGCACGCGTTGCCGGCATCATGGGCGCAAAGAGAACACCGGATCTGATTCCATTGTGCCATCCCATAAACTTGACTGCGGTCGAACTCGACCTGATTCCAGAGCCGGATAAAAATGCAGTGTATTGCCGTGCCGCCGTCCGCTGCGGCGGACAGACCGGTGTTGAGATGGAAGCGCTTGCCGCCGTGCAGATCGCGCTGCTAACCATCTACGACATGTGTAAAGCGGTAGACCGTGGCATGGTGATGCAGGACATCGGCCTGCTGGAAAAATCCGGCGGAAAATCGGGAACCTGGACCAAAACCGCACAAGGCTAGCCGCGCCAACACATTCGAGGGTTGAATATGAACATCAAAGTACGCTATTTCGCCAGTATGCGTGACCGAATGGGACGCGCCGAGGAAACCGTCTCGGTTGATGGCGACACTGTTACCGTTGCAGACCTGTGGAAAAAGGTTTCCTCCGGCCAGGACTTGCCCGGCAGCACGCTGATTGCCGTCAACATGGAATATACGGATGGTCTGGCAACCGTGAGAAACGGCGACGAAGTCGCCTTCTTTCCGCCCGTCACGGGAGGCTGATAATGAACACCAAAACCGGAATTACAGTCCTGGTTCAAGAGGAATCCTTCGATCCTTGCCAGCTCACCGCGGCACATCAAGCCACACTCGATGCCAGTAAATGCGGAGGCATCGTAACCTTCGTCGGTACCATGCGCGACTACAATGACGGCCACAGCGTGTCATCCATGTACCTGGATCACTATCCGGGCATGACCGAGCGCCACATCGAAAAGGTGTGCCAGGAAGCCGCCGAAAAGTGGGAAGTGATAGACATCCTGGTGGCGCACCGCTACGGCGAGATCAAACCTTCCGACGCTATCGTACTGGTCGCCGTGTGGTCAGCCCACCGCGCCAATGCCTTCGACGCCTGCCGCTTCGTCATCAACTACCTGAAAGAACGCGCCCCGTTCTGGAAGCGTGAATCAACCCCTGCGGGCGAGCGCTGGGTGGAGCACAACACCAAAGACCCCGCTGCCGAAGCTGCGGCCGCAGCCGTCAGCACGGCAGGCATCCGCCGCACAGGCTAGCCAGCATCGATTCACCCCCCTCCCCGCTTCATGAGAGGGGGGTGAATACGAAGGCTCTGACCAAACTTTAATGGCCAATAGGCGCAGATACCGGTTTTTTGCCGGACCCCTCCAGGCTTATGCTATCAGTTCCGGCGCAGGCGGGCAGCAACGATACTCTTGAGATTTCTCCAAAAGCTCAATCTTCTTTTTTAGCAGCTCGTTTTCAAGCGCCGCTCGCTCCAGGCCAAGCTCAACTTCCTTTTCCACCGCAGGCTCGCAGATATTGCAATCATCAAGGCAGCCTTTGACCAGCAGACCCGGCGTGGGTAATGAGCTGCGCCGCTCATACGAAAAACGCTTTTTGATCTCGTCAGAAAGCTTGCCAGTTTTGTCCAGCAGCCCCTCCTTGACCAAGCGTTCATCGACGTAAGCGAGGGCCTTGAGCCGCGTCGCTTCGGGAATCGGCTCAATGGTGGAGGCCGCACTGGCGAACAGTCCTGCGGCGGACCTGAAATTACCCACACCTGCGGCGTCTGTTACACGCTGCTGTGCCAATACACTGGCGCGGGCTGTCTCTTCGATCTTGAGGCGATTCGTGTCCGTGGCCAGCACGGCGCTGGGAATGGCTGTGACACCGCCGGTGGAAACAAAACGATTATTCGTGATGCGTGTATCGGCTGCCGGGTCGATGACGCGCCGCTCGATGGACTCGATGGTGAATTTCACGATTTGCGTTTTATTAATCTGGTAAAAATAGAAGGTGACGACATGACATTTGTTGGGATTGGAAAAAGTCCGCGACGCCGACTCGAAATGATCCTCCGACTCTCCTTCTGTATGGCTGCGGCTGGAGACTTCGCCGACTGACACAGAACTTGCAGCGCGGGTGGCCATTTCGGCGCGGCGATCCGAGCTTGATGCATGCTGGCTGAGTTCGCGCAGGAAGGTGTTGGTCGACGACGCTTCATATGAGCCGCTGACATCGACCGAAGGACCCGCGAAGAAACTCTCGATCGCGCCGCTGGTTTCCGCATGCCCCTGAGCCGAACCGCTGCTGGAGCTGGTCGCAGTGGAGGAGTCGCGTACATTCAGGTCGGACATGGAATCGTGCATGCTGGCCATGAAGTAACGCTCTTCCGAGGTCTGTTCGTGACGGTAACTAACTCGGCTTGCGGTATCCAGACTGAAGCGAGTACGCCGGTCAGAGGTGAACAAACGCACCTTCTCGCCAGGCAATAATGTGGTGCTGTAGGCCAGATCACCCAGCGCCATCGGGCCAGGGCAACGCTCGAAACGCGCGTGGATAATGACCTCCACCTGCACCGGCCGGTTTCCCGCCACCACGTTGGTAGTGTGCTTGAGCCGGTAATGGAAATCCAGCACGTCGCAGGCGTTGTCTTTTTCCAGCGGCGGGCAGCAGGGAATGATTTGGGGATGGGGATCGGTGATGATGTCATTCATGACGGTACTCTCCTTGTGTGTGGTCGTGATGTCCTGAAAAATCCATCCCGGCGCGCATCACGCAGGCCGGGACGGAAGATCTCTCAAGAACACTTTTCTATGGCGATAGCCTTGATCTGCTCTTCATAGTAGATAAAGCCATAGCCATTGCGAATGTGTGGCCACGCCCATAACTTGAGCGCGAACGCGCAAGTGCTGTTCAGACCTGTCAGCAGTGGCACACCATTCACTATGGTGTTTACCGGACTTAACGTGCCGGAATTCGAAACCGTCGCCGGCAGGTAATTTGGCGGTATTGAAAGCACAGTGACCGCCGGATTGACGCCCTTGGTGTATTGCAATCCCCACGAATGAAGCCTGCCGTTTTCCTGGGTGACGCTGACATTAAAGTCAAGCGGAGGCACGGAATTCCAGGGAATCACTCCGCATTCGTTCAGCACGGCGGGGATTTGCAGATTCACCACGGGTGGCTTGTTGTCGAGCGTGATCACCAGATCACAATGGTCGACCATAGGCGGCAACACGGCGGGTGGCGCCACCGTACCGTCGCGGTAATCCACCTGGCCGGAAGCCGTGTTGAGATAGACGCCATTTTCGTCGAATACTTCAAGCCGCAAGACATAAGTGCCGGTATCTTCTTCTGCCAGCTCGGTATTCCAGGTACCGATCCAGTCCGGGTTATACCAGTAGTAACCGGCACGGTTGCGTACCTCATACAGCGTGGTAGTGCCGTTGACCGTCTTTGGCCCCAAGGCATAGTCATCGCTGAACAAGGTGGCCTTATCAACCCGCGTATCCACGAGATCGGCGTCTATATATTTGAAGCTACTGCTACCCTGCTTGGCATAAGATAGCCGGTAATAACGCGCTGGCACGCCATCTGCCAGATTATCACCAAACTGGCCATAGACCCACAGAGTACGGCCGTAGGCGACATTGGTATAAGTGGCGTCGTTATAGAGACCGCTAGCCTGGTTGATCTGATACACCTCGTCGTTGCCTATGCGCGTAAAGAAGGTGGCAGATCCTTCGGGCTGCGGATTGCACCCTTGGCCACAGCGCACTTCCTCGTTATCCAGGAATAGATCGATATGCGCGTTTGTTGTATTCCAGCGCGTGCTGGTATAGGGATCCATGTAGACGACTGTCTCGACCCCGTTGATCACCTGCGTCACACGGATGATGATGTCAGGGCGCGAATCGAAGCGCAGGCGACCGCGGCGGAAATGGAAGGACCACCACGGGAAACAGCAACGGAAATGACCGTTGCAATCGGTATAGGTCTCGCATACCAGTTGCCTGCTATAAAAACAGTGCGGAAAGATATGCCATGGTGCGATTTTGGAGGTGAGCGTCAGTTTATCGAGACGCGCGGCAAGTGACGAGGACAATGCGCTGACTTCACCCACGCGCGACAGCGCCATTTGCGCTGACACTAACCGGCCGGGCGGATCGGGCTGCGGATCAAAGGATACCGCATCACTCAAACCAGCATGCATGGCTGCCGCCGAGACTCGCGGCGGCAGTGGCTGGGGATTCAGCGATACGGTATCACCCGCACCACCAAAGCGCAGCTCCGGCGCGGGATCGGACTCGGGGAACGGTTTCGGGAAAGGACGCTCTTTCAGCAGGTCGGGGACGCGGATCACCGGACGGTCCAGCAACACATCCCACCATTTGTGAATCCACGGCCACCAGCAAAATTCGCGATCCACATCGAATATCTCGACCTTGACGTAAGGTACCGGACAGGTGGTCGTACTATTTTCGTGATGAGAGATTTTGCGCACATGACCGCTGATACAGATCCGCCGCGGCCACCAGGGACGCCACACATCCAGAGGCAGTAAGGCTTCATGCCGCAGACGAAATTTTGTCCCCTCCCCTATCCACTCCTTGGCAGTGAACCGCTGGCTGTAGGCGCTGGACTGCCGTATCTGCCCCGCATCACCCGGCCCGATCATGAGTTCCACATCAGCGGGCTGGGCTAGCTTGACTGCTGCGCTATATCCACCTTTATCATCCACATCAGCCTTGCCCAACAGGGTTCCAGCCTTATCGAAAACATATACTGCCAATTTCAGTTCGCCGGACTCACATTCGGCTTGCTCCCGCTGTATCCGGCCTTCTATACGGAAATCTCCGTACTTCCCAACGCCACGCGATTGTTCCTTTGCCATAAGTTGCTCCTTGTGCCAATGTTTTGATTAAGATTAGGAGGTGTATAGAGCAAGGAGAGCAGTGCCCGGAAAAAAGACAGCCATCCATGGCCACAAACCTTATCCCTGGAAGGAGGGGTACCCAGGAAAAGCGGAATCGGAATCCCGCAGGCTCTGCACATCCTTACGCTGAAACTGCTCCATGTCATGATCGAGGCACTCCTCGATGGACTTAAGAGTACCGGAGGGGGCGTTACAGATCGGTTACAGATTCGAAAAAACGGGGATGCGCCGTCAGGGGGAGCCGTGCGCTACGGGCGAGGTTGCCCGGAATCTTCTTGGCCTTGATCGCCATGCTGTTCATGCCGCGGGCCGTGAGGATGGGAGTGGATGACATCACCGTGGCGGTGGATGTGTTCGTGAAGGATAAAGCGTTCCTTGATGTAATTAACCAGCTGCACCAGGCAAAACAGGCTGGCGCCGAATAGCACGATGGTTGCGCCTGAAGCGGCGTTGAAGATATAGCTCAGATACATACCCACTACACCCATGATGGCGCCGATGATGGTGGAATAGATGATCATCCGGCTGAAGCTGTCGGTGAGCATGCGGGCGGTGATGGCGGGTATGACCAGGGTGGCGGCGATCATGGTGACGCCGACGATGTTCATCGAGGCGATGATCGCCAGGGTAAGGATGAAGGAAAACATCAGCTGCACCACCCCGGTGTTGATGCCAAAGACGCGCGCCGCTTCGTTGTCGAAGGTGGAGAACAGCAGGGGCTTGTACATCAAAAATACCGTTACCATGGTGAAGGCGGTAACCAGCGCGATGACGGTCAGGTCCTCACTGGTAACGCCCAGGATATTGCCGAACAACGCCGCCTCGAAGCTCTGGGTAAAGGTGCGCACGCGGCTGATGATGGCTATACCCAGCGCGAAGAAGGCGGTGGTGACAATGCCGATGGCGGCGTCGGATTTAATCTTGCCGCCCTTCGCTACCTGATTGATCAGAATGGCAGCCAGCAAGCCCATTGCGCCCGCGCCGACATAGAAATTCAGTCCAATGGTAAAACCCACCACGGCGCCGCCAAAGGCCGCGTGGGATAGCCCGTGGCCGATATAACTCATGCCGCGCAACACGATGTACACGCCGATCAGCCCGCACAGTGCCCCTACCATAAGGGAGGCAAGCAGGCTGTTCCTGAAAAACTCGTAGGCGAGCGGCTCAAGCAAAAAATCCATCATCCTAGAAACCTCAGCTGGACGGGGTGGAGTGTGCGGTTATGGGGGTGCAGGGCAAGGCGCAACGACGCGGAATGGTTATTCCATTCCAAGGAGTTGCAACGCAGCCATGCGCCGCCATAACCGTGCAATCCGCTCCGTAGCGCGCCCGCCCAATCGGTGCAATGGTAAAACAACACAAAAGCCATCTTAGTCATTGCCCTATGCGCTCCAATGAGCGGTCAACTGAGGTTTCTAGGATCATATTTTTTCTTTCTCTGCGAGATGCAATGGCGTGCCGCTGGCAATCAGGAAATGATCTCCGTGCTCTACAATCACAATATCACCGCCATAGGTTTTGGTAAGTATGCCGTTGGTGAAAATGTCGCGCGGCCTGCCCTGGGCAACCAGTCCTTTGTTGAAACAGACCACCCAGGGCAGATGCGATGCGACGGCGTTCAGATCGTGAGTAGTGAGCAGAATGGTGATCCCTGCTTTATTCAGGTCACCCAGCAGGTGCAGCACATCGTGCTGGGTTTTTATATCGACCCCGGCGGTAGGCTCATCGAGCACCAGCAGTTTGGGATTATTGATCAAGGCGCGCGCAAGAAAAGCGCGCTGGCGCTGCCCGCCTGAGATGTTCACTATGTGGTGATGCAGGCAGTCGTGGATGCCGAGCCGGTCCGCCAGATCGTGAACCTTGTTGCGATCCTGCCGCGTGGGCCAGGGCCAGATCCCCTTGTTGGTGTACAAGCCCATGAGGATCACCTGCTCGACGGTGACGGGGAAGCTCCAGTCCACACTTTCGAGCTGGGGGACATAGCCGATACTCCCCGGCGGGAGCTTGTCCACGGGCAACCCCAGCAGCCGCACATCGCCCGAGAACACCGGCTGGGTACCGAGTATGGTTTTTAACAGCGTGGTCTTGCCTGATCCGGTCGGCCCCACAATACCGGCAAACTGGCCTGCGGGAATCTCCAGGGAGAGGCGGCTAAAAACGACTTTGCGCTCATAACCCACCGATACGTCATGCAATTTGACAGCAGCTTCCATTTGTACCTTTTATATTTTCGGTTCGATATTCGTCGCGTCCACATTGGCGGCACAACCACGGCTGCCACCAAGCGCCTCGGTCATAATCTCGACATTGCTGGCCATCATGCCGATGAAGGAGTGCCTCGGGCTGGTGGGCGCGCCCGGCAATTCATCATCGGACAATTGGTCGATAAACTTGACGCCTGTTTCGCGCGCGATCTGCTCCATGGTCTTGCTGGGGAAGACCTCTGAACCAAAGATAGCGGGCACCTTTTCCTGTTTGAGCTGTTTGATGATCCTGATGACTTCGCGCGGGCTGGGCTCGGAAAAGTCCGAAGGTTGGATGGCGGCGATGACTTTCATGCCATAGCGAGGCGCAAAATAGGCAAAGGAATCGTGATAGGTCACCAGCTTGCGGTTTTGTTCGGGGATGGTTTTGACACAGGCAAAAATGGCGGCATCAAGCTTTTTCAATTTGGCCACATAGGTGGCGGTATTGGCGGCATAGCCCTCCTTGCGCGCCGGGTCGATAGCGGCCAGGCTATCCCGGACCGTCTCGGCATAGCGCACCGCCAGCGCGATGTTCGGCCACAGATGCGGATTGGGATGGCCTGCTTCGCGGGGAA
This sequence comes from Gammaproteobacteria bacterium Ga0074134, assembly GCA_001464965.1. Taxonomy (GTDB): domain Bacteria; phylum Pseudomonadota; class Gammaproteobacteria; family Ga007554; genus LNEJ01. The sequence continues at coordinate 52,999 of LNEJ01000014.1, forward strand.
AACTGAAGTCATACTGCCAGTCTTCCTTGCGTAGTGCGCGCTCGCCCAGACGCACAATCGGCGTCCGCGCTTTTTTAACCTTTTCCGCCAGCTTTACCGTGGGCAATTCAAGATCCAACCCGTTCACGACGATAATATCAGCAGTGGTCAGTACTTTTGCATCCGCGGGCACGGGCTCAAAAGTGTGGGAATCGGTGCCATCGGGGACGATCCCGGTGACGTTGACATACCCCGCGCCGACATTCTGGACAATATTGGTAATAGGCGCGACAGTGGTGACGATGTTGATTTTTTTGCCGGCGTCAGCGGCATAGAGCTTCCCGGACAAACACAATGCCGTCAGGGACATCAAAAATAGAGCGGAAAACCGGAGCGGCTTATTCATGGGCATCTCTTAATCCTTTACAACATATCGGCATCATTAGCGAAACTTGCACCCCGGCTGGATTGCCTGTGGCTGATCATTATTCCCCTGGCTTGACATTAACGAGACTGCCGTGATGTACTGTATGATGAATTAATTTTTCATCACACAATGTTCATCTCACGACACGACATGGTTTTTCAAGCTATTTTTTTCATGGCCAGTATGAAGATCTGGCAACATTTCACATTATAGAGAAAAATGTTCTTAATACCTATAGAAAACATATAGACCAAGCATGAGAATAGCAGCGCAAAATGGGGGCATCATTCTTCCATCGCCAGAGCGGCCGCGCCTGGTGATGATGGCCGTGCTGGTGACACTGATCGTACATGTGTTCATGGTTTCGGTTTTGTGGCGTTTGTGGAGCAATCGGCCCATGCTGCAACCCACTCCTCCACTCGAATTAAACCTTATCGCGCCACCGCCTAAACCCGCGCCAGTGACGCCGCCGCAACTGGCGCCTCGTACTCCACCCGTGAATCAGCAGCCGATCAAGCAAACGCTTCCTTTGCCTGTTCAGCAGCCCGTCGCGCCGATTACAAAACCGGCGCCCCCCTTGCCCATGCCGGTGGCGCCGCCCGTGGCGGAGCCAGTCCATCAGCCAGAGGCCGCTCCGCCGCCGCCTGTAGCTGTAAAGGAGCCGGAAGCCGCGCCCATCAAAGCAGCGCCGGTAGCAGAGATCCAGCCGCCGGAGTTTGGCGCCGCTTATTTGAACAACCCGCCGCCCAGGTACCCTCCTGCCGCGCGGAAAATTGGCCTGCAGGGCACGGTACTCCTGAGGGTGCTGGTCAGCCCGGCGGGGTTGCCGGAGAAAATAAGCGTTCTGACCAGTTCGGGTTCACCGGTACTGGATGATGCCGCCATAAATACGGTCAAGCAATGGACATTCGTGCCCGCCCGCCAGGGAGACCATGCAGTTTCTGGGTCGGTTAATGTACCGATCCGTTTCGTTTTGAATTGAATCGACTTTCCAGCACATCACCCAAAACCAACCAGGAGAACTAATGAACAGTACGCCTCAATCAACAACGTCCTTCATGGACCACCTGGGAAGTGCGGACCCTATGGTCTCAGGTGTGCTCTACCTGCTGTTGATTCTTTCCCTGCTGACATGGTTTTTGATCATCTACAAAGGTTCGGAGCTATGGCGCGCCCGGCGCGCGAACGACGAGTATGCCAAGCAATTTTGGGAAAGTGCCGATGCCGTGATCTTCCTGAAAGAATCAGCCGCATCGCATTCCGCGTGCCCCCTGGCGCGGCTGACAAAAACCGGCGTTGCCGCCGTGGAACACTATCAATCTCACTACACCGATCCAAACGATGCCGCCAAACACATCAACAACATCACCGACACGCTCACCCGTGCCTTGCGCCAGGCCATCCAGGACCAGATTACCCACTTTGAAGCGGGCCTGGGAATATTGGCGACCATCGGCAATACCGCGCCGTTTGTCGGCCTGTTCGGCACCGTCATCGGCATCATGTCGGCACTGGAAGGCATTGCCGGCAGCGGTTCGGCGGACCTCAACGTGGTTGCCGGCCCGATTGGCGAAGCGCTAGTCGCCACCGCAGCGGGCATTGCTTGCGCTGTCCCGGCAGTGGTGGCCTACAACAGTTTTTTGCGGCGCATGAAGGTGTTCAGCAATACGCTGGATAGCTTTGCCTATGACTTGCTGTCCCACCTTGCCTCTGAACGTGCCGTCCGGGCGCTTGCGCCGGGCAGGATGCCCCAGCGCGGTGAGCGCAGGGATGCGCAAGAATCGCCAACACATGGGGCAATTACCGGGGAGAAAAAATAATGGCATTCGGTCAGCTTGATCGCGGCGGCGCGCCGCAACCCATGCACGAAATCAACGTTACCCCGTTGGTCGATGTGATGCTGGTACTGCTGGTGGTGTTCATCATCGCCGCTCCATTGCTGACCCATAAGGTCAAGCTCAACCTGCCCAAGGCCACGGCCCAGCCATCATCGGTCATTCAAAAACCGCTCGTCCTCAGCCTGACGAAAGATGCGCAGCTCTATCTTGATGGTAAACCCATCGGCAGCGCGGCATTGCAAACGATGTTGCAAGGTCTGGTCGCGGCCAATACCCCGCCCACGGTGGAATTGCGCGCCGACGGTGACCTGGCCTATCAGCATGTGGTGCGCCTTATGGCATTAGTGCAAAGCACCGGGGTAACCAAACTTTCGTTCATTACGCAGCCTGAAGCTGTAGGCGCGCCATAAAAATCACATTCAACACCAAACTACGGGAGAATTACACAATGAAAAAAAACACGCGGGCTCAACGAGCGTTACGCAGCGCCAGGGGCGTAACATTGACGCTGGCAGGCATCACATGTCCATTGATAGCCATGGCGGCCGGCGTGCCGACACTCGATGTGGTGGAGGTGAAATCCGCATCAAACAACCTGATCGGCGCCGCCGATTCCGCCAACCAGGGCACCGTGACCAAAAAGCAACTGGAGGCACGCACCGTTTATCGCCCCGGAGAATTACTGGAAACCGTGCCGGGACTGATCGTCTCCCAGCACAGCGGTGAAGGCAAGGCCAACCAGTTCTATGCGCGCGGCGTTAATCTTGACCACGGCACGGATTTGCGTATGAGCGTCGATGGCATGCTGGTCAACCAGCGCAGCCACGGGCACGGCCAGGGCTGGACCGATTTGAATTTTCTGATACCGGAGCTGGCGAGCGGCCTGCAATACAAGAAAGGGCCTTATTATGCCGAGGAAGGCGATTTTTCGTCGGTGGGCAGCGTCAACATAGGCTATCTTGATGTCCTGCCGCGAGGCATTTCCAGTATTGGTATCGGCCAACAGGGTTACCGGCGCCTGCTGCTCGCCGACTCTCCCAAGCTGGGTGCGGGCAACCTGCTCTACGCAGCCGAGATAAGCACCAAAGATGGGCCGTGGCTCAACCCCGACGACTATCGTAAATTCAATACCGTGCTACGCTACAGCCAGGGCGATGACCAGAATCGTTTCAATGTCACCGCCATGGCCTACCGGGGACTATGGAATGCCACGGATCAGATCCCGCTGCGCGCCGTGAACAGCGGTTCAATACCTCGATTGGGCACGGTTGACCCCAGCGATGGCGGCGATGTCTCCCGCTACAGCCTGTCAACTGCATGGCAGCGCATGAGCGGCAATGGCATCACCCGCGCCAATGCCTATATCATCCAGCACGATCTCAACCTGTTTTCAAACTTCACCTATTTTATGAATGATCCTATCCGCGGCGATCAGTTCGCTCAACCCGACAAGCGGACCATGTCCGCCGCGAATATCAGCCAGGCCTGGTTGAGCCAATGGGGCGGCCGCGATGTCGAAAATACCGTCGGGCTGCAACTGCAGAACGATAATATCTCCAATGGCCTGTTGAGCACCGTCAAGCGGCAGGTATGGGGCACAACCCGGCGTGACAAAATCGTCGAGAGCAGCGCGGCTGTTTATATCCAGAACAGCACGCGCTGGACGGAAAAATTCCGCACTGTGGCGGGGCTGCGCAGCGATTTCTACCGGTTCAAGGTTAACAGCAACAATGCTGACAACTCCGGCACCGAGAACGCCAGCATCACCAATCCCAAGCTGAGCATGATCTTCGGCCCCTGGGCCAAGACCGAGTATTACATCAACCTGGGCAGCGGCTTCCGCAGCAATGACGCACGCGGCACTACCCTCACCGTCGATCCGATGACCGGCAGCACGGTTGATGCCGGCGGCAATCCAATTCAAAGGGTCACCCCGCTGGTACGCACCAAGGGTGTCGATCTGGGGCTGCGCACCGCCATCATACCGGGCTTGCAAAGCACCTTCACCGTGTTTCAGCTGGACTCCGCTTCCGAGCTGGTATTCCTGGGCGATGCCGGCACCACTGAGGCCAGCCGCCCCAGCCGCCGCACTGGCTTTGAATTTGCCAACTACTATGCGCCCACGCCGTGGCTGACCATAGACGCGGATATCACCTACGCCAGGGCGCGCTTCAAGGGAGATGCCCCGGAGGGAAATCGCATCCCCGGCGCAACGGAAGGCGTCGCCTCGCTGGCAGCCCTGGTGGATAACGTCGGCCCCTACTTCGGCAGCATGACCCTGCGCCACTTCGGCCCGCGCCCCCTGATTGAGGACAACAGCGTGCGCTCAAACAATACCACCACGCTTAATGGCCAGATCGGCTACAAGTTCCACAAAAACCTGCGTGTCGCGCTACAAGTCTTTAATTTGTTAAACAGCAAGTCCAACGCCATCGACTACTATTACGAATCGCAACTGCAAGGCGAAACGGCACCCATTGCGGACAAGCACTTCCACCCCATCGAGTCACGCTCGTTCAGGGTAAGTTTTATCAGTAATTTTTAGGCTATACTTTTAGTCAAAGCCGTTAAAGAGGGAGTTCAATGGAGCGCCTCACCATATCACTGGAAACCACGCTCGCCAAACAATTTGACGAGTTCATTCGTGCGCGCGGATATTCAAATCGTTCTGAAGCGATGCGTGACCTGATCCGGGAGCGTCTCGAAATCGAACGTCTCCAGAAATGGGAAGAAGGCTATTGCATCGCCACGCTGAGCTATATCTACAATCACCACGAGAGCGAGCTGGCGAGCCGCATCACTTCGGTGCAGCACGAGCACCATGATCTGACACTGTCCAGCATGCACGTGCACCTCGACCACGACAACTGCCTGGAGATTGCCATACTGCGCGGCCCAACCCAAGAGGTGCGCAACTTTGCCAACACCGTAATCGCCGCGCGCGGCGTGCGGCATGGTAAGCTGCACATGGTGCCGGTGGAGATGCGGGAAGAAAAGCACCCCGCCTCGTCTCACGCGCACACCCATAGCTACCCCATCACCTGACTGGCGACTTATGCGATCCAAAGAAGCAAGCACCCGCATCATCTATGTGCGTCACGGCCAGACCGATTTTCCGCTGGACCGCATCTACAATGACGACGCGGAAGACCCTCAGTTAAATGCCGCAGGCGTTGAACAAGCCCGGCACGCCGCCGGATTGTTGCACAACACGAAAGTCGACCTGATCTGCGGCAGCCCCAGCAACCGCGCCTGGGCGACGGCACAAGCCATTGCGCAGACCACCTCCGCACCACTGGAGGCAAATACCGCGCTGAAAGAACGACGCTTCGGCATATGGGATGGATTGTTCTTCGATGAAATCGAGCGCAACTATCCTGACCTGTATCAACAGTGGAAACAAAATCCCAGCGCCTTCAAACCGGAGGGTGGTGAATCGGTCTACGACCTGCTCGACAGGGTTAAAGCGGTGATTGATGGCCTTATTGAGCAACACAAAGGAAAAACCATCGTCGTGGTTTCTCACGTTGGCCCTATTCGTGTGTGTTTGACGGCCGCACTCCAGATGCCGGTGGAATTATACCGGCAATTGACCATTGATTACGCATCGCTCTCCAGGGTGGATTACGGCAGGAGCCAGAACAACTTTGTGTATATGAATATCTCAAGCAAGGGGCTTGGTTAAGAGCCTGACCCCGCAGCGTGCGGGACTCGACACTTCATGTCATCCGCCGCGCCGGATACATCGGGGCCATGCGCTCGACCATAGCGTAAACGACCGTCAGCGCAATAAATGCCACCAGCACAGCCCATAGCAACTCCTCGCGATGGACATTCGCCCACAGCGCGATCAACGCCAATACCGCATTAAGCGCAATCGTCCCCCCCAGTATCCTGCCATGACTCCAGCCACCGCCATGGTGCAAACGCTGGTAGGCGTGTGACCGGTGCGCCGCATACCAGCGCTCACCTGCCGCCATACGCCGCAGCAGGGTCAACGTGGCATCAAACCAGAATACCCCATACAAAATCACCCACAACAACATGGGCACGTCGAACCACACCTCGCCCGCCAGCGCAAACACAGCTATCAAAAAACCCAAAACACTGCTGCCCACGTCGCCCATAAAAATCTTGGCACGCGGCCAGTTCCACAGCAGAAAACCGGCCACCGTCGCCGCCAGCACCCATGCCGGAATCGCCAAAGCGGCCCCGCCCGCCTGCCACAGGAAAAAACCGCCCACCCCTAGCACAAACACAATGCCTCTACACCCGCAATGCCATCCGTGCCGTCCATAAAATTAAACAGGTTGATCGACCAGACAACGGCAAAGACCGCCAACCCCGCGCCCAGCCAACCCAGCGGCAGATCTGTCACGCCAAGGCCCACGGCATCAACACCACCCAGGGCCATGACACTGCCACCCGCCATCCCAAAATGCACCAGCGCCCGCCAGCGCGCCGGAAGATCGTGGTGATCATCCCAGTAGCCTACCCCCGCCAGCAGTAAGGCACCCGGCAAAAATGCCAGCGCCTGTGGAAACGACCACACTCCCAGCAAAACTGACCCGGCCCCTGCCACCAGCCACAGCAGTACAAACACCAGCCCCCCACCCCGTGGCGTAGCCAGGGTATGTGATGAGCGGGCATTAGGGTTGTCAAGCAAGCCCTTGGTCAATGCGTAGACACGAAAACGGCCAACAAAGAACCAGGACGCGACAAAAGCAAGCAGTAGAGATAAAGTCAGTATGAGCATGATGCCAACTTTAACCTCGTCAGGAAATTCTCATTAGGTACATGCATCGTTAATTTTATTAGTAGCCCGCTACTTTCTGGCGCCGGAAGGCCAGCCGGGAAAAGCGATTAAATTTAATATAATGACGGAAGCTTTAGAGAATGAAAGAGTACCGTGGCTTATGCCAATACCACAGGATGACTTGGAGCGGCTGTATCAGCGAGTTTCTTCAAGCGTTTGTCAAAAGTGGCGAACTGCACCGCCTCCCGTCCGGAGACCAGATGCAGCGCATCGGCGAAATCCATTCCAGATTCAAAAAGATCTAACGCCTCCGCCACCGCAGGACTATCCTCAACGGTAACTTGCGGCAGTCCAACAGCGTTTTTCAGCACATTTAGAATAACCGGCCCGCTCAACTCGTAACTGAAACGCAACACCCATTCGGTTTCAAGCAACACGGTCTTGCCAATGTAAATCCTCTCACACTCAAACAGCGCTGCCGCACGTTTGGCTTGAACATCGTCATCGCGAGTCACCAGACGGACAAGAACATTGGCATCAATCGCGATCATAGGTGGCCTTGATTCCTGCTGCAATGGCGGCATCCATTTCTTCGATCGTCTTTGCCGGCCCCGTGTAGCCGGCACAGCCAATGACATCCTCCAGCCGCGTCGGCTTAAAAGGCTTTAAAGGGCGCAGCAATACACCATCAGGAGTATCTTCGACTGAGAACTCCACTCCTGGCTGCCATTTATGCGCCGTCCTGATATGCTTGGGCAGAATCACCTGCCCTTTGCTTGAAAGCTTGGTGGTTTCCATGAGACTTACCTCACCACTAAAGTAAGAAATATGTAAGACAGTATGGCGCTAACCTATTTCGTTTGCAATCAGAAAATTCATTAACCCTGCGGGTGCTCAGACGCCAACCCGTGTTCGCAGATACCAGTCCGCCGTCTCCCGTAATCCCTGCTCCATGGTGAATGGCGGCGCCCACCCCAGCTCCCGCCGGATTTTAGAGCTATCAATCACCAAAGAATCCAGCAGCCGCTCCATCTGCGCTGACTTGCCGGTCAATTGACCGGCTAAACGCAGCAAGGCAGGTGCACAGTCAGCAAATGCGCCGGACGCCCCAGTGAAGTGGCAATACGCCGGATCAATTCTGGCGTTGATACATCCTCGCCGTCACTCACCAAATAGGTTTGTTCAACCGCCGCAGGGTGTTCCAGACAAGTGATGATGGCATCAACAAGATTGCCGACGTAGACAAGACTGCGCTGATTTTTTACGGAATAAACCAGCCCCCCTGGCGCCGAGTAACGATGCTGTAGGAAAACTTGATTCTGAGGCACCAGCCAGGGAAGCGAGCAGTGGCTCGCGCCAATGTGTTGCCACTGCGGGCGTACCCACTTGCATGGTGCGGAACTTGGGCATTTTGAAAATCGTGTTGTTACGCCCTACTCGGTCAGACTAATACAGGGCCGGGCCTTTGGAGGTCAAACACCGGTGACAAGCTGCCTGAGTCAAGCCGGACGGACATTCCTCACAAAACCCTGACGTCCGGTATCGCCCGGATATTCGCTGCCATCTTACCGAGCGATTTGTCGAAAGTGTAGAAACCATCCTCCTCGGCACTCAGGGCAAGGTGTAGCGCATCTCCGAAATCCATCCCTTCCTCATACCATTGAATGGTGTAACAAAGAGCTTCAAAATTCTTGGGCTTGAAGTTGGGCAATCCCAGCAGCAAACGCACCCCCCTGACGATATCTTCGCGAGAGCCCCCATTCACCTTGAGCACCCAAACCAATTCGAGCATGACGGTCGGCGGAACTGTAAAGTCTTTCTCTTCAGCAAGAAGGGTGGCAGCAGCCTTCGCTTGCGCCGGCTCATCGCCGAGCAGATAACGCGCCAGGATGTTCGTATCGAGAGCAATCATCGCTTGGCAGCCTCATCAGCCTCACTCAGCATCTGCCCGATCGCCCGTTCCGTTTCCTCATCGCTTAACCGCTTCCGGCCAGGCTTTGCCAGCACCCCGGCAACATCATCAACCCTCGTGCGAGGAAAGGTGGGAACCGGCCGAAGCCGGATTTCATCTCCCGCGAATGAAACGATGAATTCGGTTCCCGCAGTCAAATGATGGGAATCCCTCACTGATTTGGGAATAACAATTTGCCCCTTGCTAGACAATTTAACGGTTTCCATATAGCAGCACCCAAAGAAGTAAGACAATAAGTAAGGCAATGTTACACTAAGAAGGCTCCTGTGTCAGCCCGACCCCACTAAGAACCTGTTGGTGGACACGAAGTCGTGCCATTACATAGCGACCTGTTTGCAGCGCCTTTATCGATGTAGTGGGCAGTCAGTCCGGCCAGTTTTGCACTGTAGGAACGCCTTCAGGCGCGATCACCACTCCCTTGAAACCATTCCGCCGTCTCCGCCAGCCCTTGCTCCATCGTGAACGGCGGCGTCCACCCCAGCTCCCGCCGGATTTTGGAACTATCAATTACCAGGGGATCCACCAGCCGTCCCACCTCCGCCGATTTAACGGTCAACTGACCGATTACACTCAGCAATGTGAGCCGCACAGCACACCTTCGTATTGAAAACGCGCTCTGAAATCATTGCCAATCATAGCTATGTTAAAACATTGGCATAAGGAACAGGTCGGAACCAACGAAAACCAGCCGCAGAGAAATCACTAACGTGACGCTTGCAAAAAGATGTCCCTCACCGCTGCGGCGACTTCTTGCATATACCCAAACTCCAAAGTTGGATGAACCAAAAACATCAGGCTAGTCTCACCCAATTCTTTAGCGACCGGCAAGCGGCCTTTAGGTTTTGAAGGCAAGGTTTCAAATGCTTTTTCAAGATAAATCTCACTACAAGATCCAGAAAAGCAATGCACCCCCCGCTGGCTCAACTCCGCAATGACCCTGTCTCGACTCCAATCAGCCTTCAAACGGTTTGTTTCTACAAAAGCATAATATTTATAGTAAGCGTGGCCAATATGCTGCGGCGGCAAAGTCACCCGCAATGCGGGAATAGTTTGAAATGCTTGCGTCAGCACAGCGGCGTTCTCTCGCCGTTTAGCAATCCAGGCATCCAGCTTTTTAAGTTGCAAGCGTCCTATCACTGCCTGCATCTCGGTCATTCGCCAGTTTGTGCCGAATGAATCAATCAGCCACCGGAAGCCAGGCGGATGCTCACGGCGATATACCGCGTCATAACTGCGTCCGATATCTTTGTAAGCCCAGGCACGTTCCCAAACACCCTCATCGTGCGTCGTCATCATCCCGCCTTCACCACCGGTGGATATGATTTTGTCCTGGCAAAATGAAAATGCGGCGGCATGTCCGAATGATCCGACTTGGCGACCTTTATAGGTCGCGCCATGTGCCTGTGCACAATCTTCGATCACCTTCAGGTCATGTTCTTTGGCGATCGCGATAATCGCATCCATATCGCATGACCAACCTGCCAAATGGACAACAATAATCGCCTTGGTGCGAGAGGTAATGGCAGCACGAATAGCTTCTGGGGAAATATTTTGACTGACACGATCGACATCCACCACCACAGGCAATGCCCCGCGCATGACCACGCAACTCGCCGAGGCAATATAGGTGCGGCTTGTCGTGATCACTTCATCATCTGCACCGATGCCTAGCGCATAGAGCGCCAACTCTAGGGCGACTGTGCCATTTGCAACTGCAACCGCATAAGGTGTACCGACGTAGGCGGCATACTCCCGCTCAAATGCCCGACAAACATCACCTGTCCAGTAATTAACCTTGTTGGAAAGTAGCACACGGGAAACCGCCTCAGCCTCCTCCTGAGTAAAGCTTGGCCAAGGTGAGAAGGGGGTGTTCAGCATAGAGCCTCTACATAAAAAATGAAGTCAATTTTTCGATCGTCTCATACCCAAGACCGCTATGTCGCAAGGCGTTCACATGTACATTTAGATCATATGATACTGGGTGAAATCTAACGCTGACTGATGAAGGCGCAATATCCAGAGTCAATACATAGACAATCTGTGATTCGCCTCTTGGCTGTCCAATCGAGCCAGCATTGAGGACATACGGACCAAAACCCTCATTCAGAAAAAAATATCATTCTGCGGTTTAATAAAGTTTCAGCGTGTCTTTGGATCATTCGATGGGTTACGCTACGCTCCACCCATCTACCGAGCTTCCTCACCTATCCAGTAATTAACCTTTTCCGACCGCAAAACAGAAGTTGTGACATCAATTTCGCCTTGTGGAAAATAAGGCCAGGGGAAAAAAGGAGTTGCACGCACAGGTGAGTTTTTTCCATCTCAGCATATAGCTCACGTATTTTTTTTTATCATCTTAGCAGGAACACCAACCACAGTAACATTACTCACAATGTCACTTATAACAGCAGCTCCGGCTCCAACTATGACATTATTGCCAATTTCTATTTTTTGAATCACCGAAGCACCAATTCCAAGCCAACTACATGCACCAATAGATACCTCACCAGCCAAATTAACACCTGGTGATAAATGTACCCCCTCATCTAATATACAGTCATGGTCAACCGTAGCTGCGGTATTAATAATACAACCCAGTCCAATTTCCGCACCAACATTAACCACTGCATGTGCAAAAATGACAACACCATCATTGATCCTACTCCTAGAGCTCACAAATGCAGCTGGATGAATAACGGCTGGCAATGAAAAACCTATCGCCATAAATTTTTTTAATAAATCAATTCGCAGATGATTATTACCAATAGCAACAGCTATATCAGAGTATTCCGACAACAATGGTTCAATTTCGTCAACTCGACCTATAACAGGCCAACAAAACACTTCAGTTAAAGATGGATACCGATCATCGACAAAGGCGACCTTGTTCCAGCGACCCATTTCACATGCGGCATCTGCAACCACCTTTCCATGACCACCCGCTCCCACAATTAGCAGACCTGTCACTATTTATCACCCAGAAACTTTTCCGTTGTGACATGCCCTCTTTGGCTTATTCCTTCAGATTTTATTACCTTCGAAACCGTCAGCCATAGAATTTTGATATCCAACCAGAACGACCTGTTATCCACATACCAAACATCCAGCTTGAATTTTTCTTCCCAGCTAATAGCATTTCTTCCATTCACTTGCGCCCAACCGGTAATCCCTGGCTTAACTTCATGTCGGCGAGCCTGCTCAGGCGTATATCTCGACAAATAATCCATCAAGAGCGGGCGCGGACCGACTAGGCTGATATCACCCCTTAATACATTAAACAACTGCGGCAATTCATCCAAACTGGTGCGTCGTAAAAAAAAACCAAATCGCGTCAAACGCACAACATCTGAAAGCAATCTACCCTCGCTGTCCTTGGCATCGGTCATTGTCCTAAATTTGTACAAAGTAAAAGGGTAGCCGGCTAGACCGGGTCGCTCCTGCACAAAAAAAACTGGGCTACCCAATTTAACTCGTATGGCAATCCCAATTACAATCAACAGGGGGGCCAGCATGATCAATGCAAATAGCGATACCAAGAAATCAAAAAACCGTTTTATCACGCCAACCCCATGCTGTTCAAAATCACGCCATTTACCATGCGCACATCATACTTTTCCATAGCAAGCCGCCGACTCTCCATGCCCATAGACCTGGTCAGGTGTGGCTGAATAATAAATCTTTTCATCGCACTAACCAAGGCCGCCGAATCACGCGGCAATACCAAGAAACCGTTCAATCCTTCCTGTACCGTTTCACGACAACCTGGCGCATCGGTAGTTATGATTGGACGCCCCATGGCCATGGCTTCCAACACTGTGCGAGGCGTACCCTCCCGGTAAGAGGGTAGAACATACACAGTTGTATTCGCAATCGCAGGACGAACATCATCCAACTTTCCCATGTATTCAATCACACCTTCCTCAGCCCATTGCTTTAAATCATTTTCTGAAATTGCCATTGGGGATTGATCAATCCACCCCACCAGACGAAAAATCACCTCTGGATACTGCTCTTTTATCACCCTGGCTGCCTGAACAAATTCGATAACTCCCTTGTCGCGGAGTAATCGCGCAATCAAAAGAAATGAAGTCATAGCGGGAAATGCCGCCTGCTGGAAATGACCCACATCTACTCCTGAGCCGTTCACTAGGACCGCCTGATCGGCATCACGTAATAGATCAAACTCCTGAAACAAATTACGATCATCAGGATTCTGAAAAAAAACCTTTCGATTGCTATTCAAGCTCAACTTATAAAGAAAACGCACCAAATTACTTACCAAATATCCTTTGACACCCTGCACTGAAAACGCATATCCCACACCAGTGATCATCGAATAAATAGCAGGCACACCAGTCCATCGCGCCGCCAAAGAACCGTATATGACCGGTTTAATTGTATAACTCAGAACAACATCAGGCCTAACTTCGTGGAACAACGCCACTAACGCACATGCAGCACGGATATCACGCAGAGGATTCAATCCTGTTCGATCCAGAGGGATATCTCGATATTCCACGCCGATTTCAGATAGCTTCTGTTGAATTTCCAAAGAAGCCGCTGGAGCACAGCCAACCACTGAGTGGCCGAGTTCAACCATAGACTTCAAAAGGGGACCACGGAAATTTATCAAAGATTCGGCAAAACTACCGAGAACTAAAATTCGTGCCATGATTTTTCTCGGCTTGCAGCCATGCTTGAAACATTAGTACATCCCACAAATAATGTTGCCAATTTCTCTTCCCAGAAAGATGCTCTAGCCACTTGGCGCGAATCGGTTCTGGGTTGAAATAACCCTCTCTCCGTAACCTTCCCTCATCTAATAAATCCTCGGCCCACTCACGCAATGGGCCGCGCAACCAGGAATCTATCGGCACACCAAAACCCATCTTGGGCCGCTCGATCAATTCCTTTGGCACATACTTATACAAAACTTGCCGCAACAACCACTTACCTTGTCCATTGCGTATTTTCATGGAAAGCGGTATATGCCATGCAAATTCTACTACTCGATGATCCAACAATGGCACGCGTGACTCTAAGCTCACGCCCATGCTGGCCCGATCAACTTTCACCAGAATATCATCGGGAAGATAACTCATCATGTCCAGATACATCATCCGCTGCGTAAAATCCGGCAGATCGGCCCACTGGTCTCGATCAGTGAGAATAGTGGATGGCTCCCTGGCGCCTAATACTACAGAAGCAGGGTCTTTCCAATGGGAAACCAGCCCGAGATACATTGCCTCTGGATTACCGACCGCCAGTATCTCGGCCAGCTTATGTAATTTGTCACCCGGAGTGCGCTGCTTGATCTTGTCTGGCAACACAAGGGACAGTTTATTGAATAATTTTTCCCATGCCTGTGGCGACAAAGTCTCCAGGGCTTTGGCCATTACCCTCCTCAACCCTTGCGGCATCCACCCGATTTTTTGCCATATACTCCGCCCCCAAAAATAGCGATTATACCCCGCAAAAAGCTCATCGCCACCATCGCCTGAAAGACTCACCGTCACATGTTGGCGCGCCAATTGTGACACAAGAAAGGTTGGAATTTGAGATGAGTCTGAAAATGGCTCACTATACAAGGTCGGCAGCTTGGGAATCACCGCCATCGCCTGCTCCGGCGTCACATAGATCTCGGTATGTTCCGTACCCAAATGCCGCGCGACCGCTTTGGCGTGCTCGGCTTCGTTATAACCCGCCTCATGAAAACCAATGGTGAATGTTTTGACCGGCCGGCTCGATTGCGCCTTCATCAAAGCCACCACAGTGGACGAATCCACCCCGCCGGAAAGAAATGCACCCAGCGGCACGTCTGCCATCATCTGCAAGCCGATGGATTCCAGCAAAAGCGCTTCCAGTGCCGTAACGGCTTCCGTCTCGCTGCCCGCGAACGGCTGGGCCTGCCCCCGCTCGGCCACCTCGCGCAGTGACCAGTAGGGAACCGGCGCGCCTTCCCTCTTGCCAATCAGAAGTTTCAGATACGTCCCCGGTGGCAGCTTGCGGATACCCTTGTAAATCGAATGCGGTGCCGGAATGCAGTTGTGCCTGAGCATGAGCGCCAGCGAGTCGCGATCGATCTCCGCCTGGAACGCCGGATGCGCCTTCAGTGCCTTCAACTCCGATCCAAAGAGAAACGTATCTCCCTGCCAACCATAGTAAAGCGGCTTCTCGCCCATGCGATCCCGCGCCAGGGTCAACACCCGCTCTTCCCGATCCCATAGGGCAATGGCGAACATGCCCACGGATTTTTTGAGAGTGGCTTCGATGCCCCATGCCTCAAACCCCGCCAGCAGAGTTTCAGTATCGGAATGTCCTCGCCACGCAATAGCTAAACCTGCCTTTTCAATTTCCCACCGAACGAGAATATGGTTGTAGATTTCGCCGTTGAAGGCAATCACATACCGCCCACTCGCCGAGACCATCGGCTGATGACCGGCGGGAGACAGATCCACAATCGACAAACGTCGATGAGACAGGCCAACCCCCGCCTCCACGTCAAACCACACGCCACTATCGTCTGGTCCGCGGTGGGCAATCAGGTTGCCCATTTGCTGAAGCAGCGCGGCGGGCGACTGCATCGTTACACGGCCATGGCCTAGATAACCCACAAATCCACACACGGTCAGCCCCCCTCCCCGGCAGTGCGCAACAAAGCCGCCAGTCGTGGCGCTACTTGCTGAATACAGTATTCCGCTTCCACACGCTTGCGCCCGGCCTTGCCCATTTGCTGCCGCAGAGTGGCATCACTCAACAGCCTGCTCAAGGTATCCACCCACTCACTGGCAGTATCCGCCAAAAAACCGTTTTCGCCCACGCGAACAATTTCGCCATTCACTCCTACAGGGGACGCCACCACCGGCAAGCCGCAGGCCATGTACTGAATCAGCTTATAACCACACTTGCCCCGCTCCCAAGGTGAATCCAATAAGGGCATCACACCAATGTCACACGCTTGTATCGAAGCTACCTCTGTCGCTTCCGTCCATTGCACAAACTCCACATCCACGCCAGGCAGATCCATTGCGCCCCCACCAATCACCCGCAATTTGAGAGCAAACCTCTGACTAAGCGCCGCCAAAGGCTCACGCAACAACGCCAGATACCGGACGGTAGAAGGCGAACCGATCCAAACAATGCGCAACGGCTCGCCAGCAGGCGCCAAGGCAAGTTTGGCCGCATACCTGTCCAGATCAATCACCGTGGGAACGATTTCAACCCACGCCGCACCCGCATCACGCGCCCGCTGCGCCAGGTACGCATTACCCGCCACAACCAAGCGCGCACCAGCCATCAAACGGTCTATGCGACGACCCAGAAAACGTCGCGCCCAAGCGGAAGAATGCTGGTCATAGTTATGAAAAATGGCATCGTCGTAATCCAGTACATAGGGCACACCGCGCAACAAAAAGCGCTCAACCCATGCGGGCAACCACGGTAATGCCTCCTTTTCTATCCACACCACATCATAACTGCGCCGCTGCATCAGGGTGCGGACACGCCTCCAGTAAGATTGCACCAAACCGAATAGCTGATAACCATTTTTTTGGTAGCGCGCCTGAAGTTGCACATCATCCACAAGAGGCGCAACAGTGCATTCCAGGCCCGCTTGCTCAAGCCATGGGAGGAACTGCAAAAAGCGCATGCGCGATGAGGCACCCAAGTGGCCATAGCGTGAGAGAAGCAGAACTTTCATGGGTGACGTGCCTTTTTTAGGATGCCAGGGAGGTCACGGTACAACATGCCATAGGCCTTTAGCGTGTTACGCACATCCTGCACCCCGCCTCGCAGCAGCGAGAACACTGACCGGCTGACCGGCTCCAACACCAGCGTAACGACCAGCAGCGCCCAAGCCTGCCAGCGCGTGAAATGCTTGAAGCCATACAGCAAGCGACTGCGTAAGGAATAAAACAACCGATGTGCCTTTACCTGGCGTGAAGTACCGCCACCGGCGTGAAAGGCTTGTGCATCTGCCAGATAGACACTGTGCCAACCGGCTTGGCGGGTACGGAGGGATAAATCCACTTCTTCAAAATACACAAAAAAACGTTCATCAAAACCACCCAAGGACTCGAACAGGGAGCGCCGTATCAAAAAAAAAGCCCCCATAACCTGATCGACCTGCTGTGTAGTGTCATGACTCCATTCAGCCATAAATTGGGTCAAATGCCGCAACCACGGCAAACGATTAACCCCCAATGCTTGCGCCAAAAAAATGCCCAGGGAGGGAAACCGCGCGCAGCTTCGAGCAATGTGGTTGTGTTCATCGGAAAGCTGGATACCAACTATGCCAACGTGCACATTTTCCGGGCGCTGCATAAATGTCAGCGGTACTGAAAGAGAATGCTCAAACAATCGTGTATCGGGGTTCAGGAATAGCAGAAATTCGCTATTGGCCAGCGCCGCACCTTGGTTGCAGGCCGCACCGAAACCCCGATTCTCAGTGTTGCGGATGATATGGAGCTGAAACGGCAAACCCGTGAGTACTTCGACATGAGCCAAAGAATCGTCGACTGAGGCGTTGTCAACAAGAATGACGGAAGAGACGAAGTTGTGGTGGTGTTGAGCAATGCTGGTAACAGCTTCGGCGAGTTGAGAGCCGGCGTTCCAGTTGACCAAGATGAATGAGCAGGTCATTACCCACCTACTCCAATCGATTTTTTCTGGATTGAAAATTCATTGCACTGAGAAGCAGAAAGTCTGCGATGAGCAACACAAAGCGCAAATAAAGACCAGAACGCCATTACATACTGCGGTGTAAAGTTCAAGTCTTCAACAAATAGGTGCATTAATACGATTAACCACACCCAACGGTATCGGGGCAGACCAAGACCGCGTCTGCCAAGGGATTTGAATAAAAAAATCCAGAAAAGTGCACCTACAGCAATCCCAAATACACCCTGCTCCAATCCGGTAGTAATGAAATAGTTATGCGAGGTCAGTCCATCGTAGATGGTTAATGATGAGTAATAGCCATTAGGAAGAAAAAATGCGTCAGGCAAGTCATGAATATGGTCAGCCCATATTTCAGTCCGCCCACTAGCCCCTGTGAGATTATCGTTATCCAGACGATCTGAAAGTAAAGTTTCAAAAGAATCGGGTTCCAATTTCTCCACCCATGTCGCTCCAGCAATAAGAACAAAAAAAGTGAATACAATGACTGTCATAACCCAATGGATTTTTGTTTTTTCCAGAGCAGGAAAAACAAGCAACACAAATGAAATAAGAGATAAAAAAATCACCGATCTTGAGAATGTGAGCGTTATAGCAGATAAACATAAAACAGGCACTAACCAGCCCCACTTAATTTTCATACACCTTCCAACACTGAAATATCCAACCAGTGTAAGCAGAATAACTCCGGCAATAACATTACTTGCACCCCATGGTAAAGAAGATGCGCCACCAACATAACGCTCTAAAATCACATGATTGAATCCTAGCTCAGCACCTTTTGTAAAAAAATTTACGACATAGTATACCGACAATACTACTCCACCAGAAAAAAACGCCTTGGCTATTGCATGAAAATGATCGGTTCGATTTGAAATGCTGATTATAAAAAGTGCAAAAAGATATCCCAGCAAAAAAACACTAGCGCGATACATTGAAACAAAAGGATCGGGTGACAGCAATGCTGTTACCACAGGAACCAGCGCAAATAGAAGTGCCACAGTGAGAAGTGTGGAGGTGTTCGTTTTCAAGGACAGGACATTTAAAATAGGGGTAATGTTGAGCATCACCACTGCAAAAATGAATGGCAACCCAAAGGCGAAAACAATACCTTGCTCCAGTGACGTTGAGAACGGCATCAGCAGCATCCCTGTTACACCGAGCCATATAGACAATTTACGCATTAAAAACGTCCACTTTATTTGTCGGGATGTACATCCAACATTATCAGCAGCATACGGTCTGCCACTGAATCCCACGAGAAGGATCGTAAAGCTGTTAATCCATGATTCATTTTGGTGCTTCGCTCTTCGAAATCCATCACCAGTTGATTAATTGCACACACGATTGACTGCGCATTCCTATTTTCCACGATCCATGCCGTATCAGGTGTTGCCCCCATATATCCGGTGGTAACAACTGCGCAGCCACAAGCCAAACCTTCAAGAACCGGATAATGCGGCGCGCCATGCTGGGTGGTGCCTGGCGCCACAAGGATATCCAGACTACGGTAGTAATCAGCCAACTCGAGATCGTTCTTTGGCACTACAATCTCGCATCGTTCGTGTTGCCAACCACCGGGTAGATTTCCATAAGCAACTCGCAACAGAAATCGCTTGTCTTTCTTGTACAATTCATCGAATGCACGCAGAACGTAAATAGTGCCCTTCTCTGGCTCATGTCGACCGATACATCCGATGATGATTGTTTCGGTCGTTTCGACATTCCGCCTTGGCTCAGTCGGCTTGAAGATGGCCAAGTCGACACCGGGCGGAACGAAGTCCCAAGCCCTCAAGTTTTTGTATCGAAAATAAATCGGGGAGTTGACAATCTTCTTGAGTGGAAAATGATAAGAAAGCGCCGACACGATCGCCAGCAAATAGCCTTTTATGGTTTTTGAGCTGGCATAATACTCGGGCTCGTAGGCCTGCACATAATACACTTTTTTCGCCTTGCCACACGACACAAGAGCTACCGGCCACGCGGTGAGCGAGTGATTCGCAAAAATCACGTCGTATTGACGACCAATTGCTTTCAAGCCGTAAAATAGCGCTTGCAGATGGTAACGCCCACCCGGCTTCGCCTTGTTGCACCGCTCTTCTGAAATGGTGCCTGCTCCGTCGACCCAGATAATCCGTGCCTTGGTCGGAAAATATGGCTCATCACTGCTATCCGGACACAGGAATACAACGTCGTGGCCACCCCTGATCCACGCGTTTGCAAGCTCAGAAAGCACGCGGTAGCCTCCAGCCCGCCCAAATCCAAGAATTGGGATAAGTATTTTCACAGGGCAATCCTTACTGCTTATCAAAACGGGAAAAGGTGAACCACGAACTGCTTGTGCTCCGACTGCAGCACCGTCACCAGCACCCATCTGGTTTCAGCCTCACAAGGCTATCGGAACGATGAATAGCTTGTATTTCCTTGTGTGAGGCCATTGATCAATATTGGGTAGCAAGAACCCAGTTCGCCGCCACTCGCGGTCCAATAGTGAGGATTTATGCGGATTAACCATGATTTACCTCCATACGACGCATTTCATGTCTGCAAATAAAAACCATACACCCCCAATACAAGCCATAATTGACCGCATAGGCGATAGTCACCCCAGGCAAGCCCCACACACTCACGAATACTAAGGTCAGCAAAAAGAAAGAGATGGAAAAGCCAACTTCCGTGATGACGTAAAACTTCACCATCACCCGGCCGAGCATGATGTAAGCAAGTATCCAGGAACCGATCTTGATCACATCCCCCGTCAACTGCCAAGGGAACAACTCGCGCATCGGCGCAAAATCTTGGGCAAAGAGGGTATAGATAATGAAGTCCCGCGACAGAAAAATCATTACGGCACCCGCTACAGCCAAGGGCAATACAAAGCGATAAACCTTGATAATTTCGGCCTTCAGCTCAGGAGCAGTTCTGATTTCGGCCAAGCGTGGCAGATAATAGACAGACAACGTGGTGGTTGCCAGCATTAAATAAATCTCGCTAATCTTCCATGTGGCCTGCCAATAGCCTGCGGCAGCCAGTCCGAAAGTATCCACCAGATGATCACGAATCAGCATGTGGGTCACAGGTATCGCTAAGGCTGAAGTTAATGCCATCAGGCCAAAACAAGCCAATTCGCGTGTAGCCAGCTTATCCATACCTCCCCAAAGAAAACGCGCGTTAAACCAACCCCTGCGTGCCACAAAAGCGCCCGTGGCAAGCAAGGTTAATGCTGGCGTAACAACGAAGGCAGTGAGTGCTCCATATAGGCCAAAATTGACAGCCAGAAAACCCGTCGCCAATAGAACAATCAGACTGCCTATAATATTGGCAACGACATAAAGCCCTACTTCTTTCTTGCCATTAATAATGGCCAGCAACAGATTGTTGGCCGCCATGGCAGGCAAAGCAAGTGCCAGCCAGACAAATACGGTAGCCATATCCTCCCGATGCAACAACCATTGTGCCAGACTATCGCCAATAAACAGCAAGCTAACACCCGCGATCAGCGATGCGCCCAGAGAAAACCGGATCGCCGTTTGCCAAACTGCATGTTGCCTGGCTTCGTCATCAAAATGTTGGGCGGTCGCCTTGGTGACTCCCGTCGCCACCACGCCACCGGCAAGGCTAACCACAATTGAAACTGCATTTTGAAACTGCCCGATGATGGCGTACCCGGCTGGGCCAACATAGACCGCCAATATCTTGTTGAGCACGAGGGCGCTAGCAACTTTCACCACAACGGCGATGCCGTTGAGTAGACTGGTCTTAACCAAACTCATTCGGCTACTACTTGTGCTTCGCGACAGGCCACTATCACGTGGTTGGTTTGCTCCAACGTCATACCCGGAAACATGGGCAGA
This sequence comes from Gammaproteobacteria bacterium Ga0074134, assembly GCA_001464965.1. Taxonomy (GTDB): domain Bacteria; phylum Pseudomonadota; class Gammaproteobacteria; family Ga007554; genus LNEJ01. Next base: position 74,501 of record LNEJ01000014.1, read on the forward strand.
CTCAATACCTCCCCATGAATTTTCTCAGCGATGGGAAATGCTCCTTTACCAAACCCAAGGTCGGCGTATGCTCCCTGTAGATGCGGCGGGATCGGGTAATGAATCAGGGTACCGATACCCGCTTTGTTGAGCTGCCGCTGAAATTGTTCACGTGCCTTGCTGCGCACGACAAACAAATGCCACACGGGTTCTGCCCAATCGGGAACGAATGGAATAGTCAAACCGATGCCTGCTAGCCCAACCAGATATTGTGCAGCAATTTTTCGGCGCGCATCGTTCCAGCGATCCAAGTGTTGCAGTTTGACGCGCAATATCGCCGCTTGCAGGGTATCAAGACGACTGTTAAAGCCACGAACATCATTGACATACTTCACACGCGAACCGTAGTTACGTAACACACGAATACGATCCGCGATTACCTGATCATCTGTGGTAATTGCACCACCGTCGCCGTACGCCCCAAGATTTTTACCGGGATAAAAGCTCCATGCCACCACGTTGCCATGCGCACCGAGCCGCTTGCCTTTGTAACGTGCGCCGTGCGCCTGCGCGCCATCTTCCAGCACTTTTAAACCATGCTTGCGCGCAATCGTAAAAATCAGATCCATGTCGGCTGGTTGGCCATACAAATGAACGGGTAGAATGACTTTTGTACGCGGTGTAATCGCCGCTTCAATGCGCGCCGGGTCAATGTTGTAGGTCACAGCATCCGGCTCAACCGGGATCGGCGTTGCCCCACACTGGCTGACCGCCAACCAGGTGGCGATGTAGGTATTGCTTGGAACGATGACTTCATCACCTGCACCTACTTCCATTGCCAACAGTGCTAGGTGCAAAGCATCCAGCCCATTCGCCACTCCCACGCAATGTTTTGCTTCACAGTAGGCCGCATACTCTTGCTCAAAGGCTTCTACTTCTTCGCCGAGGATGTACCAACCGGATTCAAGGACGCGTTTGATCGCAGCATCAATTTCGGATTGAAGTTCGAGATAGGCGGCTTTTAAATCAAGGAAAGGGAGGTTCATTTCGTATTGTTCTGTTGTTTTACAGCGTCAAGGAATTTTGAATAATTTCGGATGTAGTCCCCTCCATCATAATGATGTGATGCAAAGACCAGCAGCACTGCGTCTTCTGAATATTTGTATTGCACGCCCCAGATCATCGGCGGCAAGTAAATGCCTTTGTCCGGCGAATCCAGCAACACCTCAGCGCGATTAACTCCATCATCAGTCAGGACGGCACAGCTTCCACGCACACAAATCAAAAATTGATGGCAAATACGGTGAGCATGTTCACCGCGTGTTTCTTTGCTTGGCACATCAAATACCATGAAGTATCGTTTGGGCAGAAAGGGAATATGTTGTTCAAATTCACCTACCGTGAGACTGCCACGTATATCGGGTATCAGGGGGAACCTATGTGTTGTGACACCTCGCACAACGGTGGTATCTGAGAATGGTGGCTTGCGATCATCCTTCGGTTGTTGCTGTTTAATGCTTTCTTCCAGCTTGGTATTCGTGTAACCCACAATACGTGCCGGATTACCTTGCACAATTGCATTGGGTGGCACGGAGCGTGTCACCACTGCACCGGCTCCAATCATCGCACCTTCAGCTACCGTCACGCCCGGCAAGATGGTGGCATTCGCGCCAATCGAGGCGCCCGACTTGATGATAGTTTGTAAAAATTGCTCGGGATGCACTTTGGAGCGAGGGAATAAATCGTTGGTAAAGGTGGCATTTGGCCCGATGAAGACGTTGTCTTCGATATGTACGCCATCCCACAGCTGTACGCCGCTCTTAACCGTAACGTTATCGCCAATTACCACATCGTTTTCAATCAGCACCTGCGCGCAGATGTTGCAGTTAGCCCCAATCTTGGCTCCCGCAAACACCACGCAAAATTGCCAGATGCGTGTACCTTCACCAATATTTGTGCTCTGAATATCGGCAAGCGGATGAAAATTATTCACAATGCAACTCCACAAAAAAAACCATCCAAAAGAACCTCACTTAAACAACCTAACAATCGACAGGGGAAAACTCTATTTCCATTTTCATATCAGTGCGCTAGCCGCCTACTGTAATTCTTGATGAACAGTTGCCAGCCATTCAGTTCACAAAGATGGAAAAAAGAAACAAATCCATTTTTCGTGATACGGGTGATCAATCCAGGCTCTGTTGAACAGTAATGCGCGGCGCTTGATGCATGCACTTCATAGCCCTTATGGAGCAGAAACTCCGAGAGGTACACCCTGTCTTGCCCAGTGACACCGGTAATTAATACACGCTCAACCATGCTGTAAGCCGAACAGCCAATACTCACGCCACTTCAAACTGCATCTGTTTCAGGTTGGCCTGGGGGACACGATCTTTTACCCTTAGAGTTTCATTCCCCACGACTTGATTGTGCTCATTGAAGTCAAGGACAATTCCAGGCTGGACTTCCTGAGATTCTACGATTTTAGATTCATCAAGACGCATATATATTGCGTCTGCCTTTTCATCAAAATGTACTCTCATAACTTATCCTTTTGTGTCCGGTCAAAATAAACGGTAACAATCCGCCACGGTTTAACCGTTTTATTATAAACCACGCGCAATACCCTATCACCATGTTCTGGAATACGGCCCAAAGCGTGACCCAATGCCGGGTCTTCCGAATCCGTTTACATTCTTTGTGGGTTCGTCAATATGCGAGCCACCCATTCCATCTGGATTTCACGCTCGGCAATAACCACCTTGGCATGAATTGTCAATGCGAACGGAAAATTTTCAGGCGCCATAGTTAACGATTACTAAAATCGAAAAAATGAGGTTGAATTCGATTTCCATTTTCATATTAATGCGTTATCTCCCTACTGTAATTCTTGATGGGCGGTTGCCAGTCATTCATCTCACCAGGATGGAAGTGATCAATCCGGTCAGTATTGAACAGCGATGCACGGCGCTTGATACCATGCACTTCATATCCTTTACCCAAGAAGAATTCAGCAAGGTAAGCCCCGTCTTGTCCGGTGACACCGGTACACATGCGCGTTTAGTCATGTTTTTTTACTTTATGACACTCTGATGTGTGGTGCGCCGTCATTTCTACTGCAGCAGATATCTTTATATTGTTGAGCATGCTTCAGTGTTTGCCATTATTGATTATGGGCAAGATTTCTCCCTGCGCTCGAAATGACACATATCAATAGCGGTGTTTTGCATTACGCCCAACCCCGCCGCTCGATTTCGGTACACATGTTGTTGGCTACAGCTATGAGTGCTGGCACAAAAGCATGACCGCTTTGCAGGGCACTGGTGAGCACGACCGGGTCTTCAACGTATTCGTGAATCATCTGGTTTCTGAGATTGCGCATGGCCATCCATTCGTCGGCAGATTTGAGCAGCGCCAAGCGTTCAGCCCGATCAAGGTTGTCGATGGCGGCGGATGGTTTTTCACCCAGTGCAGTCAAGAGTAACGGCAACAGTTTATCGCCTACTGTGTCTTGCAGACGGCCAAATCTGCCCACAAAAGCTTCCACCCGTTCTGCCAGATCGGGGTTGTCTTCGAGCTGCGCTGCTTGCTCCAAGGTAAACAGGCCACCAAACAAGCGCTGGTTGGTGGTGGCGAGGTGCTGGCATTCTTTGCGCACAACGCGCACCAAAAACTGCAGGCGTAGCACAATCCCGGGTTCCACTGTCATAGCAATTGCCCTTCTTTAAATGCAATGTCGTGGATGGGCAGGCGCATAAGGTTGGGTGCGCTGAGCAACACATCTACTTTGCGCCCGTGCATGGCGCGTGACACTTGAGCGGACATCTGCGCGGCCATGAGGGCAGGATTGTCTACGGGTTCCGGCAATTCAAGCATGAGGTCAAGATCTCCGCCGTGCGCCGTGTCATCAAGCCTAGAACCGAAAACTCGCACGCGGGACTGGCTTCCCGCCACTTGGCGAGCAAGTTGGCGAATAACTTGGACTTGATAATCAGTCAGACGCATGGGCTTTGAGTCTTCTACTATAATTTTTAAGGAGCGGTTGCCAACCATTCCGTTTATCAGCATACAAAAAGAAGCGCACTCCTTCCTCGTGAAGGCCACGATACAGGTGATCAACGGTAATGAATGCGCGCTGCATCATCTTTGATTTATTTTTACTCTATTTTCCAAGGGTGTCCATTCCAAACATCTTCTTCGACACGGGCCAGAACATCTTTTGCAAAACCCGTCGATTCTTGCAGCTTGGCGAGCATGGATTGGCTGGCGGCTGATGCTTCATTGAATTCCAGGATGGAATTATTCATAGATTTCTTAATAATATCTTCACAAGTAAAGCCTCACAAATCGAGATGTACGAATAAGTTTGTGAATACGTTTTTCCTCCTTCACCCCCTCTCCCGCAAGCGGGAGAGGGGGTGAAGAAGCTTGCCGATAGCGTTTTCTACTAGAACTTGCATCGCATGCAGCACGCCGTTCTGCTCCAGACGGGACAGCGTATTACCCAACATTATCTTCTTCCTGGCATCTGCCAGAATTTCTGATTGGTAACGCGCGAGTTGCGCCGCTTCCTGCTGATAGACGTCAAGCCGCATGGTCTTTCGCCCAATAAAAATCTTCGATATCGCGCCACGTTTTTAACAAAAAGTGGCTCCATGGCAGCGTGTTTTCGCCCTTGAGCAGCAATCCTTCCTCGGCGATCACCGCGCACATGGCAAGCCGTGCTGCGGGGATATCGACTATGTCAATCTGATCCTGCGTTGTCTGCACGAGCCTGGCAAGCTCTGTACGCAAGATTTCCGTATAACCCAGCCCATCCACCAAGGGAATATCCCTGCGCCATTGCACGGCAAAATCCCAATCACTCTCTTCCCGGGCCTGCCCAAGGGCACGGCTACCCGAAAACGGGGTCAGACACCATTTCATTTGGGAATGCATAGCAGATGCGGCGGCTGCACGGGTGCAGGCGTTCGCCGATGGCTTCGGCAAAGGTGGGTTGTCGACTGCGTGTAGATTAGAGTAGGCCACGTTTCGCGCAGCAGCACTTTGCAGCTGCTGCGTTCGCCGACCGCCGATCACGCCCGTCACTCTATGAAAATGGGGGAAATGGGGGGAAATGGGGTCAAACTCGATTTCAATATTCATCTCAGTGCGTTAGCCCACTACTATAATTCTTGACCGGCAGTTGCCAGTCATTCAGTGTATTAGGATGCAAAAAGAAGCGCACCCCTTCTGCGTGAGGGCCACGATACAGGCGATCAATCCGGGCCGTGTTGAACAACAACACCCGGCGCTTGATGCCATGCACTTCATAGCCCTTGTGAAGCAGAAATTCAGCGAGGCAAGCCCCATCTTGTCCGGTGACACCGGTAATTAACGCGTGTTTAGTCATGTTTTTTCACTTTATGAACCTCTTTAATGACAGGCCACGATCTCCTGAGTTATTCGCCACGTCGGCTTCCCCCCTCTTCCGTTTCCAGCAGGTAGCCAATCATTCGTGAATCACCAGCATTTCGCTCCCGAGTTCGATAAACCGGTATGCCTCGAATGCCTGGGTAATCATAGTCAAGTTGGCGCGAATCAGTTTTTCCAATTGGGCATTGCCGATGTTCCCGGTGGCAATAAGCAACAATTTTGGCGGCCGCCCGGCAAGCAGAAAGGATTGGACGAAGTCGTCATCCTTGGTAACGACGATTCGGTCTTCCTGCTCGGCAATGTCAAGGATTTCTCGATCGGTCGTGCAGTTTCGCTGCGGCAAGTCGAGCGTATGCGTAGCATCATGGCCCGCAGCAACGAGCCATGAACAGAAGCGTCTGGGCAACTGCGCATCAATGAGGAATTTCATGCAACCAGGCGTTCCAGCCGTTTCACATGCGCAAGCCGTGCGGCAAACCCGAGAACAGCGAGAATATCCTCCCGCTCCAGATCTTCGTAATCAGCCAGAATTTCATCAATGGACATGCCGCCGGCAAGCCATTCGAGCACGGTTTCCACCGGATAGCGCAGACCACGAATACACGGCTTACCGTGGCAGATGGCTGCATCGACGGTGATACGATCATGAATGTGCTGTGTTTGTCCCATAAAAGTTTTCTCCTTGAAGCACCACTATTTTACTGCACGAAAGGGAAAAGTGGGGCGGACTATCTCAATATTAATCTTCCGTATGTTAGCCCCTGCTGTAATTCTTGATGGTGGGTTGCCAGTCATGCCCCATCTTGTCCGGTGACACCAGTGCCCGTTCAAGACCAATCAGGGCAACTTGAGTGCTGCCTGGATAATCTTGCTGCAGGAATGGAACAAGTCGTCTCGACAAGTTTTCGTCGAGCAACAGCTTCATTCGATTGCCACAGAATACACGTTGTGTTCCCTATCAGCCGCATAGGCCAGGCAAGCTCTGATATCGGCTGGCTCCATCTCTGGAAAGTCTTCTAGAATTTCAACCTCAGTCATTCCATCCGAAAGCATCGCCAGAACATCATAAACACTGATGCGCAGCCCACGAATACAAGGCCGCCCTCCCCGCTTTCCGGGTTCAATAAAAATTCTTTGCGTGTGTGGCATCTTTCAGGCTCCCCGGTTGTTACTCATGGCAATTCAGCACCGAATAACCATGCTTCTTGACCAACTCATCCCTCTCAGCAGCTTTAATAATATCTTCACAAGTAAAGCCTCACAAATCGAGATGTACGAATAAGTTTGTGAATACCTTTTTTCCTCCCTCACCCCAACCCTCTCCCGCAAGCGGGAGAGGGGGTGAAGAAGAGGTTGTGTCATCAAGGCCACAATCATGAGGTTTACTAGGCTTGTGACATAAGCGCGCAAATTATCGGAGCCACATCAGGCAGCATGCAAAAGAAAGCAACCCCATGAAATTGATTGCTTTCTTGTCATATCTTGTCGCGATCCTCCGATAATATTTCAGTTTTCCAACCGTGCACTCGACGACATGACGCTCTTTGTAATGCCAAAAATCGCATTCACGAGGCTCTTTCCTGTTCGCTTTGGGTGGAATAACCACCTTGATACCACGTTCGGTCAGGTGATTAATAAACGTGTCCGCGTCATATCCCTTATCCGCAAGACACGCCTTTGCCCCAATCGTTTCCACCAAGGGAATGGCTTGAGTTATATCGGCCGCCTGCCCGCCTGTGAGTATCAATTTCAGCGGCATTCCCAATGCGTCTACCGCCAGATGAATCTTGCAACTAAAGCCGCCTTTTGACCGACCCAATGCTTCAGCAGCCCCTTCACTATTGGCCGCTCCCGCTGCACAAGATCGTTTAAACACGCTATTCCAGCAACCGCGCTCCGCGGGCAATGAGCGCCATTGTCCTCCCACTCGCAATATCCACAACACTGCCTCGACAAATGATGGGCACCCCGCTTCACTGCCAATACGAATGCCTTTTATTTAGCGCAATATCCGCAGCAGCTCTGCCCACTCATCTCCCGTTAAAAGCGTCCGATCAACTTGAACTGTCATTGCATCACCCGCAAAAAAATAGCGGATTTTATCGGCTTTTGCTTATGTCAACAGGCCTAGCACTTGCAGCGCATGCAGCACGCCGTTCTGCTCCAGACGGGACAGCGTATTACCCAACATTATCTTCTTCCTGGCATCTGTCAGAATTTCTGCTTGGTAACGCGCGAGTTGCGCCGCTTCCTGCTGATAGACGTCAAGCCGCATGGTCTTTCGCCCAATAAAAATCTTCGAGATCGCGCCATGTTTTTAACAAAAAATGGCTCCTCCCCCAAGGGAATATCCCTGCGCCATTGCACGGCAAAATCCCAATCACTCTCTTCCCGGGCCTGCCCAAGGGCACGGCTACCGATCAGCAGTGCCAGCTCGATGTTCGCCTGCTGTGCAAAGAGATTTCGTAATTGCTCAATGGCATTACTTGCTTGCATGATTTTCTTGCTCTGGCGTTTCTCTGCAAGCCATCACCTTGGCAAATTCGGTGAAATCGCCAAGGTGATGGCTTGCAATGGCGTGAACAATAGCCCAGTCGATTGCCTCGTAGTTATGCACAGCAATATTACGAAAGCCCACGGCTTTTTTCAGCTGCATCGCCAGACTTTCATGGATGACGCCAGCCTGCGCCAGGGTATCGAAAGTTTCGCCCATTGTATCCGGTGGCGGCACTTCCATGCCGGCGATAAGGTGTGCGCCAATGTCCACGCACAATTGTACCGCGCGGGTAAGGTTGAGCGCGATGATATCCTGGAGATCGGGATCTCGCGCCAGCGTTTCGGGATCGGGCGGACATTTGTCTGCAATGCGCTGCAGGCAGCGGCGCAATGACTCGAGCTTCTGCTCTACTACTTCCCGATCCATGACTGTCTCCTTTCGGCGAGGATTCTGTTGCGGTATGGCAGGTAATCCGCCTGATCGAAGAGGTGTCTGCGGATCAGGTTGGCATAGCGCGTATCGCTGCCCAGAATCCTTTTTCCATGCCGCAGAATCTGCCCCAGCAGCGGCTCGCCGATGGCGCGGATATCCACCAAGTCTACCGGCCGGCCGGTTCTTCCCGCCAACTCGGAGATCAGCGTCATTTTCTCACTGGCCGTGAGGCGGCGCCCGGCATCTACCGCAAGATCCAGATCACTCTCCACACGCCCCTTGCCGGCCGCCAGCGAGCCGAACAGAATGGCCAGCCCGATACCCGGCTGCGTGCTGAGGGCAGCGAGGATAGTTTCTTTAAGGTCCTGGCTGAAAATGGGGGGCGACTCGATTTCTATATTCATTTCAGTGTGTTGCTACCTGCTATCCTACGTCATCCTATGCAAGTTACGCCTGAAACACTTCCTCCAATGTCTTGGCATCCAGAATCACTTCAGCCCACTGTTCCAGCTGCGCGCGGCCGGCCTGGGACAGCCGGGCTTCCGCCCAGGGCGGCAAGACACCGAAGCGGTGGGTCAATAGGCGCTTCAGCAGCAACAGCTCGCCTTGCTGGAGGCCTTGTTGGAGACCCTGCTGCTTCCATTCTTCAGTCCATTCAATGACACGCTCTGCTAACATGGTTTGCACCTCATGTAGTTCATTCATTTCAGGTATAGTCACCCCGGGCATACGTCCCCGCAGCAGATCTTCCACCATACGCGGGTGGGAGAACAGCAATTTGTAGCTGTTATCGTGGGTCGTCACAAGAAGAGCCACGCAGTCATGGCAGTGGGTTTATCAACACTGACTCTTCTGTTCCAGCAACCTGTGCCTCTGAGTTATTCGCCCGTGCAGATCTGACCTCACGCCGCAAGCTCTCGATCTCATCCCGCAGTGTTTCATATTCCGCCATTTTACGCTTGAGAAAGCGGGCGGTAACCTTGGCCTTTTCTTCAATCCCGATAGGCGTGAGGAAATAGGCGTAGGCGGCCTTGTTGTTGCTGTTGCGGAAGTTTCTGGCCTTGACCAAGCCTCTGCCGATCAGCGCCTTGAGGCAATAGTTGGTCTTGCCCAGACTCACGCCCAGCACATCAGCCAGCGCGCGCTGACTGATGTGCGGGTCTTCCTGCAGGAGCTTCAGTATTTTGTAGTGGGTTTCGTCGTCGAGCACTTGAGAAGAAATCCGACCGCATTAGTTCAATCAATGAACTCATGATACGGATCAGGGTGAAAATGTCAACAGAAAATCTTTCGCACATCCGGTGGCGGCGCATGGTTAGCCGTTGCCTTGGCCGCATGGTGTGGAGACGCACCTGCCCTGGCCTCGCAAAGTTAGATTAAGCTTGGCAAGACCATGTTAATATTCACGGCTGTGATCCTTAATACTACCCGAGAAGACCACCGCATCGCCTGGCTCACTGCGCTGGCGATCACAATTCACATTGCGGAAAGCGCCCTTCCCAGCCCGCTGCCGGGCGTTAAGCCGGGGCTGGCCAATGTGATTACCCTGCTGGCGCTGCTCCAGTTCGGGTGGTCTACTGCTGCATGGATAACCGGGTTGCGGGTGCTGGTGGGCAGTCTGCTGATGGGCACGTTCCTCTCGCCCACCTTCATGCTCAGCCTGAGCGGCGCGCTGACCAGTATCGTTACGCTGGGGCTGGCCTGCCAGCTATCAAAGTGGCTGCCGGGGCGTGGCTTTGGGCCAATCGGTTACAGCGTGCTGGCTGCCATGGCGCATATGGCGGGACAATTCTATGCTGCTTACATGTTATTCATTCCCCATCCAGGGCTGCTTCATCTCCTGCCGGTGCTGATGACTGCCGCGGTGATCTTTGGCATAGTGAGCGGTACAATTGTTCATATGACGCTGAGCAGGATCCGCAACTAACCTCATGGCTGCTGTATACCCGAATTCGACAATCACATCGGCTGACCGTCTCGGCCTGACGCTGTTTTTTGCCATCGTCATACACGCCCTGATCATTCTTGGCATCACTTTCAGCCAGGAGATGGCGAAAAACAAGCCCGAGAGCACACCCACGCTGGAAATCATCCTGGCGCACACGCCTACCAAAACAAAGGTAGAAAACCCTGATTTCCTGGCGCAGGCACACCAGGAAGGCGGCGGCACGAGCGAGACCAAGCACCGTCCGACCGCCCCTCCTCCCGCGCCGCTGCCAACACCCGTCACGGGCAACGCGCCGGTGAACCAGGCGCCTGCGGCTTTTCAGGCCACCGTTGCGCCTCAAACCCCTCAAATAACCACCCAGCGCAACTCCGAGCAGCAAACCGCGCCTGCTGATGAGCCGTCACCCGCCCCGCACGCCCCCTCCAGCGCTGCGGAACTGGTGATGCGCAGCAGGGAAATCGCCCGTCTGGAGGCCGAGCTCAGCGAATCCGTCCAAGCCTATGCGCGCCGCCCCAAGCACCGTTTCATCTCGGCCAAGACGGCGCAATACCGCGATGCCGCTTATCTGGCGGCGTGGCAGGCCAAGATCGAATCCATCGGCACACTCAACTACCCTGAGGAAGCCCGGCGCCGGAACATATCCGGCGAGCTGCTGCTGGATGTTGCCTTGAATCCGGATGGCACGCTGAACGCCATTACGCTGCGCCGCTCCTCCGGCTACCCGGCGCTGGACGACGCCGCCAAACGTATCGTCCAGCTTGCCTCTCCCTTCAGTCCCTTCCCTGAGGGGATGCGCAAGGATACCGATATCCTGCATATCACGCGCACCTGGCAATTCCTGGGCAACCGGCTTGAAACGGGACAGTAATTTCCTGCACATCCACCTTGTCACTTGCCACCCTTGTAGCCGATACTACCCACATGACCGAATCCATCTCATTGACCAACCAGTTCCTGATCGCCATGCCTGCGTTGGCGGACCCGAATTTTTTCCATAGCGTCACCTACATTTGTGAACATACCCCTGAAGGGGCGCTGGGCATTGTCATCAATCACCCTCTGGATATCAGGCTCAGTGATGTGCTTCAGCATATGGGCATCGAAGCCGCCACACCCGCCATCGCCAGTCTGCCAGTGTTCATGGGCGGACCGATGCAGCGTGAACGAGGCTTTGTAATTCACCGGCCCACCGGCACCTGGGACAGCGTATTGAAAGTGTCGGACATTGGTGTTGCCAGTTCGCGCGACATCCTGGAGGCGATTGCGCGGGGAGCCGGACCGGAACAATCCCTTATCGCGCTCGGCTATGCTGGATGGGGGCCGGGGCAACTGGAGAAGGAGCTGGCGGATAACGCCTGGCTGAATGGTCCGGCCGATCCCGCCATTTTGTTCAATATCCCCAGCGAACAACGCTGGCAGGCTGCCGCGGCGCTGTCAGGTGTGGATCTGGACCGGCTCTCCGGTGATGTCGGACATGCCTGAGCAACAGGCCCCACAGCGCACGAAAATTAAACAGTTCGTGTTTTGCTTTCGTGCGGCACATCCAAGGTCCCTGAGTTTCTCAGAGGCCTCTACACATATTTTCTGAAATGCCGCCCAGACAGCCCCGGACATTTCTTGGCTTTGATTTCGGCATGAAACGCATTGGTGTGGCAACTGGACAGGATCTGACCTTTACAACCACCTCGCTGGAAATCTTGCGCGCCAGCGACGGCAAGCCGGACTGGGACGCTGTCACGCGGCTGATCGACACATGGCGCCCGGATGCGTTGATTGTCGGCATTCCATTGGGTGTGGACGGCAGCGAAAACGACATGACGCACGCCGCGCGCCGCTTTGGCAACCGGTTGCGGGAGCGTTATCATTTGCCTGTGCACCTGATCGACGAGCGCCTATCTTCAAGGGAGGCTGAACAGCTCCTGGCCACGCCGGGCAAACGGCGCTCAAAAACCGGCGCACAGAGAGTGGATGCGGTGGCCGCACAGGTTATCCTGCAAACATGGATGGCTGAACAGCAAGCAAGAACATTGGCAACGAAAGGCACAGAGCAATGACCCAGCTACCCGATATCGATCAACTGCTCGCCAAAATGGCGCAGGACTTAAAATCGCGCATGGACACCCTGCATGTGCGCGACCCAGCCATGGTCGGCATCCATACGGGCGGGGTATGGGTCGCGCAGCGGCTGCACAGCCTGCTGGGCTTGAGCCAACCCCTCGGCAGCCTGGATATCTCATTCTATCGCGATGATTTCATGCGCATCGGCATCAACCCCCAGGTCAAGCCTTCGCATCTGCCTTTCAACGTGGATGACCGCCATATCATACTGGTCGATGACGTGTTGTATACCGGGCGCACCATCCGCGCCGCGTTCAATGAAATCTTCGACTATGGCCGCCCCACCGCCATCACCCTGGCGGTCTTGATCGAACGTGGCGGACGTGAACTACCGATCCAGGCCGATGTGGTGGGCCAGCACATGGAGCTGGATGCAAAAACCCATATCAAGCTGACGGGACCTGAACCACTGGCTTTGCGCCTGCAAACCGTACGTTAATGAAAAACCTGTCCATGAAAGCAGGGTTATCCATCGTAACGCTGCTTGCCAGTTGCATCATCACTTCGGCATGGGCGGAAAGTGCCATTAAAAGCACGCCTCTTTTGAAATCCACGACGACAACCATCGGAGAGAAAATTGAATATCTGCGAACCAACAAACCAGAAGTCACCTCGCTGATCATTCAACTCGAACCAGGCGCGGAAACCGGCTGGCACAAGCATCCCGTTCCCACCTATGCCTATGTCCAGACAGGAAACCTTACTGTCGATATGCAAGACCGCTCACGGCATGAATTTCCCGCGGGCACGGCCTTTGTGGAAGTAATGAACACCTGGCACAATGGGAAAAATTTTGGAAAAACGCCGGTAACGATTTTGGTATTCTATTCCGGTGAGGAAGGCAGGTCGAATGTCATATGGCCGGATAAAGAAACCATCATAAGCCCATCCACCAAATAGCAAGATGCGACCCGCGACATGAGACGCCACAATATACAGCTCGACAAAAACGGTCGACTTCGCCACTTTCTAACCATTGAGGGTTTGAACCGCAAACTGCTGGTGGAAATACTGGATACCGCTGAATCGTTTTCAGGCGTCACCGAGCAATCCATCAAGAAAGTCCCCCTGTTGCGCGGCAAGACCATCGTCAATCTGTTCTTCGAGTCCAGCACGCGCACCCGCACCACCTTTGAACTCGCCGCCAAACGCCTGTCCGCCGATGTGCTCAATATCAATGTCGCGGCCTCGGCGACAAGCAAGGGCGAAAGCCTGCTCGACACGCTGCACAACCTTCAGGCGATGCACTGCGATATGTTCGTGGTGCGCCACGACCGCAGCGGTGCGGCGCACTTTATTGCCCAAAATGTCGCACCGCACATCAGCGTGATCAATGCCGGTGATGGCCGTCATGCGCACCCTACCCAGGCGATGCTGGACATGTTCACCATTCGCCGCCACAAAAAGGATTTTGCACCGCTCACTATCGCCATCGTCGGCGACATTCTGCATTCGCGGGTGGCGCGCTCGCAGATCCATGCACTGACCACGCTCGGCGTCAATGAGGTGCGCGTCATCGGGCCTGAAACCTTGATGCCCGCCGATGTCGAGGCCCTCGGCGTACACGTCCATCACAATCTGCGCGAGGGATTACGCGATGTTGATGTGGTGATTACGCTACGTCTGCAACACGAACGCATGCGCGGCGCGCTGCTGCCCAGTGAATATGAATATTTTCGCCTTTACGGGCTGACGGAAGAAAAACTCGCGCTCGCCAAACCGGATGTCATCGTCATGCACCCCGGCCCCATCAATCGCGGCGTCGAGATCGACTCGGCAGTCGCCGACGGTTCGCGTTCCGTGATTCTGGAGCAGGTCACACATGGCATCGCAGTGCGTATGGCGATCATGTCGATGGCCATATCATCCCGCGCGAATCTTGAAGGAGAGATCATCTGATGCGCCTGCGCATTACCAATGGACGTGTTATCGACCCTGCCAACGCCATTGATGGCGTGCAGGATGTTTTCATCGCCGACGGCCGCATCCAGACCATCGGCGATGCTCTCCAAGGCTTTACAGCAGACCGTGAAATCGACGCCAGCGGCCTGATCGTTTGCCCCGGCCTGGTGGATCTGTGTGCCCGCCTGCGCGAACCCGGCCAGGAACATAAGGGCACTATCGCCAGCGAAACATGGGCGGCGGCCAGTGCGGGCATCACTACCCTGTGTTGCCCGCCGGACACAAACCCCGTGATTGATACACCTGCCGTCATCGAACTCATCCGCAGCCGCGCCGAGGCGGCAGGGTATGCACGGGTTGTACCGCTGGGCGCACTCACCGAGGGGCTGGCGGGGGAAAGTTTGAGCGAAATGGCGGCACTAAAAGAGGCAGGCTGCGTTGGAGTCGGCAATGCCCTGCGCCCTATCACCAATACCCACGTATTGCGCTGCGCCATGGAATACGCCGCCACGCACGGCCTGACGGTATTTCTAAGCCCCGAAGACCCCTGGCTGCGCAATAAGGGCTGCATGCACGAAGGCGCTGTCAGCACGCGCCTTGGCTTGCCCGCCATCCCCGAATCCGCGGAGACTGCGGCGGTAGCGCGCGATCTGATGCTGATCGAGCAGACCGGGGTGCGCGCGCACTTCTGCAGGCTGTCTACGGCACGCGCGGTACGCATGGTGGCGCGCGCACGCTACGAGGGCCTGCCGGTCAGCGCGGACGTGAGCGCACATCACTTATATCTCACGGAAATGGACGTGACCGATTTCAACAGCCAATGCCATGTCACCCCGCCATTGCGCACCCAGCGTGACCGCGACGGCTTGCGCGCAGGTTTGGCGCGCGGCGCCCTGGCTGCGATCTGCTCAGACCACCAGCCGCATGAACCGGATGCCAAGCAGGCCCCCTTCAGCGCCACTGAGCCGGGCATATCGTCCCTCGATACCCTGCTCCCGCTCAGCCTGCGGCTAGTGGATGAAGACGTGCTCACGCTCAGCGAAGTTCTGGCGTGCCTGACCCATCAGCCCGCGCAAATCCTCGGCATCGAGGCCGGTACGCTAAGCACGGGAGCGCTTGCCGACATCTGCATTTTCGACCCGCAACGCTATTGGGAGTTGACGGACAGCACCCTGCACAGCCGTGGCCGCAACACGCCATTTATGGGATGGGAATTCAAAGGCCGCGTAACGCATACCCTGCTGGCAGGCAAGATTGTGTACGAGCGGGCAGATTCTTGAAATACAGGCTGACACTCGCAACGCTGGCCACACTGGCCATTGCAGCGCCATCCATCGCGGCAACAGCGGGAAAATCGCCCGCTCCCCGCTATGCGTCTCTTGTAGGTGTGGTCTTCACCCAGAAAGATGGCATGCAATGCCTGGAAACCCAACGCGCAGATCTGCTCAAAGGCATGCCGGTTATGATTGTGACGCCGGGCGGCCCGGGCGAACCGCAATCGTTGATTAAGGCCGAAGTGCTGGGGCCATCGTGTGGCGATAATGGTGCGCAAACGGTCTCGATAGACGGCGGCCAGCCGCAAACACGCTATGCGCTCAAGTTACTTCAAAACGATCAGGCTGCCGCCTTTGGATTCGGAATCATTGGAAAACATGTCGCATTGAAAGAGAAAAATGGCACGGCGCAGGCTGATCTCGACCATAACGGAAAACCAGAACATTTTTCTCAATGCACCAGCAAGGAAGGCATACACCTAAACATATGGCCAGGATTGCCCCTCAGGGGGAAAAGCCTCTGGCACGCCTACTACCATCTGGGATTCGACGTAGAACCGTCATGCACGGATAAAGAAACCGGCCATCCCTGAGAGCTATTTTGCTAAAAAACTCAGTTGTCCACGAAAGTCACGAAAAAACACGAAAATATTCAAATATATATCGCGTGTTACTTTTCACCCATCCGGTGAATTGCGCCGAAGCAATCCATGTTTTTGTTTTATTTCGTGTTTTTCGTGACTTTCGTGGACAAAAGAGGCCGTTGACACCGGCCCCTGGCACTCAAAATTTCATGGCGTCAAAGAATTTCTTCACTCCATCAAGCCAGGAGCTTGAGCGTGGGCTATGCTTGATGGCGCTGTCTTCCTTCATGGATTTTTCAAACTCGAGCAGCAAATCCTTTTGCTGGCGCGTGAGTTTCACCGGGGTTTCTACAACCACCCGGCACAACAGGTCGCCGACATCGCCACCGCGAACGGATTTGACACCCTTGCCGCGCAGACGGAACATCTTGCCGGATTGGGTTTCCGGCGGGATTTTTAAAACAACCTGACCACCCAGCGTCGGTACTTCCAGTTCGCCGCCGAGTGTCGCGGTAACAAAACTGATGGGCACTTCACACATCAGGTGATTATCCTCGCGCGTGAAGATAGCGTGTTCCCGCACATGGATATGCACATAAAGATCACCAGGCGGCCCGCCGCTTTCACCCGCCTCGCCCTCGCCAGCCAGCCGGATGCGATCGCCGTTATCCACGCCGGCGGGAATCTTGACCGAAAGGGTCTTTTGCTCCTGCACGCGCCCATGTCCATGGCACGTCCCGCAGGGATTGGCGATGATTTTGCCGGTGCCGCGGCACTTGGGGCAGGTCTGCTGCAACGAGAAAAAACCTTGCTGCATACGCACCTGCCCATGGCCACCGCAGGTTGCGCAGGTTATCGGGCTAGTGCCTTTCTTTGCGCCGGAGCCTTCGCACACCGAGCACGCGACCAGGGTGGGGATGCGTACCTTGGTGGTGGTGCCATGCACCGCCTCTTCCAGATCCAACTCCATGTTGTAGCGCAAATCCGCGCCACGGTGGACACGGCTGCCACCTGCCCGCCCCCCAACGCCGCCAAAGATATCACCGAAGATGTCGCCAAAGATGTCGCCAAAGTTGCCACCCCCGGCCGCGCCACCCGCTGCCGCCGCGGAAGGGTCTACGCCGGCATGGCCGAACTGGTCGTAAGCGGCGCGCTTGCGTTCATCGCTAAGCACTTCATAGGCTTCTTTGGCTTCCTTGAAATGCTCCTCCGCCGCTTTGTCATCAGGATTACGGTCAGGGTGGTACTTCATGGCGAGGCGCCGGTATGCCTTCTTGATTTCGGCCTCGCTGGCATTGCGCGCCACCTCCAGCACTTCGTAAAAATCGCGTTTCGCCATCCGGTATAAATCCCACCTAGTTATGCTATTTTTATTTCAAAATACCAATAATTTATTAATTTATGTAGGGTGCGTCCCACGCACCACGGCCATTGGTGCGTCGGACGCACCCTACGATTCCACTATTGACCTAGAACAAAACAAGGGCACGGCGTACCGTACCCTTGTTAAAATCATTCACCCTCTTCCCAACCCTCTCCCGCAAGCGGGAGAGGGGGAAGTTTCGGTATCAGCAATTTACTTGCTTTTATCGTCCTTAACTTCTTCAAACTCGGCGTCAACGACATCATCCTTGTTGCCTGATGCGCCTGCCGCCTCGCCCTGCTGCCCAGCCTCGCTTTGCGCGGCCTGCGCATAGGCGCGTTCGGCGAGCTTGCTGGCGACTTCCATCAAGGCATTGGTCTTGGCCTCGATATCAGCCTTGTCATCGCCCTTGATGGCTTCCTTGAGGGCTTCGGCAGCGGCCTCGATGCGCTGCTTTTCATCGGCCTCCACCTGACCCTCCAGATCCTTCAAGGATTTGAGGGTGCTGTGAATCAGGTTATCCGCATGGTTGCGGGCCTGCACCAGCTCATGGAACTTGCGGTCTTCCTCGGCATGCGCCTCGGCATCCTTGACCATGCGTTTGATTTCATCCTCGGAGAGGCCGCTGGAGGCTTTGATGACAATCGACTGCTGTTTGCCGGTGGCCTTGTCCTTGGCGGATACGTTCAGGATACCGTTGGCGTCGATGTCAAAGGCCACCTCGATCTGTGGCATGCCACGCCGCGAGGGCGGGATGTCGGTCAGATCAAAGCGCCCCAGTGATTTGTTGGCGGCGGCTATTTCGCGCTCACCCTGCAACACGTGCACGGTGACGGCATTCTGGTTGTCTTCCGCGGTCGAAAACACCTGGGCCGCCTTGGTCGGGATAGTGGTGTTCTTCTCGATCAGCTTGGTCATCACACCGCCCAGGGTTTCAATTCCCAGCGACAACGGGGTCACGTCGAGCAGCAGCACGTCCTTCACCTCGCCACCCAGCACGCCGGCCTGGATCGCGGCGCCGACGGCCACGGCCTCGTCAGGATTAACGTCCTTGCGCGGCTCCTTACCGAAGAAATCCTTCACCTTCTCCTGCACCTTGGGCATGCGGGTCTGGCCACCGACAAGAATCACGTCATCGATGTCCGACGCCTGCACCCCAGCGTCCTTCAAGGCGATCCGGCACGGGGCGATGGTGCGCTCAATAAGATCGTCCACCAGCGATTCGAGCTTGGCACGCGTGAGCTTGATGTTCAGGTGTTTCGGGCCTTTGGCATCCGCCGTGATGTAAGGCAGATTCACATCGGTCTGCTGGCTGGAAGAAAGCTCGATCTTGGCCTTTTCGGCGGCCTCCTTGAGGCGTTGCAGGGCCAGCGCGTCATTGTGCAGATCAATGCCGCTGTCTTTCTTGAATTCCGCCGCCAGGTAATCAATCAGGCGCATATCGAAGTCTTCACCACCCAGGAAGGTATCGCCATTGGTGGACAGCACTTCAAACTGGTGCTCGCCATCGACTTCGGCGATTTCAATGATGGAGATATCGAATGTGCCGCCACCCAGATCAAACACCGCAACCTTGCTCTCGCCCGGCTTCTTGTCCATGCCATAGGCCAGCGCCGCTGCGGTTGGCTCGTTGATGATGCGCTTCACATCCAGCCCGGCAATACGTCCGGCGTCCTTGGTGGCCTGACGCTGCGAGTCGTTGAAATAGGCAGGCACAGTGATCACCGCCTCGGTGACAGGCTCGCCCAGATAATCCTCGGCGGTCTTTTTCATTTTCATCAGCACACGCGCGGAAATCTCTGGTGGGGCCATTTTCCTGCCTTTAGCCTCCACCCAGGCATCGCCATTGTCGGCGGCCATGATCTTGTACGGCACCATTTTGATGTCGCGCTGCACTACTTCGTCACTGAACTTGCGGCCGATCAGGCGCTTTACGGCAAACAGCGTGCTCTCCGGGTTGGTCACGGCCTGCCGTTTGGCGGCCTGCCCGACCAGAATTTCGGCGTCATCGGAGTAGGCGATAATGGAAGGCGTGGTGCGGCCTCCCTCGGCATTTTCGATGACGCGGGGCTGCCCGCCTTCCATCACCGCAACGCAGGAGTTGGTGGTGCCCAGGTCAATCCCGATAATTTTTCCCATTTTTCTCTATCTCCAGTATGAATTTTCTATAAATTATTCAGCAGGCGGACCACAAACCGCCACGTATGTTTGCTTAAATTGGGGTTTTCAGGGTGATTTCAAGGTTAAAGGTTATAGTTGCGGATTAAGGCTTTTTGGATACCACTACCATGGCCGGACGGACTAATCTCTCATTGAGCATATAGCCTTTCTGAAACACAGCCACTACCGTATTGGGCTCCAGGTCAGCGCTTTCCTGAGTAGTCATGGCTTGATGCAACTCCGGATTGAATTTCTCACCCTGCGGATCGATCTCCCGCACGCCGGCCTTTTGCACGGCTGACTGCATCATTTTTACTGTCAGGTCGAGCCCTTCGCGGACTTTGGCGATGTCCGCCGCCTCGCCGCTGGCCGCCGCCAGCCCCATCTCCAGACTGTCCTTCACCGGCAGCAATTCGCCGACAAACCGCTCCAGCGCATACTTGTGGGCATTTTCCAGGTCTCGCTCGGCACGGCGGCGCAGGTTTTCCATGTCCGCGCGCACGCGCAGCAATTGATTCCAGTAATCATCCGCCTTGGTTTGCGCATCCTGCAGGGTCAGCGCCAGTTGCTCATACGACACCGCTTCGGCGCCAGCCTCCGGCGCGCCTTCTGCTTGCTGCGCTGTTTCTTGAGAAAGATTCTCGGTACTTGTCACTTTTGCTTCTCCCGTAGAAAAAATATACCCGCCACGCGAACGGGCAAGTGTAGCTCGAAATATGGGCAATTACCGCTGATTCAAGGCCGCGCCAAGCAATTTTGCCGTCACGTCAACCAGGGGTATCACGCGATGATAGGCCATACGGGTCGGACCGATCACTCCCAGCACCCCTACTACTTGCCCCTCGACCTCATAAGGGGCGGTCACGATACTGCACTCATCCAGCGCCTTATAACCGGATTCCGCGCCAATGAACACCTGAGCCGCTTCGGCGCGCATGCATTGGTCAAGCAAATCCAGCATGTCGCGTTTTTGATTGAAGGCATCAAAGAGCTGGCGAAGCTTTTCAACGCTCGACAGCTCCGCAAAATCCATCAAGTTGGTCTGCCCCGCAAGCAGGTAGCCGGGCTCGGCCGCTCCCGACATCCCGCCTCCCACGGCACTAGCAAAACCCTTCGCTGCCGCTCTTCCCTGCGCGCCGGAAGGCGCCGGGGCGAACACCTCCTCCGCCATCTCGACGGCGGTTTGCATCATCCCGTTCAGCGTCTCGCGCGCCGCGCCCATCTCGGACAACAGGCAATTCCGGATCGTGGGCAGATCCTTGCCGGCAAACATTGCATTCAGGTAATTTGCCGCCTCCTGCAATTCAGACTCCGAATAGCGCCGCCGGGGCTGGATGACACGGTTTTGCACCTCATGGCCATTGATCACGACGATCACCAGGACGCGGTTGTCTCCCGACAAGGGCAGAAATTCTATTTGACGCAGCACGGTATGTTCACGACGCGGCACCATCACCAGACCCGCCATGCGCGTAATGTTAGACAGCATCGAAGATGTCGATTCCAGCAAACTTTCCACACTGACGCCGGGATTAAGCTGGTTTTTCAGGCGCACCATTTCGCCGCTGTCTGGCGGCTGGACGGTAAGCAGGGCATCCACAAACAAACGGTAGCCTTTGGCAGTGGGGATCCTCCCCGCCGAGGTGTGAGGGGACGCCACCATCCCCAATTCCTCTAGATCAATCATGATGTTGCGGATCGTCGCCGGACTCAGCTCCAGCCCGGAATCACGCGCGAGCAGGCGCGACCCTACCGGCTGCCCCTCACGAATGTAGGACTCCACCAAGGTCTTTAATATAAGCTGCGCGCGTTCGCCGATTTCTTGTGTCACAGCTTAACAAGCTCGTAATATTATTGGGTTGCCAAACATAACCTTATGGGTGATTATCTCTTACAATGCGTCACAAAGTGATATCAACTTATTAATAATATTAAGTTTAAATAGAAATTCCCAAGATTAGCACTCGCTCCCAATGAGTGCCAGAAACACTAACAATTCCCACCCCGCCCTGTCAAGAAAATGCTTTCGCCCAGTGTTGAGGCAGATAGACTCTTGCAAGATACCCAGTTGGCACCCGTATACCGCGCGTGATAACTTTGCCGCTCATTAACCTATTTCAAGTCAGGGAGCAAAAACGCCATGCCATTGGCATTTACCACCATCGGCTTGATCGGAAAATACGACGACCCGAGCGTCAATGAAACGCTCCGCACCCTTAGCGCCTACCTGCAGGCACAGGGGTTGCGGGTCATGCTGGACGAAGTTACCGCGCAAACCTTTCCCGGCCAAGGAATGGAAACCGCCAGCCGCCAGGTCATTGGCGCACACTGTGATCTTGTGATTGTCATTGGCGGAGACGGTACACTGCTTAATGCCGCGCGCTCGCTGGCCGACACCGGCATTCCTCTGGTGGGCGTGAATCTTGGCAGGTTGGGCTTTCTTGCCGACATTTCTCCCGATCGCATGATCGAAATAATGGAGGAAATCCTGCGGGGACATTACCTGCTGGAAGAGCGCTGCCTGCTGCGCAGCGCTATCATACGTGACGGCAAAGAAATCAGCGAAGGTTGCGCCTTCAATGATGTAGTTGTCCACAAATGGAACATGGCGCGCATGGTTGAATTTGAAACCTACATCAACGGCCAGTTCGTCAATAGCCAGCGCGCCGACGGGCTGATCGTCGCCACACCGACCGGTTCCACCGCGTATGCGCTGTCCGGTGGCGGGCCGATTCTGCATCCTACGCTCTGCGCGATCACTCTTGTGCCGATCTGCCCTCACACCTTGAGCAGCCGCCCGATTGTCGTCAACAGTGACAGCCAGATTGATGTCGTTATTACTGACTGTAATCACGAGCGGGCGCAGCTTACCTGTGATGGGCAGATGAATTTCGATCTGTTCGAGGGCGACCATATCCATATCAGAAGAAATGCTTGCCCGATCCGCCTCATTCACCCGGCCGGTCACGACCATTATAAAATTTTACGCACCAAGTTGCGCTGGGGGGAGAAACTATAGAGCTGTTTAGAGCCTGTTCATGATCTCGATCAAGGGATGCAGCGCCAGGCGGATTTCGGCGAGGAAGCGGAGTTTACACGGAGTAAATGAGCATTCCGAGCCGAAATCCAACGCCGCGATGCGCCCTTCAGCGAGATCATGGACAGGCTCTTAACCTGCATGCCAATACCGCCGCCCCGACTGGCGGTAAGTCTCCGGCGGCGCGATCTTGCCGTGCGCATCAAGTTTGAAGGTGATGGCGCCGTGATGCGCGGAGTCGTACATATGCACATTCATGGCCCGGTAACGCGCCACGACCTCGGGCTTGGGGTGGCCGTAGCGGTTTCGGTAACCGGCGGGAAACAGCACATAATCGGGATGCACGGCATCCAGAAAATCCTGCGTGGATGAGGTTTTGCTGCCGTGGTGCGGCGCCACCAGAATGCGCGCGGACAGGGCGCCGGGCGCGATATCGAGCAGGCGCCGTTCCGCGCCCTTTTCGATATCGGCGGGGATCAAAACGCTGCCTGCCGCATTGGTGATGCGCAATACGCATGAAGCATTGTTGTCATCACCGGCCATATCGGCGGGCGGACTGAGGATTTGAAACTCCACGCCATCCCAGCGCCACGTTTGCCCGCTCGAACACTGTTGCGCCCTCGCCCACTGCATCTGGTGCGGCACACCCGTCAACGCGCGCTTGACTTTCATCTCCTTGACGATCGATTGCGCCCCACCGATGTGGTCGTTATCGCCGTGGCTGACGATCAGCATATCAAGCTGCATCACACCAACCGCGCGCAAAAACGGCGTGACCACTGCCTCGCCGGTATCGAAACTTTGGCTGAAGCGCGGGCCGGCATCAAACACCAGCGCGTGATCGCGCGTGCGCACCACCGCCGCCAGCCCTTGACCGACATCCAGCAGGGTAAACCATACCTCCCCCGCAGCGGGTTTGGGAATGGGCAGGAAAAACATCGGCAGCAGCCACACCACTCCCAGCCAGCGCCCCGGCAATCCTTTGGGCGCAAGCAGCAGGGCGATGCCCACCAATCCCGGCAACAGCGCCCACCACGGTGGGGCGTGCTGCGTCCACTGTGCCACATCAAGATCGGAAAGCCACTTCAGGATCGGCCACAGCCCCGCCACGGCGAGTTCCACCAATGCCAGCACCCAACCTCCCAGAAGCGGCGATATCAGCGTCAGCAGCGCGCCCACCAGCGCAGGAGGCACCACCAGCACATTCACCCAGGGCACGGCGATAAAATTTGCCACAGGTGAGATCAGCGAGACGCGCTGGAACAGTATCAGCATCACTGGCGCAAGGCCGATAGTAATCAGCCAGTGCAGCCGCCCCCACCGCCACCATACCGTTTCGACAGGGGCGAAACGGGTCGTGCGCAGCACGCCCGAAGGGTGATCGCCATGGATGGCGATCAACACCCCCTCTGGCGCCAGGCGATTGCCCATGGCGAACAGGATCAGCGCCACGGTGCCGAATGACAGCCAGAACCCTGCTTCCATGACCGCCAGCGGGTCATATAACAGCACCAGCAGCAACGCCACCGCCAGGGTAT
The DNA here is from genome assembly GCA_001464965.1 of Gammaproteobacteria bacterium Ga0074134. Classification (GTDB taxonomy): domain Bacteria; phylum Pseudomonadota; class Gammaproteobacteria; family Ga007554; genus LNEJ01. Next base: position 98,748 of record LNEJ01000014.1, read on the forward strand.
GGCTGAGCGCGCGGTTGCGCTGCAATAAAATCCCCATCATGACCACCAAGACCATGATCAATGCACGCTGCACCGGCACGGAAAATCCGGCCAGGGCGGCATAGTAAACCGCCCCCAGCAGGGCGATGACGGCGGCTGCCTTGGGCGCGGGCCAATACAGCGTCAACGACCCCAGGCGGGCCCACCCCCAGCGCGCCAGGAAGAACAGCAGCCCCGCCACCAGCGTGATGTGTGAGCCGGAAATTGCCACCAGATGGGTGGTCCCGGTGCGCGAGAACACCTCCCATTGCGCGCTGGAGATGGCGCGCTGCTCGCCTATCGTCAGTGCGGTGATAATTCCGGCATAAGGGCTGGCAGGCAAAGCCTCGGCAATGTCCGCCGCTATCCGCTGGCGCAACCTGTCAATGGTATAGCCGCCGGCGTTCGAGGCGATGCGTAGATGAGGGCCGCTTGGCCTGACATAACCCGTGGCATGCAGGTGGTGGCGGAACAACCAGCCCTCATAGTCGAATCCGCCAGGATTCATCAACCCGCGCGGACGCTTGAGACGCACCTGCAAGCGCCAGGTATCCCCCACCCGTAGATCGGAGGGCGCCTCTTGCCAGCTGAGCAGAATACGGCCAGGCGCGGGGTACCGTGTCGCGCCCTGATGCAGCGACATCACGTCAAACTCAAAACGCATGCCGCGGGAATCATCACCGTCCGTGGCAACAAGCTTTTGGGCATCCTTTGGCCGCCACACAACGCTCCCGGCTAAACGGGTGGGAATAGAGGCGACCACCCCCTCCGCGATGACGTCTTCACCTTCCAGACTGGGAGCAAGGCCCATGGACATCGAACCTGCCACACTAAATAAAGCCCAAAGGAAACCGCAGGCTACAAGTGCCGGATAACGCAGCCATTTGCCGAACATCACCAGCAGCAACAATGGGATTAAGAGCAGGCTCCAGCGCAGAGCCGGCAGATCGGTGAGTTGCTGAAAGGCAAGAATTCCAGCCAGGAATGCCAGCGTACCAAAACGCATGCTTTTGTTATGGCCCAAAAGTGTGGATAATCGGAACAGGGAGGCGTCGATCTACCCTATATCGAGCAGGGTAGGAATTACATTAATTTATGCCAAAGCAGCTTATCAAACGCTTTATTCAGCGCTACGTCCCCGATCACAAAACCATCCGCGACCACAAGCACCTGCAATTCCTCGGGTCGCTGCTGCACTCACCCAACCTGTGGCACCTGAACAGGCACTCCGTGCCCGGCGCGGTTTCCGTGGGATTGTTCGCGGCATTTATCCCCGGACCGGTGCAAATGCTGATCGCCGCAGCGGGGGCGGTCATGTTCCGGGTCAACATGCCGCTGTCCGTCGCGCTAACATTTATCACCAACCCGTTCACGGTACCGCCGATCGCCTACTTTTCCTACAAAATAGGCACCTGGATTCTGCGCATGCCGGAACACCCCTTCAAAATCGAGATGTCGATTGACTGGCTATGGGGACAGTTGAACACCATCGGAGGGCCTTTCCTGCTGGGCACCCTGGTGCTTTCCGTGAGCAGCGCGGTGCTTGGCAACCTGCTGATACGCGGGGTCTGGCATTGGCATATCGTGCGGTATTTGAAGAAGAGGAAACAGCGGGTATTAAAGGACAAGCATTAGGGCGCTCATAATGACATCACCCCTTCAACACCCCATCCTCCAGCATCAAGATCCGGTCCATGCGTGCTGCAAGCGTGAGGTCATGGGTCACAACGATAAAGCTGGTATGAAGCTCTCTGTTCAGTTCCAGCATCAGGCTGTACACATGATCGGCGGTTTTGTGATCGAGATTGCCGGTCGGCTCGTCAGCCAGTACGCACTGCGGCTGCGTCACCAGGGCGCGGGCCACGGCGGCGCGCTGGCGTTCGCCGCCGGACAGCTCGCCGGGTTTATGCTCCAGGCGCGCGCCAAGGCCGACGTTTTCAAGAAGTGCGCGCGCCCTGCCCGCCGCCTCCGCCGGACGCATCCTGCGGATCAATAGCGGCATGGCGACATTTTCCAGGGCGGTGAACTCCGGCAGCAGGTGATGAAACTGATAGATAAATCCCAGCGCATCATTACGCAGCCGCCCGCGCTGCACTTCACTGAGCTGCGCCATGTTTTTGCCCGCCACCCACGCCTCGCCGCGCGTCGGCTTGTCCAAGCCGCCAAGCAGATGCAGCAAGGTGCTCTTGCCTGCCCCGGAGGTACCGACAATGGCAACGCGCTCGCCGCGATTCACCGAGAGTGTGACGTCCTTGAGCACGTCCACCGTGAGCCCGCCCTCGCTGAAGGTTTTGCTGAGGTGTTGGCACCACAACACAGGCTGATCACTCATAGCGTAGCGCCTCTGCCGGCTGGGTGCGCGCGGCGCGTAAAGCGGGATACATGGTGGCGAGAAAACTAAACAAAAATGATACGACATTGATTTTAACTACGTCCGAAATCCGCATTTCGGACGGCAGCTCGCTGATGTAATAGACATCTGCGGCAAGGAACTGCATACCAAACAAACGCTCAATCGCTGGTACCAGGGTATCAACATTGAGCGCCAGGCTCACACCGCCGGCCGTACCCAATAGCGTGCCCGCCATGCCAAGCAGGGTGCCCTGCACCATGAAGATCACCATAATGCTGGCTGGGGTGGCTCCCAACGTACGCAGGATGGCGATATCGGCCCTTTTGTCAGATACCATCATTACCAGCATGGAGACGATATTGAAGGCCGCCACGGCCACGATTGCCGTCAGGATGATGAACATGACGGTCTTTTCCATCTGAATGGCACGGAAAAAATTGACGTGCTGGCGCGTCCAGTCGCTGATCATGTAACCCACGGGCAGTTCGAGCGCCAATTGCTGGCTCAGACGCGGAGCGACAAACATATCATCGAGCTTCAGGCGCACGCCGCTCACCGCGCCATCCTTCATGCGCATCAGCTTGGCGGCGTCGTCGAGATGCAGCAGCGCCATTGCGCTGTCGTATTCATACATCCCAATCTCAAAAGTCCCCACCACTGTAAAGCGTTTGAGGCGCGGCAGAATCCCCACCGGCGTGACATTGGCTTGCGGGGTGAGCAGGGTTACCTTGTCCCCTACCCCCACACCGAGGTTGCGCGCCAGCTCCTTGCCAAGAATGATGCCGAACCCACCAGGCTTTAAATCACCCAGATGGCCCTCAAGCATCTTCGACCCCAGGTCGGACACCTTGGGTTCTTCGCCCGGCAAAATACCGCGGATCAGGGTTCCGCTCACCTGCGAGCCGTTGCTGAGCATCCCTTCGCCATCCACATACGGTGCCGCCCCCGTCACATGAGGATAACGCCCCGTGAATGCGGCCACTGCCTTCCAGTCGCGCAGCCCGCCATTCTCCACACCGGAGATCGTGGTATGCGCCACCACGCCAAGAATGCGGGCGCGCAGCTCCTTCTCAAACCCATTCATCACCGACAGCACCGTGATGAGCGCGGCCACACCCAAGGCGATGCCCAGCATGGAAATCAGGGAAATAAAGGAGATAAAGTGATTGCGCCGCTTGGCGCGGGTATAACGCAGGGCAACAAAGATTTCTAACGGCTTAAACATGGGCGTTGATTAAACCACAAAAGGGGGCAAAAGGCGTAGCTTTTTGGTGAGACGGAATGAAACGCACTCAACCATTCCCTTTTTGTATAGCGCATCCACACCCGTCATTTCGGTCGTCGGGTATACTGGCAAAACCTCCTTATACGAAAAGTAATCGCTCGATGGATAAGGCCCACCTGGAAACCCCCGTCTGGCATGCACTCACTGCCGATAAAGCCAGCGAGACTATGGGTGTCGTCCCTGGCGAAGGGCTTGGTTCGGCCGAGGTAGAAAAACGCTTGGCTGTTTACGGCCCCAACCGCCTTGCCGAAAAGCCGCCACGCTCGCCTTGGCTGTTGCTTCTGGCGCAATTCAGAAACCTGCTGATTCTGATCCTGATTGGTGCCGCCGTACTGGCAGGGGCGGTGGGTGAGATCAAGGATGCCGCCGTGATCCTCATCGTTGTCCTGTTCAATGCGACACTGGGTTTTTACCAGGAGTACCGCGCCGAGCAAAGTCTGGCCGCCCTCAAAAAAATGCTGGCGCTCAAGGCACGGGTACGGCGCAACGGCTGCACCGCCGAGGTCAGCGCCGATGCGTTGGTGCCCGGAGACATCGTACTGATGGAGGCAGGCGATAGGGTCCCCGCCGATGGCCGCCTCATCGCTGCCCACAGCCTGGAGATCGACGAGTCTGCCCTGACCGGGGAATCCCATGTGGCAGGCAAAGACACGCGGACTCCGATCGCTGAGACGGCCCCCTTGGCCGAACGGTTCAACATGGCCTATATGAATACCGTGGTAACGCGCGGGCGCGCCGAACTCCTCATCACCGCCACTGGCATGAATACAGAAATGGGCCGCCTGGCGGGCCTGCTGGAAAGCACCCAGGAAGGGCCAACACCGCTCCAGATCCAGCTGGACCAGCTCGGCAAGCGGCTGGCGGCTATTGCGCTGGTGGCCGTGCTGCTCATTCTGGTGTTGGGCCTGCTGCGTGGCGAGGAACTGGTGGAACTTATCCTCACCGCCATCGCACTTGCGGTGGCGGCCATCCCGGAGGGCCTACCGGCGGTAGTCACTGTCACCCTCGCCATTGGCATGTACCGCATGGCACGGCAGGGGGCCATCGTCAAGCGCCTGGCCGCCGTCGAGACCTTGGGCTGCACCAGCGTCATATGTTCGGACAAAACCGGCACGCTCACCCTGAACCAGATGACGGCCCGCGCTTTTTTCTATCAAGGACGGCGCTACACCGTCAGCGGCGAAGGTTACCAGAGCACAGGAGAAATCCGCGCTGCGGATGACGCCTCACCGGCACCGGATTTCAGCCTGCTGCTGCGCCCGCTGGCGCTTTGTAACGACAGCCGCGTGCGCGATGGCCACCTCATTGGCGACCCTACCGAAGGCGCGCTGCTGGTACTGGCTGCCAAGGGTGGCGTGGAGCGGGACGACGCGGAGGCAACGACGCCGCGCAGCGCAGAGATCCCCTTCGATCCAGCCCACAAATTCATGGCGACATTCCACCAGGATGGGGATCGGGTGCAGGTGTTTGTAAAAGGGGCGCCGGATGTCCTGCTGGGGCGTTGCGGCACCTTCCTCGGGCCGGAGGGAGAACAGCCTATCGACAACACGTTGCGTGACCAGCTCACACACGAAAACGAGGCCATGGCCGCCAGCGCACTGCGCGTGCTGGCAGTCGCCACACGCACCCTGCCCGCCGCCTCCTTCGATCCGCACGGCGACCTTTTCGCTCATATCCGCAGCCTGACGTTTGCGGGACTGATCGGGCTGATGGATCCACCGCGCCCCGAAGCCCGCGATGCCATCGCCCTGTGCAAAAAGGCGGGCATCGCTGTCAAGATGATCACAGGCGACCACAAGGTTACCGCCGTGGCGATTGCCGACGAACTGGGCCTGCACGGTGAGGCCGTCACCGGCGAGGAGCTGGATCGTCTTAATTCCCATGAGCTGGCCACACGCATCGAACAAATCGTCGTTTTCGCGCGCGTCGCGCCGGAGCACAAGATCAAGATCGTACAGGCCTTGCAGGAACGCGGCCACGTGGTTGCCATGACCGGCGACGGCGTCAATGACGCCCCTGCCCTCAAAGGCGCCGACATCGGCGTGGCGATGGGCATCACCGGCACCGAAGTCAGCAAAGAAGCGGCCACCATGGTACTCACCGACGACAACTTCGCCACCATCGTGCGCTCCGTCAAGGAAGGCCGGATGATCTATGACAACATCGTCAAATTCGTGCGCTTCCAGCTCTCCACCAATATGGGCGCCCTGCTCACCGTGGTCAGCGCGCCGTTTTTCGGCCTACCCATCCCCTTCAGCCCCGTCCAGATACTGTGGATCAACATCATCATGGACGGCCCGCCCGCCATGGCGCTGGGCGTAGACCCCGCCCACCCCGGCCTCATGGCGGAACCGCCGCGTAACCCCAAGGCGCACATCCTCACCCTGAGGCGCCTAGGCAAACTGCTGGCCTACGGCACCACCATGATGGCGGGTACACTCGGCGTGCTGTATTACGCGCTGCAGACAGGCTCGCAGGAACATGCCGTGACGCTGGCCTTCACCACCTTCGTGCTGTTCCAGTTTTTCAACGTATTCAACGCCCGCGCCGAACGCGGCTCCGCATTCAACCGGAACTTCTTCGCCAACGGCAAATTATGGCTGGCCTTGGCCGGCGTGCTCGTCATGCAGATCCTCGCCGTCCATTGGTCACCCGCGCAGGAAATCTTTCATGCCACTGACCTTTCGCTGACAGACTGGGGCCTTGCAGCGTTGATCTCCTCCTCTGTGCTGCTGGAAGAGGTGCGCAAACTCCTGTCACGGATGTGGCGCTAAAAACAGCGTGACATTTCCGGGACTTCTTCTTGATAACGATTTGGCGGTTGTCGCCCGTCCATTTATACTTGATGCTTTCCCAAAACCCGAAGAGAAAATAATGACCCGCACACGCCACCGGATATGCCTGATAATTGCGCTGCTCGGCGCCAGCTTCATCTCCGGCTGCGGGCAGAAAGGTCCTTTATACCTGCCCGGCGAAAAACCCGCGCCTACCCAACCACAACGCTAAACAGAGTTCATCATTCATGGATCACTTCATCTACCGCAACGGGCGGCTGTGCGCCGAGGACGTCGACCTCGCCGAGATCGCCCGCACGCATGGCACCCCCTGTTATGTCTATTCGCGCGCCACGCTCGAGCGCCACTGGCATGCCTTCGACCGCGCCTTTGCCGGGCGCGACCATCTGGTGTGTTACGCCGTCAAGGCCAACTCCAATCTCGCCGTGCTCAACATCCTGGCGCGGCTCGGCTCGGGGTTCGACATCGTTTCCGCTGGCGAACTGGAACGCGTGCTGCGCGCCGGAGGTGATGCAAGTAAAGTGGTGTTCTCTGGCGTAGGCAAGCGCGCCGATGAAATGCGCCGCGCGCTGGAGGTGGGCATCCATTGCTTCAACGTCGAATCCGTAGCCGAACTGGAGCGCCTCAATGCCGTAGCAGCTGAAATGGGCATGCGCGCCCCGGTGTCGCTGCGCGTCAACCCCGATGTGGATGCGCGCACCCATCCCTACATCTCCACCGGCCTGAAAGAAAACAAGTTCGGCATCGACATCGCCGAAGCCCCGGCGGCATACGCCCGCGCCGCCGAACTACCGCACATCGACATCGTGGGTGTAGACTGCCATATCGGTTCCCAATTAACCGAGGCCACGCCCTTTGTCGATGCGCTGGACCGGGTATTAAATCTTGTGGACGAACTCGCCGCGCAGGGCATCACCATCCAGCATCTGGACATCGGCGGCGGCCTGGGCATTCCCTACAACGGCGAAACGCCGCCTAGCCCGGAGGAATACGCCGCAGCGTTGATGAAAAAACTGGAAGGACGACCCTACAAGATCCTGCTCGAACCGGGCCGCGCCATCGCCGGCAATGCCGGCGTGCTGCTCACCACCGTCGAATACCTGAAATGCACTGCGCACAAAAATTTTGCGATCGTCGACGCAGGCATGAACGACCTGATCCGCCCCGCCCTGTACAAGGCCTGGCAAGAAATCATCCCCGTGCTACCCAGCACAGACAGTGAATCGCGCCTCTACGACATCGTAGGCCCGGTGTGCGAAACCGGCGACTTTCTGGGCAAGGACCGCCAACTCAACATCCAGCCGGGCGACCTGCTCGCAGTACGCTCCGCAGGAGCCTACGGCTTCGTCATGAGCTCCAACTACAACACCCGCCCGCGCGCGGCGGAAGTGATGGTGGACGGAGACAAGGCCCACCTGGTACGGGCACGAGAAAAACTGGAGGATTTGTTCGCGGGGGAATCAACCTGTTAGCTGACGGACCGGTACCGGTTCTCTGTGTGTCCCTGATTGCGCTGCTACAGCATTGACGGAGTACGCCCCAGTGGGCTATTTCTAATTTCTAATACAGCTCTGAATAATTCCATCCTGGAATTCTCAGAGCAAGCACATCCGTGTGCCGCGGAACCTCTGTTTTATTCAGAGGTTCCGCAATGAAGACGGGCCCAGCAGTCCGGGCGCGCATTTTACTGGCGCGACTCGCCGCTTAGCTTATACCGAGAAGGAACGAGCAGCACGATGGAAATCGCGGATCTTTCTATTGCACAGGACCAGCGACCGCCCCTAAAGCCCTCCTTCCTGCAGCATTATGATCCAGAGATTGACAAGAACGGTCTCCTTCATGCGCTATTTGAAGACAGGGCAAGCCGTCACTGCGACCATAATGCCGTGGAATGCAGGGGCAACACCCTCTCCTACCAGCAACTTGACGATCAAGCGAACCGCTTTGCGCGTTTCCTGCACAACTCCGGGATAAATAGCGGCGATCGCCTCTGCCTGCTCCTCCCCAAGTCCCTGGATCTATATACCGCTCTCCTGGGCATACTCAAGGCAGGGGCGTCCTACGTGCCGCTTGACCCCTCCTATCCAAAGGATCGCGTGCAGTTTATCGCTACGGACAGTGACGCCGTAGCGCTGGTGACCAGCCTGGAGTTCTTCGACCTCGCCGGCAGCATCGGCATCCGCAAGATATTCCTCAACGAGGCACACCCCGAAATCGATAAACAAAGTAAAAAGCCGCTGCCTATCAGCATAAGCCCCAAAGATGAGGCCTATGTCATCTATACCTCGGGCTCCACCGGAAAACCCAAAGGCGTGCCTGTTGCTCATGGCAATGCGTATCACTTGGTGCTCGCCGAACAGAAGATCTATGGTATCGCGCCAGAGGACCGCGTGCTCCAAGGATTTTCCGTGGCCTTCGATGCCTCTGTCGAGGAAATCTGGACGGCTTTTAATGCCGGCGCCACCCTGGTCGCGGGCACCCCGGAGATCATGCACGCCGGTCCTGATCTCAGCAAAATACTTGTGGAATTGAACATTACTGTTCTGTCCTGCGTGCCGACGCTGCTGGCCATGCTTCCGCGCCCCGTACCATCGATACGGCTGCTCATACTCGGGGGTGAAGCACTACCCGATACATTCATTGAGCCTTGGTTCTCACCGCAGCGACGGATATATAACACCTATGGGCCAACGGAAACGACAGTCGTTGCCACCACAAGCCTTTGCCAGCCAGGACAGAAAGTGACCATTGGCCAGCCGCTGGCAAACTATACCGCCTATATCATGGACGAAAAAGGGGCCATCGTGGAACAAGGGCGAGAAGGCGAGCTTGTGCTTGGCGGCTATGGGGTGACGAAGGGTTATCTGCATCGCGAAGATCTGACCAAAACACACTTTATTGCCAATACCCATGCCGCGCTGACAGGCGACACCAGCAAAGTGCTCTACCGCACAGGCGATCTCGCGCGCATTAACGAGGATCAAAATATCGAGTACCTGGGCCGGATCGACACTCAGGTCAAGATCAGGGGATTTCGGGTTGAGCTGGGGGAAATCGAGTCTCTGCTTCGAGCGATGCCGGGCATCCGCAATGCCCTTGCAGTGGTTCACAAGATTGAAGGCCGATCCGTTCTGGCCGCTTACGTCCTGAAGGAATCCGCGGAGCCCTTCAACGAGTCCGCCGCCATCGCTCGCCTTAAGCAGGCGTTACCGCCCTATATGGTGCCCGCTTTCATTGAGTCTATGGACGCTTTCCCAACGCTTGCGAGTGGCAAGATCGACCACAAGGCGTTTCCCGTTCCTAAACGAAAATTCGTACGAACAACGGTCGAGGGCCTCGATACCCCCTTGAAGCGAACTATCTACGAAGCATGGGCGCGCATTTTCGAGAATGAGGGCATCACCGAGGACGATGATTTCTTTCTCGATCTCGGTGGGGACTCCCTCTCGGCGGCCACATTTGTTTCCGCGATGCGCGAGGACGATGAATTTGCGAACCTGTCCATGAGCGACGTTTACGTCTTTCCCACAATTGCTCGCCTGGCCGCACATCTGGAGACTCAGTCTACCGTAAACGCAAGGGTTGGAGAGACCGGCAGCAAAACTCCGTTTTTTCGAATCCCTACCTGGAAACATCTCCTGGGCACGTCGTTCCAGGCCGTTCTTCTGTATTTTGTTATTGCCTTTTTTGCGCTCCAGTGGATCACCCCGTTCCTTACATACAGCTTCTTGAAGGCCTACGAATATCCATTCTGGGAATCATTGGGCGCTTCGTTTCTGAGCCTGTTCATTGTCTACCCCACCATGCTGATACTCGGCATATTGTGCAAATGGCTAGTGCTCGGACGTTTAAGGGAAGGCGATCACCCGATCTGGGGTTTCTACTATCTGAGATGGCTGTTTGTCCAGCGGGTACTCCATTGCGTACCCATTCATTTTTTGGCAGGCACTCCACTCCTCGCCATTTATCTCAGGCTGCTGGGGTCGCGTATCGGCAAAGGGGGGCATATCGATTCCCATCTCATCTCAGGCCTGGATCAGCTAACAATTGGCGATCGCGTATGTATTAATGCCGACGCCAATATCGCCTGTTACAGCCTGGAGAATGGTTATTTAAAGGTCCGCCGGATCCGCATCGGCAATGACGTTTGCATCGGCATACGCTCGGTGGTCGGCATGGATGTGGAAATTGGCGATGACACGCTGGTTGGCGATCACAGCAGCATAGCCAGCAGCCTGCGCCTCGGCAACTACGAATATTGGTCGGGCTCTCCGGCCGTGCGCGGGGAATACAGGCCAAGCGGTGACGACGGGGTGGTTGATAAGGCGGAGCCCCCCCATTGGGATGCCTTGGCCTTGGGCTTTTTTACTGCCAGTTTTTTCGTGCTTCCGGCGCTGTCACTGTTGCCCATTTTTCCGGGCGTTATCTTTATGTACCACTATGTAGTGGTCAAGTCTTTTTGGCCACGGTTTTATAGTCCATCCAATACTGCTTCTCTGCCGCATTCGGTGCCAGCCCACCGTTATGCGTGTGTGGCC
>LNEJ01000015.1 GCA_001464965.1 Gammaproteobacteria bacterium Ga0074134
GTTTTCCAACCAGCGTCAAACTGCTGAAAACCGCGATGGTCGTAGCTTTTCGTCACGCTATGCCCCATTTTTTACCCACACGATTTCCTGAAGAGCCAGATTTCTTATCTTCGTCCTGATGAATATAAAAAGAAAAAGGCAATCTGGCAGCTTGCCTTTCTTGTTTCTTACGACAATAACACTGCATTGAGCGCATTGAGCGCATTGAGCGCATTGGTCGGGTTGGCCAATGATGATGGAAATGATCGCGCGATCGCCATGTTAAGGAGGGTAGGGGAAGATAAAGTCTTGCTACTTCGGCAGGGTTATTTGGCGAATCACAACGAAAAGGAATTGCAGGCAAGATTTAGGGATAACAATTTTAATAACAATCCGCATTTTTTATATGTTTCTTTCCTCTCCAGAGAGAACTTCACGGCTTTAGCAACGATGATTTTGGTGGAGCTTAAAAAACAGGCCAACGGTCAAAATAAAGATTTGAATGCCTTGTTGCACGGCCTGTACCCCAGGGGGCTATTTTATAAAGATTTTATCCTCCAGGCGGCCCACTTTAGTATGTTGGAAAATATCGTAACAACATCTGGCGCGTTGCATGAGGTCATGGATCTTTTGTTTAAGGATTTGTCTCCCAAAGAGGTCAACGTCTTTGCTCTGAGGTTGGCTTTGTTTGCCGAAGACATTCTACGTAGAAAGGAATTCCAGTATCAGAAGGAATTTCAGGAGTATCTGATGAAACTGCACGACGAAGCCGCTGGGAGTAACAAATGGCTTCTTGCCGCGCTGATGGCTGTCTATGCAGATCAACTGACATACCTGAATACCCTTCAAACCGAAAATATTTCGAAATTCAAGAAGGAGATTAATGCTGAAACTGAAGAGAACATATCGCTAGAAGATATGCTTGATAGGCCATTGAAAGCGCACATTGTTTTTGCCGATAGAGATGCTGAGAGAGATCATTATCAAACTACGCTGGGGTTCTTTAAATCGCACGGTTACACGGTCTCTTCAAAAGAGGAAAACAAGGTCATACTTGAAAAAGGAGAGATAATACTCTCCTTGATAAAGGGCGATCCTGAACGAGAAAAAGGATATGATATTAATGAGTATTTGAGTGATGTTGATATTGTGGTGTCGCGAAGTCATAGCGGCCATGAAAGCAGAGTATTCAGGGAGCAGCCTGAGCCAGTCAATAATAAAATGATCTTCCTTGTTTCTGCCTGCAGGAGCGCCACGGATATTCCGAGATATAACGAGAGTTATCCAGGGGCGCACATAATTGGATCAAACTCAACGGCGACCGGGGATGCGACTAATTGGGTTACTTATTATTTGCTGGAAGGAATAAGAAATGGCATCGCTGATTTTCGGGATTTAGAAGTATATTTGAAAGAAAATATAGAAAAGGCGGCGCCCAATCTACAGAGTGAGGAAAACAGCTATGTATTTCCAGCAGATGAGTCTCAGGTAGTGCAAAAAATAGTTATGAAGTATGGGAAAGAATCTAAAAATTAATGGGGGTTAATTACATTTATTTTGTCTCTAGGTTGTAGAGCAGGTCGGCGCCGCTGTAAAACCCGCTTTCTGCCTCAAGTGTCCAGCGGCGGCTGAGTTGATAGCGCAGGCGCAGTGTTTGCAGTCTATCAATTACGCCGACGCCATAGCTTATGTAAAGTCTGGGTGTTAGATATTTGCCAAGGATGAGGGCGGCACCTGCTGTGGCTGGTGCGGCGCCTGGGGCCGTTCCTGGTACAGTGCTTGGGAGGGCGCCTGGAAGTGTGGTTGAGCCGGCGACGGGGGAGACCCTTGTCTCCATGCGTACTTCCTCGATGCCGAAGGCCTTGCCGATCTTCTGGGCAAGCACTTCACCGCCAGCCAATCCTAGTCCCAATGCCGCATTTGATAACTGTTGACCCTCAGCGGCGGAGGCTTGGTTCATGGGGCGGCCTAATAATAGATAGGATAGGGCGTCGGCTTCCGGCATGGCCGGCTCGGAAAATGCGGATAAAACCGGGCTTTGCAATGTGCCGCGCACGTTGAGTCCGACAGTGATGGGGGTGGATACGCCAATCTGAGGAATCTGGCGTATGGCGCGTGCATCCAGCCCAGGATTGTTGATGGGGCCTCCAGCAAATACTAGCCGTCCTCCCTTGTTTACGGTGAGCTTTTGATTGAATGCGCTGTATTCTCCACCGTCTTCGAGACGTATCTCGCCTAGGGCGGTAGTGAGCTGTCCTGGGATGTCTATCAGGGCGACATCACCGGTGAAGCGTCCGCTGAGGCCGAATCCCTTGAATCTCACCTGCTCGCCGAGCTTGAGACCGACCAGGCTGCTGATTTCCCAGCGGCTGGCGCGGGCCTCCGCCATGCCTGCCTTTTCGACGATGACATCCTCCGAGGGCCGGACGGCGGCGCTTAGGTCGCGCGGCTCGATGTTGGCTGCCGGGACGAGCAGGTTGCCATTGACATCAATTTTGTGTTGCCCGATTTTGATAGTGAGATCAGGCGAGACATTTGCCTTGATCTCTGGCGTTCTTACTGCTTCAAAACGCTCCCCTTTAATAGTGAGATTTGCCCCCCACTTTCGTTGCGCGTCGGGCTGCGCCTGTCCGGACAGTTGTAGTGTGCCATCACCGGAACGGACTTGCCCTTTGAGCGTGAGGCTACTTTCGTCGTTGCCAGTGATAAGCATCTGGATGTCGCGTAAACGCAGGCCTAAGCGTGGCACCAAGGCTGTACCGTGTTCGAGTTTTGCTTCGCCTGTGAAGCGTGGTTTATCCATCGTTCCGGCCAAGGCAAGCGCGATGCTGACCTTGCCTTGGGTGTTTTCTACGCCTGGCAGCAGATCGGGCAGCAGATCAAGCTGGTGGATTTCCGCATTCACTTGTCCACTGAGCTGGGATACGGTTGACGCTGTATTCTTTAGTATTGCGGGCAAGCCCGAGCGGGGCAGGCTGAGTGTGCCCTCCGCGGTTCCCCTGTCGATCAGCGTTAATCTGGCCCGTGTGTTCAATGTGTCCTGCCCCAGGCTGGCTTCCAGGCTGCCGTCGGTATAAGCAAGGACGAGCTCCTGCTCTGGGCCGAGCGGGTAGACGATGCTTCCTGGGGTGGGGATGAATGTTCCCTCGCCGGTCAGCAGGCCAGCGGGACTGTAATGCCCTGAAAGCGAGGCATCGAAGGCGCCGGACAGTGCGGAATTGGGTGGGAGCAGGGGCTTGAACCAGATTACAGGCAGGTTTTTGCCCTGTGCGTTGCCTTGCCAGCCACTGTTGCCCTGCTGATTGGCATCGAGGCAGACCTGAGATGCGGCCTGGTTCCAGCACCATGGGCCAAGCTGTGTATTGTCTCTGGCAACCGCAAGCGGGCCGGAGGCAGCCAGGTTCCAGCGCCCGAAGGTTCGAGATGATGCGTCGGCACGGGTGAGCATGCCCTTCCAGGCGATGCTCTGTTCACCCATGCTTTGGGAGACAAGGCCACCCTGGGCGTGCAGCACCAGCGACTCTTGCGGCATATTGAGTGCGGCATTTAATTCATGTTGCGTAGCCTGGCCCGTGCCGTCGATGGTGACAGAGTCGATAAGTTGAGTGCCGATGCGCAGCCCAGTGGCGCGCAGATTAAGCTGCGAAGGCAGTTGATCCTGCATGTCTACATCCGTGCTTACATGCAGGCTGGCGGCACGATGTTCATTAAATGCCAAATCTTTTCCATTGAGAACGGCGATGATGCGTGGCGTGCGCAGTGGCCCGGACAGGCTGCCGCTGCCATGCGCCGTGCCGCTGCTTGTTATACCTTGAGCGGCGAGCACTTTTCCAAGATCCTGAACATCCAGCTTCCAGCGGATATCCCATTTATCGTCCAGTCGGCCTGAAGCGGCGAGGCTTGCTGAGCTGGAAGTTACATTAAAGTGCGGCAATTCATAGCCATCCTTGCTTACGATCAAGAACGCTGAACCGTCCAGGGGAATGTCGCGTAGTTGCCCATTAAGCCGGTTGATTTCCAGTGAAGTGACGATATTTCCCTCAGTTCGTGCGCCACTGATCTGGCTTTGCAGAGCAAGCCGCCCCGGCCATTGCGGCCACTGCTGCCCGGGATTCAGGTTGTCGCCGCTGACATCAAAGTTCCATGCAAGCTGTGGTTTCCACTCAAGCGCTCCACGCCCTGTGACTTTGCCATCAAGGATGTTGCCATGTATGTCAGTCAGCTTGAGATAGGTGCTGTTGCCCTCCCCAGCCGCGATCCAACGCCCTGGCGGGATGTTCTTGCCTGTCAGCACCGCGTCGAATGTCAGCTTATATTTGCCGGGATTGCCGGAAAATGTGTAGCTTCCCCATTCACTGCTGATAGCCGCCTCCCCAGCGAGCGGCCAGGCGAGCGAACGCCATGTTCCTGTCAGGCGAAGCCGTGGGTCTTTGATCAGATCGCCGTTGACGATGCCTTGGGCGGTGATGCGGGTTGGGTGATCCTGCAGGGCTAGCGTTAGCTCTCGAATCTGTATTTTTTTGTCTTCATAGTGCGCCTGAAAATGTGTGTCTACGGCGTATTGATTTTGTTTGATGTGCAGCGTGCTTTGCACGTTGGCATGGCTGCGGCCGCCTTCGGCGCGGAGCTTTCCTGAAACATCCAGTTGCGGCCAGCGTGTGTTGATGTTGTGTGCGTTGAATCTATCCAGATCAAGACTGGTTTGCCACTGCGTTTCCGCCAGCAGGTCAGTGACAGTTCCGTGCAGCGCTGCTTTGAAGGGGGCAACGATGTCCATCGTGGCGCTGAGTTCATCGAGGATCTCCCCTTTGAAGGTGGTTTCTCCCGAGAAGGCGCTGTATTCCTTCGGTGTGGTTGCCCACAGGATGCGTGCATTCAGAGGGTAATTACCCTGTGGTTTTACCGTGCCGCGCAGGGTGGCATGGAGGAGGGGAGATTGCATATCGAGGTTGTCGATATGCAGGCGTTGGCGGCGGAATCTGGCGGTCAGGGTGATGTTCTCAATCGGGTAGGAGAATCCACTGTCCGGCAGATTGACCGTGATTTTGTTGATGCTTGCCTTGTCCAGCGTTATGCCAAGCGGCAGCCGGATATCGGGGAGTTTTTTCAGCGGCTCCGGGTTTTTTAGCTGGGTATAATTTACCCCTGTGATATTCAGCCTGGTGATATGCAGCTGTTCATAGAGCAAGGCAACAGGCTGTATCTCCAGCTTGATGCTATCAATGGCCACCATGATGCGGGTGTCTTTGGTTGTATAGCGCAGCCCCTGCGCGGTGACGGAGTCGATCAGCCGTCCCTGGAGATGCTCCACCCGTAATTCTCCAGGGATGTTGCGCGCAGCCAGGCCGAACATCCATTTCAATCCGGTTTCGGTGGCAGCCACGAAAGCCGCCGTGCCGGCAAGGGTAAGGATTATCAGCGCCAGCAATAAAATCCATGGCCATTTGCGCCGCTTCGGCTCAGGTGTGGAATCTGCCTCGGAATTTTCGGTCTCGTTCATAGGTCGGGGCCGATCACAAGATGAAATTTCATGGGGTTGCCTGGTTCGCTCACCGCCCAGGCCAGATCAAAGCGGATCAGGCCGATCGGGGTTTTCCAGCGTACACCCGCGCCCGCACCTTGTTTGAGTTTTTCCGTCCAGTGATCCAGGGCGTTTCCGACATCGAAAAAGACTGCGCTGCTCCATTTATCCGTCCACGAATATTCATATTCGGTACTGCCTACCAGCAATTGTTCACCACCGATGACTTGATTGGTGGTTGCATTCCGTGGTCCCAGGGTGTTGTAACCGTAACCGCGCACGCTTTGGTCACCGCCGGTGAAGAAGCGTAGCGAGGCGGGCAGTTTGGCAAAATCGCCGACACGGCTGAGACCCGCATCACCGCGCAGGATGACACGGCCATTTTCTCCGAGAGGACGAATCAGCTTGCCTTGCAGCCGCATTTGCAAGAACTGGGTATCCGAACCCAGTAGCGGATGAGTTCCTCTGATGTCGATTAACAACCGTGTACCGTCCCGCGTGTAAATACGGCTGTCGGCATCGACACGCGACCAGCTGATGCCTGGCAACAATAGCTTGCTATGGCCGCTGTCGCTGCCAACAGTATATGCTTCGGCCTGATAATTTATGTATATCGTTTCAAGCCAGCCGCTGCCCCTGAGCAGCGTATGGCTGGTGCCGAGCAGAGCGATCCGGCTCCGGCTGGTTTGAGGATTGTTCTCCAGCCAGCCGGCAGTGAACTCGATGCGGTCGGTACGTGGGTTGCGGGTGGGGATGCGATAGCGGGCGATGAAGCTGTTTTTAATTTCAGAAAGCCTGAGATCAGCTCTAAGGCGATGCCCCTGGTCGTTGATATGGCGGTTTTCCCAAGCCAGACTGCCGCGCATCCCGGTATCCGTGCCATAGCCAAGCCCCGCGGTATAACGGTGTTTGTTGCGGGGTTCCAGCATGACTTCAACAGGGATTTCACGGTTTTCGATAAGGTCGCGGCGCACCTTGGCATCCACGCTGTTGAAGTAGTCACTGTCACTGAGTATGTTTTGCAGGGTAAACAGACGGCCGGTTGAAAATGGTTCGCCCTGTTTAAAGGGGACAAAGCGCGCGAGGAATTCCGGGTCTATATAGGTTTTTTCCTGGCCGCTTGGCTGAATAAAGCTCACCTTGCCGAAGCGGTAACGCGGTCCGGTGTCAAAATGAAGGGTCACATCAGCCGAGTGTTGATCGGGTTGAACATTCACTTCATGTCTTGAAAATTGCGCATTCAGGTAGCCGCGCTCGGCAGCGATTGCCTGGAGGGCGCGCTTGCCTACCTCGTATTTGGCATGTTCGAGAACGTCGCCCTTGTGCAGGGGGAAGTCTGCAATAAGTTTTTGGAATTCTTCGTCTTGCGCACCATCCCCCAGCAATTGAATATCGATGTTCTCTACATGTACCGGTGTTCCAGGGTCGATGTGATAGGTTGCCAGCCAGCCACTGGTTTTCTGCACAAGCTCGGAACGGATCTGAGGATCATAATAACCGAAGGGCTCCAGCGCCTGCTTGATTTCGGCAGTAGCATTGCGGTGCAGGCGCCGTATGCGTGCCTCGAAAAGTTCGGGATCGCTTTTCTGCTGTTCAATGCCCAGGAATTTGCGTACATTCCCAAGCACGGCACCCTCCACTCCATCGATTTCAACCTCTACGGTTTCCGCCGCGCGGACGATGCTTGTGTAGCCGATGAACGTCATCAGCAGAATGATTAATGCGTGTTTTAGCATAATTATTAGGGCAGCCGTTCTTGGCGTGACTCTTTGAAATACCCCAATAGTATACCGTGGGTGGCTGGCAAGCTGTCGAACTTAGGGCTTCAGGGAAGTTGGGTCGAAAGTGACGTCTTTCAGTGGGCTGAATATTGCATCCGCGTGGATTAAAAAATGCCCGTATTCAGACAAATGAATTTCCAGGCCGTAGGCGGAAGTGTAGTGGTCAAGTCTTTTTGGCCACGGTTTTATAGTCCATCCAATACTGCTTCTCTGCCGCATTCGGTGCCAGCCCACCGTTATGCGTGTGTGG
>LNEJ01000016.1 GCA_001464965.1 Gammaproteobacteria bacterium Ga0074134
TGTCCGTCTGCTTTTTGCCATTTCGTCACCTGTTTTATATTGAGGGTGATGTTATCACCCATAATCAGGTGGCCAAATTAACTATGCCACTACAATTTTTGAGCGCGCCCTGTGATTGCGGGTGACACATAAAAATAGTACAGTTCCGGCATCGTGCAATGTCAACGGCATACAAGGTGGGAATTTATGGTTACATCATCGAATCTGCGCTTGAGGTCTCGAGTGGCGGCTGTTTATATCTGCACACTGGCCTGTGCTCTGGGCGTTTTCGCACCCTCCTCCGCTGTTGCCGCGCCCCCTTCTCCTCCGGGAAACGCCTCTTTCAAAATCAAGGTCGACCATGTGCCTGGCGAAGTTCTGGTCAAGTTCCGCAACAAGCCTTTGGCCAATATTGCCAGTGAAACGGCAGCCATCCACGCTGCCCTTGGCGCGCGGGCGATTACGACGCTGCCGTTTATCCACGTACAACATGTGCGGGGTCTGCGCGGGCAATCCACCGAGGCGCTGATGCAAGCCTATGCCAGCCGGGCGGATGTGGAATACGTCGAACCCAATATCATTTTCCATACCCAGGTTACGCCGAATGATCCACGCTTTGCGGAATTGTGGGGGATGAATAACGTTGGCCAAACGGGCGGTACGCCGGATGCGGACATCGATGGACCGGAGGCATGGAACAAACAAACGGGCAGCTCAAGCGTGATTGTGGCGAGCATTGATACCGGCGTGGATTATAACCACCCCGATCTGGCGGGCAACATATGGACGAACCCCGGTGAAATCCCCGGCAACGGCATTGACGATGATGGCAATGGTTACGTTGATGACGTGCGTGGCTGGGATTTTGCGAATAACGATAATGACCCCATGGATGACCAGGGCCATGGCACACACACGGCGGGCACTATGGCCGCCGTGGGCAACAATGCCACAGGCGTTACAGGCGTGGCATGGCGCGCCAAAATCATGCCGCTCAAGTTCCTCACCGCCAGCGGCAGCGGAACCACTCTGGGCGCGGCGCGGGCCATTCTTTATGCAGCCAACATGGGCGCCAAAATTTCCAGCAATAGCTGGGGTGGCGGCGGGTTTTCACAGACTATCGAGAACGCCATTAGCACCGCCAATCAGCGCGGCATGCTGTTTGTAGTCGCGGCCGGCAATGCCAATGCGAACAACGATACAACGGTAAGCTATCCGTGCAACTCGACGCTACCGAATGTGTTGTGCGTCGCCGCCACCGACCATAACGACCAGAAAGCATCCTTTTCCAATTATGGGGCGGTGAACGTCGATCTTGGCGCGCCCGGCGTATCGATCTTATCCACGGTACCTACGGGGACATGCAGCTTGTGTAGTTCTTCCGGCTATCGTTCTCTAAACGGCACATCCATGGCAACGCCTCATGTGTCGGGTGCCGCCGCTCTGGTAAGCGCCCAGTTCCCTACCCTTACGCCTGTGGCGATCAAAAGCCTTTTGATGCAATCCGCAGACCCCATAGCGGCGCTGAGTGGAAAAGTGGTTACCGGCGGCAGGCTTAACGTTAGCAAGGCTCTTGCCGCTAGTGCCGCTATTGTTGTCACGGCAAGGGGCACGCCTGTCAGCGGTGTTTATCCCAACATGGTGATACGCGTTGATGGACAGGTCGCGGGCACATTCAATGTAAGCTCCACATATGCGGAATATGCCGTGGCAGTGAATGCCACGCCAGGCACAGCTCACAGCATCGACGTAGTGTTTACCAATGATGCCTATCTCCCACCCGAAGATCGCAACCTCATTGTGCAATCCCTGCGGGTAAATACAACAACACTTCTGCCCACCAGCGCAGGGGTAATCTATGACCGTGGCGCGGGCAGCGCCGCGTTTGATGGTGTAGACGTCATCGCTGGACAGAGCGGCATGTGGTGGAATGGGGCACTGCGATTTACCGTGCCTGCGACGGCTTTTTAGGAGACTAACATAATGAGATCACTACAACGCTTTGCTGCCTTTGCCTTGGCGGTATACGCCTGCACCGCCTGTGCCGGCGGTGTGGCCGGCACAGATGGCCGCCAGGAACTGACTGGCGCGTTGATTGAGGGCGGTGTTGAATGCCCGCTTTTTCAGGCGGACGATGGAAAGCGCTACACCCTGCTGGGCAACCTGAAAGGACTCAAAAGCGGTGATCGTGTCAGGCTTACCGGAGAGGTGGTGGAGGCCTCATTTTGCATGCAGGGGCAGACCCTGTCCGTGAAATCAATAGAACGCGTGAAATAAAAGCGGTTAGCCACAGAGTTCACAGAGAAAAAACCATTCCCTCGTAATTGCAGTCTCGGCGGTCAGTAATAAGTATGTGAACCAGCATGAGAACCCTTTGATCTCTGTGGCTGGCATCTGCAGTTTTCAGGTTGACCGCCCCCCTCCTCCCTTTGCAAGCATACACACCAATACCGCCACAAAACCGCTGACCGCGCCATAGAGATGGGCGTCGGTCACCACCGCGCCGCCGGCGAATTCAGCCGTGCCTGGAAGTGGCCCGTATATCTGCTCCCACACCAGCTTACCCAGCAACAATAACAACAATATTATCTCAAGGCGATTGCCCGCACGCAGGCTGGCTATCACGCCTGCGGCGAACAGGCCATGCAACATCCCGGATAAACCCACATACCAGCCAATCGACGGGCTGAACAACAACAGTCCCAGGCTGACACCCAGCATGCTAGCCAGGCAAACCACTATCCATGCAGACTGGCTCAACATGCGCCCGAACAACATCCAGATCAGCGCCAGCGCCGCAAGATTCATCAACAAATGACTCCAGCCCAGATGCACGAAATGGGCAGTGAACAGGCGCCAGATTTCACCATTAAAAATCTGGCCGCGCTCATAGCGCAACCACTCGCCGGCTCGTTCTCCAGCAGCAGCGGCTACAACTGCCATCAGGGCGAATGACAAAGGTAATGCGTGGCGGCGAAGGCCAGGCCAGATAGGGAAGGTGTTTATCATCATCAGAATAAAGTGGCCAGCTTTTAAAGCGTTGAGGTTAGTCTAACGCAAAAAAATGCTTCGGCCCAACATGGGACAGAAAATAACTTGCATCAAAATTGACATGGATCAATTTGTCTTGCGATAAGGATTGACAAACATTTTAAGCGGCATATCATTTTTAACAGCAAGCACGCTTATAGAGGAAATGCACAAGGTTAGACAGGCTCTTACTCAGACTGCTAAAAAGGAGCACAGCCATGGACCAGATAGTAAAGATATTTTGCACAGGCGCAGAGCAGGTCAAGATTGCGGAAAAATATCCTGTCATCGAACGCTATGACGGCTTCGTGATCGCCGAGATTCCAAAGAAAGGCGTGCCCCCCCTTTCCCGCGCCTATCCTGTTGAGGACATCACGGAGCTTTACACGATCCAGGTGGGCGAACGCAGCATCGACACCTCACGGCCGCGCTTCGATGCACAAGGAAAGGTGCGCGCCCATCCTGCCTACAAAGGCATAAAAGCACCTCCTCCAGGGCGCCACCATCATCTTGTACAGTTTATCGGCCCGATAAAAGAAACATGGCTACGTGCCGTCAAAAAAGCAGGCGGGGAACCGCGGGCACCTTATGGTGATTTCACTTACGTCGTGCGGGCGGATGACGAAACGCTTGCACAGATCGCGGCACTGCCGTTTGTCCGATGGACGGGGCATCTGCCCGCCAAGGATCGGGTGGCGCCGTCCGTATTAACAAACATAGGACGTAAAGTCGGCGACACCTCCGCCACACTGCCGCGTACGCGCGTCATGCCCGGCGTCTACGCCATCGAGTTCTTCGGCTCGGCGGATCTCACCGCAGGCATCCCCGAGATCAAGAAGCTGGGATTCAAGGTGTCCGGAAAAGATGCCAAGGGAAAGCTGCTCATTGTAGAAGCGGAATCTCGCGGTACGGCGCTGGCTAAAAAAATCACCGCGCTTGCTGCCGTTCATGGCGTGCGCTCGATCCGTGAGCGCAGCCTCAAACGCACTGCCAACGATGTAGCCGCCGGAATCATGGGCACAGCAGCAACCATGGCAAGCTCCAGTTTGGGTTTGAGCGGGCAAGGTGAATGCGTGGGGATCTGCGACACCGGGCTGGACACCGGCAACCCGCAAACCATCCACCCCGATTTTACGGCCCGCATCGCATGGGTCAAAAGCTACCCCATCACAGCTGATTTCGCGCCCTACATCACCAATCCCGGCGGCAACGATGGCCCCGCGGATGTTGACAGCGGCCATGGCACCCATGTAGCCGGTTCAGTATTGGGAAGTGGCGCGGCAAGCACTGGCCTGCCAGGCGTGACAGCCCCGATCCGTGGCCTTGCCTATAAGGCTCAATTAGTGTTTCAGGCTGTCGAGCAGGAGATGAAATGGAAACCGCCGTATCAAGGACAGTATGACCGCTACCTGCTTTCTGGTCTACCACTCGACATCACCACCCTGTTTTCCGACGCTTACAAAAAAGGTGCGCGTATACACTCGAACTCGTGGGGTGGCGGCGATCCGGGTGTTTATGATAGCTCCTGCGAGCAGCTCGACCGCTTTGTTTGGGGACACAAGAATTTTTGTATCCTTTTCGCTGCCGGAAATGACGGCACGGACAGTGATGGCGACGGCAAGATCAATCCCATGAGCGTCACGTCTCCAGGCACGGCGAAGAACTGCATTACCGTGGGTGCATGTGAGAACCGGCGCCCCGCCTTCAACACCGAAACCTATGGTAAATGGTGGCCGCAGGACTATCCGGTTGCACCGTTGCGCAACGACCCCATGGCGGACAATCCTGATCAAATGGCGGCATTTAGCAGCCGTGGCCCGACAAAAGATGGCCGGGTTAAGCCTGACATTGTCTCCCCCGGCACATTTATTCTCTCCACTCGATCAACACAGATCGCACCCAATAATCGCGCGTGGGCAGCCTTTCCGCAGAGCAAGCTTTATTTCCACATGGGCGGGACGAGCATGGCGACGCCGCTCACCGCGGGGGCGGTCACCCTGGTGCGTGAATACCTGCGGAAACAGAAAAAAATGCGCAGCCCGAGCGCAGCCTTGCTAAAAGCGACACTCATCGCCGGGGCTGTCAGGTTGCCGGGTTACGCAACCGCGGGGACGGTGCTGGATAACCATCAAGGTTATGGCCGCGTGAATCTCGATGCGATCCTGTCGCCACCCGCGCCTGCCTCCGCCGTTTTCCTGGACATCAGGCCCGGCCTCAAGACGGGCAACGTTCACACCATCGAGATCACGGTAAAATCCGGGAATGCTCCCTTACATGTGACGTTGGCTTACAGCGATTATCCGGGACCCGCGCTTGTCAACAACCTCAACCTGATCGTCACCGCGCCGGGTGGCAAGCGCTATGTAGGCAACCAGGCGGCGGGAACGATACTGGCGATGGATACGAAGAACAATGTTGAAGTCGTTCACATTGAAAAGCCGGAGGCGGGCAAATGGAAAATCGAAATTATTGGTTCCAACATCCCCAATGGGCCACAGGATTTCGCATTGGTTTATAGAGCGCACATGGGCAGTTAAACGGCATAAGGAGTGATAAAGTGGACAAAAAAATAAAATCCGTAAAAAGCGCATCCGCGCCCAAGGGCGGCACGCCAACCATCAACCGCACTATTCGCCTTGAAGCGAAAGACTATATCGGAGAACAAACAACGAAAGACCTGATTGTTCTTCATCATACCGTGGGGGCAACAGCCAAGAGCACTATCGACTACTGGAAATCCGACCTCCAACGTATCGCGACGGCATTTGTGATTGAAAGAGATGGCGAGATTTACGAAGTGTTTGATCCGAAATACTGGGCATTCCACTTGGGATTAAAGGGAACGGGCGGCGCGGTGGACAAGCGCTCCATCGGTATAGAGATCGCCTCCGAAGGCGGCCTGATTCAGCGTAACGGGAAGCTGTATTGCTTTGATAAAGTTTCTGACAGGACTCTCTTCAAACAGGAATATTATGACCATGGCATGCCATGGCGGGGGTATCGCTTCTTTGATGCCTACTCGGAAGCGCAGATTGCCGCCGTCATCGGACTGATAAACATGCTCTGCAAACAATTCAAGATCCCCAAATCGACACCGGCCAACCACTTCGATGCCGATGACGAATACCGGCAATTCACCGGCATCCTCGGGCATCACCATTTGCGTCCGGACAAATCCGACATCCACCCCGGCTTTCCGTGGCAGCGGGTTATCGATGAGGTGGGTTTGGCGCTACTTTAACAGCCTGACGGGAACGAGAAAGGGGGGCATGCTCCACGCTATCTTTAACCCGGTCACGGCGGTGGTGTGAGGCACTGGCATATCTGCCGCTAAACCTGGGTAAACATCTATTGCGCTGCAATCTCTTTCCACTCATGCACTAGTGTCCTGTCACACGTCTAATGACGCCTTCAGAGCCCCCGAGCGGCGTCAGGGCAAGGCGCAGCGCGCAGGCAATGGCCATTTCCCTTGTCAAGCGCTGCAACGCCGCACTGGCGTCGCTCGGGGGCTCCCTCCGGGCGAGACGATAAGCGGCCATCTGCGGCGTTACTTGCCCTTGAGGTAGAATGGCTACCCCGGCGGGCAAGTGCCTTGCATCTGGCCGCTTCTCGTCTCGCTGAAGGCGTCATTAGACGTGTGACAGGACACTAGCCGGCTATCACGCATCAGCATGGCTTTAGCCTGTTCTCCCTTGCCGTGCAGGGGTGCGATCTAATGTGGAAAAGCAACTTTGGGTACGCCTGCCTCATCGCGCCGTTTTCTAACAAAGCAGTTCGCGCTGTGGGCAATGCTTGCCGCTCTATTCCTGTTCACCCTCGGTTTCTGGCCGCAGCTCAACCGCGCTTACGAATCGCTGCTGGTGCTCGCCGATATCAATACCGCCACCGCGCCAAGCCGATTGAAGGCGGTCACCTTGCAGCCCAAACGCGCAGCGGTAAACTACACTGTCTTAGGGCGCTCTCATCGCGGAGATCTCTATCTGCCAGCCGAGGGTACTCCTGGAGCAGGCATTGTGCTGGTGCCCGGTATCGTGCCCCAGGGCAAGGATGACCCGCGCCTGGCCGCGCTGGCCCACACCCTAGCCCGCGCCCGCTTCGCGGTATTGGTGCCGGACATGTCGGGGTTCAGGGCGATGCGTGTGCGCCCTTCGGATGCCCGCGTGGTGGCCGATGCCTTTGTCTTTCTCGTGAGCCGGACTGATCTCGCCCCGCAAGGGCGGGCGGGCATGGTCGCCTTTAGTTACGCGGTGGGACTGGCGGTGTTGGCGGCCCTGGAGGATGATGTGCGCGACAAGGCACGCTTTGTCGTCGGCGTGGGCGGCTATTATGATTTGACGCGCGTCATCACCTTTTTCACCACCGGTTACTTTCAGGAACATGGCCAATGGCGCCACATACAACCCAGCCCCTATGGCAAATGGGTGTTTGTCGACAGCAGCAAGGAGTATCTGCGCAATCCACGGGACAGGGCCATTCTGGACACCATGGTACGGATCAAGCTGCGCGACAACCGCGCGGACATTTCACACTTGGCCCACAAACTGGATCCAGAGGGGCGCGCCGTGTATGACCTGCTGACCAACACCGACCCGGCGCGCACGCCCGCATTGATTCAGTCTCTTCCCTCAGAAATACGGGCAGACATGACGAGACTGACACTGGCCAACAAAAACCTCAAGCACCTCAAAACGCGCCTGATGCTTATCGCCGACCGCAACGATAACATCATCCCTTATACCGAAAGCATCGCCCTGTCTCAGGCCGTTTCCGAAGGACAGGCCAAGCTTGCCCTGGTAGGCAGCCTGATGCACGTCGAACCCAAGGGCTGGCGCTATTTTTCCTGGGAATTTCTGAGTCGGGATTTGCCTGACTTCTGGCGGATGTATAGCGTCATTTATGAGTTGATGGGGGAGCGGAGATAGGCTTTAATGGAGGCACGGCAGGCTGCCAGGACTGCGTGTGTTACGCTTCAATACCTTGCATCTGTGGTGAAAGTGATATTGCGAGCTATCGAGGATAAACCGGGGGACTCGGGCAGCAATCTCCCCTGCCCTCCTTTTGCGATGAGTGAACTATAAAGTGAATATTCACAATCAAACAACTTTCGGCAATTTCTCACCCTCCCAACGGATCCATGTACAGGCAGGCGATGCGCTGCTGATCGTCGACGTGCAAAACGACTTTCTGCCTGGCGGCAGCCTTGCGGTACCCTGCGGTGATCAGGTAGTACCGGTGTTGAACCATTACATCTCACTCTTTCAGGACAGGGCGTTGCCGGTCTACGCCACACGCGACTGGCATCCGCCCGATCACTGTTCATTTCGCACCCAGGGTGGCCCATGGCCACCGCATTGCATCGCGGGCTCCGCGGGCGCGCGGTTCGCGTCCGGTTTAAAACTTCCTCCATCGGCGACTGTGATTTCCAAGGCAACCAGCGCCGGCACGGATGCCTATTCGGGATTCGAAGGCACGCCTCTGGATGACAATCTACGCAACGCAAATGTCCAGCGCCTGTTCATCGGCGGACTTGCAACGGATTACTGCGTGCTCAATACCGTCAATGACGCGCTCCAGCATGGCTATCAGGTATTCTTGCTGGAAGACGCAATCCGTGCGGTCAATGTTAATCGCAATGACGGAGTGAAGGCGGAATGGGCTATGGTGAATCAGGGTGCGATACCCGTGGAGTGGAAAATGTTGTCATGATGAACCCCCAGTCCAGCGCCCTGCTCACCGATCTCTATCAGCTCACCATGTTGCAGGGCTATTTCGAACGGGAGATGTTCGATACCGCGGTGTTTGAGTTCTTTGTGCGCAAGCTGCCCCCACAACGCAACTTTCTGATGGCCGCCGGTCTGGAGCAGACCCTGAACTTTCTGGAGAATCTGCACTTCACGCCGGAGGAATTAGACTGGCTCGCGGCCAGCCGCCATTTCAGCAGCGCGTTCGTTGATTATCTGGCGGGACTACGCTTTACCGGCGATGTCCATGCCATGCCGGAGGGCACGGCATTCTTCCCTGATGAGCCAATCCTGCGCGTCACCGCTCCACTACCGCAGGCGCAACTGGTGGAAACGCGCCTGATCAATCTCCTGCATTTCCAAACACTGATCGCATCCAAGGCCGCGCGCTCGGTGCTGACAGCGCCGGGGAAGCTGCTGATCGATTTCGGGCTGCGTCGCTCCCATGGTGCCGAAGCCGGCCTGCTCGCGGCGCGCGCAGGCTATATCGCCGGACTCAATGGCACTTCCACCACCTTGGCCGGGCTACTCTTCAACATCCCGGTATACGGCACCATGGCCCATTCTTTTGTACAAGCCCATGAGGACGAAGAAACCGCCTTCGAGCACTTCGCCCTCGCCCAGCCAGACAATGTCGTGCTGCTGATCGACACCTATGACACCGAGGCCGCCGCGCAAAAGGTGGTGGCTCTCGCGCCGCGCCTGCGAGAACAAGGCATTGCCATCAAGGCGGTGCGTCTCGACAGTGGTGATCTTGCCGGACACGCGCGCCGTGTGCGGCATATTCTCGATGAGGGTGGACTGCGTGAGGTACACATCTTTGCCAGTGGCAATCTTGATGAATATGCCTTGCGGGCGTTCAGCGCAGCACATGCGCCTATTGACGGCTTCGGCATCGGCACTCATCTGGATACCTCCGCAGATGCTCCCTACCTCGACTGCGCCTACAAGCTCCAGGAATACGCCGGGCGCGCCCGGCGCAAGCGTTCCGAAGGCAAGGCCACATGGCCCGGCCGCAAGCAGGTGTATCGCAGCTATGATGACAACGGACGATTTGCCGGGGACACCCTGACGCTGGAGGGCGATCCCTGCGCTGGAAAAGCGCTGATCCAGCCCATCATGCGTAACGGCCAGCGTCTCGCGCCGCGACCAAAGCTGAGTGAGACACGCCGGCACGCCGGTGCGCAACTTGCCCAACTACCTGAACCGCTGCACAGCCTCACCTCGGTGCCTGGCTATACAGTGACGGTATCGCAGACACTGCATGAACTTGCAACCGAGGTAGATAGACAGCAGGTTTGACACCTGCCCCATCGCGCCATGCACGGCTCCTACACCGACATCCACGTCCACGCCGTGCCACGCACGGGATATACAGCGCACGGCCTGCGTGAACGGGCGATATTCCGTCTGCTGCGGCAGGCAGGCGGGTTAACGCTGGCACAGGATGATCCCGCCACAGCCTATATGGCAATGCTGGCACAGCGCCTGCGCGCCTCGCGCTTTGTGGGCCAGGCGGTATTGCTGGCTCTGGACGCCACCCATGACAACCATGGCCGCCTGGACACTCGCCACACTGGCTTTTCCGTGCCTAACGATGATGTCGTGGCATATTGCCGGCAGCAGCCGGACATATTCCTGTTCGGCGCTTCAATCCACCCCCATCGCCCCGATGCACTGGAAGAACTGGCACGCTGCAAGGCCTTGGGCGCGGTACTGATCAAGTGGCTCCCCAACAGCCAGAATATTGATCCTTCCGACAGACGCCACATTCCGTTTTACCGTAAACTCGCCGAGCTGAGGTTGCCGCTGTTGTGCCACACCGGCATCGAGGTAGTGCTGTCCATTACCCGGCAATCACTGGGAGCGATCTCTCGCCTGCGCCTGCCGCTGGATATGGGCGTGACCGTCATCGCCGCGCACGGCGGCTCCAGCGGGCTGGTCTGGAATCATCGCACCCAGCGCGAATACGTAGCGATGCTGCGCACCTATCCACATTTTTACGGCGACACCGCCGGACTGGGGTTTCCCAATCGCATGGGCGCCCTGCTCTGGTGGCGCGACCGCCCCGACCTCTGGGATAGATTGCTATTCGGCACCGATTACCCCGTACCGTTTTATGCACCGCTGTGGCGCCCCTTTCTGACCAATGGCGCCTATGCGGCACTAGCGGTGGAATGCAACCCTTTCGATCGCATGACGTTGTTATTGGAAGGACTGGGATTGCACCTGAAGCCTGAGAGTTTTGCGCGCATGCTGGAAGGATAATAAGGATGGAACTCATGAAGTGTCGGATTTCTTTACACTACAACAAAAGGCCTAAAAAATTAAATATTAAGCACAATCAATAAATTAAGAATATTCCGCAAGAAAATCTTTATATCGGGTTTCGATTTCAGTCACTTTGGTGTCGATTTTCTTTACACATTCCCAAAAAATTTCCCAGTTAGTGCATTGTCACTCGCGCCACAATAATTTAAGACAATGTATTACATGATAATTTATTTTTATTTCATATTTTGGCATGAATTGTGCATATGCTCACCAGATTAATCCATCTAACATGTAAGGAGTTTATATATCCATGCGTTATTCGATCAAAATGTTACTCTCAGCGGCACTCGGCGCTGGGGCATGCTTAGTTGGAGCGGCTCAGGCCACCACCATCACTTACACGGACTTCTCCAGCACAAGCGGACTTACATTGAACGGCAATGCGGCCCAGGTGGGTAATGTTCTGCGCGTGACGCCAGCAAACTTTGGTCAGGCTGGAAGCGTATTCTCCACAAACCCAATCTCGCTCGCATCTAACGCATCGTTCAGCACGGCGTTCCAGTTCAGATTCACCAATCCTGGAGGAGCATGTGACGGTCAGGGCTGTGGAGCCGATGGTCTCGTATTTATCGTCCAGACAAACTCGAACAACGTCGGGGGCGGTGGTGGTGGCATAGGTTATAACGGGATACCCAACAGCGTAGGCATTGAATTCGATACTTGGAACAATGGCAGTATCGACGGCAACAGCAGTAATCACGTGGGTATTGATGTCGGCGGCAGTGTGAATTCTTTGGTGCGCGCCGAGGTTACGCCAGACATGAATAATGGAGCGATCTGGTACTCCTGGATTGACTACAATGGTGCCACGGATTTGTTAGAAGTACGTCTGTCCCAGACAAACGCCCGACCGTCTTCGGCGATTCTTTCATTGACCCGCGACTTGGTTAGTGATCTTGGCACGACCAACGCTTTTGTCGGGTTCTCTTCTGGCACCGGCGCCGCATTTGCAAATCATGATGTCCTGTCCTGGACCTTCGTGGACACCTTTGCTCCGATTAACGGCGTTCCAGAGCCCGCCTCTCTGGCCTTGATGGGCCTGGGTTTAGCCGGACTGGGTTTTGCGCGTCGCCGCAAGGCAGCCTGAACGGCTCATTTCCTTAACAATAAGCGCCAACTGAAGCGCACATTTGCCTACCCCCAGCGGGGTAGGCATTTTTTTGCTCCGCCATCACAGTTTTCATCTCCCTCCTCACTTGCTCATGATGAGGCGGACCCCATGAATCTCCCCACACCTGTTAAAGGGTAGCTATGCCCAGTCGCAATACTCTTGTCATATACATTTGTGCAATGAATTTGATATAGATCAAGGCGGGGAATCGCAAGATCATCTATCTTTTATAAAGTATATTGGCGAATATACTGAAACATGAACTGGAACGAGGTGAAATTATGAAAACTGTATTGATCATTGCCGCTGCCGCTGTTTTGTCGATAGCAAGCCATGCAAACGCCGCAGATGGGAAAGCCGTATACACATCCGCATGCGCCCTTTGCCATGCCACTGGCGCGATGGGTGCGCCCAAAACAGGTGACAAGACGCGCTGGGCCCCGCTTATCAAGACGGGCATGGATACTCTGTACAAAAACACTATCAATGGAAAAAATACCATGCCGCCCAAGGGAGGCAAGTCCGGCCTTACTGATGCCGATGTAAAAGCAGCAGTGGATTACATAGTGAGCCAGTCAAAATAATCCGTCAGGAGTAAGCAGCCATGCTTGACGACTTCACCCACGAACCGCGCATCGCCTATTTCTCCATGGAGATCGCCCTGCGCAATGAGATACCCACCTACAGTGGAGGGTTGGGAGTGCTTGCCGGGGATACGCTGCGATCCGCAGCGGACCTCGAATTGCCGCTGGTTGCAGTAACGCTGGTAAGCCGCGCGGGTTATTTCCGCCAGGAGATCGATCCCCAGGGAAAACAGATCGAACATCCCGACATGTGGGACCCCAGCCGCTGGGCAACACGCCTGAAGGCGGGCGTCGCCATCTCCATCGAAGGACGAGACGTGTGGGTGAGCGGTTGGCTCTATATCCTGCAGGGCCACATGAACGGCAGGGTGCCCGTTATTCTACTGGATACCGACCTGCCTCTAAATGGCAATGAAGACCGGGAAATCACTCATCACCTGTACGGCGGCGATCTGGCCTACCGGCTCAAACAGGAGATCGTCCTAGGGGTCGGCGGGGCGCTGATATTGCAGGCATTGGGATTTGAAATCCGCCAATACCACATGAATGAGGGCCATTCAGCCTTGCTGGCACTGGAGCTGCTGCGGCGTTACGCCTACCCCCCAGACGATGTGAGGGCGGGAGAGAATCCATATGATATTCCCCGGGTTAGAGAGCTATGCAACTTCACCACCCACACGCCTGTTGAAGCAGGGCAGGATAAATTTCCCTATGACCTGGTGCACCGCACGCTTGGAGATATTGTCAACATCCCAACGATAAAATCGCTGGCGGGCGAAGACAATCTCAATATGACGCGGCTTGTCCTTAACCTCAGCGAGTATGTTAATGGAGTCGCCAAGAGCCATGCCGAGATATCCAGAAAACTTTACCCTGGGTACCGTGTTCACGCCATCACCAATGGGGTGCATCCCTACACCTGGACTCATCCTGCCTTTGCCAAGCTGTACGACACCCACCTGCCCAGCTGGTGCCATGAACCAGAAATTTTAGTACGGGCAGACCGCATACCCGATGCGGCGATCTGGGAAGCACATACCCAGGCCAAGAACGACCTCATCGAAAAGGTAAAGACGCTGACGGGGATAGAACTGCACCCCAAAATACCCATCATCGGTTTTGCCCGGCGCATGACCGAATACAAGCGCCCCGATCTATTATTTTCAGATATCCAACGGCTGAAAACCATTGCGCAGGAACGGACTTTCCAGATTGTGCTGGCGGGCAAGGCCCACCCCCGCGATGAAGGCGGCAAACACCTGATCGAACTACTACATACACATATACGCGATCTTGCCGATAGTATCCGGATCGCCTATCTGCCCAACTATGACATGGATATCGCCCTCGCCATGGTATCCGGCGTGGACATATGGCTGAACACCCCCTTGCGCCCTCTCGAAGCCTCCGGCACCAGCGGCATGAAAGCCGCCTTTAACGGCGTGCCTAGCTTGAGCGTCATGGATGGCTGGTGGGTCGAAGGGTGGATCGAAGGCGTGACGGGCTGGGCGATTGGCGACTCTGCAGAATCAGCCAATGGCGATGATGCAACTTCACTGTACAACAAACTGCTGCAAGTGGCTCTGCCGCTTTATTACATGGACCGCCCCGCCTGGATCTCGATGATGAAAGGCGCGATTTGCAAGAACGCGTCCTTCTTCAACAGTCATCGTATGATGCGGCGTTACGCCACTGAGGCTTATATCCGATAATCATGTCCATCCTGGTTTTCAACAGCGGCAGCTCGTCACTCAAATTTCAGCTTTTTGAAACAACTGCATCGGGCGAGCTAAAGGCGCTGGCACGCGGAATGATCAGCGCCTTTGGTGAGCAGGCGCGCTGCACGTGGGTCATCGATGGCCAGCCCGGCGACGCTTGCGCAACCGTCCACAATCACCATGATGGCGCCCGCTGGATTTTGAATTGCCTGCAAGATAAAACACTTCTGCATACGCTGACAGCCATAGGTCATCGCGTAGTGCATGGCGGAGATATCTTCAGCGCGCCGGTGCGTATAAATGAAAGCGTCGTAGCAGCAATCGAAGCATTAAATTCTCTGGCGCCGCTGCACAATCCTCTTGCCGTGCAAGTCATCCGCGCCTGCCAGACATTTGTGTCACCGGATATACCGATGGCCGCGGTGTTTGATACCGCATTTTTTCATACCCTGCCGGACCATGTGAGCTGCTATGCCCTTCCGCATGAATGGACACTCAACTATGGCATCAAACGCTATGGTTTTCATGGCACCGCGCATCGCTATCTTTATCAACGGTATCACGAGATCAGCAAGACAGACGCCAAAACCAGCCGTGTGATCACCCTGCAACTCGGCCAAGGCTGCTCCGTTGCGGCAATCCGTGGCGGAACAGCAGTGGAGACCAGCATGGGCTTCACACCGCTGGAAGGGCTGATCATGGCCACACGCTGCGGTGATATTGATCCCGGCGCTCTGTTGTATCTCGCCGAACGGCTAAACATTGAACAATTACGAGAAGGGCTGAATCAACGCGCGGGACTGCTGGGCGTATCCGGCACGAGCGGCGACATGCGCGAATTGTTACGGCTGGAGGCGCAAGGCCACAGCGGCGCAAAACTCGCAATTGACACCTTCTGCCACCGCGCGCGCAAATACCTCGGCGCCTATCTGGCGGTACTGGGCGGCGCCGACGCCATCATCTTCAGCGGCGGCATCGGCGAACACGCACCACCCATCCGGGAACGCATCTGTGCTGGCATGGAATGGTGCGGACTGGTGATGGACAAGGCCGCCAATGCGGCGGCAACAGGAGACTCGGAAACCTGCATCTCAGGCAACGCATCGCAAGTGGCGGTTTATGTCATTCCAGCAGATGAAGAATTATTGATAGCGCGTGATACCAAGGAATGTTTGGCGCAATATTTGTAGCTATTCGGGTTATGACGCAACGTCATAACCCGCATCTTCGATAGCATGCTTGAACATTTCCACGCTGGCCTTACCTGCATCATACTTGACAATGGCCTGTGCTTTTTCCAGAGAGACATCCACACTGATTACACCATTAATCGCTTGCAGTACGTTTTTAATGCTATTTACACAGCTCCCGCACGACATGCCCTGCACATTCAGTATTACGGTTTCCATTTTCACTCCTTAAAGACCTATGAATGAATGCTTCGCCACCTCTTGAGCAGCAAAGAATTACTGACAACAGACACAGAACTTAAAGCCATTGCCGCGCCAGCGATCACCGGATTGAGCATACCAAAAGCCGCCAATGGGATGCCCAGCACATTATAAATAAATGCAAAAAATAGATTTTGACGGATTTTGGATAGCGTCGTGCGTGATAATCGCATTGCATCGACCACGCCCAGCAGATCGTTGCGCATCAACGTAACATCGGCGGCTTCAATCGCCACGTCCGAACCCGCGCCGATGGCGAAACTGACGTCCGCCGCAGCGAGTGCTGGCGCATCATTAATGCCATCGCCCACCATACCAACTACACTGCCACTGGCCTTGATCTTCTGCACTTCAGCCGCCTTGTGTTGCGGCAGCACTTCCGCTACATAATCACGTATGCCCGCCTGTGCGGCGATGATTTGTGCCGTGGCACGGTTGTCACCGGTTAGCATAACCACGGCGATACCCATCTGATGCAATCGCGCCACCGCTTGCACTGAACTGTCACGCAGCTTATCGGCAATACCCATATACCCAAAAACCTGCTCCCCGCTGGCCACGCCTATCACGGTTTTTCCTTGTGCCTGCAAGCGGGTGACAGCCGCCATATCAAGAGCAACACCCTGCTCTAAAAGATAACTTGGCGATCCCAGCCAAATGGCTTGCCCATCGGCTTCAGCAAATATTCCCTTGCCAGTAACAGCCGCAAAGTGGCTCACAGCGCCCGGCCGCACACCGGCTTGCTGTGCCTTCTCCACAATCGCAACAGCAAGGGGATGACCAGAACCTTGCTCCACCGTCATTGCGATTCGCAGCAATTCTGATTCGGACATCTCGCCACACAGAACAATATCGGTCACTACCGGATTGCCTTCGGTGAGGGTGCCGGTCTTATCCACGATCAAGGTTTGGATTTTTTCCGCGCGCTCCAATGCGGCGGCGTTCTTGACCAGCACACCCGCGCGCGCGCCCAGTCCAGTGCCCACCATGATCGCCGTGGGTGTAGCAAGGCCCAATGCACAGGGGCAAGCAATCACCAGCACTGCCACCGCATTGATCAACGCGACCGTAAAATCACCGCTGAGCCACCACCACAAACTAAGTGTGATGATACTGATTGCAACCACCACCGGCACAAAGATGCCGGAAATCACATCCGCCAAGCGCTGTATCGGCGCCTTCGAACCCTGCGCCTCCTCGACAAGATGAATAATCCCCGCCAGCACGGTGTGGCTGCCCACGCCGGTAGCACTGCACTTGAGCAGACCTTGCTGATTCATGGTGGCAGCGAAGACTTTGCTGCCTGCCTCCTTCGTCACCGGCAAGCTCTCGCCGGTCAGCATCGACTCAACAACGCTGGAATGTCCCTCAATCACCTCGCCATCCACGGGCATGCTCTCCCCAGGGCGCACGATGAACACGTCACCCACGCTAATGCTGTCCACCGGCACCTCGATGATCTGACCATCGCGCTCCACACGGGCAGTTTTGGGCTGCAACTTGATCAGCTCTTCGATGGCCGAAGACGTCTTGCCCTTGGCCTGCATTTCCAGCAACTTGCCCATCATGACCAAAGTAATGATGGCCGCGCTCGCCTCAAAATAAACATGCTGGTCATGCAAACCCAGCACAGTCACAACAGCGCTGAACAAATAGGCCATGCTGGTGCCGAGCGCGATCAACACATCCATATTGGCGCCACCACCCCGCAGCGCATGCCAGGCACCTATATAAAAACGTTTACCAATCCAGAACTGCACAGGCGTTGCCAACAGCCATTGCAGCCAGCGCGGCAAAATTTCGACGTGAGCCCCGGAGATCATGAGCACCATCTGCAACACCAGCGGCATGGTGAACACCACGGAAATCCAGAACAAGCGTAGCTCTTTGTGATAAATCTCGACACGACGCGCCTTTTCTTCGGCGTGACTGGCCTCCACAACTTCCTGCGCATCATAACCGGCCTTGCGCACGGCAGTGATGAGCGTGTCCACACTGACGGCACCCGGCGTATAACGGACATGCGCCTTTTCAGTCGCCAGATTAACCGTCGCCTCCACACCCTCCATGCGATTCAATACCTTTTCGATGCGCGCCGCGCACGCCGCGCAGGTCATACCCGAAATGGACAACTCGATGGTTTCAGGAGAAGTAGAAGATGTATCGTTCTCCAGCGGTTTTGTCTGATTCATGATGAAATATCATCCTGGAAACAGCAATTGGACATTGCGCCCCATTGCCCCCTTTAGGGGGATTCACGGGTACGGTAGAGAACAAGCGTAGCGTATGCTGCAGGAGATAGTGCCGCCATTTTTCGCGAAATCTTTTGAGAGAGCGAAGCCCGCCCTTGGGGGACATCCAAGCCCTCGAACAGCAGCACAGATTCCGCGGCCTGAGCCTACGGAACCTTCCTATTGGTCTTGTAATAATTAATCAGCCCATTAGTCGACGCATCATGACTACAAACTTTTTCTTCACCCTTCAACTCCGGGAAAATGACTTTCGCGAGCTGCTTGCCGAGTTCGACACCCCACTGGTCGAATGAATTTATGTTCCAGATGATGCCCTGCACAAAGATCTTATGCTCGTAAAGCGCAGTGAGCGTACCCAGGGCCTTGGGTGTGACTTTTTGAAGCATGAAGGAGTTGGTGGGTTTGTTGCCTGCGAATACTTTATGAGGTAAGAGTTTTTCCAGCTCCTCGCCGCGTAGCCCCGCCGCTTCCAGTTCCACTCGTGCCTCGGCGGTGGTTTTGCCCTTCATCAGTGCCTCGGTCTGAGCGAAGAAGTTGGACAGCAGGATCGCATGGTGTTCGCCGATCGGGTTATGGGTTTCGATGGGCACGATGAAGTCGGCGGGAATGACGCGCGTGCCCTGGTGAATGAGCTGATAGAAGGCGTGCTGGCCGTTGGTGCCAGGCTCACCCCAGATAATCGGGCCTGTGGCATAATCCACCGTCTCGCCATCACGGGTAACAGACTTGCCGTTGCTCTCCATGTCGCCTTGCTGAAAATAGGCAGAGAAACGGTGCAGATATTGATCGTAAGGCAAGATGACATGCGTCTGCGCACCGAAGAAATTGTTATACCAGATGCCGAGCAAGCCCAGAATCACTGGCATATTTTCTTCCAGTGGCGCAGTGCGGAAATGTTCATCCATCTCATGCGCGCCACTGAGCAGTGCCTCGAAATTTTCCATGCCGATGTAGATGGCGATGGACAGGCCAATCGCGCTCCATAACGAGTAACGCCCGCCGACCCAATCCCAGAATTCGAACATGTTGCGGGTGTCGATGCCGAACGCCGATACTTCTTTGGCATTCGTCGACAAGGCGACAAAGTGTTTGGCGACAGCGGATATGTCACCTGCGGATTTCAGCAGCCATTGCTTTGCCGCAAGTGCATTGGTCAGTGTTTCCTGGGTGGTAAAGGTTTTCGAGGCCACGATGACCAGGGTGGTTTCGGGATTGAGATGTTTCAGCGTCTCGGCGATATGCGTACCGTCAATGTTCGAGACAAAATGGACATTGAGCCCTTCCTTGCCATAGGGCTTGAGCGCCTCGGTGACCATCACAGGCCCCAGATCCGAACCGCCGATACCTATGTTCACCACATCGCTGATCGGCTTGCCGCTATAGCCTCGCCATTCTCCACTGCGGACCGCCTCGCCGAACACCTTCATCTGCGCCAGTACCGCATTCACATCGGGCATGACATCCTTGCCATCGACCATGATCGGCCGATTGGCGCGGTTGCGCAGAGCGGTGTGCAGCACTGCTCGATGCTCTGTGACGTTGATTTTTTCGCCGGCAAACATCCGGCTGATCCAGTCCGTAAGATTGGCCTGACGTGCCAGATCCATTAACAGGGAAAGCGTCTCATGCGTGATGATATTTTTTGAATAATCGAGAAAAATATCGCCGGTTTTCAGCGAAAATTTATCGAAGCGTTGCGCATCTTGCGCAAACAAATCACGCATGTGAATGCGCGACATTGCGCGATGATGCTCCTCCAAGGCCTTCCAGGCATCCGATTGCGTCAGTGCAGACATTTTTTCTCCCCATTTTCCGTAAGGCGGGTATTACCGGTTATTCTTTGCGTTGGCTGTTTAACCTAAAAACGGCAGTTGGACGGGGGGCAGAGTGTGTGATTTTCGGGGTGCAGGGCAAGGCGCAACGACGCGGAATGGTTGTTCCATTCCAAGGAGTTGCAACGCTGCCATGCGCACTGAAAATCGTGCAATCCGCCCCGTAGCGGACCAACCAAACGGGTGAGCCTGAAGGGCAGGATAAAATTTATTAGAAACATATTGCTAGCCGTCCAGAGAAGCGGTCAACTGCCGTTTTTAGGTTTAATACGCCTCCAGGGTTCCGCCATCCACATCCAGCGAATGCCGCCAGAACTGATCATCGCGATCAAACAGACGATATGTGCCGCGCGGCCCCCACGTGCCTGAAGGATAGGTATTGATGAACTCCCTCTCCATAGCCCATACCTTGAGAATCGGGTCCACTACGCGCCATGCCCATTCGATCTCATCATAGCGCAGGAACAGTGAATGGTCACCCCGCATGGCATCAAGCAGCAGGTCTTCGTAGGCGTCATATTCCCGGTCATCTCCCTTCCGGTATGACGCATCAAGACCGATGGTGCGGGTATGCATTTCCAGGCCCGGCACTTTGACTTGCAGCTCCACTCTCATGGCCTCGCTGGGCTGAATACCCAGCATGATCCAGTTTGGCGTGGGTGGTTCATGGTGCGTGTGGCGCAGCAAATGTTGCGGCGGGTTTTTAAGGCGGATATAGATCGCCGAACTTCCCTCTATCATACGTTTGCCGGTGCGCAGATAAAACGGTACGCCCTTCCACCGCCAGTTATCTATGTAAAGTTTTAGCGCGGCGTATGTCTCGGTGGAACTATCAGACGCCACGCCCTCCTCCTCAAGATAACCCGGTACAGGCTTTCCATTGACTGTACCACGGGCATATTGCGCACGGAAGGCGTGGGCATGCACGGCGTTCTGCGGGATGGGACGGATGGCCTTGAGTACTTTGACTTTCTCATCACGCAAGGATTCGGCATCCATCATCACCGGCGGCTCCATCGCCACCAGTGTCAGCAATTGCATCAAATGGCTCTGAATCATGTCACGCAGCGCACCTGCACCTTCGTAATAATCGGCGCGCGCTTCGATGCCCAAGGTTTCGGAATGGGTGATCTGCACATGATCGATGTAGTTGCGATTCCACAATGGCTCCAGCAGCAGATTGGCGAAACGGAACACCAGCACATTCTGCACCGTGCCCTTGCCAAGGTAGTGGTCAATACGGTAAATCTGATTCTCGTTTAAATGTTTGCTCAATCCCTGTTGCAGGATCTGCGCGCTGAGCAAGTCATAACCAAAGGGTTTTTCGATCACCACCCTGCGCCAACCGTTTTTTTCTACAAGCAGACCAGCCCCCGTCAGCTTCTCTATCACCTCGCCAAACTCGGCGGGACGGATCGACATGTAAAACATGGCATTGGGCGGAAAGTTCGGGTCTACATCAAGTGTCTGCTGCAGACGCTGATAAGCGCCAGCATCATTCAAATCACCCTGATGATAGTGCAGCCGCTCACGGAAACGCTCGAAAGCCTTTTCATTGAGGCCGTGCGGAAATTTTTCACGCAGCATGCCGGATACTTCATCGATCCATTGCTCGCGTTGCCAGGGACGGCGCGCGAACGCAAGTATGA
Source organism: Gammaproteobacteria bacterium Ga0074134 (assembly GCA_001464965.1). Lineage (GTDB taxonomy): Bacteria > Pseudomonadota > Gammaproteobacteria > Ga007554 > LNEJ01. Next base: position 21,682 of record LNEJ01000016.1, read on the forward strand.
CCATTTTTTCAGGCAGCCGCCCTGCCACCTCCAACTGGAACAGCGCCGGTACCAGCTTGCGCCGCGCCAGATTCCCGGTGGCACCGAATATTACCAGAGTACAAGGATCAATCATCTTATTCACCCGCGCTCTTGATGGCGTGTCCGCCAAAGGCATTCCGCATCAAAGACAACAGGCGATAAGGATAACCCTCTTTGTCCTGGCTCGCGAATCGCATCTGCAACGCCAGCGTCATGACCGGTGTTGCCACACCCTGATCGATGGCCTCCACCGCCGTCCAGCGTCCCTCACCGGAGTCCGCGACATAGGGCGCGATATTCTCCAGCGTCTGGCCGCCAGACTTCAGCGCCTCCGCCGTGAGATCGAGCAGCCAGCTCCGCACCACGGAACTGTGCCGCCATAATTCGGTGATTTTTGCCAGATCCAGCGCAAACTCCTCTTTGCCACGCAGCAAGGACAGCCCTTCGGCGAAGGCCTGCATCATGCCGTATTCAATGCCATTGTGGATCATTTTGGTGAAGTGGCCGGCACCCACCGGGCCGACATGCGCCCAGCCGCGATCTGGCGCGGGGGCCAGCACTTTGAGCGCCGGTTCCAGCACCGCTGCGACCTGCGGCGTGCCACCCACCATCAGGCAGTAGCCATTATCCAACCCCCAGATACCGCCCGACGTACCCGCATCCATGAACCCGATGCCGTGTTCCGCCAGCCACGCGCCTCGGCGTTCACTGTCGTGATAATTGGAATTGCCTCCGTCCACCACGATGTCCCCCTTGGAAAGCAGCGGGATCAGATCCCGGATCTGCTGCTCCGTCGGCTCTCCACTGGGCAACATTATCCATACCACGCGCGGCGACGGCAGTTGTTGCACCGCCTCGGCCGCCGATGCCGCAGGGATCATGCCCTCTTCGGCGGCGATTTTCCTGACGATGTCTTGTGACCGGTTGTAACCCACCACCTCGACACCCCCCCGGCACAAGCGGCGCGCCATGTTGCCGCCCATCTTTCCCAATCCTATCAATGCCATTTTCATGATTTTTCCCTCTGGGTTATCCCTGCTGTGGTTAAAAGACAATGCTCTCTATATCGCCACGTCCTGATGGTTACTTTAATTGAATACCGGCCTGGAGGAAATGACAAAGAATTTTATTGGAAAAATGGAAGGCGAGAGGATCCCGCCAGCCCGAATGTTTCATAAATTCGCGCGATGATCGCGCAGCGTTTTGATTGATAGGGGAATTTTTTAAAGGAGCACCGTAGTGATTCATATGGCCGACTGAACAAAATTCACATAGCAGTCAAAAGACCAGCGAGGGCACGCGTTAATTTATGAAACATTCGGGCTAGGCAAGAAGCATGGCTCACTGGGCGTGAGCCGCAAGACCATTATGGGAATTGATCAATATTTGGTCGGGGCGAGAGGGTTCGTTGTACTGCAACGAACGCCCGAGGCCATGGATGGCATCGGGCTGGGAATTCTCTTGCCCTAAAGGAATTTGGTCGGGGCGAGAGGATTTGAACCTCCGACCACCACCACCCCAAGGTGGTGCGCTACCAGGCTGCGCTACGCCCCGATTTTTGGTACGCCCAGCGGGTATCAACTGGGGGATGAAGCAAGGGGGCTAATGATACTTCAAATGCACATCTGATAACAAACAAAAAATGACATTCGAATTGCCTCAAGATAAAAGTTACCCAAGGTAGTCAGGAAAAGGGATCGTTGCCTCAAGTTAAAGGTTACCGAAACAACAAGGGTAATCTGACATG
>LNEJ01000017.1 GCA_001464965.1 Gammaproteobacteria bacterium Ga0074134
TGCCTTGCATAATGACCGATTAGAATCTTAGTCTCTCAGACTCATTCCATGTTGGAAATACGTAACCACTTCAGACTCATTTCATATTGGAAGAGGCTCGGGGTTCCCGTCACCCCCCTTTTCCGGTACAATACGTCCCTATAGCCTGCAAGGAGGCCCCATAGGTTTGATATGGTTTTATCCGGGGAACCTCTGAAAAGCCGCATTAGTAAGGCTTTTCAGAACGAAAAGACAAAACGCGATTTTGTCTTTTCTCCGAAAGTCGACGTGCCTTTTGCACACGATTTTTTAGCGGTATACCCCTATACCGCTATACCGCATCCGAAGGGTTTTTTGAGAGGTAAACAGTATGAAGCGGGATACTCGTCCGTTTTTCAGCACTGGTTCAATGTTTTTTCCGGCCGTTACAGCAGCCATGCTGATCGCAACCGCGATCTGGCTCTCACAGTGGAACGATTCAGGCGCTAAATATCCTGTCCAGACCACCCAATCCGCTGGATCAACCGCAGCCGCAGCAGTAGCTCCCCAAATGGCCCAGCCATCACGGATTGAGTTGCGGAAGGTCAAGGTTTCCAGTGCCGCTGAGTTGGATCGTTTGTTCGATTCGCTCGATTACACCTGGCCGCCCCAAGCGGGCAAGACTGTGCCGCGCATCGCCGTTGAGGCATTTCCCGCCGATTTGGATCGCATCAGCGATGCAGGCCATAGAAAATCGCTTTTCTTCCGCGCCCTCTTGCCGATTGTGCTGGCGGAAAACGACCATGTCCGCCAGGAGCGTGATTACGCCCTGCACTTGCTGGCCAATGGCGTGCCCGAGGCGGGCACGCCTCGCCGGGAATGGCTGGACGAGCGTCTGACGCGTTACCGTATCCGTGGTTCGCTTGAGCACAAAGCAGTACGCGATCAGCTTCTGCAACGGCTCGATGTCGTGCCAACCTCGCTGGCATTGGCCCAGGCCGCCAGCGAAAGCGGGTGGGGCATGTCGCGCTTTGCGCAGCAGGGGAATAACCTGTTCGGCCATGTCACCTCGAACGCAAGCAAGGGTATGGTGCCGACGGCGCGCCCTGAGGGGTTGACTCATGCGATGCGCACCTTTCCCACCGTGAGTGAATCAGTGCGCGCCTACGTGAGCAATCTCAACACCAGCCGTGTTTATAGCGAGCTATGGCGTTTGCGTGAGCGCATGCGGGTTACCGCCTCATTCCTTGATCCGATGCCGCTCGCGGCGGGGCTGATGAGTTATTCGGTGCGCGGCCAGGATTATGTGGATGATATTCGTACCATTATTCGCAACAACCGGCTAACTACTTTGTTGCGTCACGTTGATCTGCGCCCTGATCTGAAATTGGCTGATGCCGCTGAGTTGGTGGCTGCTTCAGGGAAGCGTCGCCAATCCAAAGATGGCTGAACCAGTAGTGTCGGCCAGGTTCCTTGGCCGGCGCCGAGCAGTTGTAGCGGCTGCGTCCCGCGCCTAACGGACGTGCCGCGCGCACCGCAAAGCGCCGCGCTCCTTTATCTATCCATTCTACCTTCGCCTCGCCCTGTCCGCTGACAAAGCAGGCGAGTTTCTCCAGGCGTGCGCTGCTTGGCGCGAGCGTCACCACCATGCGGGGCCGGCCATCCGCGTCCAGTACCGGGTCCCATGGCTCCACGTGACTTACCGGCAATGCCAGGCTCGCCGCCTTGGTGCGGAATTCCTCGATGCTGGCATGGGTCTCTGAGACAGGATAGCGCGGCAAGACGCGCAGATCGGAATACACCCCCACCGGCCCTGACTGTTCCCCGATGCCCACATAGCCGAGACCCTTGACGATCTCCGCAAGGGCCGTGCTGTACTCACCATAGGGATAGGAAAAGAGCTTCGGTGCCGTGCCCAGTTCTTTTTCGATGCGTTGTTGCGCATGAACGATGTCCGCGCGTATACGCGCCTCCCAAGCCCCTGCGTTTTCTCCCTTGCGTTTTCGGATCATGTGATCGTGCCGGGTCGATTGATTGGCGAAAGTGCCGCCGTGCTTTTGCATCTCGCGCATTTGATCCCAGGTGATATAGGCGGGCAGGCGCTGATCTATCGCATCGGTATAGATGAAAACGGTAAACGGCCAGCCACGCTTGCGCAGGCGCGGATAGGCCTGCGTGTAGGTGGAAATGGGTCCGTCGTCGATGGTGATAGCCACCGTCTTGTCCGGTATAGGCTTGGCGGTGCGCAGATGCTCGACAATCCGCTCCAGTGGCCACACCTGATATCCGGCCTGCGCCAGATGATCCAGGTGCGCATCGAATTGCTCCAGGCGCACGTTGGTGTCGGGGTGCTTCGAGACACCGAAATGATTGTACATGAAAACCGCCGCGTGGGATTCCGGGGGTAACGGCGTGGCGAGTGTGGTGGATGCGCATAGCAACAGCAGAGAGCCTGTCAGCCATTGTTGCAGCGATCCTAAAAGCGGCATATGCAAGCCGCAGCCTTACAGCGAATATGGAAATGATGAAGGTTTTGCGTTACTCATACCCGAACAAGCTTCATTAGTGGCTCAAAAGAATACAATGCTGGCCTTCGTCCTGATGCCTCCTCGACGGTAACAATAATATTGTTATCTAACAGGATTCTTGTAAACCTTGCTGCGCTAGCAGCTGGGATGCCACTATTCGACGTAAATCGATTGTTCCTGAACACGGGATTCGTAAAAATAAAATCCAATGCATTAACGCTCCATTTAGAAGACAGCGTCTCCGCAAATATTTTTTTCATTTCTTCATAAAGAGTTCGTATATTCTCGGCGATAGTAAGATTTCTTATTGCTTGTTGCTCAATAGCATCAAGAAAAAATTTGCACCAACTTTCCCAGTCTCCATGCTCAGAAACATTGCGCATAGTGTCTATATATAGGTCTTTGTTCTCCTCAAGGTAACCGCTGACATAAAAGTGTGGTGCAGATATTGTGCCAGACGACCAAAGCATTAACGTGATTAGCATCCGCCCAATCCGGCCATTGCCATCTTTGAATGGGTGTAATGATTCAAATTCGACATGACTTATCGCAGTTTTCAGTAAAGTGGGATGGTCGCTTTTAGTGATGTAGTTAAACAGGCGATCCAGCCCTTCCTGTAATTTCTCTGGGCTAATTGGAATAAATAATATTTTCTTTTTCAGATGATCAGCTAAATAGTTTTGTTCTTTTTTAAATTCACCAGGAGATTTTTCCGCTCCGCGACCAAAAGAAAGTAACCTTTGATGGATACCTTTAATAAGTGATTGTGAAAGTGGGTAACCATCTTCCATAGCCTTCTGCGCAGCCCTTAAGGCTCTTTGGTACAGAATGGTTTCAATAACCTCATGCCTTACGGTAGGGAAGATTTCTGTGTTTTCGGCATGGTCCGCTTCATACCTGAGAATTTCGTCCATAGTACTAACGGTTCCTTCCATTCTGGATGAGATGACGGCTTCTTGATTCCTTAGTGGGGCCAATAGTATTTCACTATTGTGCATATTTTTGAGCATCTGGTCGTACCGAGCTATTGCATCTGTCGCTTTGAGCATGGAATTTATGAATTTCCCATATTCGAGGTTCCCTGGTGGAAACTTGTCGTAATGGTAATTAACCGCATTATCTAAATTGAGCTTCATATCTTTAAACTCGACCACTAGAGATTCATAAAATATAAATAATTAACGACTAAACCATTTGAGGATAATATCACTTATTTATTGATTGTCAAAAAAACTATATGATGAATGTCAAAGACAATATGCAATCATATATTCACAATTATGAATAACAACGAGTTTTGTCCTTCATAGGTTCACATCTAAACTTACAGTCTCTCATTTTTTTGACATTTTGAGAGACAAATCTGTTTGGTCTGCATGGATTCACCTCTAAACCTGTAGGCAATCACGTTGCTAGCTTGGCGTGTCAAGAGACATCGAATGTCAAAGGTTGAAACTCAAGGGGGGTTACTTTGACGCTAGTGTAGTGAGTCACCGCAGAGTGTGGAGAGGAAAAGCAAGTGTTGATAAGGTGCGCTGAGTTACACGCCAAGTGGGCGCGCTTGTTACGCTAACCCACTGAATTTCTTGTTGGCGTTTTCCTGTCCCTACCGGGCAGGGCGCTTTCTTTCCAGCACCACAAAACTGTAATGATGGGGGCTTGCCTCATCCGGTTCACAATCGGTATGTTCGACTTCGCTCCATTCTGCGTGGTCAAACGCCGGAAACCAGGCGTCTCCGGCAAAGTCTTCATGAATCAGTGTCAGATAGAGCCGTTGCGCCCTTGGCAGCAGTTGCTCATAGAATGACGCGCCGCCGATCACCATGATTTCCTCGCTGTTCGCCGTGGCGGCGAGGGCCTCATCGACGGTGTGGGTGACGATACAGCCCGGCGCCTGATAATCGCGGTCATGGGTGACGATAATGTTGGTGCGCCCTGGCAGAGGTTTTCCGATGGACTCATAGGTTTTGCGGCCCATGAGGATCGGCTTGCCTATCGTGATCTTCTTGAAATGTTTCAGATCGGCGGGCAAGCGCCACGGCAGGGTGTTGTTGATGCCGATGACACGGTTGTTGCCCATCGCGGCGATGAGAGAAATGATCATCGGCCTAGACCGCCACCGGTGCCTTGATGGCAGGATGCGACTGGTAACCCACCAGTTCGAAATCCTCATACTTGAAATCGAAGATCGAGGTGACCTCGGGGTTGAGTTTCATCTGCGGCAGGGGATAAGGTTCGCGCGAGAGTTGCAGGTCTACCTGTTCAAGGTGGTTCGAGTAGAGATGGCAATCCCCGCCCGTCCAGATGAATTCGCCAGGCTGCAAGCCTGTGACCTGTGCGACCATCAGGGTGAGCAGGGCGTAGGAGGCGATATTGAACGGCACGCCCAAAAAGATATCGGCGCTACGCTGATAAAGCTGGCACGACAAGCGGCCCTCGGCGACGTAAAACTGGAAAAAGGCGTGGCAGGGCGGTAAGGCCATGTTGTCGATCTCACCCACGTTCCAGGCGCTGACGATGAGGCGGCGCGAATCCGGCTTGGTCTTGATCTGTTCGATGACCTGGCTGATCTGGTCGATATGGCGGCCATCGGGCGTGGGCCAGGAGCGCCACTGATAGCCATAGATGGGGCCCAGCTCGCCATTTTCGTCAGCCCACTCATTCCAGATGCTCACACCCTTTTCTTTGAGGTAGTGGATGTTGGTTTCGCCGCGCAGAAACCACAGCAGTTCGTGGATGATGGACTTCAGATGGAGTTTTTTAGTGGTAACCACCGGGAAGTCATGGCGCAGGTCGAAGCGCATCTGATGGCCGAATACGCTCAGCGTGCCAGTGCCGGTGCGGTCTTCCTTGCGCACGCCGTGTTCTTTGACATGGCGCATGAGGTCTAGATATTGCCGCATATCACAAGCCCTTGCTTTGAAGTTTCAGATTTTTCGTATAGGCCCACCACATCAAGCCGATGCCGGTCAGGATCATGGGGGTGGACAGCACTTGTCCCATCGTCAACCAGCCGAAGGCGAGGTAGCCCAGTTGCGCGTCGGGTTCGCGCACGAATTCTGCTACAAAGCGGAACAGACCGTAAAAGACCAGAAATAGGCCGGAGACGGCCATTGCAGGACGGGGTTTCCGGGAGAAAAACCATAAAATCAAAAATAGCACGATGCCTTCGAGGAAGGCCTGATAAAGCTGGGAAGGGTGGCGCGGCAGCGGCCCGCCGAGGGGGAAGACCATGGCCCACGGTACATCGCTGACCTTGCCCCATAGCTCGCCGTTGATGAAGTTGCCGATGCGCCCCGCGCCCAGGCCGATGGGCACCAGCGGGGCGAGAAAGTCGGTCACCTGGAAAAAGGTTTTGCCGGTTTTTCGGCCCAATAGCCACATCGCCACGAACACGCCCAGCATCCCGCCGTGAAACGACATGCCGCCTTCCCAAACCTTGAGCATTTTCAGCGGCGCATCCAGATAGACCGGCAGGTCATAAAACAGGATATAGCCGATACGTCCGCCCAGCACGGCGCCGAGGGCGCCATAAAACACCATGTCGCTGACCTGTTCAGCGGTCCATCCCGAGCCAGGGAGGCTGGCGCGCAACCGGCCCAGCCACCAGGCCGCGCCGAAACCCAGCAGGTACATCAGGCCATACCAGTGGACCTTGAGCGGGCCGAGGCTGATTGCGATGGGGTCGATGTTTGGGTACGTTAGCATAGAGAACAAGTATACCATCCTGAGAACGGAGGTTGGCCGCCGCTGGTCTTCTTTACGCGCTCGGCAACACCCGCCCAATAAACGCTTTGAGATAATTGGTTTCCGGGATGGCCGGATGCACAGGATGATCCGGCCCCTGATGACCCTGTTCGATAATTTGCAGGTTACGGTCGATATGGCGCGAGGCACGCAACATGGCATCCATCAAGGCAGGGCGCGGCAGGTGATATGAGCAGGAGGCCGAGATGATGATGCCATCCTTGCCGAGCACCTGCATGGCCTGCTGGTTGATGCGTTGATAGGCCTCCAGGCCGGCGCGCATGTCCTTCTTGCGTTTGATGAAGGCGGGCGGATCGAGAATAACGACATCGAATTTCTCACGCTCGGCGCGCAGGGCTTTAAGCGCCTCGAAGGCATCGCCATGCATGCCTTTGACACGTTCGGCGGCACCGTTGAGTGCGGCGTTGTGCTGCACGGCGGCAAGCGCCACCTCGGAGCTGTCGATGCATGTCACCTCGCTGGCACCCGCTGCCGCGGCTTGCACGCCCCAGCCGCCGATGTAGCTGAATACGTCAAGCACGCGCTTGCCGCGCACATACTGCTGCATGCGCGCGCGGTTGAGACGGTGATCATAGAACCAGCCGGTCTTTTGCCCCGCGAGCAGAGGCGCAACGAATCGCACACCATTCTCCTCTAACGCAACCGTCTCGGGGGCGGTGCCGAGGACGGTTTCCACATAGCTGTTCAATCCTTCCATGGCGCGGCTGCTAGTGTCGTTGCGCAGCACGATGCACGAGGGTTTGATTACCTGTTCCAGCGCCGCCACAACTTCGTCTTTGCACTGTTCCATGCCCGCGGTCGTGATCTGTGCGACCAATACGTCGCCAAAGCGGTCCACCACCAAGCCGGGGAGGCCATCGCTGTCGCCGAATGCCAGGCGATAATAGGGTTTGTCGAACAACGCCTCGCGTAGTGATAGCGCCATATTGAGGCGATGCACCAGCAGTGACTTGTTCAGCACCCGCTCCGGATCACGGCTGACCAGCCGCGCACAGATCAGCGAATGCGGGTTCACATAGCCATTGCCGATTGCCTCGCCTCGGTAGTCCTGGATTTCAATTTTGTGGCCTGCTTCGAAGGCAGTAAGCGGTGTTTTGCCAGTATCCACCTCATTGCTGAATACCCATAAATGGCCAGCGCGCAGGCGACGGTCTTCGTTTTTCTTGAGGCGGAGAGGAGGGAGCGTCATGGTGAAAGGCCTGGTTATGATTAGGGTGAAATTAGCGTTAATTTTGGAAAGTAGCTGTTGTAGCGCTGTGTGTTATGAGCGGAATGCTGCGTATCGCCACATGGGCGCCAATGTATAAGACCGGTAAGGGTGGGCGGTGCGAATTGATAAGCCATTTACCCGCGAGGAAACCCGCCTCCCACGGTATGTTGCCAGCGCTTTGCTAGAACCTGTTCACGAGTCAGCGCTATGATCTCCTCTGTGCTCATGTCTGTGGTGGCTTTGCCACGCATGGAGGTTTGAACCGCCTTGTGCAGCATCACTGCATTGTTTTCAAAGTTGAATTCTACTTCAGGAGCAGACAAAAAACCTAATTTATTACGAATTTCAACGGGAATGATGGTCTGGCCTTTGCTGGTGATGTATATCGGTGTCTCACCGGGGATAGTTTTGCAGGGATGAGTGGGAGTTGACGGGATACGGATGCAGCACGTCCAGCGGCACGCTATGTCCGGCGCTCTGCACGATGCGCGCGTGTTCGCGGCGGAATTCGCGGGCGTTGGACAGGCCGCAGGCGTGGGCCAGTTTGTCCACCTCCACACCCATCCAGCGTGCATAATTCGCTACGCGCGTGGCCTTGTCTTCTACTACCAGTCCGCGCTGCAATTTTTTGTTGTGCGTGGTGATGCCGGTGGGGCAGGTGTTTTGATGGCATTGCAGGGACTGTATGCAGCCCAGGGCGAACATGAAGCCGCGTGCCGTTACCGTGAAATCCGCGCCCATGCACAGCGCCCAAGCGACCTTGGCGGAGGTCACCAATTTACCGGAGGCGATCACACGGACGCGTTCGCGCAGGCCGCTTTCGATGAGCGTATCCACCAGCATGGGCAGCGCTTCGTTGAGTGGCAGGCCGACGTGATCCGCCAGCACCTGCGGTGCTGCGCCTGAGCCGCCGTCGCCACCGTCAAGTGTAATAAAGTCCGGAGCGCTGTCCATGCCGCGGCGCGCAATGGCTTCGCATAGGCTGCGAATCGCCGCGTCTGAGCCAAGTACCGTCTTGATGCCTACCGGCAGGCCAGTCACCGCGCGGATGTGCGCGATCATGTCCAGCAGGTCGCCGTCATTCTTGATGTCGGGATGGCGGTTGGGGCTGTCGGAAGGTTGCCCCATGGGGATGCCGCGGATTTGGGCTATTTCTTCGGTTACCTTGATGGCGGGCAGCACACCGCCGCGTCCCGGTTTGGCACCTTGGGCCAGTTTGATTTCAAAAGCCCTGACGTGTTGCGCCACTTCGCGCAGGTGCCTGTCACTCAGGCGTCCCTGCGGGTCGCGCACGCCGTATTTGGCGGTGCCGATCTGAAAGATCAGATCACCGCCGCCCTCAAGGTGATAAGGAGAAAGCCCGCCTTCGCCGGTATTCATCCAGATTCCAGCTTCTGCCGCGCCGCGCGACAGGGCGCGCACCGCCGGGGCGGAAACGGCGCCGTAGCTCATGCCGGAGAGGTTGACGATTTTGGTTGCAACGAAGGGCCGTTCGCAGTGCGGGCCGATCACCAAGGGTGGTGCGGTCTTACGTTCGTCTTCCAGTACGGCATAAGGCGCGTTGACGAAGATCAGCGAGCCCGGCTCACGCAGGTCGTTGGTGGAGCCGAAGCCGATGATGCCGCCGAGATTTTTCGAAGTGCGATAGATCCAGCTGCGCGCGGCACGGTTGAAGGGCATTTCCTGCCGGTCGTTGGCAAAAAAATATTGGCGAAAATAGTCGCCCTGCCGTTCCAGAAAATAGCGCAACCGGCCAACCACAGGAAAGTTGCGTCGCACGGCATGTTCTTTCTGGAAAATATCCTGAATGAACATCACGAGCAGGGTGAGCATCACGATGCCGGCTATCCAGCCCATGATGACCACACCCCAGTTCACTACCCCAGCGACGCTCATAAAAAGCGAAACCTCCGTTACGTTCTACTCTTTATGGTAGCGGCATAATCCTGGTTTTTTTGATGCGGACCGCGCGTGGCTGGGCGTCACTCCCACATCGCGCACATCCCGCGCAGCACCATGTCCGTGAGGCTGATGATGCCAACCACCTTGCCATGTTCCACCACCGGCCCGCGGGAAAGGTGAAAGCGTTCGAAAAGCCGGGCGCAGTAGCGGATGTCCATGCCGGGGGGGACTGTAACCACCGGCTTGGACATCACCTCGTAAATGTTGATGCGCTCCGGTGCGCGGTCCCTGGCGAGAACCTGGCGCGAAATATCGGAGAGCAGTACCATGCCATATTCGTCATCCGCGTGGCGTTTGTCGACGATCAGTGCCTTCGTCTCTACGTACTTCATCTTGAGCAGGGCCTCTTTGACTGTGGTCATGCCATCCACCAGGTCAAATTCGTGCTTCATGACATCCCGCACCCGGATCAGTTTGCGTTCGCTCATATCTCTTCCTCCACCACACCGCTTAGTTTACGCACTTGATGGGATACGCCTACGGCATCCTCCACATCAATCTGAAAGGCGATGCCCGCGCCGGGCCTGCTGTCAAACTCGCCCGCGCGCGCAATCTTATCAAGAATCTTGCGGCTCAAATGCTCCTCCACCAGAAACAGCAGCATATCGCGCTGGGTTTCCAGTGTCAGGCCGAGAAAGGTCTTGGTTTTTTCCAGCCCTTCACCGCGCGCGTGGCTGATCACCGTCGAGCCTGTTGCCCCCGTCTGGCGTGCAGCGTCCATGACTTTCTCGGTCTTGTCGTCTTCCACAAAAGCAATCAGCAACTTGAAGTGCATATGTTTTCTCCTATTTTCCACCCTGTGTTTTTCGCCGCCCCGCCCGCCATTCGCTCAACTGGGCATAACCCATCACCGTAACCAGCGGGCACAATACGGTCAATGCGATCAGTCCGAACCCGTCCAGTAACGGGCTGCGTCCCGGCACGGCACTCGCCAGCCCCAACCCCAGAGCTGTCACCAGCGGCACCGTTACCGTGGAGGTGGTTACACCACCAGAGTCATAGGCCAGAGGGATGATCGTGCGTGGCGCAAACGCGGTTTGTATCATCACGATCACATACCCGACGATGATGTAATAGTGCAGCGGCGTGCCGGTGACGATGCGAAACACGCCCAGCGTAATCCCGGCCGCTGCGCCTACCGCCACCGCCACGCGCAAGCCCCACACACCCACCGCGCCGCCCGACACCTCATGCGCCTTCATCGCCACCGCGATCAGCGCCGGTTCGGCAAGGGAGCAGGAAAAGCCGATGGCGGCGGCGAACAGGTAGACCCAGCGGTAGTCCCACCAATCCACCCCTTGTGCCGTTTGTCCCGCTAAATGGATAAACGCCGGCGCGGTCAATTGCTGAGCCATCAGTCTGCCCAGTGGAAATAGTGCCTGATCCAGCCCTTCCAGAAACAATGCCAGGCCTACCAGCACGTAGACAAAACCGATCAACACCTTTTTCAGGTTAGGGATGGAGCGGCGTATCACCAGCCACTGGAAGCCGAACAGAATTGCCGCAATAGGCAGTACATCCCGCACGGTATGGATGATTGCCATCAACAGGTGCAGCACGAATTCCATTTTAGATCATCATCCCGTAGACCATCACAAAAATCATCGGCGTTAGCGAGGCGAACGCAATCAGGCCAAAGCCGTCCACCATGGGGTTGCGGCCCTTGATGGAAGACGCCAGTCCCACGCCCAGCGCGGTAACCAGCGGCACTGTGATGGTGGAGGTGGTCACCCCGCCTGAATCATAGGCGATGCCGATGATCTGCGGCGGCGCGAACAGCGTCATCACCATCACCCCCAGATAGCCGCCGATGATCAAGTACTGCACTGGCCAGCCCTTGATAATGCGGAACACGCCGAGCACCAGCGCCACCCCCACTGCCAGCGCCACCGTCAGGCGCAGCCCCAGCGCATAGGAGGCGCGCGCCTCGTCATTCGCCGCAATTATATTACCTTCCGCCGCCACGCGTGCCGCCTCGTTTGCAACGGCGATCAGTGCGGGTTCGGCCACGGTTGTCCCGAAACCCAGCGCAAAGGCGAACACCAGCAGCCACATCAGGCTGCCCTTGCGCGCGAAGGCATAGGCCATGGCCTCCCCGAGCGGGAACAACCCCATTTCCAGCCCGCGCACGAACAGCGTCAGCCCCACCACTACCAGCAAAGCGCCTTCTAATAACCCACCCAGGTTGGGGATGGGCTGCTGGACTACCGCCAGTTGAAAAAAAGCGATCACCAGCACAATCGGCGCCAGGTCGCGGACACTGTTCAGCAATGAGTGCAGAAAGATAGTTAATTGATTTTTCAAAATAAGCGGTTCCAGTTGTGCGCGCCGCATCAAGTGCGGCAGTGCAGGCACACAGTGCATTTGGCATAGCGTAACGCGGCAAAAACGCTAAAGTGTAAAAATGAATCATCCGATATATTGCTTGGAGGTCCCGGTAAATGTATTTTTAACCTATGCACGGTGTTGTATGGCTTGCAAATATCCGTGATTATAGGAGATGATAAATATCTTTTAGTGGGAAAATATCACTCAGCGGGACAACAGGGAAGTTTTGGCCCTGTCCGGCCGTATGCGTGTGAGAGAAAAGCTATGCCAAAAAACATAATATCAACAGGCGCCCCGCAACCCCGCTTTCGCCGTGATAGCTATTGCCCTTCCTGGTGGCGCATCAGGTTGGCCGCACCGCTATTCTTTTTTGGACTGCTGCTGGCAGGGCAGGTGCAGGCCGACGTGAATATTACCGTGAATCATAGCCAGGATAGTGCGGATTCAAATCCAAATGATGCGGAGTGTTCAGCGTCTGTAGGCGCAAGCACGGCATGCACCCTGCGCGCCGCCATCCAGACAGCAAATTATATTATCTCCCAGGGTACCGATGTCACTATTGTCTTGGGCAGCGTTATTTATTCCCTGTCCATACCCGGAGCGGGCGAGGACAACGCTGCAACCGGCGATCTCGACATCAGGGGCACCTGCGGCACCGATATCAGCAAACCTTGCCTGCAAATCAGGGGGGCAGGCAAGGGACAAACCATCATAGACGGCGGCGGCATTGACCGGGTATTTCACTTTACTGGAAAAAACACCGTAATAATTACCGGCGTGACTATCCAGAACGGCAGTGTGACGAATGATAACGGCGGCGGCATCAAAAATTCCAGCGGATGGGTGACGCTGGAAAACTGCGAAGTCATCAACAATACAGTCGGGAATACGACAGGCGCCAGATACAGCGGCGGCGGTATATTCAGCGGTGTCGGTACCCAAATGGCAATCAAGAACTGTACCATCCAGGGCAACCGGGTCAACAACACACAGGGTACCTTCGCAAGTGATTACATCATCGGTGTCGGCGGTGGCGGCGGTGGTATCCGCAACAGCGGCAATATGACACTAAGTAACTCCACGGTGATGGGCAACTACGGCAGGCCGCTTGGCGCCGGCATCATGAATACCAGCGGCCTCGGAGGGAACGACGGTAAACTGACGATTATTAGCAGTACGCTGCAAGGCAATCAAAATATCAAAGACGATAGCAGCCCTAACGGGGTTGGCGGCGCTCTCAGCAATCAGGGTGGGTTAGTGAATATTGCACGGTCGGTCATTAGTGGCAATATCGCCCGTGAGGGCGGGGGTGTTTTCAATACCAATTTGGCTATTGCCAACATCCCCGGAATTAATGATCAGCCTCCGGGTAGCGGTACTACCACCAACAGCAATAGTGCCGGCAATAGCATTCAAGGCAGCGTGCTGATCGCTGCGAGCGTTGTCGACAGCAATACCGGCAACGGCCTAGCCAACAAAAGCGTTATGGATGTCCGTTACAGCACCATCAGCAACAATGCGGCCCAGTCTTTTGAGGCTTGCGCAGACGGTTCTTTTGGCTGTACAAACGGCGCGGACGGCGGCGGCATAAACAACTACGGTCCCGGGGAGCTCACGGTTGCGAGCAGCACCATTACTGGCAACACTGCTAGAAACGGTGGCGGCATCAATAACGGCCGCTCAATAACGCTTGAGAGCGTCACCATCAGCGCTAATCATGCCGCTATCAATGCCGGCGGCAAAGAGATATTTATCAATACCCTGAACCCAACCGGATATCAGACGGTTCTCCAAAATTCTATTATTGGCGACAATGCCTCCAGCCTCAACAATTGCATGAAAGGCAATGATCCAAACACGCCCGAGATCATCGCCGCCAGTCCCGGTTTGGTGACTTCCAAGGGCCATAATCTTGAAAATGGCAATAGTTGCGTCCTCAGCGGGACAGGTGATCGTAACGGCAGTCCGAATCTTGGCGCGCTTGCCGATAATGGTGGCAGTGCGCAGACGGTTCTACCTGATGGGACTTACCCCAAGAATTTTATGCCTGGCGGCTTGGCTATCGGTAACGGTGTCTGCCCGAGTCCATTGTTTGACCAGCGCCAGTTCGGGCGGCCGGGGGCAGATGGTTTGTGCGATATAGGTGCTGTGGAGCATGATGGTGACCCCGCGGCCAAGAAGGTCGATCTCGAGGTGCAGAAGACCCGGAATCCGCCGACAGATAATACGCCGGCTACGTTGAATGGAGTGTTGAAATATGTCCTCACTGTCATCAACCATGGCCCCGACGTGGCGCAGGGTATTAAGCTGTCGGACAGGTTGCCTGCAGGAGTGGCGTTTGTCGGATGGGCTGAACCCGTCCCTGTTACTAACCCTGCGGGTGTTGGATGTATGGCCCCTACATCATCCGCCGATTTTACCTGCACGCTTGCCAGCCTGGCTCCAAATCAGAGCTTTACGGTGTACCTCACCGTCCAGGTTACCGATCCTGCGCTTGTGCCTACGAGTCCTACTCAGATTGTAACTATTGAAAACAGGGCGCAGGTGACCGTTACATCGCCGGCCGACTACCTTCCCGGCAATGACGGCTCAATTACAAGTTGTGTGCGCGGCTCTTGTGTGGTCACCAGGGTGCTGGCAGGCGACGGGGTCACCAACTTTTCCCCTAGCGGTGGTGGCGGGGCCTTCGGTCCATGGGCGTTGCTCTTGCTGGGACTGCCGGGGTTGTTCCTGCTGCGCCACCGAGGGTAGGGTGCGCCGCGCGCACCTCCTTTTCGTGGGTTGGTATACGCTACACTGTCAATCTTGCCGCTGTCTCCGCCAGCCTTTTCCCAAGCGCGCGGCATAGGCGCCTTTCCTCCTCACTGACCGGTAGCTTGCTGTCCAGGCCCGCCACATGGCTGGCGCCGTAGGGTGTGCCGCCGCTGGTGGTGCTCAGCAGGTCGGTTTCGCTGTAGGGCAGTCCCATTATGATCATGCCGTGATGCAGGAGTGGCAGCATCATCGACAGTAAAGTGCTCTCTTGCCCGCCGTGCAGGCTGGAAGTGGATGTAAACACCGCCGCCGGTTTGCCTATCAGCGCGCCCGACAGCCATAACGAACTGGTTCCGTCGAGGAAATACTTGAGTGCGGCGGCCATGTTGCCGAAGCGCGTTGGACTGCCCAACGCCAGCCCCGCGCATTCGCGCAGGTCGTCCAGCGTCACATAGGGTGGCCCTTCGCCGGGGATGGTGTCTTCCACCGCTTCGCACACCGTTGACACCATGGGCACCGTGCGCAGCCGCGCCTGCATGCCGGGCACTTCCTCTACACCGCGCGCGATGAATTGCGCCATCTGGGCTACCGCACCGTAACGGCTGTAATAAAGAACCAGTATATCAGCCATGAGTATTCCTTTGTGTGTGGGTTGTAAGAACCTGTCCACGATCTTGCTGAAGGGCGCATCGCGGCGTTAAAAGTGGTCTCAAAATGCTCACATACTCCATGTATGCTCCGCTTTTTCAGCCACTTTCGCCTTGCGCTGGGAACCCTTCGCTGCGCTCTTCCCTTGATCGAGATCGTGAACAGGTTCTAAGGGAATGCATTCTAACCATAATCGCCCCTTTCTTGACACCCCAGGGGGCGGGTGATAGTTTCATGAAACCTAAAAACGATCGTTGGAGTCTACTGCCGTTTTTAAGTTAAATGATTGAAGAGCCTGTATATCGATGATTTCAAGTTACAAAAAGCTTCATGGTGTGTGGCGTGGTCTGTTCTCCGCATGCGCGCTCAGGCGGTTGGTCTGGGTGCTTCTGGGAGGCGGCATGGCCATCATCGGTGGTTGTGCCACCGTGCCGCCGACCCAGGAAATGAGTGATGCCCGTCAGGCGCTCGATGCGGCGCGCCGGGCCGAAGCTACCCGGCATGCGCCGGACGCTCTGGAAGGAGCGGAAAATCTGCTCTCCCAGGCAGAGGATAAGCTGAGCGCCGGGGCGTTCAGGCAGGCGCAGAGAACCGCTCTGGCCGCCAAAGAGGAAGCGACCAAGGCGCGTGCCATGGCGTCGGCCATTAGCGCCGCTAAAGCAGTGCTAAGCGAAGCTGCGGTGATTGATGCGCTGTCCCCCGAGGCGCAAGAGTTGTTGCGGCAGGCAGAGGCGGCCGCCAAAGTGGATGATGACAAGAATGCCATCAGGCTTGCCGGTGAGGCTGCACAGCGCGCGCAACAGGACATTAATGGCGCTTATCTGGCCAAAGCCAAATTAATGCTTGATGAGGCAAAGACCTTTCAGGCGATTTCCGCCGGACAGCGCGCTGTTTTGGAGTCCGCAGAGGCGGCATACCGGAACAGGGAAGGCAAAAAGGCCTATGAATTGAGCAACAAACTGTTGGATGAGCTGCGTGCGGCGCAGCGGGCGTTTCAGCCCATGCAGCCGGAAATTGTTTCGCCGCCAATATCACCGCCGGAACAGCCGTTGTTATCCAGTTATACGGTCAAGAGTGGTGACAGTTTGTGGAAAATTTCGGGCCGTGCGGAAGTGTATGGCAATCCCCGGCAATGGCGGTTGATCTATCACGCAAACAGGAAGAAAATCAAGAATGCCAATGTGATCCGTCCTGGTCAGGTATTTGTCGTTACTCGGAATTAGAGCGGCCAACCGCCATAATGAAAAAGAAACTGGAAAGCGTTTTTGAAGGGCTGCTGTGGGACAGCCGCCTGATTGTGCTGTCGGCGGTGGTCACGAGCCTGGTAGCAAGTTTGGCGATGTTTTATATCGCTACTATTGATGCCTATTTCATGGTCGTCCACCTGGGTGAATATCTCTCGCCAGCGCTGGAGGGGGAGGCGCGTAGCGCCCTGCGCAGCAGCACCATTGCCCACGTTGTGGAAATTGTCGATGGCTATCTGTTGGCCACTGTGTTGCTTATCTTCTCTCTCGGATTGTATGAATTGTTTATCAGCACCATCGACAAGGCGGAAAGCGCGGAAACAAAATCGAATGTGCTGCTGATCCGCAATCTTGATGACTTGAAATCGCGGCTTGCCAAGGTGATTTTGATGATCCTGATCGTAAAATACTTTGAGCACGCGATCCGCATGAAGTTCGAAACCCCGATGGACTTGCTCTATCTGGCGGCGGGTATTGCTCTGCTCGGTGTGGCACTTTATCTGTCCCATACGGCGGAGCATCCACCGGCCCTTGGCAAGACTGAATCTCACTGAGATTCAGTCTTGCCAAGGCGCGTATACGATTTTTATTGGTGTTACCTGGGAAGACACACTTCCCCGCTAGGGCATTTGAAGAACCACATCTGGTAGAACGACACAACCCATTGAACCGTGAATGAGAACGCCATTAACGCACCGCTGGCGATGACGACATACCCGAAGGGTTCGGATACCTTGGTCAGCCACCAGGACGTAATGTCCATCAGGATCGCCAAGAAAGGCAGCACGATGATCACTGACTTCGCGTGGGGCCGGCGCATATAGCTGTGACTGAAGATCAGGCCGAGAAAACCAAAGATGAAGGTTAATCCGAAGAGGTGAATATGGGATACCCGCACTAACGTGCCAATACTCATCCCTGTGTCGACCTGTGCCACGGTCTTCACATCATCGTAACTCATCAACGTGGGGATGTGGGGGTTGGAACCGCTGTGGCACATCTGGCAACGCGCCTTCAAAATAGGCTCAACCTGTTTATGGAAGACATCTTCCTTTGCGCCATCATGAACCCACGCGATGATGGTCGCCTTTTCCTCGGCGGGCAGCATGCCTGACATCGGCCCCTTAAGCGCACCCTCAATCCGGCTGGCTGAATTGTCGCCTCTATAGGCGATTACGATATCCTTGGCCGAGATACCAGGCTTGCCGTCTCGTCCTGCATGAACCACGTAGATTTGAATCATCGCAAATATATAGCCGATGCCGAGAATAATCAGTATGCAGGTATACAACACCTTCAAACTAGAGGGTAACTCGTCGAATTGGGGGTAGGTGAATTTGGTGTAACTGTTCATGGTGATCGCCCTTCATGAATACCGATCTGCATATCGTGCTGTCATAGTGGTTTGCCTAGCCTATTATACCGCATGATATTTACGTCGAGTGTTATCTGACCTGCATGAAAGGCTGCAACCACCGGACATAGAGCGTATCTGCAACCTCGTTTAGATCGCTGACGCGGGCCGCCAGGTTTTTTGTCATCTGTGCCGCGCTTTGCACGCTTGTGGAGGGATGGGCAAGTTCGTCCGGGGAGCAGCGTGCCCATTCACGCACCATGTCCGGCGTCATTTCTACATGGCATTGCAGGCCGAGGATATTGCCAATGACGAAAGCCTGGTTAGTGCAATAACGGCTTTGCAGGATGCGCGTCGCTCCATCAGGGATAGTGAAGGTTTCGCCGTGCCAGTGGAACATTTCCATCTCTTGGGGTAAATCACCCAGCCAGTCGTGTGCTACGGTGTTATCTACCCTCTGTGCCGCGTGCCAGCCGATCTCTTTCACGTGATTCGCTGTTACCTTGCCACTCAGCGCCTTACTGATGAGCTGTCCCCCCAGGCAGTGGCCCAGTACCGGCATGTCTATCGCAGCGGCGCGGCGGATCAAGGTCAACTCTTCATCGATCCACGGCAGCGGATCGTTGACGCTCATGTTGCCACCCATGAATATCAGGCCGCTGGCGTTGTCGATATTGCCGGGAATGGCATCGCCCTGGTCGATGCGGATGAGCTGGTAAGGGATATTGTGCTTGCCCAATACTTCGGTGAGGTAGCCAGGACCTTCGTGCTCAAGGTGGCGGAAAATATACAGTGGTTTCATGTCATACGCTCTTGAACCTAAAAACGGCGATTGGACCCTAATGTTTCTTTCAGAAAGAATGATCAAAGTGCAGCTACGATAATGCGCACAAGAATCAAATATGCGCATATATGATTTTTGACCGGCACATATGCACTGGGGAAACCCCTGCTTTTTTCAGAGGCTTCTTTTACTATAGATCGGTCTATCCGGTGAAGCGTCAAGATGAAGGATACAGAGTGTGTTCAGTTTTTGCAGCAAGTCTTGCCCAGGCTGCGCCTGCAATGGCCGGGTTTTCGCAAGGTTCGTACGCAGGTCTGCAAAAGAATACAGCGCCGCGCGAAAGAATTGGGCCTGGCGGATAGCTTGGCGTATCGTGCCCACCTCGAAATCCATCGGGACGAATGGGATGTGCCATATTACCATTTCCCGTTTTTATCGCGTTGTCATGTGCCGCAATATCGCATTTACCTATTTCGATGAGGATTTGCAGCGTGAGGTGCTGCAAAAGCTGTGGGAAAGACTGCATCCGGGCGGTGTGCTTGTGATCGGATGTCATGAATCCTTGCCGCAGGGGACAAGTGGATTTGTGGCCTGGGCCGAGAAAAGGGGTGTTTACCGGAAAACCGAAGTATCATGAATCAATTCACGCAAGCAGGAGCGCAGCCGGGTTTTGTGTTTCGGCATAAAAGATAGTAACGGATGGAGGGAATCGTCATGAAAGCCTTGATCATAAGCGCGGACAATTTCGAAGATTCCGAGCTGCTCGTCCCATTTTACAGGTTAAAAGAGGCGGGGATTGAGGTGGCTGTTGCATCTACCAGGAAGGGCAGAATCAAGGGCAAGCATGGATACGAGGTTGAGGTGGACAAGACCCTCGCGACGGTGCAGCCAGATGATTATGGTGTGCTTGTCCTTCCCGGTGGCAAGGCGCCAGAGGCGCTTCGCAAGGAAGCCGCCGCCATCGAAATAGCCAGGCATTTCTTCCATAAGAACAAGCCGGTCGCCGCTATTTGTCATGGCCCGCAGATATTGATTTCTGCGGGCCTGCTTGATGGGCGGCGTGCCACCTGTTACAAATCAGTGGCGCATGAATTGAAAGAGGCGGGCGCCATTTATGAGGACAGTGAAGTGGTGGTGGATGGTAATCTTGTGACTTCACGGCAGCCGGGAGATTTGCCCGCCTTTTTGAGGGAGATGATGAGGCTGGTTAAAGGGAGATAGCGTTGCCTTGGCGGCTGAAGGAACATGCTGGCATGTCCATAAAACAAGAGTCTGTGGTGGCAGGCGTATGCAGGGGGAGTGTAGTGGTCAAGTCTTTTTGGCCACGGTTTTATAGTCCATCCAATACTGCTTCTCTGCCGCATTCGGTGCCAGCCCACCGTTATGCGTGTGTGG
>LNEJ01000018.1 GCA_001464965.1 Gammaproteobacteria bacterium Ga0074134
CGATAAGTCGTGTCGCCTTGCGCTTTCAGTCATGGTTCCGCCCTAAGATACGATGCAGTGCGCATTTTATCACTAATCTCGTGACGACACTGTCTAACAAGAATCACCCCTATTCATCTCAATTAGAGTGTAAAAAAATCCGACGCTTTTTACTTAAAATCAAGGGAAATTAGGGGTGAAATTGGGCAAAGACCGGTTATTCCGGCGCAGGAAAGCCCTCGGATAATAAAGAAACTTATTACAAGTAGTCTATTGAAAAATATGAAAATTTAAATGTTTATAAGAGGCGGGTTGCCGCTTTCAGAGAGGCGGGGAAGGCGCAATCAGCGGGGTGTAAAGTTTTTCGACACATGTTTGTTGCTTCGAGCTAAGATGCGAAAACTAATGGTATGTCACGAATCGAACCACAGCCATGCCTCGGCCTATTTCCCGTCGCGTGAGGTAAACCATGCTGCCAGCAGAATAAGCGTGCCGCCTATCCATTCTCTGGGCAGTACTACCTCGTCGGTCAGCAGTTGTGCGGAAATGGCGCCGACTACGACTTCGAACAGCAGAATGACTGACGAGCGATGCACGGGCATGTGGGTAACCCCATACTGCACTGCCAGCGACATCAGCACGACGCCCAATACGCCTATGGCAAATGCCGCGGCAAGCACGTTCAGGCTAACATCCGGGACAGGTGCGTCCGCCATGGATATCCACAGGCCAGCCAGAAGCACTACGCCGACCCAGGATATGACGGTTTTAATGGCTACTGGCACCGCCTGTACCTTGCGTATCAGTACGTTGGAGAGCGCAAACGCAAATCCTGAGGAGATCGCCAGCCAATCCGCATGACCTTGTGGCCAGGGAATGCCCAGCGCCGGTTCCCAGATAGTAATGAACGCGCCGATCATGGCGAGCGCCAGTGCAGCCATTGAGAGGCGGGAGGGCCGCTCCCCCAGAATGAACCTGC
The DNA here is from genome assembly GCA_001464965.1 of Gammaproteobacteria bacterium Ga0074134. GTDB lineage: Bacteria > Pseudomonadota > Gammaproteobacteria > Ga007554 > LNEJ01. Next base: position 959 of record LNEJ01000018.1, read on the forward strand.
CCAATACGACTGTCCATAGCGGTGACAGATAGAATAGCAGCAGTACCCGTACCACTGAGCCGTCCAGCACGGCGAGAATAAATGCCGTGTTACACCAGCCATTGGCAATGGCTATCACCAGGAGCAGCCAGGGATGGCGGGCCAGTTCGGCGCGCTGTTTCCATAATGCCGGTAAACCCACCAGCAGCGCGGATGCAAAAATCAGCAGTGTCGCCCACAAGCCTTGCAAGCCCTGCTGCTCCAGCAGACGCAGTGGATACCAGAAAATGCCCCATAGCGTCGCTGCCAGCAGCAGCCCCATTACCGGCAGGTTGGCGGAAATTGCAGATTTGAGTTTGGAAGGCATGGCAGGATGTCCTATACTACGCGTTCTCAAACAGCAGAAAAAAATACATTGTCCCCTTCACGGGGACACTTTCTTTCATAAATATCGGCATCGTTGGCTATCCGTATAATCCCATGAATCCTGATCTTTCCCGGCTCCAGCCTTACCCCTTCGAGCAGCTGGCGCGCCTCAAGGCCGGTGCTACACCGCCCTCGGATCTGTCCCATATCGGGCTGTCCATCGGCGAGCCGAAACATGCCACGCCCGGCTTTATCGCCGAGGAGATTATTACCCATCTGCACGGACTGTCTGGTTATCCGGTCACGCGCGGCAGCGCCGCATTGCGCGAGAGCATCGCCGCCTGGCTGACGCGGCGTTTCGCGCTAACGCCCGGCAGCATCGACCCGGCGCGCCATGTGCTGCCGGTGAATGGCACGCGCGAGGCGCTGTTCGCCTTTGCGCAGTGTGTTGTCAATCGCAGCAACGCCCCTCTGGTCTTGATGCCCAATCCGTTTTACCAGATTTACGAGGGCGCGGCACTGCTCGCCGGGGCCGAGCCGTGGTTCATCAACGCTACGGCGGAAACCGGCTTTGCCCCTGATTTCGATGCTGTGCCACCCAAGGTCTGGGCGCGCTGCCAGTTGCTCTATATCTGTTCACCCGGCAATCCCACCGGCGCGGTGCTGGATAGTGCCACGTTACAGAAACTTATCCAACTCGCGGATGAACACGATTTCATTATCGCCTCCGACGAATGCTATTCGGAGATCTATCTGGACGAAAATGCGCCTCCCCTGGGGCTGCTGGAAACCGCCGCACGGTTGGGGCGCGACGATTACCGGCGCTGCATTGTATTCCATAGCCTGTCAAAACGCTCTAACGTACCGGGGATGCGTTCCGGTTTCGTTGCCGGTGATGCCCGCATCATCGAACAGTTTCACCTTTATCGCACCTACCACGGCTGCGCCATGCCGCCACCCACCCAGGCCGCATCAAAAGCAGCCTGGGGTGATGAACAGCACGTTGCGCATAACCGCGCGCTCTACCGTGACAAATTCGGCGCAGTGCTGGATATTCTTCAGCCTGTCATGGATGTGCAGCGTCCTGCCGCGAGCTTTTACCTGTGGCCGCGCACGCCTATTGATGACGCTGAATTCGCGCGTGAATTGTATGCCCGGCACAACGTCACTGTGCTGCCCGGCAGCTACCTGTCGCGTGAGGCGCATGGTATCAATCCGGGGCGGAATCGCATACGCATCGCATTGGTCGAGCCTCTGGAGGAATGCGTGGAGGCGGCGCATCGCATCAAAGATCTTTTGAAAACACTCTGAAACACTCTAATGGAAACCCACATGAACGACATCAAACAAATCATCGAAGAAGCCTTTGAACGCCGCGCGGACATTACGCCGCGCAATGTGGACACCCTCGTCCATGAGGCCGTGGTCGAGGCCATCCATCTGCTCGACAGTGGCGCGGCGCGCGTGGCGGAAAAGAAAGACGGCCAGTGGATCGTCAATCAGTGGCTGAAAAAGGCCGTGTTGCTGTCCTTCCGCATCGAGGACAACAGCTTCATGAAGGGCGGTTTCACCAACTATTACGACAAGGTGCAACCCAAGTTCGCCGACTATAGCCCGCGTGATTTCCGCGCCGGCGGGGTGCGCGTGGTGCCTCCCGCCTCGGCGCGCAAGGGTGCTTACATCGCGCCCGGTGTCGTGCTGATGCCCTCCTATGTCAACATCGGCGCCTATGTGGACAGCGGCACCATGGTTGATACCTGGGCTACGGTCGGCTCCTGCGCGCAGATCGGCAAGAATGTGCATCTCTCCGGCGGCGTCGGTATCGGCGGTGTGCTGGAGCCGGTTCAGGCCGGCCCCACCATTATCGAAGACAACTGCTTCATCGGCGCGCGCTCCGAGGTTGTGGAAGGCGTCATCGTTGAAGTAGGCGCAGTGATCTCCATGGGTGTTTACATCGGCGCCAGCACCCGCATCTATAACCGCATGACCGGCGAAATCCTTTATGGCCGCGTCCCCGCAGGCTCGGTGGTTGTCTCCGGCAACCTGCCTTCCGCCGACGGCAAGTACAGCTTGTACTGCGCTGTGATCGTCAAACAGGTGGATGAAAAGACACGCGGCAAGGTGGGTATCAACGAATTGCTGCGGGATATTTGATCTCCCAAAGTCGCCATACAGCGTGAACCTCTACCTTCAGGTCTTCAGCAACCGCCGCGTGGCGGTGCTGTTGCTGCTCGGCTTTTCCTCCGGGCTGCCGCTGGCGCTCACCTTCGGTACCTTGCAGGCATGGATGAAGGACGCGGGCGTGGATCTGGCCACCATCGGCGCAATTACCCTAGTGGGTCTGCCATACACGGTGAAATACCTGTGGGCGCCGCTCATGGACCGCTACACGCCACCCTTTTTGGGACGGCGGCGCGGCTGGTTAGTGCTGACGCAATTGAGCCTGATGGCGGCCATCGCTTTCATGGGTGGCTTGGATCCGGTGAGCCAGCCCTGGCTGCTGGCGGTCGCGGCGGTGCTGATTTCGTTTCTTTCCGCCAGCCAGGATATTGTGGTGGATGCCTACCGTGCGGATATCCTTAAACAGGAAGAGCTCGGTGCGGGCGCGGCGGTGTCGGTGCTGGGCTATCGTCTGGGAATGCTGGTGTCTGGGGCAATGGCGCTGATCCTTGCCGATCACCTGCCGTGGGCGGCGGTCTATCAGATCATGGCGGGATTGATGGTGATCGGGCTGGCCGCCGCGTTGTGGGGTACGGAGCCCGAAACCAGCGGTAGCCCGCGCACCCTGGCGGAGGCGGTGGTGCATCCCTTCAAGGCTTTTTTCAGCCGCGAAGCCGCCCTGGTCCTGTTGGCCTTCATCATCCTCTATAAGTTGCCGGACGCCATTGCCGGGGCCATGACCACCCCATTCCTGCTGGACGTTGGTTTCTCAAAAACCGAAATCGGCGCGGTGAACAAGGGCTTTGGACTCATCGCCACCATCTTTGGTGCCGTCGCCGGAGGTGCGCTCATAGCGCGTCTGGGCATCTATCGCGCGTTGTGGGCGTTTGGTATCCTTCAGGCCGTCACCAACTTGAGTTACATGGGTGTCGCCCTGGCTGGCCAGAATCAGATAGCCCTGGTGCTGGCGGTGGGCATCGACAATCTTTCGGGCGGCATGGGCTCGGCGGCCTTCGTCGCCTTTCTGATGAGTCTCACCGAAAAGCGCTATAGCGCCACCCAGTATGCCTTGCTCTCCAGTCTTATGGCCATCACCCCGAAAATTGCAGGCGCACCTACAGGCATGATGGCCGCCAGCCTGGGTTGGCCGTTGTTCTTCGCTGCCAGCGTGCTGGGCGCAATCCCCGGCCTTGCGCTGTTGTGGTGGCTGAGACGCCGCGGAGCTATCGGCCAGAAGGCCGCGACAACACCGGCACTGGCGGAAGCTGACTGAATAGAAAAGCCCCCGGATTTTTTTGATAATCCAGAACAGTCCCGCAGTTTCACCTCCACGCACTCTCCCTCAAATACTACCACCTGCCTGCCGCACCCCGTCTCTCTGTTTGCTCCTTGAGAATTAAAGTACTTGCGAAGAAGTGCCGATGTTTAGCGTTGAGCAAGAGTCCACTGTCTGATTGGTGGAACAGCATTACAAGGTATATGGTCAATCCGGAATACTTAGGTAAGTTTCTTATTTTGATAGTAAATCAGGCCAAGGAAATGACGCTCATTAACAATTCAGTCCAAGCACAGCCTTATACCGATCCCACAGGGAGGCGCGCATTTCAGCGCTATCCTGTAGATCTGCATGCGGTCATCAAGGTTTCGGGCGACATCCGTGTGTCTTGCGTCATACGTAATTTCTGTATCGGCGGTATGTTTTTAAGTTACCGGCAGCAGCCTGGTTTCGCGGCAACGGCCCAAGGATTTCTCCCTATTGCCGGCGATGTTATTACCATTCACTGCGTCGTTCCGGCAGCAAACCAAAGCAACCGGTTGCAGTTTCAGGCACGTGTCGTCCGTGTTTTTGAAGGCGGTGCAGGTGTGTCATTCATCAACCCGAATCTGACTGCGTTGCAGATCATGCAAGACTTTGCCATCCAGTCAGGCATTGGAGTGCCGGCCTGGGGAGGCATAGTGGCGGGGGCGAAACCCGGCGATGAGAAAACATCCTATGATCACATACGCATTGCCGGCAACATGAATGCTGGCACGATCATGAAAGAATGCAACCGTGTGATCGAAAACGCGCTTGAGGGAATCACTAAAAGCGTGAACTCTAAAATGCCGGATCGCATGTTTGAACTGTCCCGCGACACAAAAAATCATAAGGAACAGAACGCGTACTTTAATGCACACGACATATTGAAGCGGTCCGCTGAAACTCTGGCAGTTTTATTTCGCGCTGCCGTTCATAAGAAGCTGCTCAATATTGGCCCTGAGAAAATGAGGGTGCAACTGAGGGGGGAGCCTGGCAGAAATGGTTTTTCCATGCCCGAGTTGTCGCTTATCGAAGATGAAGTGCTAACCGAATGGTTGTCCGTTTCGGATATTAATGACAGTGTTGAATCGAAGCACAAGATATTGCTCGTTGCGATAGAGCAACGCCTTTCTGCGGTATTTAAGGTACCCATCGGTAAAGACAACAATCCTTACGGTCCTGGCCTCTTTACGGAGTCTTTCCTGGATGCCATCAAAAACCTTGGGCTGGATCCTATAGCTAACACGGTCTGCCTCGCAGTTTTCAAGGATGTGTTTGTCGACAAATCATACGATCTTTACCAAAAATTCAATACTGCCCTGTTAGATTTCGGTGTATTACCCGATCTGAAACACAAAGTTCGCAGAGAAAACAGGCCATCACGCACCTTGGCACAGTCCCCGAGCATTATGGAAACTGCCGGTACGGAAGGGCGGAATCTATACCAGGTCGCACGCGAGATACGTAAACTCAAGGATGAGATTGCACGTCAAATTTCGCATGAGGCGAAAGCTTCACCTGCATCGCAGGGTGACTCGCAGCGCCAGCCTGGAGATGCGCAAGTTCCGTGGAAGACAGAATACCGCGAACGGTCGCCATCAACGCAACTGCCCGAGCAAGTGTACACGGTTGCTGATGTTATCTCGGCTTTAGCCAGCTTGCAGCAAGACCAGAGTGCACAGATCACCGGCAATAATGAATCTAGAAACATCACGCCCCGCATTCTCTCGGTGCTGGAGAGCCTTAACCCAGGAAGTGCTCATAAAGAGATCAGCGCACACGACAGCAGCATCATGGAGGTCGCTGGCGATCTGTTTCATGCCATTCAGGGTGATTCACTCGTGGCTGACAGCGTTAGGCCCTGGCTCAAGCGGCTTGAACTGCCTATCCTAAGGCTAACGCTTGAAGACAATACTGTGTTTCTTGACAGGAGCCATGTCGCGCGTCAAGTGCTAAACAAAATTGCCCAATTGGAAATTCATGACAACGAACAGGTGAGTTCCAGTCAGAGCGCTATTAAGGATACGATCGACCGTCTGATAGACCGGATTAACAAGGAATTTAATGGTACCACCGAAGTATTTGAGAAGATCCTGGCACATCTGGATAGGTTAACCAAAATCCAGGATAAAGCTTATGTAGAGAATTTGAAGGACGTGATCACGGTGTGCGAGCAAAATGCCGTGATTGCAGAGCCGGAAGAGGAGTCAGAAAGAGAAGAAACAGTACCTGACGATACAGCGTGGGAAAAGTGGTTGAAGCAGGCGCGCCGCCTCAAGGAAGGAGACTGGATGCTGTTTTTGACAGGTGAAGACAAAGCGCAGCGGCTCCGGGTTGCATGGATCAGCGAGCCCAGTGGCATCTATGTATTTGTTAATTCTCGGGGATTGAAGGAGAAGGCGCTCGACATCAAGGATCTTGCCAGAAAGATGCATCGGGGTACGGCCATACCGCTGGACAATGCCGATGATCCGGCGATGGATCGCGCGCAGTATGCGGCGCTGCAGGAGTTGCACGAGCAGCTGCTCTATGAAACCACTCACGATCAGTTGACAGGCCTGATAAGCAGGCGGGAATTTGAGCTGATACTTGCCAAGGCTGTAGTGAGTGCCCAGCAGACAGGTGCACGGCATGTGTTATGTCTTGTCGACGTGGACAAGTTCAGCGCAGTCAATAACAGTTGCGGGTATGCAGGTGGTGATAAACTGCTCAAGGAGCTGGCCGCCTTGCTCCAGAAGGAGTTGGGTGGCCGAGGTGCGCTGGCGCGATTTGGCAGTGATGAGTTTAGCATACTTGTGGAGAACTCTTCCCTTGATGATACGCTGGCTATCGCCGAGCAACAGATTAACGCCGTCACCGGCTATCGTTTCGAATGGGAGGATAAGCGTTTTTCAGTGGCACTTAGCATGGGATTGGTTCCAGTGAATACGCGCAACAATAGCGTTACAGAGTTGTTGCAGGCAGCGGAATCGAGTTGCAAACTCGCTAAAGATATCGGAGGCAACCGCCTACAGGTCTATCATGCCGGTCATTCCCAGCTGGCGCAGCGCAGTGCGGTAATGAAGTGGGTCGGGAAAATTGACGAGATCCTGGAGGAAAACCGCCTGCGCCTTTTCTGTCAGCGCATAGAGCCGATTAATGGAAACGCCTCGGTGCAATCACATTTTGAGATACTTCTTCGCATCATCGATGACGAGGAAAACATCATGTCACCCCATGAGTTCATACAGGCGGCTGAATGGTATGGACGTATGATGGCGGTGGACCGCTGGGTAATTAAACAGGTTTTTAAATGGATGGCGGAACACCGCGATGTGCTTGATGATATCGCTGCTTTTACCATCAATCTTTCAGGGCAAAGCATCACCGATGATAGCTTTATAGATTTCATTCTTGAACAGATGAATCACACGCAAATTCCACCGCACAAAATATGCTTCGAAGTCACGGAAACCGTCGGGATCACTAATCTTTCGGATGCGGCGGCATTTATTATCGAGATGAAGAAAACAGGCTGTACTTTTGCGCTGGATGATTTTGGAAGTGGCATGTCGAGCTATGCTTATCTTAAAAATTTGCCCGTTGATCTTATTAAAATAGACGGCATATTCGTAAAAAACATGGAGGGCAATTCAATCGACTATGCGTTGGTGAAATCTATTTGTGAAGTCGGGCACTTCATGAACAAGAAGGTGGTGGCGGAATATGTGGAAAATGACTCAATTCTGAACCTGCTTCGCGAGATTGGCGTCGACTATGCCCAAGGCTATACCGTAGATCAACCCGGTCCGCTAGATCGTCTGCTCGTAGCGAAGAGCATTCAGTAATCCCGATGTTACTGAACCGCTGTAATATTTCGGATTCGATTATTTAAAAAACGTCTTCGGTTGTGCAGTTTATATCCCGTCATTCCCAAAATTCCTGCTAAAAGCATGCTGGCGGTCAAGGGATACATTATCGCGTATACCACGGGAGTCAGGGTTATCCTGGTGGCGAATTTCAGGCTTTCATGCCTTGCGATTAGGTCTGCAATCGGGGGTGAATATCTGTAATACAGATCAACAAATGCTCTGCCCGCACGGTGGGGGATGAGCGCCCTGTCCCTGAAATCCCTGAGTGTTTTTACGTGGGGGTCGAGATACGATCCATACGCGGCGGTGGCGATGAAACAGCCGCCGCCGTTACCGCCAGTTGTGCCACCACCACCGGGGGAGGGTGCGGCAGTGACTGTGATGTTTGCCGTGGCACGGTTGTTCGCCGCGTCAGGGTCGTTTTCGTTTTCTGTCGCCGTGGCGGCATTGCTGAGCGTCCCCGCTACTGCGGGGGTGGTAATGACGATAGTTAAAATTGCACTGGCACCTTGACTGAGTGTTCCCAACGCGCAGGTGGCACCGCTGCAGTTGCCCTGACTCGGCGTGGCGGATACAAGGGTTCCGCCGGCAGGCAAGGCATCTCTAAGTGTTACGCCCGTGGCGGCATCGGGGCCGTTATTGGTTACGGTGATGGTATAGGTGAGATTGCGTCCCGCCGTCACCGGGTTTGGCGAGCCGGTTTTTGTAACGGAAAGGTCGGCAATGCCGGGTGCGGTGATCTTGACTGCGTAGGCGTCGTCCTGCCCGCCGGGCAGAGACTGGAGAGCGCCTGACGTGGTGGGAAAGTTTGCCGATGGTGTGGCGCCGGTGAGGTAGATGGCGCGGGAGGTGTCCACGGCGATGCCATAGCCTGCATCATTGCCAGTGCCGCCGAGATACGTGGAGTAGATGAGCGCGGTCCCGCTGGCGTTCAACCTGGTTACGAAGGCATCGGAAAGCCCGCCGCCAAAGGCAGGCTGGGTGGGATTCGCCGTGGGGAAGTTGGGCGACCAGGTAACACCGGTCATATAAGCATTGCCATCGCTGTCGACAGCGATGGCGTAACCCAGGTCGTTGTCGTTGCCGCCGAGGTAGGTGGAATAATCCAATGCGCTGAGGCTGGCATTCAGTTTGGTGACAAAGACATCTTCATTTCCGCCAAAGCGGGTTTGGAAGGCGGAGGAGGTGACCGGAAAGTCGGTTGAGCGGGTGGTGCCCGTTACATAGATTCCACCCGATGCGTCCACGGCGATAGCCGTGCCCTGCTCACCGCTATTGCCGCCGAGGTAGGTCGAGTAGGCGAGCGCTGATCTTGCGGCATCCAATTTCGTGACAAAGGCATCGCCTCCACCGGCAAAGCTGGCTTGGAAGGCAGATGCGGTGACAGGGAAGCTCTGTGATGCCGGGTTGCCAGTGACAGACATGGTAACGCCCGTCACGTAGGCATTGCCGGCATTATCCACGGCTATGCTGGAGCCTTCGTCATTGCGTCCGCCGCCAAGGTAGGTGGAATAGACGAGCGCCGATCCCGCCGCATGCAGTTTCGTTACAAAGGCATCGAAATCAATCGCCGGATCGCCGCCTTTTGAGGCTTGTAGAGGGTTTGCTGTGGGAAAGTCAACCGATCCGGTGCTGCCGGTGATGTATGCATTGCCAGCGGTATCAACGGCGATACCGTAGCCCAGATCATTGCCGCTGCCACCCAAATAGGTGGAATAGAGCACCGTGCCATCGGTGCCCAGTTTCGTCACGAAGGCGTTGCCGTTGCCGGGAGCGGTGGCCTGGAAGGCTGACTGGACTGGGAAATTGGTTGATAGGGTGGCGCCTGTTACATAGGCGTTACCGCTCGTATCCACGGCGATGCCGCGCCCTTCGTCACTGTTGCCGCCACCCAAATAGGTGGAATAGACCAGTGCGCCACTGCTATTGAGTTTTGTTACGAAGACATCACCTGCCCCGGAAAAACTCGCGGTACCGGTTACAGGGAAGTTGATGGAAAAGGTATTGCCAGTAATATAAGCATTGCCAGCGGTATCTACAGTAATCCTGTTACCTGAATCCTTGTCGCTGCCGCCAAGGTATGTAGAGTAGGAAAGCACTGGATCAATGATAAGCGGCTTGCCGGCATCATAGGCGGCGATCTGAAAGCCAATGGCTTGTTTGTTCTTGAGCACATAATGGCCGGCGACACTCTTTTTGACGCCGTTGATGACTTGGTAAATGCGTGGCTTGTGTTGGCGGATTTCGCCAGTGGCAGCGGACAGAACCAGGTCGCCGCAGGTATCGATTTTCAGTGGCATTCCCTCGAAGGCAAGCGTAATCATTCGGGGGTCGGTGCCGGGTGCGACAACGAAATCGTATTCCAATTGGCGCTGATTGCCGTAGTAGACCAGATCCACGCCGGGATAGACATCCTGATATGTGACCCGTGCATAGCGGGGTACCTGGGCATGCCACTTATTGGGATCATTGCCGATGAAATAATTGCTATGGCCGGATTGCTTTTCCATCCCAGTCATTTTTGGATTGGGATTGGCGCCCGCCAGCTTCATGCGTAGCGCATTACCGGCTTTTTTCCCGGTTGCGATCGTCTTGTGCAAGACCAGCACGGCCTCATTTGGCGTTAAAAACAGGGTGTGACCGTTGCCGCGCGACAGGAACTTTACATGGGCATTGGCCTGCCCCTGATTTACGTCGAAAGTGAGCGGCGAGTTTCCATAACTTTTCAGGGTGGTTGCATGAGCGGTTTTGCCGGGAGCAAAGAGGGCAGGCGGGGTTGCTTCAGGTGGCTTCGGTGCGGGGAAAGGCTGCGCGTTGCTGGCGTCAAGGTTGCTGGGGAATCCAGCGATGACAAAGGCTGCGACGGCCAGTAGTGCCATGGCCGGCAGAAGAAGTACGGCCCGGTTGCTGCGCATGCTCCACCTCCTTTTTCTTGCGGATGCGCTGCAGGGATTTAACCTGCTGTGTTTACTATCCGCTCAATCCTTTTTTTTGTCCAGATATCTAACGAGGGTTTCGCGCAGACAATCAAACTGCGTTTCTGAGGTCAATGGCTGATTATTTTGATCCGTGACAAAAAACACATCTTCGGCGCGTGCGCCGAAGGTGGCGATTTTGGCGTTTTGCAAGCGTATGCCGCATTCCATGAAGGCCAGGCCAATGCGCGAGAGCAGCCCGGGCCGATCCGCGGTGATTAGCTCCATAACGGTGCGCTGGTTGCGCGCGTCATCGCTAAACGTGATTTCAGTGGGGGTTGGAAAGAATTTAAGCCGCCGCGATGGGCGCCGGCTGACATGGGCCCTTTTTTCGCCGCCTTGTCCAAGATGTTGCTTGAGGGTGTCAAGAATCTCCTGAATGCGATAGGCGTTGGCGATGGGTTCTCCCGACGCCTCAAGGACTATGTAGGTGTCCAGCGTGAAACCGTTGTGCGACGTAATGATGCGCGCGTCAACGATGGTGAGCCCCAGTTGGTCAAGCGCCTGGGTTGTGGTGGCAAAGAGGTGGTCCTGATCGTAGGTGTAGATAAAGATTTCCGTGCCGCCGCGCGGGGTTTGCTGGCGCACCAGAACCAGCGGCAAATCAGCCGGGGAACAATGGCAGATGGCTTGGCTGTGCCAGGCTATTTCATCGGCGGAATGGCGCAGGAAATAATCATCGCCCAGCTCATGCCACAGCTTCTCAATGGGCGCATCATCGAGCGCATGCTGTTTTAACAGGGCGGACGCCTGCTGCTTGATTGCAGTGATCCGCTCTGTGCTGTCGATGACATGCTCCAGGCCGCGCCGCAGTGCGCGCTTGGTTGATGTGTAGAGTTCCGTCAGCAGAGAATCTTTCCAGCTATTCCATAGTGTCGGGTTGGTGCCACGGATATCCGCCACGGTGAGCAGGTAAAGATAATCCAGGTGCACCTGATCCCCGGCTGTCGCGGCGAAGGCGGCGATCACCTGGGGGTCCGAGATGTCCTTGCGTTGCGCGGTGCTGGACATGATGAGGTGGTGTTTTACCAGCCAGCCGACGAAGCGTGCATCATACTGGCTCATGCCGTGATGCAGACAGAATGCCATGGCATCATGCGCGCCGAGCTCGGAATGATCTCCACCCCGGCCCTTGGCGATGTCATGAAAAAAACCGGCCAGATTCAGGATCTCGGGCTTGGGTATGCGCTGCACAATGTCACTGCACAGGGGTAGTTCATGGGCGAATTCCGGCACTGTTAAACGGCGCAGGTTACGCACTACCATCAAGGTATGTTCGTCCACGGTATACACGTGGAATAAATCGTATTGCATCTGGCCGGCGATAGCGCCAAACATCGGTACATAGGCGGCAAGCACGCCGTAGCGGTTCATGCGCCGCAGTTCATGGGTGATGCCCTGTGGCTGGCGCATGATCTCCATGAACAGGCTGCGGTTGCGCAGGTCATTACGGAATGTATCGTCGATCATGTAGCGGTGGTCGCGGATCAGGCGGATGGTCGTGGCGCGCACCCCCTGCAACTCCCGATGCTGTTGCAGCAACAGGAAGATTTCCAGCAAGGCGAAAGGATAGCGCCGGAACACGCCATCGTGCGTTACCTCGATGAAGCCGTTGCGCGCCTGAAAGCGGTTGTTGATGGGGGCTGCCACCGCCTCGCTGTCCGCATAGAGTATGGCCTCCTGGAAGAGTTGCAGCAGCATTTCATTGAGCCGGCTCAGCTCCATGATGGTGCGGTAATACTCTTTCATGAACTGCTCAACGGCGAGCCGGTGCTCCTCGTCATAGTAACCGAATTGCCGGGCCAGGGTGTGCTGGTGATCAAACAGCAGTCTGTCCTCGCGCCGGCCGGTCAAGGTATGCAGTGCGAATCTTACCTGCCAGAGAAAATTCTGGCCTGCGATCAGCGCCTGATATTCGGCTTCAGTGAGAAATCCATGATCGACCAGATCATGCAGGGTGGTGGCGCCAAAATGGCGCTTCGCCACCCAGCCGATCATCTGGATGTCGCGCAGCCCGCCTGGTCCTTCCTTGACGTTCGGCTCCAGATTGTAGGCGGTGTCATGATATTTGGCGTGCCGGGCGATTTGCTCCTGCCATTTAGCCTCGAAAAAGCGCCGGCTAGGCCAGATCTGCCCCGGGCCTGTGGCGATGCGCATCGCCTCGAATAACGGCTGCGGCCCGTCCAGCAGGCGTGCCTCCATGAGATTGGTCGCCACGGTAATGTCGCGCTCGGCCTCGGATACGCACTCCTGCAGCGAGCGCACGCTATGCCCCACCTCCAGGCCGATATCCCAGAGCAGCACCAAAAACCGTTCGAGCCGTTCCTGGTAGATTTGATGATTGTTATCGCGCAGCAGCACCAGCAGATCGATATCCGAGCCGGGGTGGAGCTCGCCGCGCCCGTAGCCGCCCACCGCCACCAAGGCAAGATCATCGCTGCCATTATTGACGACCAGCCGGTGCCAGGCCTGGATCACAAAGTAATCAATGAGTCCGGCACGGCTGCGCACCAGTTCGGCGGCGGGCGCGCCATTGAGGAAGCGCTCTTTAATCGCCTGATGGGCTGATTGCAGGGTGGCGCGGAATGGCGGGAGAGCGTTGCCGCCCTTGTTCAGGACATCTTCAAAGGCCGCCTTGTCAAACAGGGGGACGATGTTAGATGTCATCCCCGGGCCGTTTAGTTAGCACTTCAACGCCGCTATCGGTGACCAGTATGGTGTGCTCCCATTGCGCCGACAGGCTGCGATCCTTGGTCACCACCGTCCAGCCATCGGGCAGCAGTTTCACATGGCGTTTTCCGGCATTGATCATCGGCTCGATGGTGAATGTCATGCCCGGTTCCAGCGCCAAACCGGTGCCCGGCGTGCCGTAGTGCAATACCTGGGGATCTTCGTGAAACACGCGCCCGATGCCGTGGCCGCAATACTCGCGCACCACCGAGCAGTTGTTGGATTCGGCGTGATTCTGAATGGCATGCCCGAGGTCACCCAGGCGGACGCCGGGCCTGACCATTTCGATGCCAATACGCATGCACTCATAGCTGATGCGCGTCACCCGTTTGGCGACGACCGATGGCTCGCCGACGAAAAACATCTTGCTGGTATCGCCGTGATAGGCATCCTTGATTACGGTGATGTCGATATTGACGATATCGCCGCTTTTCAGCACCTTGTCGCCGGGGATGCCATGGCACACCTGATGGTTGAGCGAGGTACAAATGGATTTTGGAAAACCGTGATAATTGAGTGGCGCGGGGATCGCCTGCTGCACATTGACAATATAGTCGTGGCATAGGCGATTCAGTTCGCCGGTAGTAATGCCGGGCTGCACATAGGGGGCGATCATATGCAGCACATCCGCCGCAAGCCGGCCCGCAATCCGCATTTTCTCAATTTCTTCAGGGGTTTTGATGGACACAGTCATAATATAGAGTTCGATAGATCAATGGCTTATCTTACCGTTATTGGTGCCGGTCTGCCAGCAACGTTTGGGCGTCCTTTAATCATTCTTTTGGTTGCATTGATTGAGGTATGGCTTGGTTTTATGGTATAAAGCGCAGCTAAGTCATGAAGCCCGGAAGATTGCGGGGTTCATGACCCGGTACCTTCCGTGGCGTGTTGCCCCGGAGGCATTAAATCACACATGCGCCGTCACATATGTCAGGGTGCCCGCCAGAACGAATTAAATAGGCGGGTTGATATATGGGGTGCATGGAGGATTAACCCTAACTTTGGAGTGTAGAAAAATCATGGCAAATGTTTCCATGCGTGACATGTTGGAGGCCGGCGTTCATTTCGGCCACCAGACCCGCTACTGGCACCCCCGGATGGCGCAGTACATCTTCGGTGACCGCAACAAGATCCACGTCATCAATCTCGAAAAGACCCTGCCGATGTTTAACGACGGGATGAATTTCATCAGCAGCCTGGCGGCCCGCAAGGGTACTGTCCTGTTTGTCGGCACCAAGCGTGCGGCGCAGGAAGTGATCAAGGAAGAGGCGGCTCGTTGCGGCATGCCTTATGTCGATCAGCGCTGGCTGGGTGGCATGTTGACCAACTTCAAGACCATCAAGCAATCCATCAAGCGCCTGAAGGAATTGGATGCGATGGTGCAGGACGGCAGCATTAACCGCTTCAACAAGCGAGAGGCTTTGGGCTACATGCGTGAGCTGGAGAAGCTGGAGCGCAGCCTGGGCGGTATCAAAAATATGAAGGGCGTCCCCGATGCGCTGTTTGTGATCGATATCGGGCATGAAAAGAATGCCGTGAGTGAGGCGACCAAGCTGGGCGTTCCAGTGATCGGCATTGTCGACACCAATAATGACCCCAACGGCATAGAATATCCCATCCCGGGCAATGATGACTCGATTCGCGCCATCCAGCTGTATGCGCGAGCGGCGGCGGATGCCGTTATCGAGGCTCGCGCCACGATAGTCTCCACTGGCGGTGCCGACGAGTTCATCGAAATGGATGAAGAAGGGCAGCCCGCCAGGGCGCCGAAAAAGCCTGCGAAAGCGGTTATGGCGAAGAAGCCAGCCAGAAAGCCTGCCGCTGCGCAGCAGGCTGACGCCGCGGAGTAACGCCGGAACTGATCCGGTTTGGGCAGAATGAGGGGCGCAATGGATTGCGCCCCTCTGACGTGTGATTTTTATTTTGAAGTATTTATTAAGTGGGGAACTTGGCTATGGAAATTACAGCTGCGCTGGTAAAAGAGCTGCGCGAACGTACTGGCTCCGGGATGATGGAGTGCAAAAAGGCTTTGGTCGAGGCCAACGGCGATATCGACACTGCTGTTGAAGCCATGCGCAAGTCTGGCCTTGCCAAGGCGGACAAGAAAGCGGGTCGCGTCGCTGCCGAAGGGTGTGTTGTGATCCAGCTTAGCGACGATGCGACACAAGGCGCCATGGTGGAGGTCAACTGTGAAACCGATTTTGTTGGCAAGGGCGATGATTTCGTGGGTTTTGCAGGACATGTGGCGAAACAGGCCCTGACTGGCAAACCTGCCGATCTGGACGCCTTGATGGGCTTGCCTCTGGAAAAGGGTAGCGATAAGAGCATTAATACCGCGCGTCAGGAAATGATCGCCAAGATCGGCGAGAACATCAGCGTGCGCCGTTTTGTAACGATGGCCGCCAGCGGCGGTGTGATTGGTTCCTATCTGCATAGCGGCCGTATCGGCGTGCTGGTGGAGTTGCAAGGGGGCAATGCCGCTTTGGCCAAGGATATCGCCATGCATGTCGCCGCCAGCAAGCCGGTGTGTGTCTCGCCAGACGAAGTGCCGGCTGACATCGTCGAGAAAGAAAAGGACATTTTCCGCGCCCAGGCGGCGGAGAGCGGCAAGCCCGACAACATCATTGAAAAGATGATCAGTGGGCGTATCCAGAAATTCCTGGCTGAGATCACTCTGGTGGGTCAGCCATTCGTCAAGAATCCCGATGTTACAGTCGAAAAACTGCTCCAGGATGCCAACGCGAAAGTGGTGCGCTTCCAGCGTTTTGAAGTGGGCGAGGGCATCGAGAAGAAGCAGGAAGATTTCGCCGCCGAGGTGATGGCCCAGGTGCGTGGAGGCTGACGAGTGACTGTTGCCCCCAAACCTGCATTCCAGCGCATCCTGCTGAAACTCAGCGGTGAAGCGCTGATGGGCGATGGCGAGTTTGGCATCAGTCCTGATGTTATCAATCGTGTCGCCACTGAAGTGCGTGAGCTGGTGCAGATGGGTGTTCAGGTTGGGCTGGTGGTCGGTGGCGGCAATCTGTTCCGTGGCGCCGGTCTGGCGGACGCTGGCATGGATCGGGTCACCGGCGACCATATGGGGATGCTCGCTACCATCATGAATGCCTTGGCCATGCAGGACGCCCTGGAGCATCAGGGTGTGTTTACGCGCGTCATGTCGGCCATCAAGATCAACCAGATCTGCGAGGACTATATCCGCCGCCGCGCCATCAGGCATCTGGAGAAGGGGCGGGTGGTGATTTTTGCCGCTGGCACCGGCAACCCCTTTTTCACCACGGACTCGGCCGCCAGTCTGCGCGCTATCGAAATTGGCGCGCAGCTTTTGCTCAAGGCCACCAAAGTGGATGGCGTTTATTCAGCGGATCCCATGAAGCATCCTGACGCCGTGCGCTATGAACGCATGACGTACGATGAGGTGCTGGAGCGCAAGTTGATGGTGATGGACATTACCGCGATTGTGCTGTGCCGGGACCATAAAATGCCGCTGCGGGTGTTTGATATGAACAAGCCTGGTGCGTTGCGTTGCATCGTCATGGGTGAAGATGAGGGTACGCTTGTAGAAGGAGAGGCAAAATGATAGATGACATAAAAAAGAGCGCTATTGCCCGCATGACCAAGAGCATTGATGCGCTTAAAGAAGAGCTGACCAAGGTGCGCACCGGACGGGCCCATCCCAGCTTGCTGGATCATGTGATGGTGTCTTTCTATGGAAATGAGGTGCCGGTGGGGCAGGCCGCCAACGTCACGGTGAGCGATTCTCGCACGCTTACCGTGACGCCATGGGACAAAAACATGGTTCCCGTTATTGAAAAGGCGATTCTGACCTCGAACCTCGGCCTCAATCCCTCCACCGCCAGCGGTGCCATCCGCGTCCCTTTGCCAGCGCTGACCGAGGAGCGCCGCCGCGACATGATCAAGGTGGTGCGCGCCGAGGCGGAGGCCGGTAAGGTTGCTATCCGCAATATCCGCCGTGATTCGAATGCCGAGTTGAAAGAGCTGCTCAAAAAGAAAGAGATCTCCGAAGATGAGGAGCGCCGGGCGCAGGATGAAATTCAAAAGTTGACGGACAAATACATCACTGAAGCGGACAAGGTACTGGCGGCCAAAGAGGCCGATCTGATGGAGATTTAAAAAGGCGGGGTTGGGGCTGGCAATACAGGCCTGCTCCCCAGCCCCCTGACCTTTGTTCTGTTATTCCGCGCTTCCCCCACCACACTGTACAGGCATGTCTACGACGGCAAATAACACTAATCCAGCCGCATTCCTCCCCCGCCATGTGGCGATCATTATGGATGGCAATGGACGCTGGGCCAAGAAGCGCTTTCTGCCGCGCATTGCCGGTCACCGCGCTGGAGTGGAAGCGGTACGCAACGTGGTTCAGGCCTGCGGCCAGCATGGCATAGAGGTGCTGACCCTGTTCGCATTCAGCAGCGAGAACTGGCGCCGTCCTCCTTCGGAAGTCGGGTTGTTGATGGAGCTGTTTATGACGGCCTTGGAACGCGAGACCAAACGCCTGCATGAAAACAATGTGCGTTTGAGGGTCATTGGCGAACGCAGCGCCTTCTCTGGAAAATTGCAGGAAAAAATTATCGATGCGGAGCAGCGCACGGCGGCCAACACGGGGTTGACGCTGGTTGTGGCGGCTAATTATGGTGGCCGCTGGGACATCACCCAGGCCGCCCGCTCCGTTGCGCAAAAAGTCGAGGCCGGGCAGTTGCACGCATCCCAAATCACGGAAGATGTCCTGGAGCAGCAGATGGCGCTGCACGGCTTGCCCGATCCCGATTTGTTCATACGCACTGGCGGGGAGGAGCGCATCAGCAATTTCCTGTTGTGGCAGCTGGCCTATACCGAATTTTATTTTACCGAAACATTGTGGCCGGATTTCGATGCGCGGATTTTTGATGATGCGCTGGCCTCTTTTGCCAGGCGCCAGCGCCGTTTTGGGCGCACGGGCGAGCAGGTGGAACAGGAACAAGGAAACAAGGGTGCTTAAACAACGCTTGCTGACCGCTGCCATTCTCATTCCTCTGGTTGTATGGGGGGTTCTTGCGCTGCCAAACACTGTATTTGCACTGCTGCTGGCGGTATTCGTCATGGCGGGTTTCTGGGAGTGGGCTGGTTTGATGGGCATTGCCGAGCCTACCGACAGGCTGATGTATATCCTGATAGCGGTTCCTTTCATGTGGTTTGGCGGTACGCTGCCGGGAGGAATGCTGGTGGGCGCGGCGGCAGGTGTGGTGTGGTGGTTTGTAGCGATCGCATGGATGTTAAGGTTCAATATCCGTCCTGTTACCGGGCCTGCCAATATCGTGACAGGAGGAGGGGCAGGAGTGTTGACGCTGGTGCCTGCCTGGATGGCGCTGGTTGTGCTGCATGGCAGCGAGTCCTATGGTCCCAAGTATGTGCTGTTCCTCATGGTGCTGATTTGGGTGGCGGATACGGGCGCCTACTTTGCCGGACGTTTGTGGGGTAGCCACAAGCTGGCGTTGAATATAAGCCCTGGCAAGACCTGGGAGGGTGTGTGGGGAGCCCTGGCGATGACGATGGTGATGGGTCTGGGGGGCGCCAGGCTGCTGGAGGTTGACCCGGTCATGTTGCCTGCGTTTGTGGCGCTGTGCGTGATTACGGTGGCTTTTTCAATCGCGGGCGATCTTCTGGAGAGCATGTTCAAGCGGCGCGCCGGTGTAAAGGATAGTGGCAAGCTGCTGCCAGGCCATGGCGGGGTGCTCGACCGGATTGACAGCCTGACCGCCGCCGCGCCGGTATTTCTGACAGGTTTGCTGTTGCTGGGGATGCTGGGTTGACCGGAGTTACGATACTTGGCGCCACCGGCTCCATTGGCGTCAGCACGCTCGACGTGTTGTCGCGGCACCCGGAACGTTACCGCATCATTGCCCTGACAGCGAATTCCGATGTGGAACGCTTGTACGAACAGTGTATTGCGTACCGGCCCGAGTATGCCGTAATGGCGGACGCCAATGCGGCTCAGTACCTGCATGAGCGGTTACGCGCAACGGCCCCCGAAATTCAGGTGCTGTCCGGCCTGGAAGGACTGGAAACCGTCGCCGCCCTGCCCCAGGTGGCGTATGTGATGGCTGCTATTGTCGGCGCCGCTGGTCTGCTGCCGACGCTCGCCGCAGTGCGCGCAGGCAAGCGTGTGCTGCTCGCCAACAAGGAAGCGCTGGTCATGGCGGGCCGGATTTTCATGGATGAGGTCCGCGCGAGTAACGCTGAGCTGTTGCCCGTGGACAGCGAGCATAATGCGATCTTTCAATGTCTGCCGGGTGACCTGTCCGCCGGTCTGGATGCTGCCGGTATACGGCGCATACTACTGACCGCCTCGGGCGGGCCGTTTCGTAATATTCCCCTTTCCGGACTGCATCATGTCACACCGGAGCAGGCCTGCGCCCACCCAAACTGGGTGATGGGGCGCAAGATATCCGTCGATTCAGCCACCATGATGAACAAGGGCCTGGAGGTGATCGAAGCCTGCTGGCTGTTCAATGCCAGCCCGGACAGGATTCAGGTAGTCTTGCATCCGCAAAGCGTGATTCACTCCATGGTCGAATATGCCGACGGTTCGATACTGGCCCAGCTTGGCAGCCCGGATATGCGTACGCCTATCGCTCATGCCCTGGCTTGGCCGCAGCGCATCGAATCCGGTGTTGCCCCTTTGAGTCTTTTCGATGTCGCGCGGCTGGACTTTGAACGGCCCGATATGTCCCGTTTTCCTTGTCTGCGCCTTGCCTATGAGGCGATGCACGCCGGGGGCACCGCCACCGCGATCCTCAATGCGGCCAATGAAGTTGCCGTGGCCTCTTTCCTTGATGGCGAGCTGCCGTTTACCGCTATCCCCGCCGTGATTGAGCGCGTGCTTGCCGATGTGCCGGTGCGCGAGGCCATCAGCCTTGAGGTTATTCTGGCCGATGACTCGCTGGCGCGCGCAGCCGCTGTGCGCAAGGTGGCGGAAGCCATGAATAAGCACGCATGATGAGCACCATTCTATCCTCGATCTTTTTCTTCATCATCGCCATCGGTGTGCTGGTGACCGTCCACGAATTCGGCCATTACTGGGTGGCGCGCAAGCTGGGCGTGAAGGTGTTGCGCTTCTCGATCGGCTTTGGCAAGCCGCTGTGGATATGGCGGCGCGGCCCCGACAACACAGAGTACGTCATCGCGGCAGTGCCGCTGGGCGGCTATGTGAAAATGCTCGATGAGCGTGAAGCGCCGGTCGAGCAGCGGGAGGTGCACCGCGCCTTTAACCGCAAGCCTCTGGCCAGCCGCTTTGCCATTGTGTTCGCGGGGCCGCTGTTCAACTTTCTGCTCGCCATCGCCGCTTACTGGGTGATTTTCATCATCGGCGTGAGCGGACTCAAACCGATTGTCGGGGAGGTGACGCCGGGCTCCATCGCCCAGCGCGGTGGTTTTCAGCAAGGGGATGTCATACTCAGTTTGAATGGCAAACCGACGCCGACCTGGGAAACGGTGGTATTTTCCATGCTGGATAAAGCGCTGGATCAGCAGGTGGTGACGGTGCAGGTTCAGGATGCAAGCCGCCACACGATGACGCGCACGCTGGGCTTGAGTGCGGTGACGGGACACGATCTGGATCAGGGGAATTTGCTCGACAGCCTTGGCATGCGCCCCTACCGTCCGGCTATTCCGCCCATCATTGGCCAACTGGAGTCCGGTGGCGCTGCCGAGCGGGCGGGAATGGCAGAGGGTGATAAAATTGTTGCCGCCGATGGACAAGCCATCGGTGACTGGGAGGCATGGGTTGGCCATGTCAGGCCCCGCGCCGGACGGGTCATCCACGTCGAAGTCGAACGCCAGGGCGCGCGCCGTACGATTGAGCTGCAACCTGTTGCCACGGCAACCAAGGAAGGTACGATAGGCCGTATCGGCGCGGGTGTCAAAGCTCCAGGGGAATTGCCGGAAGAGCTGCGGGCCGTACAGCGCTATTCACCGGGCGATGCCGTGGCGCAGGCCGTGAGTAAAACCTGGGATATGTCTGCTTTGACGCTACGCATGCTGTTCAAAATGGTGACCGGGGTACTCTCGGTGGATAATCTTAGCGGTCCCATCAGCATCGCCCAATATGCAGGGTATTCCGCCAGTGCGGGAGTGGTGTCGTTCCTGGGATTTCTTGCCATCGTGAGCATCAGCCTGGGCGTGTTGAATCTGTTGCCTGTTCCCCTCCTGGACGGTGGACATCTCATGTACTATTTGATTGAGTGGATAAAGGGCAGTCCGGTGTCGGACGAGGCGCAGATATTCGGCCAGCGGGTGGGTATCGCACTGTTGGGGACGCTGATGATATTCGCCTTTTACAATGACCTGGCACGTCTTTTTGGCTAGCCTGGGACTTACGCAAAACCGCCTCAGCGGCGTTGTAGCTCCTGGCTATGCGGATGCGCGCTGTCTTCGCCGCTACGCCTTGCCGGGTCGATTTTGCGTAAGCCTTACAAACGACTTGGATTATTGATGAGATCTCCGAAAAGAAGGGCATGGCTGATCTTGTTGGGCATGCTGTTGGCATCGCATACGTGGGCCATGACACCGTTTGTCATCAAGGACATCAGGCTGGAAGGTTTGCAGCGTACGTCCCCCGGCACACTCTTTAATTATTTGCCCCTTAACGCCGGTGAGACGCTGGATGACGCCCGCTCCTCTGCGGCGATCCGCGCCTTGTTCAAAACCGGGTTTTTCGATGACGTGCGATTTGGCCAGGAGGGGGATACGCTAATTATCACGGTAAAGGAGCGCCC
This sequence comes from Gammaproteobacteria bacterium Ga0074134, assembly GCA_001464965.1. Classification (GTDB taxonomy): domain Bacteria; phylum Pseudomonadota; class Gammaproteobacteria; family Ga007554; genus LNEJ01. Next base: position 23,094 of record LNEJ01000018.1, read on the forward strand.
CTCGATCTCCAGCATCAAGATCGCCGGCAACAAGGACATCAAGACCGAGGATCTGACCAAGGCGATGAAACAGAGCGGTCTTGCGGAAGGCCGGATTTTTGACCGTTCCTTGCTCGACAAAGTGGAACGGGAGCTGCAACGCCAATACTTTAGCCAGGGCAAATACGGTGTGAAGATCAAGGCGAAGGTGACGCCGCTTGAGCGCAATCGCGTGGATATCTCCATTGACGTCGTCGAGGGGAAATCCGCCAAGATTCACCAAATCGCCATCGTTGGCAACGCGGCGTTTAGTGACGAAGTGTTGTTAAAACAGCTTCAACTCAGCACGCCAACACTGTTTTCCTTCTTCACGAGCGCCGACCAGTATTCCAAGCAAAAACTGGCCGCTGATCTGGAAACCCTGCGTTCCTATTACCTGGATCGCGGTTACATCAACTTTAATATCGATTCCACCCAGGTTTCCATCACGCCCGATAAGCGTGACGTCTATATCACGATAAATATTACCGAGGGCGAGAAATTCACCGTCAAGGAAGTCAAGCTTGCGGGTGACCTCATCGTGCCCGAAGAGGATCTGCGCAAGTTGATTAGCGTTACTGACGGCGCTGTTTTTTCACGCAAGGCTGTCACCGAGAGTGCCGCGCAAATTGCCGAGCGTCTTGGCTCGGCTGGTTATGCCTTCGCCAACGTCAACCCCAACCCGGAGGTGGACAAGCCCAACAAACAGGTGTCTGTGACATTTGTAGTCGACCCAGGCAAGCGAGTGTATGTGCGCCGCATCAATGTCGCAGGCAACGCCAGAACCCGTGACGAAGTGGTGCGGCGCGAGATGCGGCAGATGGAGGGGGGATTACTGGCCACCGACAAGATCAATCGCTCGCGGATTCGCTTGCAGAGGTTGGGCTTTTTTCAGGATATCAACATCGAGACGCCCCCCGTTCCCGGTGCGCCGGATCAGGTTGACGTGAATGTAAGCGTCACAGAAAGATCCCTGGGCAGCCTGACGGCCGCAGTGGGCTTTTCGCAGGTGCAGGGCTTGCTGCTCAGCGCCAGTATTTCCCAGGACAACTTCCTCGGCAGCGGCAAGCGCATCAGCGCCGAGGTCAATAACAGCCGGGTGAACACCATATACAGTGTTTCCTATACCGATCCCTATTATACGCCGGATGGCATAAGCCGAGGATTCCGCGGGTTTTTCAGAAAAACGAATGCTACCCGTCTGTTTGTCGGAAGTTATCTATCGGATGTGCTTGGCGCCGGGGTGAATTTTGGTTTTCCGCTCAGCGAGCACAATACCGCGCGCTTGAGTTTTGACTATGAGAGCACAAAGATCAAAACCACCAGTTTCACACCGCCATCCTACCTGGACTTTCTCAATGCAAACGGGGACACTTTTGGTATAATCAAAATGTCCGGTGGCTGGACGCACGATACACGCAACCGTGCGATTTTCGCGGATAGCGGTATGTTGCAGAGCCTGTCCGCGGAAATGTCGGTGCCAGGCAGCGGTTTGCAGTTTTACAAGCTGTCGTCGCGCACACAGATGTATCGGCCGTTGACCAAGAGCCTGACCTTGGTAGTGAATGGCGAGGTCGCCTATGGCGACAGCTTTGGCGGCACTACCGCCCTGCCTTTCTGGGAGCGTTTTTATGCGGGTGGTGTCTATTCTGTACGTGGATTCAGGGCAAATAGCCTGGGGCTGAGGGAAAACAACAGGGCACTGGGTGGAGCTTTTAAAGTGGTCGGGAGTACAGAGATTATTTTCCCTGTGCCCTTTATGGAAGAAACCAAATCGTTCCGCCTGAGCACCTTTTTTGATATCGGCAACGTTTATCCCAATGTTCAGGAATTCAGCGCTGGGGATTTGCGTTATTCTGCAGGTGTGGCTGCAATATGGTTGTCCCCCATGGGGCCGCTGAATTTCAATCTGGCGAAGCCACTTAACAAACGGGCTGGAGATATCACTGAGTCGTTCCAGTTCTCGCTGGGTACTTTTTTCTGAAATAATCCGGAGTCAATGTTGTGAAAAAAATTGCATATTCTGTTTTGGGTCTGATGTTTGGTTTGATTCTTTCGGTGCCGGCTGTGAATGCGGCCGAGTTGAAGCTGGGTTATGTGAACAGTGCCGAGCTGATGGAGAAAGCGCCTCAGGCGGATGCGGCACGTAGCAGATTCGAACAGGAGTTTGCCCCGCGGCGCAGCAAGTTGCAGGCTGAGGTGAGGGAACTCAAACAGCTCGAAGAAAAACTGGTAAAGGATGGCGTAACCATGAGCGAGTCTGAACGCGCCAAGATGGAGCGCGATGTGCTCGGTCGTAAACGGGATCTTGGCCGTATCCAGGAAGAGCTGCGCGATGATGTCAACATTCGCAACAACGAAGAGCTGGGTAAATTGCAGCAGATCGTGAAAGAAACCATCGATACTCTCGGCAAGGATGAAGGTTACGATATGATTTTCTTCGACGTAGCGGCCTTTGTTAACCCCAAATTAGACATCACAGCCAAGGTGTTGCAACGTCTGCGGGATAGGCCCAAGGATGCGCCGGTAGCGGCGAAGCCTAAGAAATAAGCAGGCCGGGCAGTAAGTGTTGCCTCCACCCGTGAGTGTGCCGGGAGTCACGCTGGGCCAGATTGCGGAACGTATCGGCAGCGAGCTATACGGCGATGCGGCGTGCCTGATTACGGGGGTTGCGACACTGCAAAGCGCGCAACCTGGCGACATCACGTTTTTAGCCAATCCACGTTACCGGAAATATTTGGCGTCAACGCGAGCCAGCGCGGTTATCCTTTCCTCAAAGGATAAGCAAGACTGCGCGACCGCAGCCGTGGTTGTGGCTAATCCCTATGTTGGCTATGCCCGCGCCGCGGCATTGCTGTATGCGGACCGTGAACAGGCGCTCGTCGCTGGCATCCACCCAACGGCATGTGTCAGCATTGACAGCCGGGTGCATGAAAGTGTCTCGATCGGGCCTCACTGCGTGATCGAGGCGGATGTGAATATAGCCGCAAACGTCAGTATCGGGCCAGGTTGTTTTATCGGCAAAGGCGCCGTGATTGGCGAGGGCAGCCGTCTGCTTGCCAACGTTACGATATGTCACGGTGTACACATAGGCAGGCGTGCGCTGATTCATCCTGGCGCAGTGATCGGCAGCGATGGATTTGGTATCGCCAGCGATAATGGCGTCTGGCTCAAAGTGCCGCAATTGGGCGGCGTGTCTATCGGTGATGATGTTGAGATTGGCGCCAATACCACCATCGACAGGGGCGCACTGGAAGACACGGTGGTCGAGGACGGCGTGAAGCTGGATAACCAGATCCAGGTTGCCCATAACGTCCATATCGGTGCCCACACCGCAATTGCAGGCTGCGTGGGTATTGCGGGTAGCGCACGCATCGGCAGGCGCTGCACGGTTGGTGGCGGCGTGGGCATCAGCGGGCATCTGGAAATCGCCGATGATGTGCATATTACCGGCATGTCGTTTGTGACTAAATCCATAAAGCAGCCCGGATTGTATTCTTCCGGTATCCCTGTGGATACCAATCAGCAGTGGCACAAGAATACCGTGCGCTTCAGACAGTTGGATGAGATGGCGCGCCGTTTGAAGGTGCTGGAAGGCCTGCTGAAACAGGAGCAAAAACAAGCGTAGCCGCGCACCTTGCTGGTGCGGTATGATAAAAGCTGGATGTGGGCCAGTGCGAGGCTTTGTCAAAAGACCCTGCTAGGTAAATATATAAGAACCTGTTTACGATCTCGCTGAAGGGCGCATTGCGGTGTTAAAATCGAACTCAAAATGCTCACATACTTTCGTGTATGCTCCGCTTTTTCCTTCGATTTTGCCTTGCACTGCATCCCTTGATCGAGTTCGTGAATAGGCTCTAAGAAGATGGAAGGATAAGAATTTTGGAATCGCTCGATATTCGCGAGGTGCTCAAACACCTTCCTCACCGTTATCCCTTCATGCTGGTGGACCGGGTGCTCAAGTGCGTCCCTGGCGAGTCCCTGGTGGCGTTGAAAAACGTAAGTTTTAACGAGCCTTTTTTTCAGGGACATTTCCCTGATCGCCCAATCATGCCTGGCGTATTGATTATCGAGGCTCTGGCGCAGGCCACGGGCATTCTGGCATTCATAACCACCAATACCCGGCCCACTGAACGATCCCTTTATTATTTCGTGGGAATCGATAATGCCCGCTTCAAGCAGCCGGTCATCCCAGGCGACCAACTAATTCTTGAAGTGACAGTGACGCGTGTCATAAAGACCGTTTGGAAATTTCACGCCGTTGCCAAGGTGAGCGACAAGGTTGTCGCCAGTGCGGATCTGATGTGCGCGGAAAGGGAACTTGAGCCTTGACAGACTCTCTTATTGCACCGAGCGCGATAATTCATCCAGGCGCGCAGCTTGCCGCTGGGGTCAGTGTGGGTCCGTTTTCTGTCATCGGGCCGGGCGTTGAAATCGGAGAAGGCACGTGGGTTGGTCCCCATGTGGTCATCAATGGCCCTACCCGCATTGGTCGTGACAACAAAATTTATCAATTTTCCTCGATAGGCGATGCGCCCCAGGACAAGAAGTACCAGGGAGAGGATACCTGGCTCGAAATTGGCGATCGTAATGTTATCCGCGAGTCGTGCACGATCAACCGAGGCACAGTCCAGGGTGGCGGAATAACCCGCATCGGCAATGACAACTGGATTATGGCCTATGTGCATATTGCCCATGACTGTGTCTTGGGCAACCACATCATCATGTCCAACAACGCCTCACTGGCTGGTCATGTGACGATAGAGGATTACGTCATCCTAGGCGGTTTCACTCTGGTGCACCAGTTTTGCTGCCTTGGCGCGCATTGTTTCACCGCCTTCAATACCGGAGTATCCAAGGACGTGCCGCCTTTTCTCATGGTGTCAGGCTACCGGGGGGCGCCCCACGGACTCAATACCGAGGGCCTGAGAAGGCGCGGCTTTAGTGCTGAAATTATCAGTGACCTGCGCCGGGCATACAAAATTCTTTACCGGTCCAATCTTACGGTCGATCAGGCGCTTGAGCAGCTTGGAGAGCTGGCGGCGAACCGTGTCGAGATTATGCGGCTGGTGGATTTTGTGCAAAAATCGTCACGCGGGATAATCCGGTAAAACGCATTATTCCATTTCTAAATCAGTGGTGAAATCGTAGGGTGCGTCCCACGCACCAATGATTGTGTGTAGTGGCATAGTTAATTTGGCCACCTGATTATGGGTGATAACATCACCCTCAATATAAAACAGGTGACGAAATGGCAAAAAGCAGACGGACA
>LNEJ01000019.1 GCA_001464965.1 Gammaproteobacteria bacterium Ga0074134
CGCGACGCGCTACGCGAAACGGCTATCGTCTTTTCTGGCCGCAATTCAGATTCGTTGTCTCGTCCTGTGGCTTCGCATCTCGTGACGACACTGCCTAGGCAATTCGGATATGTAAGTTATTTGTAAGTTTGTCGGCTTATGCTATTCATAATGGAATCGCACCTAAAGGATGGTTTTTTATGCCTTTGCTCGCTCAAACGATAGTTGCTCCGAGGCCGTTCTCTCCAGCCAAGACCGCCCTGCCTCAGAATGCCGGCGTTTATCCTCGCGAGCGGCTGTTCCAGTTGCTCGATAGCGGTCGCCAGTGCTCGGTCATCTGGGTTTCCGGCCCGCCCGGCTCGGGTAAAACGGCACTTCTTTCGAGTTACCCAAAAGCACGCGGCCTGCCTGTACTCTGGTATCAGATCGATAGCCGGGACCAGGATCCCGCCAACTTTTTCTATTATCTGGGGCTTGCCGCCCAACACCTGGGGCCAGCAAACAAACCCGATCTACCCCTGCTGACAGCCGAATATCTGGCGGATCTGCCCACGTTCACCAAACGCTATTTCAGCGCACTCTACAGTCGGCTCGAAGTACCGTTCGTGCTGGTGCTGGACGATTGCCATGAGATGGAGGAAAAATCCGCCCTTTATCAGGTTTTGCAAGATAGCCTCTCCGAGCTGCCCGTGGGCGCGACGGTGATCCTGGTCAGCCGTGGCATTCCGCCCCCGGCGTTCGCCCGACTGCAGCTCAACCGAAAGATGAAGACTATTAATGCGCAGGATTTGTGTCTCACCTCCGATGAGATGCGCAATATTGCCGCGATACGTGGTGGCCAGACCGATGAAACCATGCTGCGCCTGCTCTACGATAAAACGGGCGGCTGGGTGGCGGGACTGGTTTTTATGCTAGAACATGCCCAAACACATACCGCGCTATCGCCGGCGATAGATCAGGATGCCTTCCAGCTCATTTTCGATTATTTCACCGATGAGATTTTTGCCAAGGCCACCCCGGACATGCAGCAATTCCTGCTGCAAAGCGCATTTTTTCCTAGCATGACCACCGAGATGGTGGTGCAACTCACTGGGCGTGCCGATGCGGGCGAGACGCTGGCCGACCTCAGCCGCAGGCATTACTTCGTCGAGAAGCGGAATGGCGATGGGATTTTGTATCAGTACAACGGGTTGTTCCGCGACTTTCTGTTGTTGCAATCGAGAAGATTTTTTTTCGCGGAGCAGTTGTTCGACACCCAGAATCGTGCCGCGCATATCCTGGAAAAGGCGGGGCAGATCGATGAAGCCATCGCGCTCTATATCAGCATCGCGGGCTGGGACATGGCTAAGGAAGCCATCCTGCGGCATGCGGCCACACTGATAACGCAGGGGCGCACCCAAACCCTGGAAAGCTGGATACATGCGCTGCCCAATCATGTCATCGAACAAAACGGCTGGCTACTCTACTGGCTGGGCTATTGCCGCCTGCCGTTCAATGTCGGCGAGGCACGCGGGTATCATGAAAAGGCCTACGCATTTTTCAAGGCGGAACAGCACCCGGCGGGCCAATATCTGGCGTGGGCGGGCGTGGTCGACACTTATCGCTATGAATGGGGAAATTTCACTCCGTTAGATCGCTGGATTGGCGAACTTGAGGACATGCTCGAACGCCATCCGCAATTCCCTTCGATCGAGATAGAAATCCGTGTACTGTCCAGCATGTTCGGTACACTGATTTATCACCGGCCGCAACATCCGCGCCTCCCGGTATGGGAAGAGCGTCTGAAAACCCTCATGCAGGACTGCCCCGACAGGAACCAGCGGCTCATCATGGGCATCAACCTATTGCCCTATTATTTCTGGCTTGGTGATTTCGCCAAGGCCTGGCTGATTTTCCGCTCCCTGGAAGAGGAAGTGCACGCACCCGATGTGCCCGCGTTGATAAAAATCACCTGGCAACTCCAGGAGGGGTTTTACAACTCGCTGGCGGGTTCTACCGAGAACTGTATCAATGCCGTAGAAGAGGGGTGGCGAATCGTTACCCAGAGCGGGGTACATGTCAGGGACTACCTGTTGCTTGGGCAGGGTGCGGCCGGCGCGCTGGTGGCAGGCGATCTGGAGCTAGCCAAGGATTATCTGCGCAGAATGGCGCCCGTTCTGAATGCCACACGCCTGCTCGATGTCGGCTATTATCATTACCAGGCGGCCTGGCTCGCCATGCTGCAAGGCAATCTGCCGCATGCCCTGGAAGACGCCGGAACGGCCGTCCGGCTGTCAACCGCCGCGGGCACCCCTTTCCCGAATGCGATATGCCTCATCGGCCTGACGCAGGTCCTTTTTGCGCAGGGGCGAAATCGCGCAGCGCTGGCTCACTTGGGCCGTGCCCGGCGCATTGGCCGCAGCATGCGCAGCGAACTCATCGAATATCATTGCCTGGCGCGTCTGGCACTATATGCCCTGGATCGAGGCAGGCAGGCATTAGGCATGTCGCTGTTGCGCCACGTCTGCGCCCTGAATAAAAAAATGGGCTGCGTCAATCTGCACTTTTGGACGCGAACTGATATTGCCAGGCTGTGCGCCTATGCCCTCGAGGCAGGGATCGAAACCGACCACATCAGACACTATGTGCGGCAACGCGGCCTGGAGCCGGCGGATGCCAGCCCGCATTGCGAAGAGTGGCCATGGCCTTTGAAAATATACACACTCGGCCGTTTTCAGGTGCTATGCCATGATGAACCGATATCGCTCAGCAGCAAGGGGCAACGCAAGCCCCTGGAATTGCTCAAGGCCCTATTAGCCTTTGGCGGCAGGGATGTTTGCGTCGATCAATTGGCCGAGGCCTTGTGGCCCGACGCCGAAGGCGACATTGCCCGTCAGGCGTTCGATACCACACTGCATCGCCTGCGAAAATTGCTTAATCACGACAAAGTGCTGGTCTTGCAGAGCGGCCGCCTGTCGCTCGACGCGCATTATTGCTGGGTCGATGCCTGGGCGCTGGGGCGGGCCATGAGCCGGTTGCAGGATCGTCAGAGAGGTGAACACAAAGACCCTGCATCGCTGAGGAAGGTGTTTCAGTTATACCAGGGACCCTTTCTGCATCAGGAAGGTTCCGCCTGGGCAATCACCCCGCGCGAACGTCTGAAAAGCAAATTCCTGCGCCAATTGGACGATTTGGGGCAGCGTTGCGAACAGACTGGGGAGTGGGATGCGGCCGTTGATTGCTACGGAAAATCGCTGGAGGTTGATCCTGTGGCAGAGGTGTTTTATCAGCGTCTCATGCGCAGCTACCTGCGGCAAAACAGGCGCGCCGAAGCACTGGCCGTCTACCAACGCTGCCGCAAGATGCTCAATGCGGTGCTTGCCGTGCCGCCTTCCGCCGAAACCGAGGCAATCCGGCGGAGCTTGCAGATCGACTGATCACCCGTCTTTGTGCTGGGTAGCGATACTGATAATATCGACCCGCATCGCCGATGGCCGCCTTGGCCGCCACCCTACTCGTCTCCTCAGCGACGACCTCACGTGGGACCTGGAACGCAAACCGCGCGCTACTGAATCTGGATGACCGAGGATACAGTACAACTGGGCAGACGAATAACAACAGGTGTTTGGCGAATTGCCTCAAGATAAAAGTTACCCAAGGTAGTCAGGAAAAGGGATCGTTGCCTCAAGTTAAAGGTTACCGAAACAACAAGGGTAATCTGACAT
>LNEJ01000020.1 GCA_001464965.1 Gammaproteobacteria bacterium Ga0074134
TACCGAGCTGTCCTCCATTTCAGGCGATCCTTGCAGAAAAAACCTGAAATGACAGATTTCTACAGATTTGTCACCTACTTTTTAATGAGGGAGCCCTGGAGTATGGGAGCATTTCGAGTGTGATTTTAACGCCGCAATGCGCCCTTCAGCGAGATCGTGAACAGGTTCTTAGGGGACAAGCAGAGGTGGGATACACGGCAAATTTCACGCTACGCCGCGCGCCTACTACTTAATGCGTCAGGCATGCAGGTGCGTGCATGCTTTGGCCGACGACCCGACACAAACAGCGATTTTCCCAGCCTTACCGCCTGCCATATATCTCCGCCAAGCGGTGCAGGCGCCCAGGCAGTTCTTCCGGTACCTGTTCCCAGTCGAATCTCCAGCGCCAGTTGCTTTCGGTTGTGCCGGGGAGGTTCATGCGGTGTTCACCGTCGAGTGCGAGGACATCCTGCATGGGCACGATGGCGAGTTGGGCGACGGAGGCGAAGGCGCAGCGGATTAGCGGCCAGGGCATGATCTCTTGCGGCAAGCCAAGATATTCAAGAATGTGTTGCTGCAAAGAGGGCGATAGCTCTTCGAACCAGCCGACAGTGGTATTGTTGTCATGCGTACCGGTGTAGACCACACTGTTGCGCTCATGGTTATAGCTGAGATACGGATTGCTGGAGCCGCCCTCGAAGGCGAACTGTAAAACCTTCATACCCGGCAGGCCATATTTTTCGCGCAGGGCATCTACCTCCGGCGTAATGATGCCTAGATCTTCCGCTACCAGTGGCAGTGGATTGAATGTCTCTTGCAGCGCCTGGAACAGTTCATCGCCGGGCGCCTTGACCCAGCGCCCGTCGATTGCCGTTTCAGCATGCGCGGGGATCTCCCAATAGGCCTCGAAGCCACGAAAATGGTCGATGCGGATCAGGTCGAACAGTTCAAGCTGCGTTGCCATGCGCTCCACCCACCAGTGGAAGCCGTCCGCCTGCATACGGCCCCAGTTATAGTGCGGGTTGCCCCAGCGCTGACCGGTAGCGGAGAAATAATCCGGCGGCACGCCGGCAACGGCCTGCGCCTTCCCCTCTTCATCGAGCATAAAATATTCGCGGTGCGCCCACACCTCGGCGCTATCGTATGCGACGAAGATAGGCATATCGCCAAACAGCAGGATGCCACGCTCATTGGCATAGCGCTTGAGATTCTGCCATTGGCGGAAAAACACATATTCTTCGAAACAGGCCTGCTCGATGGCACCAACAAGGCGCGCGCGCGCCCTGTCCATGGCGTCAGTCTCACGGTCGCGCAACGCAACAGGCCAGTCCAGCCATGCACGTCCCTCATTTTCCTGACGCAATGCCTGATAGAGCGCAAAATCATCCAGCCAGTGGCCGTGCTTCACAACAAAGGCGTCGAGCGCGGCGCGCTCTTCATCGGATGCGCGTTGCATAAAACCACGGCGCGACTCTATCAGACAGGTACAGCGATACGCTGCTGTATCAACATCGCCTGGAATCGCGGCATCATTATTCAGCCACCCCTGCTCGGCAAGCAATTCAAGACTGATTAGCCGTGGATTACCTGCGTGAACGGAAAGACATTGATAAGGCGAACCATCATCATGCGTTGGCCCCAGAGGCAGGCACTGCCACACAGACAAACCGCTCGTGGCCAGGAAGTCGGCAAAGCGAAATGCCTCCGGACCGAGTACGCCGCCGGGAAGTGAAGTAGGATGCAATAAAATGCCTGCCCTGCGCTGACTAAGCGGCCCTGAAGCGCCCGCCATTACGATGATGCTCCGCCGGGGCGCATCACACCCCCAAGTTGCGGTGCGCCACCACCGTGCGTAAAGGTTTGAGACAGATATTCAGGCGGTTCAACGTTCATCATCTGGTAGAGGTTGCCAAGGTGGAGGCGGAACAGGCGCTCGAAGTCACTCACAGTGGCAGCGGGATTGTAGTCACCAAACCACCAGAACCAGTCCGACCCCTCGCACAAGGCCAACTGACGCTCGGCGGCGGCAAGGTGGCTACCGGCAAGATGTCCTGAAACAACGGCTTTATCAAACGCCCGCTTGGCATCGCCCAGCATGTCCCAGCCGCGATTTTTGTCGGCACTGCCGATCCACGTGGAAAATGTGCCATAGACCCAACTGCCCGCCACCAGGTGCGGCAAGTTACGCACAGGCACCTTGGCATCCAGGCATCCAGAAAATGTGGTTAGCTCAATGCGCGGATGCTCCGCCAACCTCTGATAGAGAGCGCTGAGAAAGTAATAACCATTTTCGGGGTAGTATTCCCAGGCATTTTCCCCATCCAGAATAATCGACACCACGCCGCCTTGTCCGGCACAGGTAACGGCAATGTTTTCCAGATGGTGGATGAGGTTGGCCACTGCATCGTCGGCATGCCATTCGGTGTAGGTAAATCCAATCAAATCAGACAGGCCGTCATCGCGGAAGAAGCAGGCGATTTTGTCTTTGCCTTTCTCTACATGGTAGGGATGATGCAGGCATTCGCCGAGTTGGGTTTGCTTGCTTGCCGGCGAACTCGCCGGGACGCTTTTGGTCCGAGCCAGACTATTGCCCAAGACGCTTCCGCCGCTGGCCGCCCAGCGAAACCCATACTCGCCAAGCAATTTCAACGTGGCCGTGCTTACGCTTCCTTCGGAAGGCCAGCAGCCCTTCGGTTTCTCGTCGAAATAACGTTCAAAAACCTCTATTCCCTCGCGGATATGCCAGCGCGCACGATCCTCGCCACCGGGATATTGGGCAAGTTTTGGCAAAGGCGCATCGGGCATGGCCTCATGCGCGGATTTGATATCCAGCAACAATGGCACGATGGGGTGGGCGTAAGGCGTGACGGAAAGCTCGACTTGGCCACGCCGGGATAACGCCTTATAGCGTCCAATCACACCGGCCAGCAATTCACCGATAATCTCCAGCAACTGGCGGCGCTCATGCAAGGTATAGCCACTGCCCTTCTCGATCAGTGCCTTGATGCGCGCATCCTGACGCCGGACCACTTCACCCATCCAGGCCAAGTGATACCACACCAGGATATCGGCCAGGTATTGATCATTCAGATAAGCAAGGGCTTCCGGACGCGCCGTAAACCACGCCGCCATGTCAGCGAGCTGGCGGTAGGGCTTGAACCGGTCGATGAGCCGCTTCTCATTAACGCGCAGACAGGCCTTGACCAGCACTATGCGCTGGTCTGCGTCAACGGGCAGCGCAGGCTGCACCAGTGCCGCCAGCAGCGGGTCGCGGATCGCGCCGCTATCCTGCAAAAAGCCTTGCACCTGCCGGGTATAGTCGTCGATCTGTTCCAGCAGAATCGGCGCGAAATTCACCACCGCACGCGCAGCCGGCACGGCCTCGATATGCGCTGCCATGTCGACATAGTCTTTAATGGCATGCAGATACGTCCAGGGCAATTGATATTCGCCGCTGATGAAATCCTGATAATGAGGCTGGTGCATGTGCCAGCACAGCACAACCTTGAGGCGTTGCTCAACGGACATAGTGAATTTCGTCTCCGAGCATTTCCGGCGTTACCAGTACGACGCCCGCGGGGGTGACATGAAAACGCTTGGCATCTTCCTCATGATTTTCGCCAATCACCATGCCATCGGGCACACGGCAATTTTTGTCCAGCACGACCTTGCGCAGGCGACAATCACGCCCGATATCGACATTGGGCAACACAACACAATCCTCAACGGTCGCATACGAGCGGACATAGACATTGGAAAATAACAGCGAATGGCGCACTTTGGACCCCGAGATGATACAGCCGCCGGACACCATCGAATCCACCGCCATGCCACGGCGGTCTTCGTCATCGAACACAAATTTGGCGGGCGGAAGCTGCTCCTGGTAGGTCCAGATCGGCCATTCCTGATCATACAGATTCAATTCGGGAGACACGCCAATCAATTCCATATTGGCCTGCCAGAAGGCGTCTATCGTGCCCACATCGCGCCAATAGGCTTTTTGATTGCTTTCCTGGCTACTGCTTTGCACGTCGCGGAATGGGTAGGCCATGACACGGTATTTTTCGATCAACGAGGGAATGATGTCCTTGCCGAAGTCGTGGCTGGAGTTTTTCTGGTCGGCGTCCTTGATTAATTGCTCGTAAAGGAATTTGGTATTGAAGACATAGATTCCCATGGAGGCAAGGGCCACGCCGTCATGGCCCGGCATCGGTTCGGGATGCTCAGGCTTCTCCGTAAATCGAACGACACGCCCCTCCTTGTCTATGGACATCACGCCAAAGGCCTTGGCCTCATTGAGCGGCACCTCCATGCAGCCCACTGTCATATCCGCGCCATGATCAACGTGATACGCAATCATGGTGCCGTAATCCATTTTGTAGATATGATCGCCGGCCAGAATCATTACATATTCCGGGTCATGGAGACGGATGATGTCCAGGTTCTGGTATACCGCGTCAGCGGTGCCTGCATACCATTGTTCATGCAAGCGCTGCTGGGCCGGCAGCACTTCAACAAATTCACCAAACTCGCCGCGCAGAAAACCCCAACCCTGCTGGATATGGCGGATCAGCGAGTGGGCCTTGTATTGCGTCAGCACGCCGATGCGGCGGATACCGGAGTTGATGCAATTGGATAAAGGAAAGTCGATGATGCGGAATTTTCCGCCAAAGGGTACAGATGGCTTGGCGCGCCAGTCAGTCAGCTCGCCCAGCCGCGAACCGCGCCCCCCGGCCAGGATCAAAGCAAGGGTATTTCTCGTGATACGGCTAATGAAACGTGTTTTATGGCTAAATAACACAGAACCTCCGGCTTGTTTGCGATCCCTATCCAACTTTCCGAAATGTCGCGTCTGCGGCACAATACTTATGCGACTGTTTTACTCAACAATTCTTGCTGGTAAAACCGCGAATCTATCTTTTTATTATGATAACATTTGACCATCACAACACAATGCTGCCATACCTATATAAATAACCTGGCGCCTTGTAAAAAAACTGTGGGACTGGACTCGCCAGTACCATAATCCAATTTTAAATATATACAAGAAATTCCATGAACCCGACCTTAGCCAGTTTGCCCACTGACCTGCAAAAAATTCTCGAAGCGCGTCATCATGATCCTTTTTCCGTGCTAGGCAAGCATACGCAGGGAGTCCAGGCAGTCATACGCGCCCATATCCCCGGTGCGACGGCGGTTTTTCTTGCCGATACCCTGAAGGGCAACGGCCAGCCATTGCAACGAATTCCGAACACCGATATCTTCGAGTGGCACGGCAAACATAGCGAAGCATCAGAACATTATCGGCTGAAGTGGCGAGATGCTTCAGGCCAAGAGCATATCGCCCACGATCCTTATACCTTCCCGCCCCAACTCTCCCATTACGACCTGGGATTGTTCGCGGAAGGCAAGCATTGGCACGCCTACCGCCTCCTTGGGGCACACCCCCACACCGTTGAGGGTATTGAGGGCGTGCTGTTCGCCACTTGGGCACCCAACGCCGAGAGGGTCAGCGTGGTGGGTGACTTTAACCGGTGGGATGGCCGATGCCACCCGATGCGCGTGCATCACGGCGGTGTGTGGGAGCTGTTCATCCCTGGCATCGGCGAGGGCGCGCTATACCGTTTCGAGATTCGCAACCGCGACACGGGGGAGCTGCACGTCAAAATCGACCCTTATGCACGGCGCTTTGAAATGCGCCCCAGCACCGCCTCCATCGTAGTCACGGAAAGGGATTATGCCTGGGGTGATGCCAACTGGTTGCAAACCCGCGCCCAGGCCGATTGGCTGCATCAGCCCATGTCGGTCTACGAGGTGCACCTGAGCTCCTGGCAGCACGACGAACACGGCAATTTCCTCAACTACCGGGAACTGGCCAGGCGCCTGGTTGAGCATGTCACGAAACTGGGCTTCACCCACATCGAACTACTGCCCATCACCGAGCATCCGCTGGATGCCTCCTGGGGTTACCAGACAACAGGCTACTACGCCCCCACCAGCCGCTTCGGCAGCCCGGATGACTTCCGCTACTTCGTCGACTACTGCCACCGTCATGGCATCGGTGTATTGCTGGACTGGGTGCCTGGGCACTTTCCCAAGGATCTCCACGGCCTGGCGCGCTTCGACGGCACCGCCCTTTACGAACACGAAGATCCGCGCCGCGGCGAACACCGCGACTGGGGCACGCTGATCTTCAACTATGGCCGCAATGAGGTGAAAAACTTCCTCATGTCCAACGCGTTATTCTGGCTGGAGGAATTCCACCTGGACGGGCTGCGCGTCGACGCCGTGGCCTCGATGATATACCTGGATTATTCGCGCGAGCCCGGCGACTGGATACCGAACATTTATGGCGGCAATGAAAACCTGGAGGCCATCGATTTCCTGCGCGCGGTCAATCAGCTCACTCACGATCAGCATCCCGGCACGATGACGATCGCCGAGGAGTCCACCTCCTGGCCAATGGTGTCTCGCCCCACCTATCTGGGCGGCCTGGGCTTCAGCATGAAATGGAACATGGGCTGGATGCACGACACGCTGCAATACATGAGCAAGGAACCGATTTACCGCCACTATCACCACGACCAACTGACCTTCGGCCTGCTCTATGCCTTTACGGAAAACTTCGTGCTACCGTTCTCGCACGATGAGGTGGTGCATGGCAAACAATCCATGCTCAACAAGATGCCTGGAGACGAATGGCAGCGCTTCGCCAACCTGCGCCTGCTCTACACCTACATGTTCACTTATCCCGGCAAGAAACTGCTGTTCATGGGCTGCGAATTTGGGCAGGGCCGGGAATGGGATCACGCCAACCCTCTGGACTGGTGGGTGCTGGATTACCCTGTGCATCAGGGCGTGCAGACACTGGTCAAAGACCTCAACAATCTGTACCGGAGCATCGCCCCCTTGCACCGCCATGACTTCGACCACCACGGCTTCGAGTGGATCGACTGTCACGATGCCACGCAATCCGTGCTGAGCTATATCCGGAAAGACGGTGATGAGTTTGTTCTGGTAGCGCTCAACTTTACGCCTGCGCCACGCAAAAACTACCGTATCGGCGTACCCATCGACGGCTGGTACCAGGAAATCATGAACTCCGATTCCATCTATTACGGCGGCAGCAACATGGGTAATGCCGATGCAGTGCGCGCGGAACCGCTGTCATGGATGGGAAGACCTTACTCGATCGAAATCACCCTGCCACCGCTGGCGGGTATGGTGTTCAGGGTTTGGAAGGCATAGGGAGCTAAGAACCCGTTCATAATGCCGCACAAGGCAAAATCGAAGGAAAAAGCGGAGCATACACAAAATATGCAAGCATTTTGAGTTCGCCCCTATATATCAGGGTAACGCCGCAATGCGCCCTTCAGCGAGATCGTGAACGGGTTCTAAGCTACATCTGCGCATGAGCGTGCTGGTGGGTGCCACGCCCGCCAGCATCCCTATTTTCAATGCATTTTTTGATGAATAAATCACAGTGATGCCGCGCCTCATCAAGCGTAAGATACGGCCCATAATTGGCGCCTTCGCGGGTATGGAAATACCACCCGGCGAGACTCTCGTCATCTGACATCACATGGAAAAACCGGCCTGACCTTTGGAATGGCTTTGTGCGTTGCGTATAAACACCCTGGAACATGCATATCCTCCGTTATGATTGCGCGCCTACAATATGGCAATCGCCATAAATATGGCACCTGCCGCAACCATGCAGCAATAATGCCACCTGAAACCAAGGATACATATTGAAACTGCTCGCCATCGACACATCCACCGAGGCCTGCTCCGCTGCCTTGCTGATATCAGGAGAAGTCCGCGAGCGCCACGAAATCGCGCCGCGAGAGCATGCACGGCTGATCCTGCCAATGCTGGAATCGCTGCTTGCCGAAGCGGGCCTGAAGCTCTCCCAGCTCGACGCACTCGCCTTCGGATGTGGCCCAGGAGGATTCACCGGCGTACGCATCGCCACCGGCGTCATCCAGGGCTTGGCCTTCGGTGCAGATCTGCCGGTGGCGCCTGTATCATCTCTCGCGGCACTGGCGCAAGGCACTTATCGCGAAACCGGGGCACAGCAAATACTGTCAGCTATCGACGCGCGCATCAGCGAGGTATATTGGGGAGCTTATCGAGCGGGAGATGCGGGGCACGTTACGCTGGAGGGAGACGAAACCGTATGCGCACCACAACATGTCCCCTTGCCTGTGGGTGCTGACTGGTTCGGCGCAGGCAGCGGCTGGGCGGCCTATGAGACAGCGTTGCAAACCCGGTTGGGCGGCGCGGCATACACCTGCGATGGCCAGCGCTACCCGCGTGCATATGATGTCGCGCTGCTGGGCGCCGGTATTTACCAGCGCGGCTTAGCAGTCAGCGCTGAACAGGTGCTACCTGTGTATTTACGGGATGAGGTGGCCTGGAAAAAAAGCCGATGAGCCAAGCTCAGGCGGGCATAATCCGCCAGTAAAAAAATAAGCCGTCAACTGCCGTTCCAGTTTAAAGCCTGCCTCCGTCGCAGGGATGATTTATTCACAGACAGGTTCTTACTTCAATGCTGCAACACACAGCGCAGTAAGCGCACTGGGATAGATACCCAGAGCGAATACTGCGAGGCCGTTGGCACTCATCGCCACGCGCATGTCCAAGGCAGGCTGGATCGGGCTGTTGTCCTCGGTCTTATCGAAATACATCAGCTTGACGATGCGCAGGTAGTAGTAGGCGCCAATCACGGAGAAGAGCACAGCCACCACCGCCAACCAGGTCATATCGGCCCTGATAAGGGCCTGGAGCACGGCGAGTTTGGCCCAGAAGCCCACGGAGACGGGGATACCGGCCATGGAGATCATCAGGATCAGCATGATAAAGGCGAACCACGGGCTGCGTTGGTTCAGGCCCTTGAAGTCCTCCAGACGGTCCGCCTCGAAACCGGCGCGGCTGAGCAGCATCACCATGCCGAAACCACCCAATCCCATCAAGGCATAAACGAGGATGTAAAACATCGAGGAAGAATAGCCGTTTTCGGTGCCGGGCAGGATACCCAGCAACAGGAACCCGACATGGGCAATGGTGGAGTAGGCAAGCATGCGCTTGATATTGCTCTGGGCGATGGCGATGATGTTACCCGCCGCCATCGAGGCAATGGCGAGCATAATGAGCATGCCCTGCCACTGCATATGCAAATCACCCAAGCCCTCCACCAGCAGGCGCATCAGCATGGCGAATGCAGCAATCTTTGGAGCGGTGCCAATATAGAGCGTCACACTGGTTGGCGCGCCGTGATAGACATCCGGCACCCACATATGAAATGGCACCGCGCCCAGCTTGAAGGCGAGCCCCACCACAACAAACACCACACCAAACGCCAGCACGATATTTTTATCATGGCTCTGCGCAAGATAGGTGCTCACCTCGGTGATATCGAGGCTGCCAGTCACACCATAGAACATCGACATACCGTAGAGCAGCATGCCGGAGGCCAGCGAGCCGAGCACAAAATATTTCATCGCCGCCTCGGTGGCACCGATGGAATCCCTTTGCAGAGCAACCATTGCATAGAGCGACAGCGACAGCAGTTCCAAACCAAGGTAGATGGTGAGGAAGCTGTGCGCTGAGACCATGACCATCATGCCCAGCACGCCAAACAACCCCAGCACAAAATATTCACCCGTGAATAGCTGCCGCACACGCAAATATTCGCGCGAGTACAAAAACACCACGGCGGTGACAAGATAGATAAACACCTTGAGCACATCCCCCATGGTGTCGCTGATGAAACTGCCGCCGAATGTTATCTGCGTCTCGCCGGTATGCAGGCCGACCGTCAAAATCGCAGCACCAACAAGGGTCGCTTGTGACATCAAGTAGGTGACGACACGGTTACGCTCACCCACAAAGAGATCAGCCAGCAACACGACACAGGCCATGCACAGCACAAAGATCTCCGGCAGGGCCAGCGCAAAATTGGGCATCTCGAAATTCATATTAGACATCAATCTTCAATCCCAAGCTTCTATCTTGATTTGTACTAAGTTGGCCACTGAGATACAGAGAACACAGAGTTTTTTGTAAATGAATTCAAAATTCCTCTGTGAACCCTGCGCCTCCGCTCCGTGGCAAGAATCTTACAATTTTGAACTCACCGCCTGTTCGAGCAAATGGCCGACAGAGGAGTGCATCACCTCAACCAGGGGTGCGGGATATACACCCAGCAACAGAACCAGCACGGCCAGCGTTCCCAGCACCAGCGCCTCGCGGCCGTTCAGATCTTGCAGCGCGGCGACATTATCATTGCCCACCTTGCCGAAAATGACGCGTTTCACCATCCACAGGGTATAGGCCGCACCCAGCACCAGTGTGGTACTTGCGAGCAAGGCTATCCAAAAATTCGCCTTGAAGGCTGAGAGGATCACCATGAACTCGCCGACGAATCCCGATGTACCCGGCAAACCGGCGTTGGCCATGGCGAAAAATACCATCAACGTCGCAAATACCGGCATGGTATTGGCTACGCCGCCGTAATCGCTGATGTTACGGCTATGCAACCGGTCATACATGACGCCTACGCACAAAAACATCGCCCCGGAGACAAAGCCATGCGAGATCATCTGCACCAGCGCGCCTTCCAGGCCCAGCGCGGCGCCAGCGACACTGTTGGTATTATCGAAGATGCTGAACACCAGAAAGAATCCCAGTGTGACAAAGCCCATGTGCGAAATCGACGAATACGCGATCAGCTTCTTCATATCCTCCTGCACCAGCGCGACAAGAGCGATATACACCACCGCGACCAGCGACATGGCGATCACCAGCCAATCCAGCTCATGACTGGCGTCGGGCACGATCGGCAGGATAAACCGCACGAAGCCATAGGCCCCAAGCTTGAGCATGATGGCGGCGAGGATCACCGAACCGCCGGTGGGTGCTTCGACGTGTGCATCCGGCAACCACGTATGCACCGGCCACATCGGCACCTTGACGGCAAAGGCGATGAGAAAAGCAAAGAACAGCAGCACCTGGGCAGTCATGCCGATACGCAGGTCGTGGAAGTCGAGGATCGAGAAACTGTCGGACTGGAAATACAGGTACAACACGGCGACCAGCAGCAACACCGAACCAAGGAAGGTATACAGGAAGAACTTGATGGCGGCATAGACACGCCGCTGCCCGCCCCAGACGCCGATGATCAGGAACATCGGCACCAGCATGAACTCCCAGAACACATAGAACAGCACGGCATCGAGGGCGGCAAACACGCCGATCATGAGCCCTTCCATGATCAAAAAAGCCGCCATGTATTGCGAAACTTTATTCTGGATAACCTCCCAGCCCGCGATGATCACCAGCACAGTGGTGAAACTGGTAAGCAGAATGAGCGGCATGGAAATGCCGTCGATGCCCAGCGAGTAATTGATGTTAAAGGTAGCGACCCATGGCATCTGCTCGGCAAACTGCATCTGATATGTGCCACTGTCGAAGCCTGTATACAGCGGCAGGGACGCCACAAAGGTGAGCATTGAAAAAATCAGCGCCAGCCAGCGCACCAATACATCGTTTTTACCGGCGGCAAGCACCACCAGTCCGCCGATGATCGGCAGCCAGATAACCAGGCTCAGGAGCGGCAAATCAGAAAACATGCAAAACTATCCTGTTTTTTGTTCTTTAAGGAAACTCTGAAAAATCCATCCTTGGATTTTTCAGAGACGAAAACCAAAAAATGTGATTTTTGTTTTTCTTCATTTCTCGAACACTTACGTGTTCGAGAAATGGCGGTGCATCCATGCACAGCACGGAACCTCTAATAAATCAGAGGTTCCTTAATACACAAAGAAGGTCAGCAATACCACAAGACCAATGATCATGGCGAAGGCATAGTGATACATATAGCCCGATTGGGCACGGCGTATCACACCCGAGAGCCAGCCGATGCCGTTTGCCGTGCCGTTCACCACCACACCGTCGATCAGCTTGATGTCGCCAAAGCGCCAGAAGAGCCGCCCCACGCTACGCCCGCCACCCGCGAATACGGCATCGTTGAAATCATCGAAACCATATTTTTTATCAAGGATGCTGTACACCCCGGAGAAACGTTCCTTGAGACTCGCCGCGATATCTGGACGCTTCATATACAGGAACCAGGCGACGGCGACACCGGCAGCGGATAGCCAGACCGCGGGGGCCATCAGGCCATGCACGATAAACTCAGCCCACCCGTGGTACTCACCACGCAGCACCCCCAGCACATCATGCTCAGGCAGCACATAGATGGCGCGGCCGAAGAAATCACCAAACTGGAGTGGACCTATCGCAATAGCGCCGATCACCACCGAGGGGATCGCCAGCAGGATCAAAGGCACGGTAACCACCGCGGGGGACTCGTGCAAGTGGCTACGGGTATGTTCGTCCATGCGCTCTTTGCCGTGGAATACCAGGAAGAACATGCGGAAGGTATACAGGGCCGTGACAAACACGCCCAACAGCACGGCGAAATAGGCGAACCCGGCACCCGGCACGGTCGAGATGTTAACAGCCTCAATAATGCTGTCCTTGGAAAAGAAACCGGAAAATCCAGGGAAACCGATCAAGGCCAGCGCGCCGATTAGCGATGTCCAATAAGTAATCGGCATGTATTTTTTCAGGCCGCCCATTTTTGTGATGTCCTGCTCGTGGTGCATGGCGATAATCACCGAGCCTGCGGCCAGGAATAGCAACGCCTTGAAGAAGGCGTGGGTCATCAGGTGGAAAATACCTGTCGCATAGGCCGACGCACCCAGCGCCACTGTCATATAACCCAATTGCGAAAGCGTTGAATACGCCACAACGCGCTTGATGTCGTTCTGCACCAGACCGAGGAAGCCCATAAACAAGGCAGTGATCGCGCCGATGACTATCACCACGCTCAACGCGGTTTGCGACAATTCGTACAACGGCGACATGCGCGCCACCATGAAGATACCGGCGGTCACCATGGTAGCGGCGTGGATGAGCGCCGAAATCGGCGTCGGGCCTTCCATCGAGTCCGGCAGCCACACGTGCAACGGCACCTGCGCCGATTTGCCCATGGCGCCGATAAACAGCAGGATGCAGATCATGGTTATCACGGACCATTGCTGGTTCATGGCAACTTCAGCAGTGACATTCGCCATAGACGGAGCGGCGCTGAATACATCAGCATAGTCCAGGGTGTTGAAGTACATCAGCACCGCCGCGATGCCGAGCAGGAAACCCAGATCACCGACACGGTTCACCAGGAATGCCTTCAGGTTGGCATAAATAGCCGACTCTTTTTGATACCAGAAACCGATCAGCAGGTAAGACACCAGGCCCACCGCCTCCCAGCCGAAGAACAGCTGCATAAAGTTGTTAGCCATTACCAGCATCAGCATGGAGAAGGTAAATAGCGAGATATAGCTGAAAAAACGCTGGTAGCCGGGATCATCGCGCATGTAGCCGATGGTGTAGATATGCACCATCAGCGACACAAAGGTCACCACCACCATCATCAATGCGGTGAGCTGGTCGATCATGAAACCGACTTCGAATTTGATGCCGTCGCTGACCAGCCAGGTGTAGACCGCGCCATTATAGGGATCGGCGCCATCCAGTATGATCTGCTTGAAGATCACCAGCGACAATCCAAAGGAAATGGCAACGCCGATTATGGTGACCCAATGCGCCCCGGCGCGGCCTATGGCCTTGCCGAACAGGCCGGCGATAATCGCGCCGAACAGTGGCGCCAATACAATGGCGAGGGAGATATTGTGCATGGTTCTGGCGTCCCTATCCCTTTAAGGTATCAAGATCTTCGACGTTAATGGTGCGCTTGTTACGGAACAGAACGACCAGGATAGCCAAGCCGATGGCTGCCTCGGCGGCAGCAACCGTGAGTATGAAAAAGACAAAGACCTGTCCGGCGCTATCACCAAGATAATGGGAAAAGGCGATGAAATTCATATTCACGGCCAGTAACATGAGTTCAATCGCCATGAGCAGGATGATGACGTTCTTGCGATTGAGGAATATCCCGGCCAGGCTGACGCAGAACAATACAGCCCCCAGAATTAGAAAATCCGATAACGCGATCATTGCGTCCCCACCCTTTGTGATCTTTTATTGTAAATCCAAGAGCCTGCACTACCCAGTAAAGCAGGTCAACTTTCTTTTTTTTCCGTTTCCATCTTGACGATGCGCACACGATCATTGCGGCGCGTCGCAACCTGCCAGCCCGCATTCTGGTACTTGGTCTGTGGCCGCCTGCGCAATGTCAGGGCAATGGCGGCGACAATCGCCACCAGCAAAATCGCGGCGGCGATTTCAAACGGGTATACATATACCGTATAAAGTATCCGTCCCAATTCCTTGGTATTGCTGTAATCGGCCATATGTCTTGCGGGCTCGGCAAAATGCTCCAGCCCAAAATACTTGGGACCCACCGCAATCGTCATTTCCACCACTACCACCAGCGCAACAATGATTCCCACCGGAAGGTATCTGATGAAGCCCTCGCGCAGCACTGTGATATTGATATCCAGCATCATGACCACGAACAGGAACAGCACCATCACCGCGCCAACATAGACCAGCACCAGGGTAATGGCGAGGAATTCCGCTTCGAGCAGCATCCATAGCGCGGCACTGGTAAAAAAGGTCAGCACCAGAAAGAGGACGGCATGGACCGGGTTGCGCACGGTAATCACCGCTACCGACGCAGCCACCAAAATTGCCGCAAAAGCGTAAAAAACGATCTGTTCCATGCTCATAGTGTCGTGTGTAGAGTCTGCCTGGCTTGATAATTAACGGTAAGGCGCATCATGGGTACGATCCGCGGCAATCTGTTTTTCGTAGCGCTCACCCATTGCCAGCAGCTTGTCCTTGGTCATGACGGTACCTTCCCTGCCCTCAAAATGGTACTCGAAGAGGCGCGTCTCGACGATGGCGTCCACCGGGCACGCTTCCTCGCAAAAGCCGCAGTAAATGCACTTGAACAGGTCGATATCATAACGTGTAGTACGGCGTGTGCCATCATCACGCGGCGCGGAATCAATGGTGATGGCAAGCGCCGGACAGACTGCCTCGCACAGCTTACACGCAATGCAGCGCTCCTCGCCGTTGGCGTAGCGGCGTAGTGCATGCAGCCCACGAAAACGGAATGACTGTGGGGTCTTTTCCTCGGGATACTGTACAGTAATCTTTGTTGCAAAAAAGTACCTGCCAGTGAGCTTCAGCCCAACAAAGAGCTCCCACAGCAGCAGACTTCTAAAGTAGTTTGTGATCGCGTTCATCGGCGTTCTCCATGCAATGCAGGGTGCTCTTTGCGCACCGGAAGTTAGTGCGTAAAACGCACCCTACATTTCTAATCAAACCAGGGGCCTATTTCAGCCAATACCGCGGCTCCCACCACCAGCAGCCAGACTATGGTAATAGGGATAAATATCTTCCATCCCAGGCGCATGATCTGGTCATAGCGGTAGCGCGGAAACGTAGCGCGGAACCACAGGAACAAAAACAGGAATACCGCCGTTTTGCCGAGCAGCCAGACGATGCCCGGCACCCAGGCGAAGGCATCGGCAAGGAACGGCACACCTTCGAATGGGGACAGCCAGCCACCCAGGAACATGACGGATGTCAGCACCGACACCAGGATCATGGCGGCGTACTCGGCCAGGAAGAACAGGGCAAAGGCTATTCCCGAATATTCCACATGAAAACCGGCTACGATCTCGGATTCGCCTTCGGCCACGTCAAATGGAGCACGGTTGGTCTCCGCCACACCGGAAATGAAATACACCAGAAACAGCGGCAGCAGCGGTAGCCAGAACCAATGCATTACGCTGCCCTGCTGGGCCAGCACGATCTCGCGCAGGTTCAGGCTGCCGGCGGCAATCAGCACACCGACCAGAGCAAACCCCATGGCAATCTCATAGGACACCACCTGAGCGGCGGAACGCAATGCGCCGAGGAATGCATACTTGGAATTGGATGCCCAACCGGCAATGATGATGCCGTAAACGCCCAGCGAGGTCATCGCCAGAATATACAACAAGCCTGCGTCGATGTTGGCAAGCACCAGATTGCTGTCGAAAGGGATCACCGCCCATGCGGCGAGCACCGGCGCAAGCGCCACGATGGGCCCAAGAAGAAACAGAAAGCGGTTGGCATTGGTGGGAATAATGATTTCCTTGAGCACCAGCTTCAAACCGTCCGCAATCGGCTGCAACAGCCCGAGCGGCCCGACGCGATTGGGTCCGATGCGCACCTGGATATAACCGATCACCTTGCGTTCGGCCAGGGTGAGATAGGCGACCGACAGCATGATCGGCACTACGATCACCACAATCTTGAGCACAATCTGGAGGATTTCGGGGATCTCGCTCCATACGGTTTGCAGCATCTCAAGCATGGGCAGCCACCTTGCCGGACGACGGCGCCGTGCTCTCAGTACCTTGCAGCCCCAAACGCGCCTTTATAGCCTCGATCTCATTAAAATAGCTCACCGCCACCTGCCCGTTCGCGGTTTTTTGCAACGAGGAGGCGCGGCGCACGATGCCGTCAACGGCATACATGGGCGTTTCAATCGTGCCCGATACTGCTTCAACACCCAGCCTGGATGGGCAAGACCAAGCCGTTGCGTTGTCCGCCTTGATATCCGTGGCAATGGCGTGCAGCTCGTCACGCACTTCTTCCGATGAAAAATAGTCAAAACCATCAAGGCCGAACAAATTACCCAGCACCCGCAACACCTTCCAGCCTGGACGTGACTCACCCAACGGTGACACCACGCCCGTAAAGCTCTGCCAGCGGCCTTCGGCATTGACAAATGTGCCCGAAGTTTCGGTGAACGGACCGATGGGCAAAATGACACTGGCATAGCGCTGCATAAGCTCGCCTTTATAGGAAGACAGCGATACCACGAAATCGGCGCCAGTCAGTGCCGTCAGTGCCGCTGCGGCATCGGCGCAATCGAACTCGGGCTCGATACCGAGCAACAGGTAGGCTTTCAGCTTGGAATCCAGCATGGCCCGCGCGTCCAGACCAGGGGTTATGGATTTGCCGAAGGCGCCACGATGCGGCAGCGCGCCCGCCAACCAGCCTCCCACGCTATTGCCCGCCTCCGGCAAGTAGCCAAACACGGCGTTACTCAACTGCGATATCACATCCGCCAGTGCGCGCAGCGTGGACATGGCGGGATGCACTATCGCCTGACTGCCCATCAGCACCGTCGCCTTGTTCGCCTGTCGCAACTGTCCGGCGATGATCTTGTGGGTATCACTCACAACCACGTCCGCCAGCAGCGCATCCAATCCCTCTGGCGCTTGCCCGCCGGTCAGATGCAGCAACGCCTTGGCAATCCCGGCAAGGTCACGTTCCATACCCCCAACGCCAGAGATCAGCCTGGCCTTGACCGGAAAGTTGAATTCGTAATCCGCGGCATTGACAAACATCACGCTGGCACCGGCCAGCGCCGCCATGCGCAAGCGGTGCGCAGCAATAGGCTGCTCCTTGCGCACATTGGAACCGATCAGCAACGCGGCATTAACATGCTCAAGGTCTTCTATCGTCTGACCGAGCCAGGGATAGACTGGCGCACTCTGCTGGCCGCTGAAATCACGCTGGCGCAGGCGATGGTCGATATTGGAACCACCCAGACCGCGCACCAGTTTTTGGGTGAGATACATCTCTTCCGTGGTGGCAATCGGAGAGATCAAAGCGCCCAACTGGCTGGCGCCGTGACGGGTCAGCACGGATTTCAGGCCGGCCACAGTGAACTCAAACGCGGTAGTCCAATCCGTTTCCTGCCAATGTCCGTCCTTTTTGATCATCGGCACGCGCAGCCGGTCGGGACTGCTCAACCCTTCATAGCTGAAACGGTCACGGTCGGAGATCCAGGTTTCGTTGATCTCTTCGTTCTCGCGCGGCAGAACACGCAGAACCTGATTGCCGCGCACATCCACATGAAGATTGGAGCCAATGCAATCATGAGGCGCAATAGTATCGCGCCGCGCCAATTCCCAGGCGCGGGCAGCATAACGGAACGGCTTCGAGGTCAGCGCGCCCACCGGGCACAAGTCGATAACGTTGCCGGACATCTCGGACGCCAGGGCCTTTTCGACATAGGTTCCGATTTCCATATGCTCGCCGCGCCCGGTGGCACCCAATTCCTTGATGCCGGCAATCTCCTCGCCAAAACGCACACAGCGGGTACAATGGATGCAACGCGTCATCTCTGTGGTAATCAGGGGGCCGATGTCCTTGTCTTTGACAACGCGTTTGTTTTCCATAAAACGCGAATTACTGGCGCCATAACCCAAGGCCATTTCCTGCAAATCGCACTCGCCGCCCTGATCGCAGATCGGGCAATCCAGCGGGTGATTGATCAGCAGGAACTCCATCACGCCCTTCTGCGCATCAAGCGCGCGGGGAGACTTGGTGTATATTTTCATCCCCTCCGTCACGGGCGTGGCGCAGGCGGGCAAGGGTTTGGCCGCTTTTTCAACCTCGACCAGGCACATGCGGCAGTTCGCCGCAATCGACAGCTTCTTGTGATAGCAGAAGCGCGGAATAGGAATACCGGCGTCATCGGCGGCCTCGATAACCATCGCGCCGTCTTTCGCCTCTACCAGTTTTCCGTCAATCTCAATATTTACCATGACTGCTTATCCGTTTATGCCGCCGCGGCTGGCGCTGTCTTACCCACCATACACTGACGGTGGTCGATGTGATACTGGAATTCATCGCGGAAATGCTTGATGAAACTAATCACCGGCAGCGCCGCGGCATCGCCCAGGGCGCAAATGGTGCGGCCCTGGATCTTGTTGGAGACATCCACCAGCATATCCAGGTCTTCCGGCTTGCCCTGCCCGTGCTCAATACGATGGATTACGCGAGACAGCCAGCCCGTACCTTCGCGGCACGGCGTGCACTGGCCGCACGACTCCTCATAATAAAAGTGGGCAAGACGCGCCAATGCCCTGACCATGCAGGTGGTGTCGTCCATGATGATCACCGAACCTGCGCCGAGCATCGAGCCTGCTTTGGCGATGGAATCGTAGTCCATGTTGACATTCATCATCACGCCACCAGGAACCACCGGCACGGAAGAACCGCCCGGGATGACTGCTTTCAACGTGCGTCCGCCACGCATCCCGCCCGCCATTTCCAGCAACTGTGAAAAAGGCGTGCCCATCGGCACTTCATAGTTCCCCGGCTTGTTCACATGACCCGAGACGGAAAAGATCTTGGTACCACCGTTGTTAGGCTTGCCAAGCTCCAGAAACCAGCGCCCGCCGTTGCGCATGATGGACGGCACTGAGGCCAGTGTTTCGGTATTGTTGATGGTGGTGGGTCGCCCGTACAGGCCATAGCTGGCGGGAAACGGCGGCTTAAAGCGCGGCTGGCCTTTTTTGCCTTCCAGGGACTCGAGCAGCGCCGTCTCCTCACCGCAGATATAGGCGCCCGCGCCCAGATGCGAATACAGCTCGAAGTCGACGCCCGACCCCAGGATATTCTTGCCGATCAATCCGGCGGCACGCGCCTCGGCCAACGCCGCCTCGAAGCGTTCATAGGGCTCCCAGAACTCGCCGCGCATGTAGTTATACCCCGCCGTGGCACCGATGGTGTACGCAGCAATCGCCATTCCCTCGATCAGCGCATGGGGGTTATAACGCAGGATATCGCGGTCCTTGAACGTGCCCGGCTCGCCCTCGTCGGAATTGCACACGATATATTTCTGGCCAGGAACATTGCGCGGCATGAAGCTCCACTTCAAACCAGTGGGAAACCCTGCCCCGCCTCGCCCGCGCAAGGCCGACATTTTGAGTTCGGCAATGATTTCATCGGGCGGCGTCTTTTCCGCCAGGATCTTTTTCCATGCCGCATACCCATCCGCACTCTGGTAAGTCGCCAGAGTCCAGGGGCGGTCAAGGTGCAGTGTATTGAAGCAGACTTCGTTAGCCATGGCCGTCACTCAAGATTATCGAGAATTGCGTCAATCTTCGACGGGGTCAGATTCTCGTAGTATTGCTTGCCAATCTGAAACATAGGCGCACCCGCGCATGCCCCCAGGCACTCCACCTCACGAAGGGTGAACTTGCCATCGGGGGTGGTCTCACCCAGACGGGCGCCCAGCTTCTTCTCGAGATGCGTCACGATCTCATCCGAGCCGCACAGCATGCAGGAAATATTGGTGCAAACGGCTATCTTATGGCGGCCGACGGGCTTCAGCGAATACATGGAATAAAAGGTTGCCACCTCGTAAACCGAGATCGGCTCCATCTCCAGATAAACTGCCACAGCGTCCATCAATTCCTTGGTCAACCAGCCACCGTTCGCATCCTGGACAATATGCAACGCGGGTATCACCGCGGACTGCTTATGCTCGGAAGGATATTGGGCGACCCACTGGTCGATTCCGGCGCGCACTTCGCCGGAAAGCAGATTTAGATTCGCTTGTGACATCAACGATCAACCTCACCAAATACAATATCCTGGGTCCCGATAATGGCCACCACGTCCGCAATCATATGGCCACGCGACATTTCATCCAGCCCTGCAATATGGGCAAATCCCGGCGCGCGGATCTTCATGCGATAGGGCTTGTTGGCGCCATCGGACACCAGGTAAATACCGAATTCACCCTTGGGATGCTCCACCGCTGCGTAGGCCTCGCCTTCAGGCAGGCAAAAGCCTTCCGTAAATAACTTGAAGTGGTGGATCAGCGCCTCCATGTCGCCCTTCATCTGCACACGCGGCGGCGGCGCAATCTTGTGATTTTCGATCATCACAGGGCCAGGGTTCTTGCGCAGCCAGTCTATGCACTGGCGGATGATGCGGTTGGACTGACGCATCTCTTCGACGCGCACCAGGTAACGGTCGTAGCAATCGCCCTGCACGCCCACCGGTATATCAAACTCCAGGCGGTCATATACCTCATAGGGCTGTTTCTTGCGCAGATCCCAGGCGATGCCTGAACCACGCAGCATCGGGCCGGTAAAACCTAGCTGCAAGGCACGCTCCGGCGACACCACGCCGATACCCACGGTGCGCTGCTTCCAGATGCGATTGTCTGTCAACAGGGTTTCATATTCATCGACATACTTGGGGAAGCGCTCGGTGAAGTCCTGGATGAAATCCAGCAGCGAACCCTGACGATTGCGGTTGAGTTGATTCACTTCCTTCTGGTTATGCCACTTGGACGTCTGATAGTGCGGCATGGCATCCGGCAGATCCCGGTAGACCCCGCCAGGACGGTAGTAGGCCGCGTGCATGCGCGCGCCGGACACCGCCTCGTAGCAGTCCAGCAAGTCCTCACGCTCGCGAAACGCATACAGGAACACCGTCATGGCTCCGATATCGAGCGCATGCGCCCCCAGCCAGAGCAGATGATTGAGAATGCGCGTGATCTCGTCGAACATCACGCGGATATACTGGGCACGCAACGGCGGCTCGACACCCAGCAACTTCTCCATGGCCAGCACATAGCCATGCTCGTTGCACATCATGGATACATAATCGAGGCGATCCATATAGGGGACGCTCTGATTGTACGGCTTACTCTCCGCCAGCTTCTCGGTAGCCCGGTGCAACAGGCCGATATGCGGATCGGCGCGCTCGATGACCTCGCCATCCAGCTCCAGCACCAAACGCAGCACACCGTGCGCGGAGGGGTGCTGCGGCCCGAAATTCATGGTGTAATTGCGTATCTCAGCCACGCTTGCTCTCCTTCGCGCCCGTCTCATACCTGCTGTCATGGCGGATCACGCGCGGCACCAGGATGCGCGGCTCAATACTCACCGGCTCATACACCACGCGCTGCTTCTGGGGATCGTAACGCATCTCGACGTTGCCGATGAGCGGAAAATCCTTGCGGAATGGATGACCAATAAAGCCGTAATCAGTGAGCAGGCGGCGCAGATCGGGATGGCCGTCGAACAGGATGCCAAACAAGTCGAAGGCCTCACGCTCGAACCAGTTCGCCACGGCCCAGATGCCAATGACGGAATCCAGACGCGGCAGGTCTTCGCCTAGAAACACCTTAAGACGCAAGCGCTGATTGTTCTGAACAGACAACAAATGATAAACCACGGCAAAACGCGGACCCTGCCAGCTCCCCTCGCCATACTCCAGATAGTCCACGCCGCACAGGTCGATAAGCTGCTCGAAGCCGAACACGGGCTCATCACGCAATGCGGCGCACACCTCCAAAAGCTTTTCGCGGCGCACATCCACAGTCACTTCGCCAACCGCCACGCGGCAACCGGCCAGTGCATCACCGAAACGTTCCTGGAGGCTCGCCGCCAGATCCTGTTTTATATCAGACATCAATCAATACTCTTTAGCGGGCGATCGTATTGGTACGTTTGATTTTATTTTGCAACTGGATAATGCCGTACAACAACGCCTCTGCGGTAGGCGGGCAACCGGGCACATAAATATCGACCGGCACAATGCGGTCGCAACCCCGCACCACCGAATAGGAATAGTGGTAATAGCCACCGCCGTTGGCACAGGATCCCATCGAGATCACCCAGCGTGGCTCGGACATCTGGTCATACACCTTGCGCAACGCCGGGGCCATTTTATTGACCAGGGTTCCCGCCACCACCATCACGTCGGACTGGCGCGGACTGGGGCGGAACACCACGCCAAAACGGTCCAAATCATAGCGTGCGGCACCCGCGTGCATCATTTCCACGGCACAGCAGGCCAAACCGAACGTCATTGGCCACAATGAACCGGTACGCGCCCAATTGATGAGTGAGTCGGCTGTAGTCGTGACCACCCCCTTCTCCAGAACTCCCTCTATTATTCCCACTCCAGGGCCCCCTTCTTCCACTCGTAGATAAACCCGATCACGAGGATACCGAGAAACACCACCATGGCGATGTAACCGAACATGCCTATCTCGCCCAGCACCGCGGCCCAGGGAAACAGGAAGGCAATCTCAAGATCGAAGACGATAAACAGGATGGCCACGAGATAGTAGCGCACGTCGAACTTCATGCGCGAATCTTCGAACGCCTCGAAGCCGCACTCATAGGGAGAGAGCTTTGCGCTGTCAGGACGATTCGGCGCGACCAAAAAGCCAGCGACAACCGGTGCCACCCCAAAAAAGACGCCCAGCCCGAGAAAAATCAAGATAGGCAAATAGTTTTCCAACATTGCCGATTCCCCCACCCTAAAGACAAAATGCGTACGGACGCCCTCCTTGCGCCAGGCAAAGGGACATCATCAATTTTTGCTCAAATAAATATTTATCGAGTTTTTGAGTCTAGGCTAGTAAACAAGATGCTGTCAAGCGCCTAATGCAAGCCTAGCACGATACAATTCAGATGCTTACGCAAGAAGCATAAAGGGCTTGGCTGAAAAAAGCTCAGATGCCGCTTTTTGATGCCTCTAAAAAGATCAGGGGCCTGCGCGACAAGAGGCGTCACACCTCAAAATAAAATACACCAATGACTGATTTTATTGAAAAAAAAAGCAGCCAAAATCGCATTTTGACTGCTTTACCTAGATTCACCCAAATAACCTTAAAAATAAAGGTTATTGTCTTTTTTACATGGTACCGATGGCCGGACTCGAACCGGCACAGCTTGCGCCACTACCACCTCAAGGTAGCGTGTCTACCAATTCCACCACATCGGCTTAAACTCTAAAGGAACCCGCGATCCTGAAAACGGGCTCCTTTGCTCTCTTACTGCGCAGGCTTCGCCGGCACAACGGGTGACTGTTGGGCTGCGCCGCCAGGAGGCGCCATTGCCGGAACCATTGGTGTCACCCCAGCCGGCTGGGCAGGTGCAGGCTTGGCCGGAACCGCCACATCCGTGACACTCTTCCGTTCCGTACTATTGCCAGACAGATACGCCAGTGACAGACAGACAATAAAAAACAACGTAGCAAGAACACCCGTTGCCCGCGTCATAAACGACGCCGAACCGCGGCTGCCAAACACCGTCTGTGATGCGCCGCTACCAAATGCGGCACCTATATCAGCACCCTTGCCCTGCTGAATCAGCACCAGACTGATCAGGGCAACCGCTACAACCACGAGAAGAATCGACAAAATAGTATACATTTTAAATTACGCCAATAAAATCCAGGGAAATCCTGCCCAGCGGCAACTCATCCTGCCGCATGGCAGATCGTCAGAAACTCATTAGCATCCAGGGAAGCGCCACCTATCAAGCCGCCATCGATATCCGGCTTGGCGAACAATTCCGCCGCATTGGCCCCCTTCACACTCCCGCCGTAGAGAATCTGAATTTTACCCGCAATCTCCGCGTCATGCGCAGCAATCTGCCGCCGGATAAAGGCGTGAACCTCTTGCGCCTGCTCAGGCGATGCGGTTTTTCCTGTACCTATCGCCCACACCGGCTCGTAGGCAATTACCGCGCCGCCAAGTGCCACCAGGCATTCCGGCGATTCCAGCACCGCATCGAGCTGACGCGCCACGACGGCCTCGGTCAACCCATTTTCGCGGTCTTCAAGCATCTCTCCGACACAGAAAACCGGCGTAAGCCCACCCTTGCTCGCGGCAAGAAACTTGCGCGCCACTATTTTGTTGTCTTCGCCAAACAGCGCCCGCCGCTCGGAGTGGCCTACGATAACATAGGTACACCCGAAATCCAGGAGCATCGCCGCAGATATTTCGCCGGTGTAGGCGCCCGAAGAGGCGTAGCAAAGATTCTGCGCGCCCAATGCCATAGGCGTGTCTTGCAACATGGCCGCAACATCGGCAAGGTAGGCGTGCGGCGGGCACAAGGCAATCTGCGTCTTGACGGCGCTGGTAACACCTGCCTTGATAGCACCGACCAGCTCCCTGACACTCGCCCTGGAACCGTGCATTTTCCAATTTCCGGCGACTAACGGCTGCCGCATTATTCTACCTCAAGGCTGTGCAAACAAAGTGCGGAATGTTACAGCGACTGGCGTAAGAAATCAATTTTATTCAACGGAACCCCAGGGCAATCACATCGTGTTTCTCAGAACCTGTTCACGATTTCGATCAAGGGACGCAGCGCAAGGCAAAAATGGCCGAAAAAGCGGAGCATACACGGAGTATGTGAGCACAAGAGGCCACTTTTAACGCCGCGATGTGCCCTTCAGCGAGATCGTGAACGGGCTCTCAGTGAATGCCAGCGACAGATAGATTAGATAGATGGTGCGCATCCTCCCGGCCCGGCTACCGCTCCCGCAAACTCTCCTGCCCATACTGCAACAGCGGACTGAGAAAATACTCGATCACCCGCCGCTTGCCGGTCTTGATTTCCACCGTCACGGCCATGCCGGGCGTCAGATTCACCTGCTTGCCTTCGACAGCCAGGGTGGCCCTGTCCATCTTCACTCGCGAAGAGTAGATCAGGCCGCGTTTCTCGTCACGGTGAAAAAATATGTTCCTCCCACCGTATCGGCGCACCGGTAACACATCTGTTCATCCATCCCCATTTATGTTGGGCTTCATTTCATTCAGCCCAACCTACGGTGCTGAACAGATCATCAAGCGGATCTTTCCCTGGAGCCTCCCTTTGTGTAGGTGTAAGCGGCTCGCCATTAGTTTCGATGCCGGCGTTCCATCCCGACCCGCCCCAGTCTCCATATGTTGGCAACCCAGATACAAATGGCATAACTTCCCCCTTTCTTGGCTATAGATGTGTAAGACTTTCAATCGTTTCTCACGGTAATTACCCGATCCGGAACCGGCAACTCGATTTTCTTCAACCCCGTTCCATCGCTATTCATCACCATGAGATCCTTCTTGTGGTTACGTTCTTTATCAGACAAAAACACCACGCGGCGCCCATCGGGAGAAATATTCCCCTCTGTTATCATCGACTCAAGATTGGTCAGGCGCACTATTCCCCCGGGTGTTTTCAGGAAAAGATCATAATTGTAATCACCCTTTACCCCATCCAGGTCATTTGATATGGAATTGAACAGGATCTTTGACCCATCAGTGCTAACACTTGGACCGTAAGAGTGATCTCCTCGCGTAAAGGCCGGTTGCAGGGCGTGATCCGTCTTGCTCATGATGAAGATGGTGTTGTCTTGGAATTTTTCCTTGTAGTCCCGGAAATTACTTAGCGGCTCCGCAGAAAAGATGAAATGCCTCCCATCGGGGAGATATGCGGGGGGGTTAGCCGAAAAAAATTCAAACTCCGTAAGTCGCGCCTCTTGCTTGCTGGCGATATCAAGCTCATAGATATCGCTATCGGAAAAACGCGTCCTTCCTGATTCTCTCTCCCGTCTCGCCTTAGCGAATATGACGCGCTTGCCGTCGGGGGAAAAGTCAGGAGTGTCTTTACGATCTTTTGTGGTTGTCAGTACGCGATAGCCTGTGCCGTCTAGATTTACGGTCGCAATCTGCGTAACCGCATCGTCGCCTAGACCAACAACGAACACGATCTTTTTACCATCCTGTAGTGGTCAAGTCTTTTTGGCCACGGTTTTATAGTCCATCCAATACTGCCTCTCTGCCGCATTCGGTGCCAGCCCACCGTTATGCGTGTGTGGCC
>LNEJ01000021.1 GCA_001464965.1 Gammaproteobacteria bacterium Ga0074134
AATTCGGACTATGCCGCATTCATTGGCGCCCAGTCCTTGCAGAAGCCCTTTGAATACGACGATCCGGATGCAACGGCCAATGCCAATCTGGCCGCGAGGTTACCCTATCTCTTTGCGTGCTGCCGTTTCGCCCACTACCTGAAGTGCATCGTGCGCGACAAGATTGGCTCCTTTAAAGAGCGCGACGACATGCAGATCTGGCTTCAGAACTGGGTCATGAACTATGTGGATGGCGATCCTGTGCACTCGTCCGAAACCACGAAGGCGCAGAAACCATTGTCGGCCGCAGAGGTTGTTGTTGAAGAGGTGGAGGGAAATCCAGGCTACTATACTTCGAAATTCTTCCTCAGACCACATTACCAACTGGAGGGTTTGACAGTTTCACTCCGGTTGGTTTCCAAGCTGCCCTCGGTCAAGGCGGCGGGTTAATTGTCCATCATAAGGTTTAAACCACCGGCTTTAGCCGGTCAGCTTTAGCTGCGATACTGTTGCACCAGGAGGTGCGACATGGACTATAGATACGCATTTTGAACCTAATCCGAATGACAATTTTAGACTGGAACCCGAATAGACGCGTCGTTGAGTCGACGCGTATCCGGACTTTCAGTCCGCAACCCCAACCCACCGGCTTTAGCCGGTGGTTGTTGAGTGAAGGCATTGAAGGCATGGCCAATCGAGTTGTACTAAATCACGTGTTGTATTAAATCAAAAGAAAGGAGATGAACATGGCTTCAGATTTATTTATCAAAATTGGTAATATCAAAGGTGAGTCACAGGATGACAAGCACAAGGACGAAATTGAAGTGATGTCCTGGAGTTGGGGCATGAGTCAGCCTGGTTCGATGGCTTCCGGCGGAGGCGGCGGAATGGGTAAAGTGAACTTTAGCGATCTTACCTTTACCCATTTTGTCGATAAGGCCTCCCCTAATCTAATGAAAGCCTGTGCAACGGGTGAACACATCAAAGATGCGAAGATGACAATTCGCAAATCGGGCAAGACGCCGCAGGAATTTCTGCTGATCACAATGAGCGATGTCTTCATAACGAGCGTAGCGCCTGCGGGTCAGAACGGAGAGGGAGGAATGTTTGAGAGTGTGAGCCTGCAGTTTGGCAAGGTGGATCTTGAGTATAAACCGCAAAAGGCCGATGGCTCGCTCGATGCCGGCATCCACTTCA
The DNA here is from genome assembly GCA_001464965.1 of Gammaproteobacteria bacterium Ga0074134. Classification (GTDB taxonomy): domain Bacteria; phylum Pseudomonadota; class Gammaproteobacteria; family Ga007554; genus LNEJ01. Next base: position 1,177 of record LNEJ01000021.1, read on the forward strand.
AGTACGACATCAAGATGAACAAAGAAGGCTGAGGATACACTTAAAAAGTGGCGCGTGGAGGAACTCATACTTCGCGCGCCAGCATGTATGTCTGCGATGTTTGCATGTCGATGGCAATGACTACAACGTAACTTAATGTTCCGGAAAATATCATGGTTGATTTAGCGTCTTGTGACAGCGAGGATATGTTCCTGAAGGTTGAAACCGCAAAGCATGGTTCGATCAAGGGAGAGTCCCAGGACGGGAAGCACATGAATGAGATCTGCGTTTTAGAATGGTCGTGGGGCATGGACGCCAAAACAGACATGAGTGGGGTCGGAGCATCGGCGAAGGCAACGATCAACCAGCTGAATATCGTGAAAGGAGTCGATAGCGCTTCCACGGGGTTGATGTCTGCCCTGCGCAGCAACGACCTTATCAAAAAAGCGATTCTGACCGTACGCAAAGCGGGCAAGAGTCAGCACGAATATTTCAAGATTACCATCGAAAACGGTCGCATTACTTCGCTGGATGTGCGAACTGCCGTTTCGAACGGTAAACCCGGCCTGATGGAAAGTCTGAGTTTTGCGTTTCAAAAGGTCAGTATCGACTACGTGCCGCAGAGCGAGGATGGGCAACCGCGAGGGAGTATGACTTTTCAGGCGGAAACCACCGCGGGTTAATAAGGCCGGGCGGTTCGGATTTGCGAATTTATTAAAGGGCTTCTCAAAACGCCATGACTCCCGCCACTGCTGCCGAACAAAGCCTGAGAGACGGGGACCCCTTTGCTGCCCTGCAATTTCTTCAGGAAGCGATTCGTGCGAATCCTGCCGATTCCAAACTTCGTATCTTTCTTTTTCAGTTACTTTCAGTGCTCGGGCAGTGGGAGAGGGCATTGAATCAGCTCGATGTTGCTGCCGGGCTGGACCCCGCCGCGCTCGCCATGGCGCAGATGTATCGGGAGGCGTTGCATTGCGAAGCGCTACGGCGGCAAGTGTTCGAGGGAAAGAAATCGCCCATGGTGTTTGGCCAGCCAGAGCAATGGCTCGCGTTCCTGATTGAGGCCTTATTGCTTGCCGGGCGTGGTCAAATGAAAGAGGCCCAAGCGTTTCGCAGCAAGGCGTTTGAGGAAGCGCCCGCATGGGGCGGAACCCTGGATGGCCAAGCCTTCACCTGGATTGCCGATGCCGACATGCGGCTCGGTCCGGTTCTCGAGACAATCATCAATGGCCGGTACTATTGGGTGCCTTTCACCCGCCTGACACGCATCGTGATTGAACCGCCGGAGGATTTGCGCGACGTGGTCTGGATGCCTGCGCATTTATGGTTCGACAATGGAGGCGAGTCGGTGGCACTTGTTCCAACGCGCTATCCGGCAACCGAGACCAGTAGCGACGGACAGCTTGTGCTGGCGAAGAAAACAGTTTGGGACGAAACGGCACCGGGTGTGTATTACGGGCAGGGTCAGCGCATTCTTGCGACCGACGTGGGAGAAACACCCTTGATGGAGGTGCGTGAGATCATCCTGAGCGGCGACCAAGCCATGCCAGTCGAAGTCATTTAACCATGGTTGACCTTGCCCCTCAGGAACGACTCCAGCCAGCCTTGCTTGACCGTCTCGCCGACGATGAGCCGGATAAGAAGCAAGAACCGCGCGAAAGCCGCGTTATCACCAAGAACAAGTTACGCCAGGCTGTGTTGCGTGACTTGGTGTGGCTGTTCAATGCAATCAAACTCGGCAGCAAGGCCGATTTCGCCGGTTTTCCGTTCGCTGACCGGTCAGTGATCAACTTTGGTCTTCCCGCACTCTCGGGAGAAACCGCGTCCACACTTGATGTGACCGCGCTTGAAAATTCGATCAGGCAGGCGATCATCGATTTTGAGCCACGCATCATTCCCTCAACGCTGCGAGTTGAGGCGCTCGTAACCGACTTGCAGCTCGAACATCATAATGTCGTGAGTGTTCAGATTAGCGGCAATTTGTGGGCACAGCCGATCCCACTGGAATTATTGCTGCGTACAGAGGTCGATCTGGAAACCGGGCAGGTTGAAATTCGCGATCTCGCCAAATCGGGCATGAGGTAACCAGAGGCACTATGGATCCTCGGTTGCTACGGTATTACAACCAGGAGTTGCAGCATCTGCACGAAATGGGGGCCGAATTTGCTCAGCAATTTCCGAAGATCGCCGCGCGACTTGGTATGGAGGGAATCGAGGTTGCCGACCCCTACGTCGAGAGGCTGCTGGAAGGTGTTGGTTTCATGGCGGCACGGGTGCAGCTCAAACTCGATGCAGAGTTTCCTCGTTTTACCCGGCGGCTGCTGGAAATCGTCTACCCGAATTTTCTCGCGCCCACACCATCAATGCTGATTGCGCAGCTGCGGCCACAATTGACAGAGACCAATCTGGCCTCGGGCTTCATGATTCCCCGGGGTAGCTCAATGCGCAGTCAGCTCGGTAAAGGTGATTTGACTGCTTGCGAGTTTCGCACGGCGCAGGACGTTACCCTGTGGCCTATTGAGTTAACGAGCGCACAGTATTTTTCCTTCGCGCCCGACCTGCCTTTATCGGCGTTGTCCGTGGCGAAAAAAATCAAAGGCGGCGTGCGTCTGAGATTGAAAACCACGGCTGGCCTTACTTTTAACCAGCTTAACCTTGACCGGCTTCAGTTGTATCTGACGGGAAGTGATGAAGTCGCCTACAAGTTGTACGAGTTGTGTTTCGGTGCATCGCTAGGCGTGTTGGTTGCGCCAGCGGTACGGCCGTGGCCCTGGCACGAGTTCCTCGGTCCCCGGAATATTAAAAACGTGGGATACGTCGATGAGCAAGCGCTCTTGCCCACAACATTGCGTACGTTTCAGGGCTATCGGCTACTGGAAGAATATTTCTCCTTTCCGCAGCGGTTCCTGTTTATGGACCTTGAAGGTCTTGGTCCCTCTGTTCGGCGATGCGCCAGTGATGAACTGGAAATTGTGCTGCTGTTTGAGCGCGGTGATGCAATGCTGGAGAGCGTGGTAGACGCGTCAAACTTTTCGCTCTTTTGTACGCCAGCGATCAACCTCTTCCCTAAACGTACCGATCGAATTCACTTGGGCGACAACGCCAATGAATACCATGTTGTTGCCGATCGTACCCGACCCATGGATTTTGAGATTTACGAGGTCTCAAGTGCTGTGGGGCACGGTGTTGGCAGCGACAGCGAGCAATCGTTTCTGCCTTTCTATGCCGCGCACCACACGGAAGATCAAGCGCATCACGCTTATTTCACAGTGCAGCGCGAACCACGATTATTGTCGGCAACACAAAAGCGCAACGGTTTCCGTTCAAGCTATGTAGGTAGCGAGGTATTCATCTCACTTGTCGATCCCGAAGAGGCACCATACTCAAGCGACCTCCGGCAATTGGCGATCACGGCGCTCTGCACCAATCGCGACCTGCCTTTGCAGATGCCACTGGGTGCCGGCAAGTCTGATTTCACCTTGGATAGCGCAGCGCCACTTGATGCCATTCATTGCGTCAAAGGGCCATCAAAGCCTTATTCGCCACTGTGGGAAGGTGCCATCGCCTGGCGCTTCATCAGCCACCTTTCGCTCAATTACTTATCGCTGCTCAATAATGATGAGCGCGAAGGAGCGGCCGCGCTGCGCGAGATGTTGGAGCTGTATGCGAAGACCACAGATACGGGTTGGAAGAAGCAGATTGAGGGCGTGCGTTCCGTCAGCGTGCGGCCGCTGGTAAGGCGCCTGTCTGCCGCCGGCCCGATTTGCTTCGGCCGTGGACTGGAGATCGGACTTGAGGTGGATGAGCTTGCATTTCAGGGTGGCAGCGCGTTCCTGTTTGGCTGTGTGATGGCACAGTTCTTTGCCCGTTATGCGTCAATGAATTCGTTCACGGAAACTGTGTTGCGTTCCACAGGGCGCGGCGAAATCATGCGCTGGGAGCCGCAATGCGGAACAAGACCGATCCTTTAAGCTTTTTCCGAGCCCTAGAAGAGAAGCCCTATGACTTCGACTTCTTTCAGGCGTTGCGGCGTATCGAATGTTTGTATCCCGACAAGCCCCGGCTGGGGCAGGCGTTGCGACCTGCTGATGAGCCGGTGAGGTTCGGACAAGCGCCGTCGGTGGCCTTTGCCCCGGCCGCATTGTCCGCGTTTGAACCCCCTGCGGAAGGCCGTCCCGCGCGAATGGAGGTGCGCTTCTTTGGTTTGCTCGGCCCTAACGGCCCATTGCCGCTGCATTTGACCGATTATGCACGGGAGCGGCTGTTGCACGCGGGAGATACAACGTTCATCCGTTTTCTCGATGTTCTGCAACATCGCTTTCTCGAGCTGTTCTATCGCGCCTGGGCTCAAGCGCAACCCACTGTCAATCTCGATCGCCCCAAAGACGATCGGTTTGGAATCTATGTGGGCTCGCTGTTCGGCTTGGGAGGCGCGCGTTTGCGCGACCGGGACGATGTTGCCGATGTCGCGAAGTTGTTCTATTCAGGGTTGCTGACGCGCCAGGTGCGCAATCGCGACGGGCTTGCCGCGTTGCTCACCGGCTACTTTCGCATCCCGATACGCATCGAAGAATTTTCAGGTCACTGGATGGTGCTGCCAGAGCGAGAGCGTACCCGCCTGGGGGCCGCGAATGAGGGCGCCATTCTTGGCTGTGGTACGGTTTTGGGCGCCAGAGTGTGGGATCGTCAGCATAAAATCAGGCTGGTGTTGGGGCCGCTTACCCTGCACCAGTATGAGAGTTTTCTGCCCGGCGGCAGCGCGATTAAGAAACTTGTGGCGTGGGTGAGGCAGTATCTGTGCTTCGAGCTTGAATGGGATGCTCAGCTTGTGTTATCAAGAGATCTGGTGCCCAGGACAACGCTAGGCAGATTTGGGCGCCTTGGCTGGACGACCTGGCTCGGCAGTTACTCCGCTGAGTCTGATGCGTCGGATCTCACGTTGGATGCGGAACGATTCATGGTGAGGCGCGAGCCATCTGCAGATCACTATAAAAATTCGGCGCCGAAAAGCGCGGCCGCCTAACATCAAGAGGGGGATGCCATATGGGTGAAATAAGCCGGGTCGCGTTGTTTGGCAAGCTGAATAGCGTCGCATACAAGGCCGTCGAGGGCGCAACGGTATTCTGCAAGCTGCGCGGCAACCCTTATGTCGAGCTGGAGCACTGGCTGCAGCAGATCCTACAGACCCATGACACCGACTTGCATCACATCGTCAAGCATTTCGAGCTGGATACATCACGGCTGGCGAAAGACATGACCGAGGCGCTGGACCGGCTGCCACGCGGGTCTACCTCGATTTCTGATCTGTCGGAACATCTCGAGAACGCCGTTGAAAGGGCTTGGGTCTATGGTACGCTCATGTTCGGTGAGTCGCAGGTCAGGACCGGCCACCTGATCATCGGCATGCTCAAGACCTCGTCGTTGCGTCATGCGTTGTTCAATATTTCGCGACAGTTCGAACAGATTAAGGTCGATACCCTCACCGATGACTTTGGAAAGATCGTCTCCGGTTCGCCGGAAGAGAACTTAAGGTCCGCAGACGGTTCGGCGATAGGCGGTGAGCCGGGCGAGGCGAGCGGTGCTTTGGCACCCGCGCAGATGGGCAAACAGGAGGGGCTGAAGCGCTTTTCTATCGACCTCACGGAGCGCGCGCGCAAGGGTGAGTTGGATCCCATCGTGGGACGAGACGCCGAGATCCGCCAGATCATCGACATTCTGATGCGCCGCCGCCAAAACAACCCCATCCTCACCGGCGAGGCGGGTGTGGGCAAGACGGCAGTGGTGGAGGGCTTCGCCCAGCGTATTGCTGCGGGCGACGTGCCACCCTCTCTCCGGGACGTTACCCTATGCACCCTGGACATCGGTCTGCTGCAAGCAGGGGCCAGCATGAAGGGTGAATTCGAGCAACGCCTGCGCCAAGTGATCGACGAGGTGCAAGCCTCACCGAAGCCTATCATATTGTTTATCGACGAGGCGCATACCTTGATCGGTGCCGGAGGCACAGCCGGTACCGGCGATGCTGCCAATCTCATGAAGCCCGCGCTGGCGCGCGGCACCCTGCGCACCATCGCCGCCACCACCTGGAGCGAATACAAAAAATACATCGAAAAAGACCCGGCTCTTACGCGCCGCTTCCAGGTGATTCAGGTCGGCGAGCCCAGCGAGGAAAAGGCCATCCTGATGATGCGCGGCGTGGCCAGCGTGATGGAAAAACACCATCGCGTGCAACTGCTGGATGAGGCTCTGGAAGTGGCGGTCAAGCTATCGCACCGTTATATCCCGGCGCGCCAGTTGCCCGACAAGGCGGTGAGTCTGCTCGATACCGCCTGCGCCCGCGTGGCGATCAGCCAGCATGCCGTGCCCGCCGAGGTGGAGGACAGCCACCACCGCATCGACGCGCTCAACACCGAGCTGGAGATTATCGGACGCGAGAAGGTGGTAGGGGTAGACACCGCGCAGCGCGAGGCCAACGCTAATGCCATGATCGAGGCTGAGCGCGCGCTTCTGGTCAAACTGGAGCAGCGCTGGCAGGCAGAAAAGGCGTTGGTAGACCAGATCCTTGCGATCCGCGCCAAGTTGCGTGGACACGTGGGCAAGGTGGAGGGCACCCAAAGTGAACTTGAAAAGGCCGTCGATGCCGCCGCCAAGACGGTGTCGGTAGACACCGTAGCGGGTGCCTCGGGTACCACCAACCCAGGTGAACCGGGCGAACCGGCAGAATCCCCGGATGACTTGCTGGCCAAGCTGCGCACGCTACAGTCCCAGCTTGCGGAGCTACAGGGCGAGCGCCCGCTCATCCTGCCCAGCGTTGACTCCCAGGCGGTGGCCTCGGTAGTGGCGGACTGGACCGGCATCCCGGTGGGGCGCATGGTGAAGAACGAAGTCGAGGCCGTGCTGCACCTGGGTGATACCCTTAACCAGCGTGTTATCGGCCAGCGGCATGCCCTGGACATGATCGCCCGCCGCATCCAGACCTCACGCGCGCGGCTCGACAACCCCAATAAGCCCATCGGCGTGTTCATGTTGTGCGGCCCCTCAGGCGTTGGCAAGACCGAGACTGGTCTCGCGCTGGCCGAGGCACTTTACGGGGGCGAGCAGAACGTCATCACCATCAACATGAGCGAGTTTCAGGAGGCGCACACCGTCTCCACGCTCAAGGGCGCGCCGCCGGGCTATGTAGGTTATGGCGAGGGTGGCATTCTCACCGAAGCGGTGCGGCGCAAGCCGTACAGCGTGATCCTGCTCGACGAGGTGGAAAAGGCCCACCCCGACGTGCACGAGATGTTCTTCCAGATCTTCGACAAGGGCTGGATGGAAGACGCCGAAGGCCGCTACATCGACTTCAAGAATACGCTGATCCTGCTCACCTCCAACGTGGGCACCGACCTGATCATGAGCATGTGCAAAGACCCGGAGCTGATGCCCGGGCCCGAAGGCATTGCTCAGGGTCTGCGCGAACCGCTGCTCAAGGTATTTCCCGCCGCGTTGCTGGGCCGCCTCGTGGTGATCCCGTATTACCCGCTCAGCGACGACGTGCTGCGCCTGATTATCAATTTGCAGCTCAAACGCATCGGCAAACGTATCTCCGAGAACCATCGTATCCCGTTCACCTATGACGACGACGTGGTGAGTCTGATTGCGAGCCGTTGTACCGAAGTGGAAAGCGGCGCGCGCGTGGTGGATGCGATTTTGACCAATACCGTGCTGCCGCGTATCAGCCAGGAATTTTTGACAAGATTGATGGAAGGCAAGCCACTCGACAAAGTCACCCTCAAGATGGAGAATCAAGACTTCGCCTATGGGTTTGAGTAACGGTAGGTGGTTACTTCATTTCTAATTCAAAAATGCATTATTACTCCCTCTCCTGCAGGGCGGGAGAGGGTTGGGGAGAGGGAGGGCGTTACGTGCAATAAACATGAAAATTATCATGTTATTCAACCAACCCCTCTCCCTAACCCTCTCCCCGCAAGCGGGGCGAGGGGATAAAATTATTTGCTGATTGAATTAGAAATGGGGGAGAGGGAGGGTGCTAAACAAAGCCAAGACCCTACGCACCAACCAGACTGAAGCTGAGCAGCGGCTGTGGTATCACCTGCGGGCGCATCGCTTCATGGATTTAAAGTTTAAGCGGCAAAAGCCCATGGGCCGCTATATTGTGGATTTTGTGTGTGTGGAGCGACGGCTGATTATTGAGCTTGATGGCGGACAACATGCCGAACAGGTGGCATATGATCAGCATCGGGATGCGTGGTTGCGCAGCCAAGGCTATACGGTACTGCGTTTCTGGAACAACGAAGTCATGCAACAGTTGGAGGATGTGTTGGAGCAGATACGAAACACTATCTCCCTCTCACCCGCCCCTCTCCCCATAAGCGGGGAGAGCGTAGCGAGGGGTGGGGGATTATATTTATTCACTGATTGAAATGGAATTGGAATAACATTAGAAACAATTCGGTAACACAGAAAGGCGACCGCGAAAAATGCGCAGGGTGATGGAAATAACAACGCCGCTAGGCGAGGACGTGCTGCTGTTTCACCGCATGACGGCACGCGAAGAACTGAGCCGGCTGAGCGAATTCCAGATTGCGCTGCTGAGCGACAAAGGTGACATCGACCTCGACACGATCCTGGGCAAGAACGTCACCGTCAAGCTGGAACTGCCCGGAGACAAGACACGCCATTTCAACGGTTACGTCACCCGTTTCGCGCAGGTCAGCATGCACGGCCGCTACCACCTGTACCAGGCCACAGTGTGCCCCTGGCTGTGGTTTCTCACGCGCACCGCCAACTGCCGCATCTTCCAGGACATGACCGTCCCGGACATCATCAAACAAATCTTTGACGACTACCCGCAGATCGCCGATGTCAAAAAGGAACTCACCGGCACCTACCGCACATGGGAATACTGTGTCCAGTACCGCGAGACCGACTTCAATTTTGTCAGCCGCCTCATGGAACAGGAAGGCATCTATTTTTATTTCAAACACACGGACGGGCGGCACACCCTGATTCTGGCGGATTCCTACAGCGCCCACGCCCCGTTCGAAGGCTACGCAGCACTCCCCTTCATCCCCCAGGAGCGCACCGGGCGCCTCGAACATGAACGTATCAGCGCATGGAATTTCGCCCGCGAGATTCAATCCGGCCGCTATGCCATCGACGACTTTGACTTCCAGAAGCCCAGCGTCGAGCTGCAAGTGAAGACCACGATCAAGCGCGGGCATGAACGGGCGGACTACGAGGTCTACGACTATCCCGGCGAGTATGTCACCGCCGCCGAAGGCGAACAGTACGTGCGCACCCGCCTTGAAGAACTGCACGCCCAACATGAACTGGCCAGCGGCAGCACCAACGCGCGCGGCCTGTGCTGCGGCCACCTGTTCAAACTCACCGGCCACGCCCGCGCCGACCAAAACCGCGAGTATCTCGTGGTCAGCACCGTCCACACCCTCGAGTACAACGCCTACGAAGCCATGGACAACACCGGCGCCCATTACCAGTGCGGCTTCACCGTACTCAATAGCCGCCAACCCTTCCGGCCGCAACGCAGCACGCGCAAGCCCATCGTGCAGGGCCCGCAGACCGCCATCGTCGTCGGCCCCGCCGGCGACGAGATCTACACCGACAACTATGGCCGGGTGAAAGTGCAGTTCCACTGGGACCGCAAAGGCGAACGCAACCAGAACAGCTCGTGCTGGATACGGGTTTCGCATCCCTGGGCTGGCAAGAACTGGGGCATGATCGCCATCCCCCGGATAGGGCAAGAAGTCATCGTCGACTTTCTCGAAGGCGACCCCGACGCCCCCCTCATCACCGGACGTGTCTACAACGCCGAGCAGATGCCCCCCTACGCGCTGCCCGCGAATATGACGCAGACAGGTATCCTCACGCGTTCCAGCAAAGGAGGAAGCGGTGTCAATGCCAACGAACTGCGGTTCGAGGACAAGAAGGGCGCAGAACAGATTTACCTCCATGCTGAAAGAAACCAGGACATCAGCGTCGAGAACGACGAAACGCACACCGTCGGCCACGATCGCACCAAGACTATCGACCACGACGAGACCACCCACGTCAAGCACGACCGCACCGAGACGGTGGACAACAACGAGAAGATCACCATCGGCGTAAACCGCACGGAAAAGGTGGGCGTGAATGAAAGCATCACCATCGGCTCGAACCGCACCAAGTCGGTGGGTGCCAGTGAAACCGTGTCCGTCGCTCTGCAGCGCACACACACCGTTGGCGTGAACGAGACCATAGGCATTGGCGCCGCGCAGGAAGTGGCTATCGGCGCGTTCCAGGCCGTCGCCGTCGGGGCGTACCAAACCGTAAACGTCGGGGCCTATCAATCTATCAATGTTGGCGCGAACCAGACCACGAATGTGGGTACGGCTCAATCAGTGACTGTAGGCGCGGCCCAGACTGTTAAGGTTGGTGCGGATCAGTCCTTAAGCGTCGGTGCAAATCAAAGCGAGTCCGTGACTGGAAATGCTTCCAAGAGCGTGAAGGGCAATGATACGCTAGGCGTCGACGGCAACCGTAGCTCAGATGTCAAGGGCGACGACAACCTGAAAGTAGGCAAGAATCTAGTTATCGACGCGGGCGACTCGGTGACGATCAAGACGGGCAGTGCTAGCATTACCATGAAGAAAGACGGAACGATCACGATCAAAGGCAAGGATATTACGGTGGATGGCAGCGGTAAGATCAATATTAAGGCTGGCGGCGAAATCGTGATCAAGGGCAGCAAAGTGGGGATTGATTGAGGGAGCAATGCATGGAAATTACTGTCGATCCATTCGAGCCCATCGCAGCCGAAAGCGAGCTTGATATTTTTGCGGTGCTGACGCAGCGCCCCGCGCTTGCTTCGATGGCGGCACCTACCCTGCAAGCGGGCATTATGGTGGCGCGATTCGCTGGCTTCGATTTGCAAGAACAGCCACTTGTCGCTGACTTGGCATGCTTGCCCGGCGAAGTTGTCCCCGCTCGGTCAACGATAGCATTACGGCGCGAGATGATCGGCGTGCAAGTCGTGCTCGTGTTCGAAGGGGCTAAGCCCGAACAGCCGATTATCCTTGGGGTTATTCAGAATCAAAAGAACACGGCATCTGCATTGCCCGCTGCACAGGTATCGCTCGATGCCCAGATTGATGATGAGAGGGTTGTGCTCTCCGCCGAGCGCGAAATCGTGCTGCGCTGCGGGGATGCCAGCATCACGCTCACGCGCGCCGGCAAGGTCATCATCAAGGGCAATTATATTATCAGTCGCTCGACTGGCTATAACAAGATCAAAGGGGCGACCATTGATATCAACTAGGCGTAACAGCTATGTGGCAAGTTGATAACCGTACACCTTTTGCCGCCGAGCGTGGGTGGGTCCGCGACAGGGAGGGTGCGGAGGTCTGGCTCGTCGCCGTGAAATGCACATTTGACATCAGACCCGATGGCACTATCGAAATCACCAAGGAACAGCCTCCTGTGCTGCGCGTGCCAGAATACGTCGGTGAGCCAGGCAAGTCGAGCATCCGGTACGAATCAGATTTGATACTCACCAAGAAGACAACCGACCTCATTGTGGTCGGCCATGCCTATGCGCCTAACGGCAAGGCCGTAAAGGAATTGGACGTCGGCTTCCGGGTGGGTACAGTTGCCAAAGCCCTGCGCGTATTTGGAGACCGCGTTTGGGGTGCGTTCGGCCCCAGTAGCCCACAGCCCTTCGAGAAAATCCCGCTGGTGTATGAACGGGCATTTGGTGGGGTAGACAAACAGTCGAAACATCCTGACCGCGACTGGGATTGGCGCAATCCCCTGGGTACCAGTTTCGCGGTCAAGAAATCCCATCTGGATGGCGTTGCCGTGCCTAACATTGAATATCCAAAGCAGCTGATCCGCTCCTGGGACGAGCGCCCAGCACCAGCGGGCTTTGGTGCTATTGGCAGCCACTGGCAACCACGCGCGGGCTTCGCGGGCACCTACGACGACAAGTGGATGCAAACGCGCCAGCCGCTGCTGCCGGCGGACTTCGACGAGCGATTCTTCCAGTGTGCGCCATCCGACCAGCAAACGCCGCAATTCCTGCGCGGCGGCGAGCCCGTCGTGCTGCTCAATTTAAGCCCCGGCGGCGAGATAAAATTCTCGCTGCCCAAGGTCTATCTGGGCTTCGAAACCCGCTTTTACGATGGCAGCCGCGAGATACACAAGAGCCGCAAACTCCATACGGTGATCCTGGAGCCCGATTTCCCGCGTGTCTCGCTAGTATGGCACTCGGCCTTACCTTGCCACTTCAAAGTGCAGAAACTCGAACGGACGATCGTCACGCTCAAGACCAATTTGAGCGCTGGCGAGGCTGCGGACAACGAAGCTGTGTTTGAGGTGGCGTAGCGTGAACGGAGAACCGCTTTATGTCGTTGCACTGGGCGCCAGCACCGCAGTCGGGCGCTGCGCGTGGTCGAGCGCCGCTGCGGTACGTGCTGGCATCAGCGGGTTTACGCAACACCCTTACATGATCGACACCGCGGGGGAGCCGATGCGCGCGGCCATTGCGCCGTGGCTGGATATCGACTTGTCTGGCACCGAGCGTTTCGAAGCGCTGTTGTTCCCGGCGATTGACCAAGCGTTGGAGCCAGTCACAGAGACGCAGGCTAGCCCGCTGCGCATCGCGCTTTCGCTGGGGCTCCCCAGTCCACGGCCAGGATTGCCCGGCGACTTGCAGCCCGCGCTCAAAAAATCGCTGAGCGACAAGTACCGGCAAGTCTTCTCGGCAGCGGCGGTATTTCCCAATGGCCACGCTGCCGGGCTGCTCGCGCTGGATGCCGCCGCGAAGAAGCTGGCTGAGGGCGCGTTCGATGCCTGCGTGGTAGCCGGCGTTGATTCGTACATCGAACCCGAGACACTGGAATGGCTGGAAGAAAGCGACCAGCTCCACAGCGCGGGCCCGCTCAACAACGCCTGGGGATTCATCCCCGGCGAAGGCGCGGGAGCTCTGCTGCTCATGCGGCGTGAAATTGTGGAGCAGTTGCAGCTCGCACCGTTCGCCCGCCTGCTTGGCGTGGGAACGGCATTCGAACCCAAGCGCATCAAGACCGAGACGGTGTGCATCGGCGAGGGGCTCACTGAAGCGTTCCGTGGCGCGCTGGCCGCGCTGCCGGATGATACCAAGGTCACGGATGTGTATTGCGATATGAACGGCGAGCCGTATCGCGCGGATGAGTATGGTTTCGCCTGTCTGCGTACAAAAGAGGCGTTCGAATCGGCCTCCGATTTCATCGCCCCGGCGGACTGCTGGGGCGACGTGTCTGCGGCGGGTGCGCCGCTGCATCTGGTGTTGGCCGCGATTGCGGGTGCCAAAGGTTATGCCAACGGAGACGTGGCCTTCGCGTGGGCCAGCGCCGAAGGCGGGGAGCGTTCCGCCGCGCTGATGGCCGTTGGCGGGAGGGACTGACGATGCCGGTCACGGTCAAGGTCAACGGCGTCGCGAATTCGCTGGTACACAAGGGGAGCAACGGCATCTCGGTCGCGACCATTCCCGACGTCTGCAAGACGCCCTCGCCGGGTGGCCCAGTGCCGATCCCTTATCCGAACATCTCCCAGTCAGCCACGCTGGACAAGGGAACGACCACGGTCAAAGCCGATGGTGGCATGATGATTGCCATCAAAGGCTCGGAGTTCTCACTCTCGAATGGCGATAACGCAGGTGTTGTGGGGGGCGTCAAATCCAGCACATTCATGAAGGAGTCGACCTGGATTCTGTATTCTTTCGATGTGAAAATGGATGGGAAGAATGCCTGTCGGCTGACGGATAAGAAATTCCAGAATCATGAGAATACGGCAGATTTAGCCGGACTTGTGCAGATGGGGGTAACTACCGGAGAGATTCCCGACCCTCCCGGCGACTGCAACCCGCAGCAGTATGAGCGTTTGAATGGTAATGTCGCAAAGTCAAAGGAGGCTGTGGATGCAGCAGGAGGGGCATGTCAAGTTGGCGATTCACCCAAAGCCCTGGCGGCCAAGGGCGCAGCTTGGAAACAGCAAGCGGATGCCCGCGCAGCCCGCGACGACGCGTGTTTCCGCGGTGGTGACGAAGGACATAAAGCCGCACGGGCGGCGGCAGCAGAACATGCTCGACGATGCGCATACATTAGCCGCACAGGGAAGACGCCGCGCTGGGTCTTTCCACAGTAGACCGCGTCTAATTCGCGGGAATTATGTGCAGCGCACCGCTGCCTATCAACATTTTTGGGAGATACGTGATGAACACGCCTGACGCAATTTCCAGATCGACCGAGGTAATCAGCTCAGCATTCAAAGGCTCCTTGCTGAAGCCCAACGAAGGACTCTGCGGATCGAAAGGGGATGAGGCGGAGAGCGACGTGGCTGCGTTCGCCGGAAGACACTGGGGTGACATTGATGAGTCAGTATTGTTGACGCACTACAACGCACTTTACTGGTTTACACCAGCAGCCTTTTGTTATTATCTTCCTGCATTCTTGGCCTGTGGTTTGCGCCACCCGCGCTCAACATTTGTAGTTTCCTTGATTCAGCTGCTCCGCCCAACTCGGTCGGCTGAACAGCATGCGTTCAGGGTCAAACGCTGGGGACGCCTCAATACCGAGCAAGTGGCTTCCCTTCAGACTTGGTTGGAGACCCTCGAATTGCTCCTTGATCCTTCTGAGACCGATGAAGTTATCTCAGCGATTGAGGTCGTCTCGCGCCGATATTGGTGGGCGCCGTCCTCGGAATTGGCAACCTAAGGAGCCGTTAAATAATTAACGAAGCATGGGGTCAGGTCTAGCAGTGTAGCATTTCTCCTGTTATGCAAAACACAAAACAAAAGGGGTCACAAAACAAAAGGGGTCACAAAACAAAAGGGGTCACAAAACAAAAGGGGTCCAAAACAAAAGGGGTCCAAAACAAAAGGGGTCCAAAACAAAAGGGGTCCAAAACAAAAGGGGTCCAAAACAAAAGGGGTCC